>NZ_CP046122.1:3071193-3685432 GCF_009707365.1 Microlunatus sp. Gsoil 973
ACTGGACCGATGGGGACACCCGACGGCGAGGGCAGGCGTTGGCGCGGTTCAAGGCGCAGTACCGCAGCAGTGGGTTCCTGCTCGCCGATGATCAAGAACTGCCGGACTTCCTGCCGATCGTCCTGGAGTACGCCGCCGTCGTCGATCCGCAGCAGGGCAGCCAGTTGCTCCAGGACTACCGGGCGTCCCTGGAGATGTTGCGGTTCGCACTGATCGACAGTGGATCGCCGTTCGCCCTGGTGGTGGCCGCGGTGTGTACGACGTTGCCGGGAGAGTCGCCGAGAAGCCGCGCCGAGGTGCAGCAGCTTGCTCCGCCGACGCCACCGGTCGAAACCGTCGGCCTGGAAAGTGTCGGACCGGTCAGTGTCGAGCTGGAGGCGTACTCGTGAATCTGATCTTGTGGGGCATCCTCCCGTACGCGATGATCGTCGTGCTGGTCGGCGGCACCATCTGGCGATACCGCTACGACAAGTTCGGTTGGACGACCCGATCGTCCCAGCTGTACGAATCCCGTTTGCTGCGCTGGGGTTCCCCGCTCTTCCACTTCGGCATCCTTGTTGTGATCATCGGCCACCTTGCCGGGCTCGTGATTCCCGAGTCGTGGACCGCGGCGGTTGGCGTCACCGAACACGACTACCACCTGGTGGCTCTCAGCCTGGGCGCGCTCGCCGGTTTCTGCACCTTGATTGGAATCGGCATCCTGATCTTCCGGCGGCGGACCACCGGGCCGGTCTTCATGGCGACAACCAAGAACGACAAGACGATGTACGTGGTCCTCGTCGCGGCGCTGGTCTTCGGACTGCTGACCACGCTGCTCTACGCCGGCGTCGGCGGCGGGCAGACGCACAACTATCGGGAGAGCGTCTCGCCCTGGTTCCGGTCACTGTTCATTCTGCAGCCCAAGATCGATTCGATGGCCGCCTCACCGCTGTCGTTCCGGGTCCACACCTTGATCGGAATGGCCCTCTTCGTGATCTTCCCGTTCACCCGATTGGTGCATGCCTTCACCGTGCCCGTGCACTATCTCTTCAGGCCGTACATCGTCTATCGGAGCAGGGACGTCGGTCCGTCGGGCAGCCGCGCTCCCCGACCGGGCTGGGCTCCGGTGGGGACCCGGGACCGGGATCGCTGAGGGGATCCGATGGCCGAAGTCAGCGCGACCGAGACCACGACGATCGCTCCCCGCGGACAGGCCCGCAACCTGGCGATGGCCACCGCCGCCTTCGCCATCAGCTTCTGGGGTTGGAATGAGATCGGGCCGCTCGGAGCCCGGTATACCGACGAGCTCGGGTTGAGCAGCACCCAGAAATCCCTGTTGGTCGCCATACCGGTGCTGGTGGGGTCGTTGGGGCGCATCGTCTCCGGTGCGCTGACCGACCGGTACGGCGGCCGGCTGATGTTCACCGTCCTGTTGGTGATCTCGGCACCCTTTGCGTTCCTGGTCGGGATCGCCGGTGCTGAGCACTCCTACCTGTGGTTGTTGATCATCGGGTTCTTCCTGGGCATTGCCGGCACCACGTTTGCCGTCGGTGTCCCGTTCGTCAACGCCTGGTTCCCGCCGGAACGACGCGGGTCGGCGCTTGGCATCTTCGGCGCCGGGATGGGTGGCACGGCGTTGTCGGCCTTCTTCACGCCGCGGTTCGTGGGCTGGTTCGGATATCTGCCGACACATGTGATCATCGCCGTGGCATTGCTGGTGGGTGCCGCGTTGTGCTGGCTGCTGATGCGGAATGCGCCGGGGTGGCAGCCCAGCCGCCAACCGGTGGTGCCCAAGATCGCCGGTGCGCTGCGGCTCGGCGTCACCTGGCGGATGTCCTTCCTGTACGCGATCGCGTTCGGCGGCTTCGTCGCCTTCTCCACCTATCTGCCGACCTACATCCACGACATCTACGACTTCAGCCTCACCAAGGCGGGGACGCGGACGGCCGTGTTCGCGATCGTCGCAGTCATCGCCAGACCGATCGGTGGCGCACTGGCCGACCGGATCGGGCCGCGACGGGTGGTGGCGATATCACTGACCGGCACCGCCGTCATGGCGGTCATCGTCGCGCTGCAACCGCCACCCGACCTCGCCTCCGGTTCGACCTTCGTCGCGTTGGCGTTCTTCCTGGGTCTTGGTACCGGCGGTGTCTTCGCCTGGGTCGCACTGCAGGCGCCGCCGGACCGGGTTGGCAGCATCACCGGCGTCGTGGGTGCGATGGGCGGCATCGGTGGCTTCTTCCCGCCGTTGGTGATGGGAGCGACCTACCATCTGGTGTTCCCTGACTACGGCCTCGGTCTTGCCCTGCTGACCCTGCTCGCCGTAGGCGGTCTGGCCTTCACCCTGCTCACCAAGAGCCAACCCCGCGCCACCTGACCCGCCCCGGGCCGCACTCGGTGCGCGCCGCCCAGCGTCACCCTCGTCGCTCGGGTCGCCCTCGTCGCAAGGTCAAACGTTGAGGTCGCAAGGTCGAAGTTTGAGCGTACGCATCAGATCCCCGCCGAAAACCAGCCACAGGATCAAACGTTGAGGTTCGGAATCGGGTGGCTCTCGGACGCACGAACCCGAACCCCGCACCCCGAACCCGATGTCGGAAGATCAAACTTTGAGGTCGCAAGATCGAAGTTTGAGCCTACGCACCAAATCCCCGCCGAAAACCAGCCACAGGATCAAACGTTGAGGTTCGGAATCGGGTGGCGGCTGCCGGGGGGGAAGAACCGAACCGTGGCGGCCGTTCCAGGCGCTCCCGCACCGCCGCGGGCCACCCGGTCCCATGTCGCAAGATCAAAGTTTGAGCGTACGCACCAAATCGGGCGCAGATTGAGCCGCAGGATCAACCTTTGACCTTCGGTTCGGCGCCGGCGGGTGGTTCGGCGCCGGCGGGTGGTTCGGCGCCGGCGGGTGGTTCGGCGCCGGCGGGTGGTTCGGCGCCGGCGGGTGGTTCGGCGCCGGCGGGTGGTTCGGCGCCGGCGGCCGGCTCGGCGCCACGCGGCCGGCTCGGCGCCCCGGGGTATCCGGACATCCGCCCTCGGCGACGATCACTCGGTGTGGAAGACCTCCTCGGCAGGTGCCCACCACTGGTCATCCGAGGTCGTCTCCAGCGACTCCTGCATCGGGTCGGTGATCTTCCACCAATCCTGGGTGGTCGGATCGTCGGCCATCCGCTTCATATCGGCAGCCAGGTCCTCGCCGTGGTATTCGAAGTACGCGAAAAGCAGATTCTCCGGTTCGCGCAGAAAGATCGAATAGTTCTTGATTCCCGACTCGGCGATCTGGGCGAGTACGCCCGGCCAGACGTCGGCGTGGATCCGCTTGTATTCCTCGATCGCCTCCGGCTTGAGCCGGATGATCTGGGCAACACGCTGCATGCATTCTCCTGTGAGGGCGGGGCGATGGGTTACGAGCGAGCGGTCAATGCGGCGCGGAGACGATCCCGGTCGACCCGCCAGAAATCATGCTGGCGGCCGTCGACAAAGGTGACCGGGACCTGATCGTTGTAACGCCGGGCCAGTTCCGGATCGGAGTCAACGTCGATCTCCCGATAGCGATCTCCGGTCGTCGCGCACACCGCGGCGATCACCGCGACCGCATCGGCACACAGATGGCAACCGACGCGCGTCATCACCACGACCCGCGCATCGTCGGAGCCGTTGCCGGTGCGCACTTCGCTCATGGTCAGAGTCTGGCACGGGCAGCGATCCGCCCCGCACTATGGTTGGCGTCATGACGACGCCGGCGCCGCTGATCCGTCCGGATGCCCAGGCGGCGGCGTTCTTCGATCTCGACAACACCGTGATCCAGGGTGCGTCGATCTTCCATCTCGCCCGCGGCCTCTATCGTCGCGGCTTCTTTCCGACCCGGCTCATTCTCAAGGGACTGTGGCTGCAGACCTGGTTCCGCGTGGTGGGGCGGGAGAATCCCGATCACATGCAGCAAGCCCGTGATTCGGCGCTGAACTTCATCGCCGGTCACACCGTTGAGGAGATGGCCGCGGCCGGTGAGGAGATCTACGAGGAGTCGATCCTGCCGAAGATCTGGCCCGGCACCCGGGCACTGGCCCAGATGCACCTGGACGCCGGTCAGCAGGTCTGGGTGGTCACCGCGGCACCGATCGAACTGGCGTCGATCATCGCCAATCGGCTCGGGCTGAGCGGAGCAGTGGCGACCGTGCCGGAGACCGTCAACGGTGTCTACACCGGCCACTTGGTCGGAGAGCTGCTGCATGGTCCGGCAAAGGCCGAGGCCGTACGCGCTCTGGCCGTCGAACACGGATTCGATCTTGCTCGGTGCTTCGCCTACTCCGACTCGTACAACGATCTGCCGATGCTGTCGCTGGTCGGCCATCCCTGCGCGGTCAACCCGGACCGCCGGCTGGAGCACCATGCTCAGGAGTACGACTGGCAGGTCCGGGAGTTCCGCACCCATCGCCGGGCGGTACGCCTCGGGCTGCTCGGCACGGCATCGGCCGGCGCGGCCGCCGGCGCTCTGGCGGCGGGACTCAGCGTGCGCCGCATGTTCAAGCGCTGACCGGCCGAATATGCAACCGGAGTGATAACCCTCCGTCGATTGCGCTCGGAATTACCGGTGTCACCAGAATCGGGTGAAGCCTCCGTAACCCGGCTTGGATTCAATTCTGCAGAGGACCTTGTGGTTTCGAGGTGCACGCTGGCAGCGTGACTTGGGACGGAGGAGAAACCGCCTTTGCTCTGTTGGTCGGAGAAAGTGTTCAGTTCTCCGGTGACCGTCACGGACCGTCGACGGCCCCTGGCAGCCATCCGGCTTGTCGCGCTGCCCATCGGGCAGCGCGGATCGCCAGGTGAATTCGCCACGACCATTCGGCAAATCAGATATCGCGGTGGTTTCCTCGGCCGCAACGGTTTGTTCGCGAGCGCCGAAAGGGGGAACCCATGGCACAGTCGAACTGGCCAGGCTCGAGCAGTCGGCCACGGCGGCGGCGCGCAGTCTCTGTCCTGACTGCCGCGCTGACTGCGCTCGGCGGGTTGCTGGCGCTGGTTCCGAACACGGCACCGGCGACAGCCGGGCCGCCGCTGACGGTCACCGCGAAGGCCGTCCCGGCATCCGGCGGCAGCGTGCAGCCCGGCAGCAAGATCACCTACACGCTGCAGGCCAGCAGCGAGCAACCGCTGTCCGGCAGCGCGGTGGTTGTCGACGACCTTTCCGGCCTGCTGACGAATGCCGAAATCGCCTCAGCCGAACAGACCCTGACCAGGCAGAATCTGTCGCTCGACCCGGCCACCAAGGACCTCACCTGGACACTGCCGGCACTGGGCACGGCGGGCGCGCCACGATCAACGGCGGCCACTTTCGTGGCGAAGACGTCCGCGGATGCACCAGCCGGGGCGAAGCTGACCACGGCGGCAGCTCTGGCGGGAAGCCGGTGCGCGGCAAGCGATCCGTGCGCCACCACCCTCACTGTGGCTGCACGGGAAGCCAGCGAGTCGCCCGCGGCCACCTCCTCACCATCAGCGGCAAGGGCACCGTCCTCATCGCCAACTGCTCCTCGGTCGGCGGACAGTTCGTGGTCACCGGCCGGATCACCGGATGCGGCTCCATCCTCGGCTGCGCCCTCCTCCCCAGACCCAACGCCCTCCCCGACCGCCGACGCTCCTGTGCAGACAGGTCCCGTCGCGCCGGACCCGCCTTCCTCGTCTGCTTCAACGAGCCCGTCGACAACCTCGCGTCCCGCTCACCGCGGGATCCGGACGCCGGCACCCGATTCGGCGACCACGACGAAATCGCCGGCCACGGCGAAAGCAGCTGAGCGGGTGGGGCCATTCTCCGTGGTCAATCCCGGCCAACCGTGCCCGACGACAGCCCAGACAGCCACGCTCGTCGTTCAAGGATTCGAGATCGACGGCAACTGCCAGGTCAACGCGGCCGGCAATCTGGACTGGGAGAGCCCCGCGGTCGGCGATCAGCCGGTGGACCGCGACGGCCTCGGCGACGGCACCCAGTACGCCAGCGGCAGTGAGGGCAACTGGCCCAACTGGACCGGCGCCGCGGGCGGGGGCAGCGCATCGGGGCAGGCAGACATCAACGACGTTTACGCGTTCGCGACCAGGGACTCGGTCACCAACAACATCTGGGAGATGTTCGGTTTCAGCCGCGCGGCCTCCAGCGGCTCCATCGGCTACACGCTCGAGGTGAACCAGCGACCCAATCGGTCGACGAACCCCGCCATACCGGACCGTACGACCGGCGACTGGCGGTTCAACCTGACGCAGAACGGCAGCCGGCCGCTGGCCCTTGCCAACTGCCAGCGCTGGACGTCCAGCGGGCCGTCGTCGGGATCCTGGGGCGCCGTCAGTTGCCCGGACAACTTCTTCGCCGCAACCAGCACCGACGGGTTGTTCCTCGAAGCCGCGATGAACCTGACGGTGCTGACGGGTCAGGTTCCC
Source organism: Microlunatus sp. Gsoil 973 (assembly GCF_009707365.1). Classification (GTDB taxonomy): domain Bacteria; phylum Actinomycetota; class Actinomycetes; order Propionibacteriales; family Propionibacteriaceae; genus Microlunatus. The sequence continues at coordinate 3,077,593 of NZ_CP046122.1, forward strand.
GGGTGCGACCTGATCGACAAGTTCAGCACCATCAACTTCCGCTCCCGGCAATCCCAGCAGTTCGACAGCTCGGCGCTGAAGGATTACATCAACCCGATCGAGGTGGAAGCCCCACAGGACTGCCTCGAACGAGAGATGACGACCACCGCCGCCGACACCACCCTCGGCGGGGACGTGACCGACACCGCGACGCTGACGGCAACCGGGGGCGGGCCGACTCCGACCGGGACAGTGACCTTCCGGCTGTTCGGCCCGTCCGCCTCGGCAGAGTGCAGCGGCGATCCCGTGTTCACCTCAGATCCGATTCCGCTCGTGGACGGCGAGGCCACCTCTCCGCCCTTCACACCGGCCGCGGCCGGGAACTACCACTGGGTGGTTTTGTACTCCGGTGAGGCGAACTACCTCGGTCTCACCAGCGCCTGCGGCGAGACGGGTGAAACATCGACCGTCGCGAGGGCAGCGGTCACCATCGTGACGGCGGCGAACGACGCCACGCTGCCCGACGCCACCATCTCCGACTCCGCGACCGAATCCGGGGTCGACGGCGGGCCGGAACCGACCGGCACGCTGATCTTCACCGCGTACGGGCCGACCGATTCCGCCACCGCGGTGTGCGACGCCGTCGCCTTCACCTCCGACCCCGTGGAGCTCGAAGCCAGCGCGACGGGCATCGGGCAAGCGTCGGCCTCGTTCCACCCGACAACGGCTGGTACCTACTATTGGCGGGTCTCGTACTCGGGAGATTCGAACTACTCCCCACTGACGACCCCGTGCGGCGACGCCAACGAGAGATCGGTGGTCAGCAAGGCATCGCCGATCATCTCAACGTCCGCCACGTCGGCCGGCCCGGGCCAAGAGATCTCCGACACTGCCGTCCTGTCCAGGATCCAATCCCCCATCGGCGGCACCGTCACCTTCGCCCTGTACGGCCCGTTCCCCGACTCCACGGGCCCCGACTGCAGCGCTGCCAACCTGGCGTTCCAGTCGACTGATCGGCCGCTCACCGAGGTCAACGGCGGATCGGCGGCACGTGCCACCTCCGAGCCCTTCGTCGTGCCGATGGATGCGCTGGGTATGCGCTACTTCTGGGTGGCGTCGTACACGGGTGACGACAACAACGACGCCGTCGTCAGTGGGTGCGGCGCCAACGGTGAGACATCGCTGGTCCGCGGGACCCTCCCGACGATCACCACAACCGCGACCGACACCATCACCCTCGGCGAAACGATCGCTGACGCCGTCCAGGTTGCCGGGCCGGCCGGCGGGCCGACGCCGACCGGCACCGTACGCTTCCTGGCCTACCCGACCGACGACACCGAGTGCGTGGGCAACCCGCTGTTCGAGTCGGACGCCATCGACCTGGTGAACGGGCGAGCGACGTCGGAGCCCTTCACCCCGCCCGCGGTGGGAACCTATCGATGGCGCGTCGCCTACTCCGGTGATGACGAATTCATCAGTCTGACCAGCGCCTGCAACGCCGACGGCGAGACGTCGGTGGTGACCAAAGCCACTCCGTCGATCTCCACCCAGGCGACCTCGGTGCAACTCGGCAGTTCACCAAGCGACACGGCGACCGATGTCGGCGTGACCGGAGTTGCCGGCATGCCCGCACCCACCGGCACCGTGACCTTCACGGCCTACGGGCCTTCACCGACCCCGGACTGCACCGGCCAACCCGCGTTCGATTCCGGGCCAATGGAACTCCGGCCCGGGGCCGCCCGGTGGAGTCGATCGCTACGGCCTCGTTCACACCACCGCCGCGAGCGGGCAGCTACTACTGGAGGGTCTCCTACTCCGGCGACGACAACTACACGGCCCTTCCACAGAGCCCTTGCGGCGAGGCCGGTGAGACGTCCACCGTGACACCTGCCGTTCCGACGATCGCCACCCAGGCGACCACCGCGACGCTGCCCAACGCGTCCGTCTCCGACACGGCAACCGTGACCGGGATACCCGACGCACCGATTCCGACCGGCACGGTGACCTTCCGACTGTACGGCGCGTCGGGCACGCCGGTCTGCACCGGAGATCCGGCGTTCGGCCCGGCGACAGTCCCGCTCACCGACGGGACGGCGACCTCCCCCGAGTTCTCACCGACTGTGGCGGGCGACTACTTCTGGTTGGTCGACTATTCGGGGGACGCGAACTACGAACCGGTCACCAGCACTTGTGATGATCCGAACGAGAAGTCGCGGATCACCAAGTCCGCGGTCCTGCTCACCTCGTCGGCGGCCGACGCCCGATTCGGGGACGAGATATCCGACACCGGCCTGCTCGTCGGGGTGGGCGATGTCGCGCCGACCGGGACAGTGACCTTCACCGCGTACGGCCCGACCGACTCGGACGAACCGGTGTGCGAGGACGTCGCCTTCGCCCAGGCGGGCACAGATCTGCAGACCACCTCGCCGGGCACCGCCACAGCCGACGCCTCCTTCACACCCAGCGACCCGGGACGATATTTCTGGCGCATCAGCTACTCCGGCGACAGCAACTATGTCGACACCGTCAGCGACTGTGGTGCGCTGGACGAAGAGTCGAGGGTGACCGTTCCGAGTATCGACATCGCGAAGACCGCCACTCCGGACAGTTTCGGTTCCGCGGACAGCCCGATCACGTACAACTACCGGGTTACCAACACCGGCGACGCGACCCTGGACAACGTCCGCGTCACCGATCCGCACGACGGCCTGTCCGAGCTCGCCTGTGCACCGGCGCAAGGCTCGAGTCTCGACCCGGGCGACGTGATGACCTGCACCGCCGTCTACGCCACCACCCAGGCAGACCTGAACGCCGGTTCGATCACCAACACCGCCACCGTCACCGGCACCCCGCCCACCGGAGCGGACGTCACCGACACCGACCAGGCCGTCGTCACCGCCAACCAGGGACCGGACATCCAGATCGCCAAGAACGCCAGTCCCGGCAGCTTCGGGGCGGCCGGCACCCCGATCACGTACAGCTACCAGGTCACGAACACCGGCAACGTCACTCTGGACGACGTACGCGTCACCGACCCGCACGTCGGACTCTCCGCAGTCTCCTGCGCGCCGGCGCAAGGCTCGAGTCTCGACCCGGGCGACGTGATGACCTGCACCGCCGTCTACACCACCACCCAGGCAGACCTGAACGCCGGTTCGATCACCAACACCGCCACCGTCACCGGCACCCCGCCCACCGGAGCGGACGTCACCGACACCGACCAGGCCGTCGTCACCGCCAACCAGGGACCGGACATCCAGATCGCCAAGAACGCCAGTCCCGGCAGCTTCGGGGCGGCCGGCACCCCGATCACTTACAGCTACCAGGTCACCAACACCGGCAACGTCACGCTCAACAATGTCCGCGTCACCGACCCTCACGATGGTCTGTCCGACCTGGCCTGTGCGCCGAACCAGGGCACCAGCCTCGACCCCGGCGACGTGATGACCTGCACCGCCGTCTACACGACAACCCAGGACGACCTGAACGCCGGGAGCATCACCGACACCGCGACCGCGACCGGTGTTTCGGTGGCCGGTGACAACGTCCTCGACAGTGATGAGGCGCTGGTCACCGCCAGCACCGCGCCGGCGATCGACATTCAGAAGACGGCCGATCCGACCGAGTTCGGCACCGCCGGGACTCCGATCACCTACACCTACCAGGTCACCAACACCGGCAACGTCACCCTCGACGATGTTCGCGTGACCGACCCACATGTGGGACTCTCGGCGGTCTCCTGCGCCCCTGCCCAAGGCGCCACCCTGGAGCCCGGCGACCAGATGGACTGCACGGCGGTCTACACAACCACCCAAGGCGATCTCAACAGCGGATCGGTCACCGACACGGCAACCGTCGTCGGCAGCCCACCAACCGGTTCGAATGTGACCGACACCGACCAGGCATTGATCACCGCCAACCAGGGACCGGCGATCCAGATCGCCAAGACCGTCGCCCCGGACACCTTCGGCGCGGTCGGCACTCCGATCACCTACAGCTACCAGGTCACCAACACCGGCAACGTCACCCTGAACGACGTCCAGGTCACCGATCCCCATGACGGACTGTCGACCATCAGCTGCAGTCCGTCACAAGGTTCCAGTCTCGACCCCGGCTCCGCGATGTCGTGCACAGCAAGCTATTCCGCGACCCAGGCCGACTTGAACATCGGCTCGATCACCGACACCGCCACGGTGGTCGGGAGCCCACCAACCGGGCCGAATGTGACCGACAGTGATCAGGCGCTGGTCACCGCCACCACCGCGCCGGCGATCGACATCCAGAAAAGTGCCGAGCCCACCGAGTTCAGTGCTGCCGGAACGCCAATCGCCTACACCTTCGTGGTGACCAACACGGGCAACGTCACCCTCGACAATGTTGACGTCACGGACCCGCTCGACGGTCTGACCCCGATCGCCTGTGACCCCGCCCAGGGTGTCAGCCTTGACCCCGGGGACCAGATGACCTGCACGGCCGGGTACACCACGACCCAGGCCGACCTGAACCGCGGCGATATAGCCAACACCGCGACCGTGGTGGGAGTGCCGCCGGCCGGCCCGAACGTGAGCGACTCCGACCAGCAGTTGATCACTGCCAATCAGGGGCCGGAGATCCAGATCACCAAGATCGCCGATCCGACCGAGTTCGGTTCGGCCGGCACTCCGATCACCTACACCTATCGGATGATCAACACCGGCAACGTAACCGTTGATGATGTTCGCATCACCGACCCGCACAGTGGTCTGTCCGCCATCTCCTGTGCACCGGCCCAGGGTGCCAGTTTGGACCCCGGTGATCAGATGGACTGCACCGCTGTCTACACGACTACCCAGACGGATGTGAATCGCGGGGAAATCGTCAACACCGCCACGGTCACCGGGACGTCGCCTGCCGGAGACGTCACTGACACGGACACTGCGCTGGTCACGGCCGATCAGGGGCCGAACATCACAGTGACCAAAATCGCTGACCCGACCGAGTTCGGCTCGGCCGGCACGGTGATCAACTACGGCTACCTCGTAACGAACAACGGAAACGTCACCCTTGATGATGTCCGGGTCACCGATCCACAGGTCGGGCTGTCCGCGGTCTCCTGCGCCCCGGCGCAAGGTGCCAGCCTGGCGCCGGGTGACACGATGAGCTGTACGGCGCGCTACACCACAACGCAGGCAGATCTGAATGCCGGCTTGATCACCAACATCGGAACCGTGACCGGTACACCGCCGACAGGTCCGGCTGTGTCCGACTCCGATGATGCGGCCGTCACCGCCAATCAGGTTCCCGCGATCACCATTTCCAAGATCGCGGATCCGGCAGAGTTCGGCGCCGCCGGCACGCCTATCACGTACACCTATCGAGTGACCAACACCGGCAACGTCACCCTCGATGATGTCCGCGTGACCGATCCGCATGTCGGGCTCTCCGCAGTCTCCTGCGCACCCGCCCAAGGCGCCACTCTGGAGCCCGGCGACCAAATGGACTGCACCGCGGCCTACACAACCACCCAAGCCGATCTCAACTCCGGATCAGTCACCAACACCGCAACCGTCGTCGGCCAACCACCCACCGGACCGAATGTCACCGACACCGATCAAGCGCTGATCACCGCCAACCAAGGCCCGAACATCCAGATCATCAAGATCGCAGAACCGGAGACCTTCGGCTCGGCCGGCACTCCGATCACCTACAGCTATCAAGTCACCAACACTGGCAACGTCACCCTTGATGATGTACGGGTCACCGACCCACACGTCGGCCTCTCCGCAGTCTCCTGCGCCCCAGCCCAAGGATCCACCCTCGATCCGGGCGATCAGATGGACTGCATCGGCCGCTACACCACAACGCAATCAGACCTCAACGCCGGATCGGTCACCGACACCGCGACGGTAACCGGTGAACCACCAACAGGTAATGCCGTCACTGATTCCGATCAAGCCTTGATCACTGCGAACCAAGGCCCAGCGATCACCATCCAGAAGACGGCAAATCCGACCGAGTTCGGCGCCGCCGGCACGCCCATCACCTACACCTACCAGGTCACCAACACCGGCAACGTCACCCTCGACGACGTCCGTGTCACCGACCCGCACGTCGGACTCTCCGCAGTCTCCTGCGCCCCCGCCCAAGGCGCCACGCTTGATCCGGGCGACCAGATGGACTGCACGGCGGTCTACACAACCACCCAAGGCGATCTCAACAGCGGATCAGTCACCAACACCGCAACCGTCGTCGGCAGCCCACCAACCGGTCCGAACGTGACCGACACCGACCAGGCATTGATCACCGCCAACCAAGGCCCGGCGATCCAGATCACCAAGACCGCCGCCCCGGACACCTTCGGTGCGGTCGGCACGCCGATCACCTTCACCTATCAAGTCACCAACACTGGCAACGTCACCCTTGATGATGTACGGGTCACCGACCCACACGTCGGCCTCTCCGCAGTCTCCTGCGCCCCAGCCCAAGGATCCACCCTCGATCCGGGCGATCAGATGGACTGCATCGGCCGCTACACCACAACGCAATCAGACCTCAACGCCGGATCGGTCACCGACACCGCGACGGTAACCGGTGAACCACCAACAGGTCCTGCTGTCACTGATTCCGATCAAGCCTTGATCACTGCGAACCAAGGCCCAGCGATCACCATCCAGAAGACGGCAAATCCGACCGAGTTCGGCGCCGCCGGCACGCCCATCACCTACACCTACCAGGTCACCAACACCGGCAACGTCACCCTCGACGACGTCCGCGTCACCGACCCACACGTCGGACTCTCCGCAGTCTCCTGCGCACCCGCCCAAGGCGCCACCCTGGAGCCCGGCGACCAGATGGACTGCACGGCGGTCTACACAACCACCCAAGGCGATCTCAACAGCGGATCAGTCACCAACACCGCAACGGTGACCGGTGAACCGCCAACAGGTAATGCCGTCACTGATTCCGATCAAGCCTTGATCACTGCGAACCAAGGCCCAGCGATCACCACCCAGAAGACGGCAAATCCGACCGAGTTCGGCGCCGCCGGCACGCCCATCACCTACACCTACCAGGTCACCAACACCGGCAACGTCACCCTCGACAACGTCCGCGTCACCGACCCACACGCCGGACTCTCCGCAGTCTCCTGCGCACCCGCCCAAGGCGCCACCCTGGAGCCGGGCGATCAGATGGACTGCACCGGCCGCTACACAACCACCCAAGCCGATCTCAACAGCGGATCAGTCACCAACACCGCAACAGTCGTCGGCGCGCCGCCGACCGGACCCCTGGTGACCGACTCGGACTCCGCGGTAGTGGTCGCGAACCAGGCAGCCAACATCGACATCACCAAGAGTGCCTTCCCCACTGAGTTCGGGGCGGCAGGAACACCGATCAACTACACCTACCAAGTCACCAACAACGGCAACGTCACCCTTGATGATGTTCAGGTCGTCGACCCCCACGCCGGACTGTCGACGATCGCCTGCAATCCGCCGCAACGCTCTAGCCTCGATCCTGGCGACACCATGCAGTGCACTGCCGAATACACCACCACCCAGGCCGACCTGAACCGCGGCGGGATCGTCAACACTGCGACGGTGACCGGCACGCCTCCAGCCGGAACCGAGGTCACTGATAGCGACTCCGCCCTAGTGATAGCGAACCAGTCGGCGAACATCAACATCATCAAGACCGCTTCGCCCACCGAGTTCGGCGCGGCGGGAACACCGATCACCTACACCTATCTGGTCACCAACAACGGCAACGTCACGCTCGACGACGTGTTGGTCACCGACCCGCACGACGGACTCTCGGCCATCACCTGCGATCCTGCGCAGGGCGCCCGCCTGGATCCGGGCGAGGAGATGACCTGTACCGCCGACTACACCACCACCCAGGATGATCTTGATGCCGGGGAGATCATCAACACCGGCACCACCAGCGGTCTCCCGGTCACCACCGACTCCACCAGCCCACGCCTGCCCGCAGCCCTCGCAGCAGAGCGCGTCTCCGATTCCGACACCGCCATCGTGACGGCGGACCAGACACCGAGCATCGCCATCTCCAAGAGCGCCGACCCAACGTCGGTGGATGCAGCCGGCGACAACATCATCTACTCCTACCGCGTGACCAACAACGGCAATGTCACCCTGCACGACGTCCGGGTCACCGACCCGCACCAAGGGTTGTCAGACATCAGCTGCGAGCCGGCCCAGGGCTCGAACCTGGAGCCGGGTGAGCAGCAGGTCTGCACCGCGAGCTACCGAACCAAGCAGGCCGACATCGAGCGCGGCAGCATTGAGAACGTCGGCACCGTGGCAGCGCTCACGCCCAACGACACCACTGTGACTGCCAGTGACACGGCGATGGTGTCTGTGGTCGAGAAGCCGACGCCACCACCCACCCCAACTCCAACACCGTCGCCACCATCTCCCACGCCGACCTGTCCGCAGCCGCCGCCGGCGACGCCGTCACCGAGCCAGCCGCCGACACCGCCGGAGAGCCCGACGCCGCCGTCGACGAGTCCCACGCCGCCACCACCGTGTCAGCCAGTGGCAACGCCACCGACGAGCACACCAGCGCCGACGTCCGGGCCGGCGAACCTGTCAGGCACCGGAATCAACCCGTTGGTCGAAACGATCCTCGGTATCGGTGCCGCGCTGCTACTGGCTGGTGCGGTGCTTCTGGTCGTCCACCTGCGGCGGCGCCGCATCTGATCACGGCAGTCGGGGGGTCAGCCGAAGATGCCGCGCCGCTGGTTGAGCAGTTCGTAAAGGCTGTGCTGGACGGTGTCCCGGACCTGATCGGTGACGTTGAACACCACCATCGGATCCTCGGCAGCCCCTTGGGGAAGTTCGTCGGTGGCGATCTGCTCGCCGAAGCGGGATGATCCACTTGCTCGGCAAGGGGATCATCCCGATCACACCCAGCAAGGGGAAGAGCGGAGTCACCGGGAAGTACGGCACCCCGAGGATCCGTGCCAGGGTCGGCATCTGCGCGACCTGCGGATAGATCTCCTCCGACCCGATGATCGAGGTCGGGACGATCGGCACGCGGGCGCGAACCGCTGCCGACACGAATCCGCCGCGTCCGAACCGCTGCAGCTTGTAGCGCTCGGAGTACAGCTTGCCCAGCCCTTTGAAGCCCTCGGGAAAGACGGTCACCAGCTCGCCGCGGCCCAACAGCCGCTCCGCATCCTCCTGGCAGGCGAGCGTTACGCCGATCTTGCGCGCGAAGTCGCCGACGTACGGCGTGTCGAACACCAGGTCGGCACCGAGGTTGCGGGCGTGCCGCTCGACCTCGTCGAAGATCACCGTCTGAAGGACGAGGGCGTCGATCGGCAGCGTTCCGGCGTGGTTGGCGACGAGCAGTGCCGCGCCATCGGTCGGAATGTTCTCCGCGCCCTGCACCTCGACGCGGAACCAGCTCCGCGCCAGCCGGTGCAGCGCCGGCAACACGATTGTCGTGGTGAACTCCGGATCGAAACCGAACTCGTCGACGGCGTAGTCACCGGACATCCGACGCCGCACGTAGTCGGCAAGCTCCTCGGTCGTGCCGGACCAGTCGACACCCCACCGGGATGCCAACCCCAGGGCCTCGCGGAGTGGGTCGTCCGCAACGGCGCGCAGCTGCTCGATCGGCACCGCGCGCAGTCCGGCAGCAAGCCGCTGCGCCGCGCCGATCAGGTCGGCCAGCAATCGCGAGAACTCCGACGAACGGCCTTCATGATCAGCTCCTGCGTACTCCTCATGAACACGGGCATCGCGATGATCATCTTCATGATGGCCCCCATGATCATCACGATGGTCGTCCAGCGGAATCACATCCGCATCAGCCATGGCTGCCTCCGGAGGATCGCTCCACCCTCGGCCGCGCAGTTTCGGCGATCCGCCGCACCAGTTCACCGGCCCGCGGAACGCGGAGCCTGCCCGGCCGAAGGCCCGCGGCGAAGTCCTCGAGTGCGCGCCGGGTGGAGTACGCCGGACTGAATCCGGTGGCCGCGACGAACCGGCTGATGTCCATACTGCGACCATAGGTCACTGCGTCAATCCGATCGGCGGTCATGTCGGCCCAGCCGCTGTGCCGACCGAGCAGGGCCACCGATGGCGCAATCTGGGCAGGCATCGGGATCGCCGGCCGGTCCAGGACGGCCAAGGCCTGATGCAGGGTGATGACGTCCGGCGCGGCCACGTTGAACGTGCCCGGAAGGTCGGTGTGGCTGACCAGATCGAGGGCGGTGACCGCGTCGACCGGATGCAGGAATTGCAGGCGGGCGTCGTAGCCCATCACAGTGGGGACCAGACGTAGCGACAGATACCGGGCCAGCGCGGAATCGGCATGGGCGCCGATCACGTCGGCGAACCGCAGGGTCGTGACGACGAGATCGGGACGACGGCGGGCCAGACCGTCGACGTAGCTCTCCATCTCCCTGGCGTCCTTGCCGAATCCGGATCGCGGCTCGATCCGGGCGGCCATGTCCTCGGTGAACCGGGCGGGGTCCCTCGGCGAGGCGCCGTAGACGGCAGCCGACGAGCGCGCGATCAGCCGCCGTACGGATGTCGACGTCTGGCAGGCGGCCAGCAACTGCATCGTGCCGATGACATTGATCTCCTTCATCATCGACCGGCCGCCGGCGCCGGTCGGCGAGGAGACCATCCCCAGGTGCACGACCGTCTCCACCCCGGACCCGGCGATCAGTCTGCCGATGGCAGCGCTGCGGATGTCGGCCCGGACATATCTGGCCCGGCCGATGTCGTACTTGGGCGGCAGCACATCGACGCCGATGACTTCGAGGTCGTCATCGGCGGCAAGCGATCGGGCGAAACGGGCGCCCAGCGGCCGCGCAACACCGGTGATCAGAATGACCCGCACGGGCACCAAACTAGCCGGTCGAACGGCTCGCAGCCGCCCCCTCCCGCCGAGGGGTCAGTAATTGCCTCATCTGTGCGGTGTGTCGTCGCCGCCGGTCGCGAAACGGCGGCATCGGACGAAGCGATCGCCTTGACGACCGATCGGGCTGGGATGACCGGTCGAGTGATGATGACCGGTCGGGTCCGGGCCGGGCGCCGGACCGCCGGGCCGACTACTTGCCGGCGCGGCGGCGCTGGATGCGTGTGCGCTTCAGCAGCTTGCGGTGCTTCTTCTTCGCCATCCGCTTCCGGCGCTTCTTGATAACCGAACCCACTCTTGGACCTCTCGATCTCCCCGGGCCGAAGCCCCGGACCAACCCTTTGTTGGCATTTCAAACACGTGACGCGTCACGATCACCGCCGCATATCGCCCGGTCGCTCAGACCCGCGCAGCACAGCATCGTCGGACAAGAAGTGAATCTTACCGGCGCGTACGGATCGTGGCCAATCGTGGCCGGTCCCGGAGGTCAAGCGGCGCCTACAGGCGCCGCCCCAAACCCTGGAAGCGGTACTGGCTGACGTGGTAGACGCTGTTGTCGCCGGTGTTCCACTGGCTCACGGTCAGGTGCAGATCGTCGAGCGTGGAGCCCGGGATGACATAGCTGCCGTAGAGCTGGGCCACGTGGTTGGCGTCCTGGGCGTCCCAGCTGGTGCCGTGCAACAGGGTGATCTTCTCGGTCTGCCGCAGATCCTGGGTCGGATGGTCGAGGACCATCGCATCGATCCGGTAGTTGGTCGGATCGAACCAGGTGAACACCCACCGGTCACCGAAGCGACGCAATGACGATTCGCCGATGATGTCGTCGCTGACGGTGTCCGGCCCGGCACCCCAGCGCCAGGTGTCGCCATCCTTGCCCCACGGCTGGTACGCGTCGGGATTGGTGAGGTCATCAGGTCGCACCCGGTGCAGGATCATCGGCGTCTGGCGGAGGAACTTGGATGTGTAGACGTAGACCCAGCCGTCCGCACCGAGTTCCCAGGTGGCGAGTTGCCACATCCGGTCGTACGCGTCTCCCGGGAATCGGGCGCCGGAGTCCTGCCAGGTCGCCCCGTTGTCCGCAGAGGTCCAGATCCCGCTCCAGATCACGTTGCCGAAGCCCTGGTTGACCACGGCATGCAGGTACATGGTGTCGCCGAGGGTGATCAGGTCCGACGGAATGATTGTCGAGATCTCGTCCCCATGTTCATACGGGATCAGCTGCGCGGCAGGATTGCCGCCGACAGCGCCGGAGAAGGTCACCCCGGCCCGCGGATTCGTGGTCGGCGACCACAATGCGGTCGGTGAGCGCCAGTTGTCACCCCAGTTGCCGCTGAAACTGTCGCCGAAGACGTACAGCGACCGGCCGTCGGGGCAGCGTCGGACCACACCGAGATCCACCCAGTCCAGGCCGTACTTGCTGGTGATTCCGGGTCCGGTCAGATCCTTGACCTTGGTGATCTTGATGCCGTTCTCCTGGACCGGGGGATACTCCAGTCCGGTGTCCGCGGAGGCCGGCAGCGTGGCTCCCGCCAGACCCGCACCCAGCGCCCCGACGGCGCCGCCGAGCAGCAGTCTTCGGCTGCGGCTGCGCGGATTCGTGTCGCGTGGTGGGTTCGTGAGGTCTGTCCGACTCGTCGGGTTCGTCGGGTTGGTCGGGTTGGTCGGGTTGGTCGGAGGGGTTGCTGAAACCATCGAGTTGCTCACTTCCTTGTGTGCCATCTGGTGTCATGCCGACCCGGGCATCCTAGCCACACAGTAGATTGGACCGATGACACAGGCCGACGTCGACGATCTTGTGCATCGGCTGGGAATCACCGGAGTGCGGGCCGCCACGACGCTGCAGGCCGGCCAGGGAGGCAACGACCTGTGGCGGCTCGAACGTGCCGACGGCAACCTCGTGATCCGCGGTTTTCCACCAGGACGGCCCGCTCTCCTTGCCGAACGTGAGTCGCAGGCGCATCGATTCGCGCGCGATCACGGTCTCTGCGTGCCCACGGTGCAAAGCAGCCAGGTCCTCGACGGCCGGTCCTATCTGGTGATGGATCACGTGGCAGGGACCCGGCTTGCCGATGCCCTGTGGGCCGGAGCAGACCCTGATGATCTTGGACGCCGCTCCGGTGCCGCGCTGGCGGCGCTGCACGCCATCAGCGATCCACCGCCGCCGTTGGTTGCCGCCCGGTCCTGGTTGGACTGGCCCGAGCCGATGCCCGACATCCGGCCGCTGCTGGAGCCGTACGACGTCGGGTCGGTCGTGCTGCACCTGGACTTCCACCCGGAGAATCTGATCATCACTCCCGACGGTCGGATCGCTGTCCTGGACTGGGCGAACTGTCTGACCGGTCCACCGACGGCTGACCTGGCCCGCGCTCTGTCGATCCTGGAGTTGATCATGGTTGCCGTGCCGAACCTGCCAGATGCCGCGGCACAGGCTGTCCGGCGTTACCGGGAAGGATTTCTGTCCGGTTACCGGCAGGCGGGCGGGAGTGACCGGATCCCCGATCCGGTGCGCGGGTGGGCGTACGCGGCACAGCGGCGGGACCTGGCCGGCAGCTGGGTACCGCAGTGGTATCTGGACCGACTGGGGGAACGCGAGCACGCCCTGGTCGACGGTCAGAACATCCCGTAGCTGCCGATGATCTCGAACTGGTAGATCAGCCGTTCCTCGGCGATCATGGTCTGTCGGAACTGCTCGAGCGGTAGCGGCTTGCCGTTCCAGAAGAGTGACCCCTCGGGCGGGTTCAGGCCGGCCTGCATCACGGTGAACAGTGCAACGTTCTGATCCGCCGCCTCCGGGCCGTCCAGAATCGACACCCTGGTGTCCAGGCTCAGGTAGCTGTAGGAATCGTCGGGCGAACTGCCGAAGACGAACAGGGTGCAGCGTGGATCGCGGAGCACCAGGCCCGTTCGTTTGCGGGCCGCGGTGCCGGAGCTCCACAGCTTGCCGTCCACGACCGCGATACCGCAGCGCACCGCATGTGGGCTGCCGTCGGGCCGGAGGGTGATCATCGCTGCTGCGTGATGGCCGGTCAGGTAGTCGGCGACCTTCGGGTCCATGGTCAGCAGGTTACCGATCATCCGCGCGTCCGGGCACCCTCAGATATCGCTTCTCGTCGCCGGATGTTCTGCGTTCCCGGATTGGATTCGGGGTCGGGTCCGGCTGTCTCCTAGGCTTGCGACCCATGACCGAATCCGTCCTCTCTGGGCGGCCGACGCAGCGATCCGGGCAGACCGAGAGCCCGGGTCCGCGGACGAACCGTCCCGCTGCGCCGGCCTTCGCCAAGCTCTCCAGTCCATACTTCGGCATGCTCGTCGCCGGCTTCATCGGCGTGATGCTGATCAGCAACATCACGGGCACCAAGGGTGTCGTCCTCTTTCCGTTCCTCCGTTTCCATGCCGGCCCGTTCTCCATGCAAGGCCTGGTCACCGACGGCGCTTTCTATCTCTTCCCCGCCGCCTACATCCTCGGCGATGTGATCAGCGAGGTGTACGGCTTCCGGGCCATGCGGCGGGTGATCATCGCCGGATTCGGCGTCCTGCTCTTCGCCTCGCTGTGTTTCATCATCACCATCCATCTGCCGGCCGCGCCGTTCTACACGGGCCAGCAGGCCTTCGAGACGGTCGCCGGCGTCGTCCCCCGGTTCCTGGTCGCCGGGTTGGCCGGCTATCTGTGCGGTGAGTTCCTCAATTCCCTGGTCCTGGTGAAGATGAAGCAGCGCAGCGGGGGAACGCAAGCTGTGGGCCAGGCTGCTGGGCAGCACCGTTGTCGGCGAGTTCGCCGACACCCTGGTCTTCTGCTCGATCGCGGCCGGCGCGCTGGGAATCTCGACCTGGGCCGATTTCACGAACTACACCGTGATCGGTTTCCTGTGGAAGACGCTGGTCGAGATCCTCGTCATGCCGATCACCTACCGGGTGACTGCGGCGCTCAAACGCCGGGAACCGACCTATCAGGAAGCGCTGCGGGCGGCCGAAGCAGCCGCTGCCGACCCCCGCTGAGATCCGGTGCAGCTGGAGATCAGGCCCGAGCCGACCCGCCGGCATCGGTGATCATCTCCTTGACCCAGACAAGCGCGTCGCCGCGCTCGTCCGGATCGACGGCCGCAGCCAGGCCGCCGACGCCGCGGATGTTGGCGTACATCCGGGTCAGCACCGCCAGCCGATAGGCGGCATCCACCTGCTCCAGCAGAGTTTTCTGCGACCAGCCGGCGGAGCGCCACGGCTCGAGATAGATGTCGACCAGCCGGCGGATCTCCCGATCGTCGAACGTCCTGCCGACCCTGCGGGTCAACCGACCCAGCGTCACCCGAAGGGTGCAGAACGGGTGGCTGATCACGCTGTCGCCCCAGTCGATGATCTTCAGTCGGCGGAGGCCGGCGTCGGTCAGCAGGTTGCCCTCGTGCAGATCGTCGTGCTGCAGCGCGGGCGGCACTCCGTCGGCGAGTACGGCAGACAGCTCGATGATCTGCGGTCGGAGCGCTCCGATCGCGGTCAACTCCTCCGTGCTGATCCGGGGCGCGTCACCTGGCAGCGCCTGCAGACCGGAGAGGAGTTCGTCGTACCAGCGGGTGAGCCGGACCGGGGAGAAGTCCGGCACCCCGGCGGCCGCAAGATCGGACACGTCGACCCGACGCTGGAGTTCGGCGTAGGGTCCGAGGGCTCGACGCCAGATCTCCAGTTGCTGATCCCCCGTCAGCTCAAGATCATCAAGTCGGCGACCGGCGTCGGCGATCAGGCTCCACGGCTGACCGGAATGTGTGATCACCTCCGGCAGCAACGGATCGGCCAGGTCGCTGAGCAGGGCCAGCAGCCGGGTCTCATAGACCGTGTCGGCCTTGTTGATCTTCAGCCACCAAAGTCGACCTTGCGCCCTGACCTCGGCGATTTCGGACCACGGCCGGCTGCGCACCGGTGTGATCGCCGCGTCGGGCAGGACGCCGCGTGCCCATTCGATCGCCCGTTCGTCCACGACGGTCGACCCTGCCCTACCGCCGCCCGTACGTCCAGTTCATTGCTGAGCCGTCGCCGGCGTTGCTTCAGCTGCGCCGCTGCCCCAGCATCCAGTCGTAGAGCGCCGGATCGTCGTAAGCGGCGGTCCAGGAATCGTGTCCGCCCGTCGGTTTGATCGTGGCGCGGACGTCACCACCCAGCTGCTCCAGTGCCGCGACCATGCGGGTGGTGCCGGTCACCGGGACCACCGGGTCGTCCTCGTTGTGGAACGCCCAGATCGGCAGTCCGACGAGCCGCCGGGCCATCCAGGGCCCAGCGTTTCCGCAGATCGGTACAACGGCGGCGAACCGCTCCGGATAACGCGCTGCCAGCTGCCAGGCGCCGATGCCGCCCATACTGAGTCCGGTGAGGTAGACCCGTTCCGGATCGACCGGATGGGTCGTCAGTAGCTCGTCCAGCAAAGCGTCCAGGGCTTCCTCCTGCCAGGTCCACCAACTGTCGGTCGGGCACTGTGGAGCGGCCAGGATGAACGGCAGCTGCTGCCCTGCGGCGATCTGCTTGGGTGGACCGTGCACCGCTACCCGGTCAAGGTCATCGCCACGCTCGCCGGCGCCGTGCAGGAACAGCACCAGGGGCGACGGCTCGGCCAGCTCGTCGGGTCGATGCAGCCAATACGGCAGGTCGTAGGACCTGCTCACCGCTGCCTGAAATCTCTTGGCCTCCATGCCAACAGTTGATCATGGAGCCGGCGACGACGCGGTACCGGGTCCGACCGGCACGCCACAGCCTCAGACCAGGCCGTCGACCTGCCGCAGGTTGGCAACGGTGAGTTGTCGCCTGCGTCGGGTCCATGCGGTGGCCAAGCCCTCCGGGGGTGGCGCGCCGATGATCGTCATCAGCAGGTGCACAGCCCGCCAGTCCGGCAGATCTCCGCCGCGCGCCCGCGCGTAGCTGTCCCAGAAGGCCCTGCGCAGCGTCGAGAACTCCGCTTCCCAGGCGAAGATCCCGAAGCCCCACTCGCCGAAGTCGAAGTCGCTCAGCGGGTGTTGCACACCGGCACTCTCCCAGTCGATCAGCCCGATCACCTGCTGATCGGCGCCGATCATGATCTGGCCCTCATTGAGGTCGCGGTGAGTGAGGGTGGGCGCGAGGTCCAGACACGGCCGGATGACCTCAAGCCAACGGTCGACCCGGGTCCCGGGCAACCCGGCGGCCTCGGCCAGCGCGTAACTGATCTTCTCCACGCGGCCAGGCTCGAGGTAGTCCACGAAGTGCCGCAGCTCCGCCTCGAACGGGTCGGGACTGTGCGGTGTCGGCGCCGCGATCGATTCGGGGACCTGGCTGACCGGGATGCTGTGGCAGTCGGCGATCACCTGGCCCAACCCGGTGAGCATGCGTTGCACAGCGACCAGGTCGGCGGAGTTCTCGTAGGCAGCCCAGGAGCGGGCGGCGTACCGGGAGATCACCGTCACCGGATACGGCCAGAACTCGTCGTCGGTGATCCGTCCGAGCAGCCGTGGCGCGGGAATGTCGTAGGCAGCCAACAGCGGCAGCGCCGCGGCCTCCCGGTCAAGGCCGGGCACCCAGCGGTGGCTGCGGGGAAGGAGCAGAACCCGGTCCGGCGCGAGCACAGCGAACCGGTGCCAGCCCTCTCCGGTCAACTCGATTCCGGACAGCTCGGGAACGCCCAGGTGAACGCGGAGGCGCTCCCGTTGGGGCGGCGTCAGGACGACGTCGAGTGCACTCACCGAAGGAATGGTGCCGTGTCGGCGCGCTACGTCTCTAGCCGGTTTCGTAATAACTACCGCGGAGGTAGTCGTGGACCGCCTTCTCGGGAACCCGGAAGCTGCGCCCGAACCGGGCCGCTTCGAGCTCACCGGAATGGATCATCCGGTAGACAGACATCTTGGACACGCGCATCACGGCTGCCACCTCGGCCACCGTGAGGAATTTCACTCCCGACAGTGACCCGTCCAGTGGGGTCACATCGGAAGAATCACTGTTCGCCATGTGTGCACACACCTATCTGACGCACGTCCCGGCCGGCTTCCCCTCCGGCTCTGTTACGCGCATCTACTGTGAGACTAGTGGCAACAGAGGCACTTGGGAAAGTCGAGCGGCAACAATTCGGGCGACACGCCGCACCAGATGCTTGACCCGAAAGGATCTCTGGTCCTGATCCGTCACGAACCAGGCCCAGCAGGACCGCGGCGGACCGGTCAGAGGCCGGGATCGAGCCCGAGGTCGGGGAACACCGCGCGCCGAGTCGCCAGAATGGCCTGGTCCACCCGGCTCGACGGGTCGATTCCGGCGGTGATCGGGGTGAACTCGACCGGGCCGCCATCGGTCATGCTCATCGGGGCGCCCTCGCCGATCTCGTCCCGCCAGTTCTGCGGGATCGAGGTCTGCGGCGCGATCGGAGTTCCGGCGATGATCCCCAGCAGATGCGCCCAGGCCCGCGGCACCACGTCCTGCAGTGCGTAGCCACCGCCACCGGCGGCCACCCACCGGCCGCCGGTGAGGTCGGCAGCCAGTTCGGCCAGCGCCAGATAGGACGCCCGCTGGCCGTCGACGGTGAGCCGGAGGTCGGCCAGCGGATCGGCATAGTGCGAATCACAGCCGTGCTGGGTCACCAGGACGGTCGGTCGGAACGCGGCCAGTGCCTCCGGAACGATCGCATCGAAGGCCCGCAACCAGGCAAGATCATCGGTGCCCGAGGGCAATGCGATGTTGATCGCCGAACCCTCGGCATCCGGGCCACCGGTCTCATGCGGATAGCCGGTGCCGGGGAACAATTCGACGGGCGTCTCGTGCAGGCTGATCGTCAGCACGCGCGGATCGTTGTAGAAGATCGTCTGCACCCCGTCACCGTGGTGGACGTCGACGTCGACGTAGGCGACCCGTTCACATCCCTCCTCCAGCAGCCAATCGATGGCGATGGCGAGATCGTTGTAGATGCAGAATCCGCTGGCGGCGTTCGGCATCGCGTGATGCAGACCGCCGGCGATGTTCACCGCACGGAGCACATCTCCGTTCCACACCGCCCGGGCCGCGTCCACACTCGCCGTGACGATCTGGCTCGACACCTCGTGCATCCCCGGGAAGACCGGGTTGTCGTCGGTGCCGAGGGCGAAGATCGGATTGGGTTCGCCGGCTCTGACGGCGTCGATGTAGGCGTCGGTGTGCACCCGGCGAAGTAGTCGATCATCTGTCGGCGACGGCTCGACCACCTGGAGATGATCAAGGATGCCCAGGGCGCGGGCCAACGTGACCGCGTTGCGTACCCGCCCGGGGCCCATCGGGTGGGTCGAGCCGAAGTCGTACCGGGCCAGGGCGTCGGAATAGATCAGCCGACCGACCGGGCCGCTGTCCGTCACGAGTCCCGGGCTTCCGGATCGCGGGTGGCGGACTTCCGTGCGGCAGCCGCAAGTTCCGCACCGCGGTTGCGGGCGGCCTCCGCCGCGCCGAGGAAGGCGGCGCGGACCTTGTGATCCTCCAGCACGCGGATCGCGGCGGCCGTCGTACCACCCGGTGAGGTGACCCGCTCCCGCAGGACGGTCGGGTGGTCGCCGGTCTCCTTGAGCAGCTTCGCCGAGCCGTACACGGTCTGCACGACCAGTTCGGCGGCGATGTGCCGCGGCAGCCCGAGATGCACTCCGGCCTCGATCATCGACTCGACGATGAAGAAGACGTACGCCGGGCCGCTGCCGGAGATCGCGGTCACGGCGTCCTGATATTTCTCCGGCAGGATGGTCACCTGCCCGGTGGCGGCCAGCAGTTCGGCCACCTGCCCGACCTGGTCCGGAGCGGCGTGCTGCCCGGCCGAAACGGCCGCGATGCCCTCGGCGACCTGTGCCGGGGTGTTCGGCATGACCCGGACGACCGGCGTTCCGGCGGGCAGATGAGCTTCGATGACGTCGGTGGCGACGCCGGCGGCGAGTGAGGCGACGGTCGTTTGCGGCGTGATCGCCGGGGCGATCTCGTCCAACACCGTGATGAGGTCCTGTGGTTTCACCGCGATCAGCACGATTCGGGCGTCAGCGGCGGCCTGCACGTTGTCAGTGGTGCCCACGCCGTACCGTTCAACCAACTGCTTACGACGCTCCGGGCGCCGGGCAGTCACGACGATGTCCTCCGCCGCCCAGCCGGTGTGGAGCAGCCCGGAGAGGACGGTCTCCCCCATCACCCCGGCGCCGATGACCGCGAGTTTGGTCACGCGACTCCCTGGACCTGGCGCGCGGCCACCAGCTCGGCGATCTGCACGGCGTTCAGCGCCGCTCCCTTGCGGAGGTTGTCGTTGGACACGAACAGCACCAGGCCGCGACCGGCCGGGGCCGACTGGTCCGCTCGGATTCGGCCGACATAGGTCGGGTCGTTGCCGGCCGCCTGCAGCGGGGTCGGGACGTCGCTCAGTTCGACGCCGGGCGCATCGGCCAACAGCCGGGTCGCCTGCTCCGGCGTGATCTCGGAGCCGAATTCGGCGTGGATCGCCATCGAGTGTCCGGTGTAGACCGGGACCCGGACGCAGGTGCCAGCAACCAACAACTCCGGCAGATGCAGGATCTTGCGGGACTCGTTGCGAAGCTTCTGCTCCTCGTCGGTCTCCGAGCTGCCGTCGTCGACCACCGACCCGGCCATCGGAAGGACGTTGTACGCGATCGGCCGAACGTACTGCTGCGGTGCCGGGAACTGCACTGCCGAGCCGTCGAAGGCGAGCTTGGCAGCGTCGGCAGTCACCGCCCTTGCCTGACGATCGAGTTCGGCGACGCCGGAGCCGCCGGAGCCGGAGACCGCCTGGTAGGTGGCGATCACCAGTCGGGTCAGGCCGGCCGCCTTGGTCAGCGGTGCCAGCACCGGCATGGCGGCCATGGTCGTGCAGTTCGGGTTGGCGATGATGCCCTTCGGCGGATTGACCGTGTCCTCCGGATTCACTTCCGACACCACCAACGGGACCTCGGGGTCCATCCGCCAGGCTGAGGAGTTGTCGATCACCACGGCGCCGGCCGCGGCGACCTTGGGGGCAATGGCCTTGGAGGCGTACTTGCCGTTGGAGAACAGGGCGATGTCCAAGCCAGTGAAATCGGCGGCATCGGAGTCCTCGACGGCGATGTCCGTGTCCTTCCAGGGCAGCTTCCTGCCGGCGGACCGCGCCGAGGCGAAGTAGCGGATCTCTGACACCGGGAACTGGCGCTCGGCCAACAGACGGCGCATCACGCCGCCGACCTGACCGGTCGCACCGAATACTCCAACACGCATGGGTTCGAGCATAAGAGGCGCGGCCCCCGGAGCAGGCATCGTTTCCGTTGGCCGGACGCCGACGGCGCTGGGCAGGCCGCCGGTGTTGAGGTTGAGCGCCGCCACAGCGGGCCGGTCGGGATAGTGGAGGATGGGCCCGTGATCCGACTGACGATTGCGCCCCGGCCCAGGGCCTGGATCGGTGCCGAGGTGCTGATCGTGCTGGGACTCTCCCTCGGCCAGTCGGCGATCTACTCGATCCTGAGCATCCTCGACCGGCTGACCCGCCCGGAGGCGCTCAGCCAGCAGTCCTCGCAGCTGAACTCCTCGGTGACGCCGGACCGCCCGTGGCTGGACCTCAGCTACCAGATCGTGAACATCGCGTTCCCGTTGGTTCCGGTCGCCCTCGTCCTGTACCTGCTGGCCCAGCGCAACGCGATCGGCATTCGCAGCCCGTTCCGGTTGATCGGCTTCGACCTGCATCGTCCCGCCATCGATCTCGGACTGGGCGCATTGCTGGCCCTGTGCATCGGCATCCCGGGTCTGGGCCTCTATCTCGGCGCCCGCGCGCTGGGACTGAACACCCAGGTGCAGGCGTCCGGGCTGGCCGACAACTGGTGGACAATCCCGGTGCTTGTCCTGTCCGCCACGCAGAACGCCGTACTGGAGGAGGTGATCATGCTCGGCTTCCTCTACACCCGCTTCCGCCAGCTCAACTGGGCCTGGCCGGTGATCATCATCGTCAGCGCGGTGATCCGTGGCAGTTATCACCTCTACCAGGGTTTCGGCGGGTTCGCCGGCAACCTGATCATGGGCGTGATCTTCGGTCTGGTCTATCTGAAATGGCGACGGGTGATGCCGTTGATCATCACCCACACGCTGCTCGACGTGTCAGCGTTCGTCGGGTACGCCCTGCTCGCCCCGCACGTGAGCTGGCTGTGAGCCTTCAGCGGCGGACGAGGCCGCGAGCCAACAAGCTCAGATTGCCCGGCCGATCGGCGAATCGCCGCACCAGGTAGCCGTACCAGTCCGATCCGTACGGCAGCTGGATGCGTACGGTGTGCCCTGCCGCGAGCAGCCGCCGTTGTTCGGGCAGTCCGACGCCGTACAGGAACTGGAACTCCAGATCACCCGGCGCGCGTCCGGCCTGCACCGCAAGCGCCTCGGCGATCCTGATCAAGCGCTTGTCGTGGGTGGCGATCATCGGATAGCCGTTGCCGTTGATCAGGATCTTGAGGCAGCGTACGTAGGACTTGTCGACGTCGGCCGGTCGGGCGTACGCGATCGCCTCGTCCTCCAGGTGGACACCCTTGACCAGCCGAACCCGCGAACGGGTGGCGGCAAGATCATGGCAGTCGCTTTCGGTTCTCCGCAGCCCGGAGTGCACCACGACGGCGGTGTCCGGGTAGTCCTGCCGCAGCTCCTCGGCCAGCGCCAGCGTCTCATCCGCCGCCCGGTGATCCTCCAGGTCGGCGATGACGGTTGTCCCCGCGGCCCGGGCCGCAATGCAGATCACTCGGGCGTTCTCCAGCACGTCGTCACCGTCGGGTAGCTCCAGACCGATCGCCGCCGGTTTGATCGACACCTCCGCCCGCGTCGCCAGCTTCTCCTTGCGCAACCGGTCCACCAGATCGAGATACCTGCGCGTCCATTGATCCGCCTGGTCGCGATCGGCGGTTTCCCCCGCCAGATGTTCGAGGGTGACGGTCAGACCCTCATCGACCAACCGACGGGCTGCAGCGATCGCATCGTCCAGGTGATCGCCGGCGACGAAGTTGCGGACCAGCAGATCGGTTGGCGGAAAGCCGGTGATCATCCTTCTCACCGCGTCGTTCCGGGATATGCCGAGCAGCGTTTCCCGCAGCATCCGCCCTCCCTGTCCACGGGTCAGCGACCTGTTCGTCGGTTCGCAGCCACCCTAGCGACGACGGGGACATGCTTCGAGCCCCAGGTTCCGGGCTCAGGTGTGGCTGGCGACGCCTGTCGAATCCACCTGGTACGAGGTGCGGGCGGTGCCGGCCTCCAGGTGCAACCGGGCGAACGCCAACGACTCGGCGAGATCGATCTCGCGCTGCGCCCGGGTCGCGCTGCGCCGTGAATTGACCTCGAGCACGACGTGCCCGGAGTAGCCGGTCCCGGCCAGATACTGCAACGTCCGGTCCGCGTGCTGATCGCCCCGTCCCGGCACCAGGTGCTCGTCCTTCATCGACCCGGTGCCGTCGGTCAGGTGGACGTGGCCGAGCCGGTCGCCCCAGGACTTGGCCAGCTCGAGGGACTGCTGGCCGGCGGTCGAGGCGTGGGAGAAGTCCAGGGTGAGATCGTCGTAGGCGAGTTGGGTCGGATCCCATTCAGGCAGGTAGGCCTTGAGCTCGGTGCCGCGCATCCGCCACGGATACATGTTCTCCAGACAGAACCGGACGCCGGTGCGGTCGGTCAGGTCGCGCAGTTTGGGAACGAAGTCACGCGCGTAGTCACGCTGCCAGCGAAACGGCGGGTGCACCACGACAACGTCGGCATCAAGCTGCTTGGCTGCGGCGGCCGAGCGCTCGAGTTTGGCCCAGTTGTCGGTCCCCCAGGTGCGCTGGCTGATCAACAGGCAGGGCGCGTGGACCGAAACGACGGGGAGTTCGTGATAGTCGCGCAGCTTCTCCACGGCGTCGATGTCGGTGGAGACCGGATCGATTCCGACCATCAGTTCGATGCCGTCGTAGCCGAGCCGACCGGCGAGTTCGAAGGCACTCGACGTCGTCTCCGGATAGACCGACGACGTGGACAGCGCAATCCTGGGCGTCCGGACGTCGATGTTGTCTGTCACCCCTCCAATGTAGTGCGGCGCGGACAATCCAGCGTGTCGGCAGCCTCGGTAGCCACCTTCTTCGGGGTTTGCACGCAGTGTCGGCACCGTGCCGCGTAGGCTGCGCGTCGTGCCGGAAGTCATGATCGGTTTTCCCCGGGCCTATGCGGAGTTCCCCAACCCGGCGGACGACACCGAAGTGTTCAAAGTCGACCTCACGTGGTTGACGTCACGGTGGGAATGCATCTTCGGTCGGGGATGCGCAGGCATCTACGCCGACCGCCCCGACGACGGCTGTTGCACCCTGGGAGCCCACTTCGCCGACCTGGACGACGAGAAGCGGGTCCGGAAGGCGGTCAAGCGTCTCACCCCGGCGCTGTGGCAGAACTACAAGGAGGGCAAGAAGAACGGCTGGGTCGAGTACGAGGACGAGTCGACGGTCAACCCGGGCGAGGAGCCGGATCGCAAGACCCGGGTCCACAACGGCGCCTGCATCTTCCTCAATCGGCCGGGGTTCCCGGGCGGTTACGGCTGTGCGCTGCATCACCTGGCGGCCAGCGAGGGCAGGGACTTCGTCGAGACCAAACCCGACGTCTGCTGGCAGCTGCCGATCCGGCGACAGTTCCGTGAGGTGACCAGAACCGACGGCACCGAGTACACCGAGGTGAGCATCGGTGAGTACGGCCGCGACGGCTGGGGGCCGGGCGGTCACGATCTCGACTGGTACTGCACGGCCAACACCGAGGCGCACACCGCACCGCAGCCGGTCTACCTCAGCAACCGGTCGGAGCTGGTTGCGTTGATGGGCGAGCAGGGCTACCGCCGGCTGGTCGAACTGTGCGAGGAGTTCGAGAGCCGGAAGGGCTCACGGCTGCAGCATCCCGCCGACCCGCCACGCTGAGGCGACCACGCGGTCCAGCCGGACAGGACGATGGTCACCGGTTCGACCCCCGGATGCACCGAAGACCCCTCGATCGGGCAGCATGACCCCTATGGAACTCGACCATCTCTCCTTTGCCTGCGGCCACGAGGGACTTGCCGAGACCGCCGACCGACTGGGCCGGAGTCTCGGCGCGGAATTCGTCGACGGAGGATTCCACCCGCGTTTCGGAACCCGGAACCGAATCCTGCCGCTGGCCGACGGAACCTATCTCGAGGTCGTCGAAGTTCTTGATCATCCGGCCGCCGACAAGGTGCCTTTCGGGCAAGCGGTCCGGGCTCGTTCTGAGGCCGGCGGTGGCTGGCTCGGCTGGGCGGTCCGTGTCGATGATCTTGCACCCATCGAGAAGCGGCTTGGCCGGGCCGCCGTCCCGGGCGGGCGGCACGTGCCCAATGGCGACGAACTGACCTGGCAGCAGATCGGCATCAAGGGGCTGCAGTCCGATCCGCAACTGCCCTTCTTCCTCAAGTGGACCTCCGACATGGCGCTGCACCCGTCGAACTCGGCTTCCACCGATCCCAAGATCAAATTGCTCGGGCTGGAGATTGCCGGCGACCCGGACCGGGTCGACGACTGGTTGGGGGGTCACGCCGACACGGTGCTGACCGATTTCGAGATCAAGTGGATCGCCCCGAACGGCCAACCGGGGATCCTCGCAGCCACGTTCGCGACGCCCGAGGGCGAGGTACGCATCTAGGTCCCGCGTGAGACGGGCGCAATGAGATAGTTGGCGCTATGCCGATCTCGATCCACCCCGCAGTTGCGTCGGTGCCTCCGTACAAACCGGGCAGGCCTGCGCCGGTCGGACCGGACGGGGTGTCGTACAAGCTGTCCAGCAACGAGAATCCCTATCCTCCGTTGCCGGGCGTGGTGGAGGCCACCCAGCGTGCGGTCGCGCAGATGAACCGCTATCCGGACATGGCCAACACCGAGTTGACTGCTGCACTGGCCGCCAGACACGGCATCGGTGCCGACGAAATCGCCTTCGGTACGGGTTCGGTCGCCGTGCTCTACACACTGCTGCAGGCCGTGGTCGGCGAGGGCGACGAAGTGCTCTATCCGTGGCGGTCGTTCGAGGCGTACCCGATCGCGGTGCAGTTGACCGGGGCTCGTAGTGTCCGGGTCCCGCTCGGCCCGGGTGCCGTGCATGATCTCGATGCCATGCTGTCGGCGATCACACCAGCCACCAAGGTGATCTTGGTCTGTTCGCCGAACAACCCGACCGGACCGATCGTCGATCATGATCAACTGGCGGCCTTCGTCGGTCGGGTCCCCGAGCACATCATGATCGTCGTCGACGAGGCCTATCTCGAGTTCGCAACGGCGCCGAACCGGGTCCGCTTCACCGATCTTCGCCGACCGAACGTGGTCAGTCTGCGCACCTTCTCCAAGGCGTACGGGCTGGCCGGCTTCCGGGTCGGCTACTGCATCGCCGACCCTGTCGTCGCCGGCGCGATCCGGGCCGCGGCGACTCCTTTCGGCGTGTCCGGGCCGGCGCAGGCCGCGGCCCTGGCCTCACTGCAGGCCGAGGACCAACTGTTGGAACGGGTCAGTGAGTTGATCACGGAACGTTCGATCGTTGTGGCCGGCCTGCGTGATCTTGGATTCGACGTGCCGGACAGCCAGGCCAACTTCGTCTGGCTGCCGGCCGGTGAAAGGACCAACGCCTACGCCGAGGCGTTCGCCGCCGCTGGTCTGGCGGTCCGCGCCTTCTCCGACGAGCCCGACGCCGGTATCCGGATCACGGTCGCGGAGCCGGATGCGAACCGGCTCGTGCTCGAGGTCGGAAAGCAGTTGGCCGTCGGGTCCCTTGGCCGGTCCGTCGGCTGAATCGACCGCCGACCAGTCACGATTCGACACTGATGCCCGTCCGGTCTGGTCGGGTACCGCGCGAACGCCCTACGGTCGGCGTATGCCCATCTCAGCCCACATCGTCGTGCAAGGTGCCGAGCGCGCGGTCGCCTTCTACTCCGCGGCATTCGGCGCGACGGAAGTCTCCCGGATCCCGATTCCGGACGGCCGTCTGATGTCGGTGACGCTGCAGCTGAACGGATCGGAGTTGCACCTGGCGGACGAGTTCGCCGAGCTCGGTGTACTCGCACCGCCCTCCATCGGTGGTACGCCGGTGGTCCTCAGCCTCGAGGTCGACGATGCGGACGCCGTGTTCGCTCGGGCGATCGCCGCCGGCGCTACGGTGCGTCAGCCGGTCTCGGACATGTTCTGGGGCGATCGACACGGACAACTCGAGGACCCGTTCGGTCACCGATGGAACATCAGTCACCACGTTCGCGACATTCCCCAGGACGAGGTGGTGGCTGCGGCGGCGCAGCTGTTCGGAGCCTGATCCGGCTGATCAGTCACCCCAGTCCAGCTGGGCCTCCGGGACTCCGAGTCGCCGGCCGTGATCGACAGCCCGGGCGCGGGCCGTGTTGTCGCCGATCCGGTAGCGGAAGATCCTCTCCGGGAAGATCACGAAGTGCTCCGATGCGTTCTTGAAGTCGGCGTACCAGACGCCGGGCTCGGCGATCAGCGAATCCGCCAACCAGGCGGCCAATCGGTCGGCGTCAGCCTCGTCGACCGCGAAGTACAGCAGCGTCCAGCGGGTCGGCTGGTCCGCGGCGGCCGAAGCGTTGTCGAAGGTGGTGATCTTGGTGACCACCAGCCGCATGCCGTCCAGTTCGGTGCCCGGGCGCAGGCTCTGGGTGATCAACACGCCGTCGTACATGATCGTCATCCCTTCGGTCAGCGCAGCCTGGATCGAACAGCTGGTCCGAACAGTAGGCGGACCGATCCGACATCCAGCGCGTGTCCCACGAGAGTGTCGGACCCGCCGTCTACCTTTCCGGTATGGCCAAGACCAAGAACCGACCCGCCTTCTGTTGCACCGAGTGCGGCTGGACCTCTGCACGCTGGGTCGGACGCTGTGGTGAATGCCAGACCTGGGGCAGTGTGGTCGAGGAGGGCGCACCGAAGCTGACCAAGGTGCAGACCAACGTGCCCGAGTCGAAGGCCATGCCGATCGGTGAGGTCAGTGCCCGCGCGGCGACCCGCGCCAAGACCGGCGTCGGAGAGCTCGACCGGGTGCTCGGCGACGGGTTGGTTCCGGGGGCCGTCGTGCTGCTGGCCGGTGAGCCCGGCGTCGGCAAGTCGACCCTGTTGCTCGAGGTCGCCGCACGCTGGGCCAAGGCCGGCCGCCGGACGTTGTACGTCTCCGGCGAGGAGTCGGCGGCACAGGTCCGGTTGCGCGCCGGTCGGACCGATGCGCTGGCCGACGAGCTCTATCTGGCTGCCGAGACCGACCTCGGCACCGTGCTCGGGCACATCGAGGAGGTGCAGCCGTCGCTGATGGTGCTGGACTCGGTGCAGACCGTCGGTACGGCCGAGGCCGACGGTTCGCCGGGCGGGGTGACCCAGGTTCGTGAGGTGACCGGCGCACTGGTCCGGGTTGCCAAGCGGCGGGGCATGGCGGTGGTGATCGTCGGCCATGTGACCAAGGACGGCAACATCGCCGGACCGCGGCTGTTGGAGCATCTGGTCGACGTCGTGCTGGCCTTCGAGGGTGACAAGCATTCCGGTTTCCGCATGGTGCGCGCCACCAAGAACCGGTTCGGCCCCGCCGACGAGGTCGGCTGTTTCGAGATGGCCGAGAACGGGATCGTCGAGGTCGCGGATCCGTCCGGCCTCTTCACCTCGCGGCACGACGAGCCGGTGTCCGGCACCTGTGTCACCGTGACGATGGAGGGCCGGCGGCCGCTGCTGGCCGAATTGCAGGCTCTGGTCGCTCCCAGCAACCTCCAGTCGCCACGCCGGACAACCAACGGCATCGAGTCCAGTCGGCTGGCGATGATCCTTGCCGTGGTCGAACGTCGGGCCGGGATCAGGCTCTACAACCGCGATGTCTACGCGTCCACCGTCGGCGGGGCAAGGGTCAGCGACCCCGGTGCCGACCTGGCGATCGCCGTCGCGGTTGCATCCGCGGCGATGAACAAGGCCGTGCCCCGGTCGCTGGTCGCGCTCGGTGAGATCGGGCTTGCCGGGGAGCTGCGCCGCGTGCCCGGTACCGATCGCCGCCTGATCGAAGCCGCGCGACTTGGATTCACCGAGGCCGTCGTTCCGACCGAGTCCGGGCGGGATCGGGTCGGTGGACAGGAAGCTCGCAACGGCATGACCGTCCATCGCGTCACCACGATCGGACATGCGCTGGCGGTTCTCGGGTTGTTGCCGACCGACCGCCGGACTGCCGGTGGGGAGCCGGAGGCTGCGGAGGACTCCATCGCCGACCCACCACTGCTGCGCAAGGATCGTCTGGCTCAGGTGTTGAAGGAGCTGGAGCCCCAGTTCCCGGCCACCGAGTGACCGCGCCGGGGTCCGCCGGGCCGTCCCGTACGATGACGCGCGGACCATCCGTCGGACGAGTCACGCTTGGGTGGCGTGCAGCGAGGTGAATCTGTGGCACCGGATCCGGAGCAGCGTACGCGGGAACTGGAGTATCTCGCCCGGCTCGCGCCCGGCACTGGACTCCGTGACGGGTTCGAGCGGATCCTGCGCGGCCGAACCGGCGCCCTGGTGGTGCTGGGCGACACCAATGAGGTGATCGCGTTGTGTACCGGCGGGTTCGTCCTTGACGTGCCGTACACGCCGACGGCGCTGCGCGAACTGGCCAAGATGGACGGCGCAATCGTGATCACCAGCGATCTGTCCCGCATCGTCCGGGCCGGAGTGCACCTGATGCCGGATCCCCAGCTGGAGACGGTGGAGACCGGCACCCGCCACCGGACCGCGGACCGGGTCTCCCGGCAGACCGGGATCCCCGTCGCCACCGTCTCAGCGTCGATGTCGACGATCGCGCTCTTCATCGACGGTGTCCGGCGGCAACTGGAGACGTCGGAGCAGGTGCTCAGTCGGGCCAATCAGGCGGTTCAGACCTTGGAACGCTATCGGGAACGGCTCTGGCAGGTCATCGGTCGGTTGTCGGTGCTCGAAGTCGAGGATCAGGTGACGATCAAGGACCTGGCGTTGGTCGCACAACGGTTGGAGATGATCCGCCGGCTGCAGAGCGAGATCGAGGCGTACGTGTTGGAATTGGGCACCGACGGACGGCTGCTGGCGTTGCAGTTGTCGGAGTTGGGTGCCGGGCTGGACGAGCTTGTTGAGCTGCTTTCGATGGATTACGGCCCGTCCGACGGGACCGGTCTTGATCTTGCGGCGTTGGCCGGACTGACAACGGGCAAACTGCTGGAGACCGGCGAGGTCGCTCGCGCACTCGGCTTCGCCAATGCGCACCTCGACACCCGGCTGAGCGCCCGCGGCTATCGGCAACTGGCGCAGATCAACCGGCTGCCGACCGCCTACGGCGCCCGACTGGTGGAGCATTTCGGAAACCTGCAGGGCATCTTCGGCGCGACCACGGCGGAGTTGCAGGAGGTCGAGGGCGTCGGCGAGAGCCGTGCCCGGTTGATCCGCGAGGGGCTGACCCGGCTGGCGGAGTCGGCCTACGCCGAACGGCTCGGCTGATCGGGCCGATCGCCGCACCGACTTATTTCAAGATCAACAGGTAGTCCCGTGCCGGGGCGCCTTTGAGCCTGGAGAGCGCGTGGTAGTAGCCGGGCCGGGGTGTCTCCGGCCGGTTGGCGCACGTCTCGTCCTGGGCCGACCGCTTGCCGTTCCAGGTCACCGACCAGCCGACGCCCTCACCGGGCTCGAGCGTGGTGTCGGCCTTGTGCACAAGCCTGGTGCAGTCCTCGGTCGACCAGATGCGGTCGCTTCCGGAATAGATCCGCAGCCGGTAGTCATCGGGGTTGATCGCCAGCGAACAGGACTGGTCGGAACGGTTGACGTAGGACACCTCAAAGGTGACCTTGGCTCCGATGTCGACGGTGTGGGTCTTGCTCTTCAGTGTCCCCGCGAGTTGGTCTGCTGTGCAGGCGGGGTCTGGCGACGCTGACGCACTCGGCTTCTTCGGCGCAGGACCGGCCGGCTTTCCGGCGTTCTTGGTTGAGCCCTTGTCGGAGCCCTTGGAATCCTTGCTCGTCGGAGTTGCCGTAGCCGAGGTCTTTGCCGGACTCTTTGCCGAGGTTCGTGCCGAGGCGGTGGCCGACGGACGCTGCGTCGAGTCGGCCGTCGGGCTGGAGCCGGTAGGCGTCTGGGTCGAACCCGGGGTCGGACTCGGCGACAGCGTCGGACTTGCGGACGGCGTTGCGGATGCCAGTGCACTGCCTGTGCCGGACCCGCTGGTCAACGCCGTGGCGGACGGTGTGGCGGACGGAGTGACGGCCGGGATCGCTGAATGGGTGGGCGGCGCGGCGGCCTGACCAGGGCTTCCGCCGAGATTGACCAGGAAGATCAACACGATGATCAGCAGCAGCAGCATCACGCCGACCACCACGGCGCGGCGCACCCAATAGGTCTCTGCGGATTCCGGGCCGACCGGCCGCATCACCCCACCCATGGCGCGACGATAGGCATGCCGCGCGCGCCGACCGGGTATGCCACGCCGTGGATGCCCGACGTCGGCGCGACGTTGGGGGTGATTACGGTGGCCCGGTGGAGTATGCGGACGTGGTGAGCAGGACGCTGCGCTGGTATCGGCACGCAGCCCGCGATCTGCCGTGGCGTCGACCGGACGCGGGTCCGTGGGCGATCATGGTCAGCGAGTTCATGTTGCAGCAGACCCCGGTCGCCCGGGTGCTGCAGCCCTGGCAGGAGTGGATGCAACGCTGGCCCTCGCCCGTCGCTCTGGCCGAAGCGCCGGGTGGTGACGCCGTACGAGCCTGGGGACGTCTCGGCTATCCGCGCCGAGCCCTCCGCCTGCACCAGGCGGCGACCGCGATCCGCGACGATCACGGCGGCGAGGTGCCGGATGACTATCACAGCCTGCTGGCCCTCCCGGGCGTCGGCTCGTACACCGCTGCCGCGATCGCCAGTTTCGCGTTCGGCCGCCGTCATGTCGTCCTTGACACCAACGTTCGCCGGGTGCAGGCCAGGATCGCCACCGGTGTTGAGTTTCCGCACGCCGGCCCCACTGCAGCCGAGCGTGACCTGGCCGCCCGGTTCCTGCCCGCCCGGTCCGATCGCGCCGCCCGGTGGGCGGTGGCGTCGATGGAACTCGGTGCCCTGGTATGCACCGCCCGCAGCCCGCGTTGCGATCAGTGCCCGGTGCGGACGTTGTGTGCCTGGCGGACTGCCGGGCATCCGCGGTACGCCGGCCCCCCGCGCGTCGGGCAGCGCTATCAGGGCACCGACCGGCAGTGTCGTGGCGCGCTGCTGGCGGTTCTCCGGTCAACTGACGAGCCGGTGTCCGCCGAGGAACTCCGGCTGGCCTGGCCCGATGCCGCCCAGCGCGAGCGGGCGTTGGCGTCCTTGATCATCGACCGCCTCGTGGTGTCGCGATCCGACGACCGCTTCATGCTGCCGACCTGACCCCGTTCCGCCCCGGGACGGCCGTGCTCGGGGCGGTCCGTAGTCTGATGGCATGACCGTCACCGCTCCGACCATTGGTCTCCTGCACGGCGCCCAGATGCCGACCCTCGGCCTGGGCACGTCACCGATGAACGATTCCGACACCGCCGCCGCCGTCCGGGCTGCACTCGAGTCGAGTTACCGGTTGCTCGACACCGCCGAGAACTACCACAACGAGCAGGGCGTCGGTCAGGGGCTGCGGGATTCCGGCGTCCCGCGCGAGGAGGTGTTCATCACCACCAAGTTCAACAAGCGCTGGCACAGCGTCGACGGCGCGCGGCAGGCCTTCGAGAACAGCTGCCAACGGCTCGGTGTCGACTACATCGACCTGCTGTTGATCCACTGGCCGAATCCGGCGCAGGACCAGTACGTCGACGCTTGGAGGGGCCTGGCGAAACTGCTCGAGGCGGGATCGGTCCGGGCGATCGGAACCTCGAACTTCAAACCTGCGCATCTCGATCGGATCATCGACGCCACCGGAGTCGTTCCGGACGTCAACCAGATCAACCTGAACCCCTACAAGGTGCGCAGTGGCCCGGTGGGGTATCACGCCGAGCACCGGATCATCACGATGTGCTGGAGCCCGCTGAGTCCCCGAGAGCTGCTCGACGAACCGGTGATCACCGAACTGGCCGCGCGGTACCAGCGGACACCGGCCCAGATCGTGTTGCGTTGGCAGACGCAGCAGGGCTACGTCACGGTGCCGAAGTCCTCCTCACCCCAGCGGATCAAAGAGAACATCTCCATCTTCGACTTCGATCTGACCTCCGACGAGCTGGCCGCGATCAGCGGCCTCGATCGGGGCGAGGCGGCAGTCACTGATTCCGACGTCTTCGGGCACTGACTCCGGGCCGTTGATCAGCTGTCGATGAAGGGTGACGTACCGCCTCGGGCGATGAACGCCTCGACCGCGTTGTCGATCACCGGCAACGGGACACTGCCCAGCGACAGGATCTGATCATGGAAGTGGCGGAGGTCGAAGGCTGCGCCGAGCGCCTGTTCCGCCCGCTGCCGGGCCTCGGTGATCTTGAGCATCCCCAGGTAGTATGCGGTCGCCTGCCCCGGCCAGGCGATGTAGCGGTCGACCTCGGTGACGATTTCATGATCACTGATCGCGGTGTTGTCGCGTAGATAATCCTGGGCGCGTTCCCGACTCCAGCCCAGGGCGTGCATCCCGGGATCGATCACCAGCCGCACCGCCCGCCACATCTGGTAACTGAGCATGCCCATCATCTCGAACGGCGTTTCGTAGATCCCCATCTCGACGCCGAGCCGCTCGCTGTACAGCCCCCACCCTTCGCCGTAGGCGGAGATGTAGACCTTCTGCCGGTATTCGGGATGCTGGGTCTGCTCCAGCGCGAACGGGATCTGGAACGCGTGACCCGGCGCCGCCTCGTGCAGGGTCAGCGCCGGGATCGAGTACAGCGGGCGGGCTGCCAGGTTGTAGGTGTTGAGGATGTAACGGTGCGGTCCGCCGCGGCCGAACGTGTAGAAAGGCGCCAGATCCGGGGGCGGCTCCTCGATGCCGAACCGCATCCGCGGCAACCGGCCGAAGTAGTGATGAGCGACCGCGTCGAATTTCTTGGCCTGCCAGGCGGCGAAGTGCAGCAGCTCGGCCGGGGTGTTTGCGTAGAACTTCGGGTCGCTCCGCATGAAGGCCAGCATGGCGTCGGCGTCGAGGAACCCGACCGAGCCGGCGACCTCGGCCATCTCCGATCTGATCGCCGCCACGTGTTCCAGGCCGATCTGATGGATCTGCTCGGCGGTCAGCCCTGTTGTGGCGTACTCGCGCAGTTGGCAGGCGTAGAACTCCTCACCACCCGGCCCATCGATCGCTGCGATGCCGGTCGGCAGCCGAGGGAAGTACTCGTCGGTGAAGAAGTCGAGCAGTCGGCGGTACGC
The DNA here is from genome assembly GCF_009707365.1 of Microlunatus sp. Gsoil 973. Classification (GTDB taxonomy): domain Bacteria; phylum Actinomycetota; class Actinomycetes; order Propionibacteriales; family Propionibacteriaceae; genus Microlunatus. The sequence continues at coordinate 3,111,720 of NZ_CP046122.1, forward strand.
CGGGAGTACGTCGTCGGTGATCATTCGGCGGCCTGTGGTGATCAACCAATCACGGTCGGCGATCGATCCCGGCAGGGTGGTCAACGGCTGGAAGAAACCGGTCTCCTCCGCGGAGGATTCGGCCACCGCCCGGATGGTCGCCTCCCTGCCGATCATGGAGATCTGCGCCGGTGCGAAGCCGCGGCCGGCGCCGGCCCGCATGTTCGCGATGTTGTGTTCGACATAGCCGGGGATCTGTTGGATCCACTCGATGTAGGCCTGCACCTCGTCCACGGAGCCGAGCCGTCGGCGCGACTGCGCGCCGAGTTCCATCCAGAAACCGGAATCGGCGTTGGCCGGTCGTTCGAACATCCGATGGTCCTGCCGGCTGATCAACGTGGAGATCTGGTAGCGGTACACGTCGAAGTCCTGGGCCTGTTCGGCGGTCAGCGCCGACCTGTCGATGCCGTCCAGTTGACCATCGACCTCCCGCCAGCGGTCGAGCCGGCGCCGTTGCGCCTCCGGTCCGACGTCCGGCAGCCGCGGGGTGAGCGGTTCGTCCAGCGAATGATCGGGAAACTGCTCCTGCCGCCAGGTCCACTCCGCCTCGGCGATCTTGCAGAAGGTCTCGTACGTGGTCCTGCCGTCAAGATCACTCACCGCTCTCCCCACGGACGAAGGCTGCGATGTCGGCGGATTGGACGATCCGGGACTCCTCGTGCACGTAGGTCATGTGCCCGGCCGGATAGTACTTCCTGACGATCTTGTCGGCCACCTCGTCCGGTACGTCCAGATGATCAAGCACGTATTCGCTGGCCGAGAACGGGGTTGCCGCGTCGTAGTAGCCGAACCCGACGTAGATCCGCAGGTCCGGTTGGGCCCGCAGGGCCGCCGAAAGCTCCTCGGTCGTGGTGACCGCCCGGCCCTCGAATTCCTTGTAGGACCACGGCTGGACACGGCCGGTGAGGATCTCGTACTCGAGGTCGCTGTGGAAGTCGAGCTCGGCGCGCACGTACTGGTTGAACGCCGCCGTGTACGGGAAGAAGATGAACATGTGCGAGGGATCGGTCTCCTGCACCTCGTTGTTCAGATTGGCCGGGGCCATGGTGAACCGGGTGTCCAGGCGGCCGGTGTCCAGGCCGCGGTCCCTCAACAACTCGGCGAAGAAGTGCCTGTGCTCGATCCGGAAGCGGGCGCGTTCGATGTAGCCGGGATCCAGCCCGATCAGCTCCGACATCTCACCGGCCAGCGCCGAGCGTTCGTCGGCGGTCAACCGCGAGCCTCGGGCCAGTGCGGGAGCGTAGGTGTCGGTGGCGAACCGTCTGGCTCGTTCGATCCGTTCCTCGACCTCGGCGACGCCCAACCCCTGGTGGTAGGCGGCAGTTGCAGCATAGGTGGGCAGGAAGTGGATGTAGGGCAGGTCGTTGCCGCGGGTGAACCGGATCGTGCCGAAATCCAGGACCGCGCTGATCAGGATGATCCCGTTCAGGGCGATGCCGTGCCGGGTGATCAGGTGTCCGGCCAGCGACGCCGCTCGCGTCGTGCCGTACGACTCGCCGGCCAGGAACTTCGGCGACAGCCAGCGCTGGTGGCGGCCGAGCCAGATTCTGATCACTTCGCCGACAAGATCACGATCCCGGGTGTAGCCGTGATACTCCTTCGGTTTGCCGCCGACGACGCTGCGGGTATAGCCGGTGGTCATCGGATCGATCAACACCAGATCCGCGTAGCGCAGCAGGGTCTCGGTGTTGTCGGTCAACCCGTACGGCGCGGTCTGCGGGTCGTCGACGTCGCCGGCGAGCACCCGACGGGGACCGAAGAGGCCGAGATGCAACCACACCGAACTCGATCCCGGGCCGCCGTTGAAGGCGAACACCACCGGCCTGCTGCTGTCACCGCCCTTGGCGATGTAGGAGGTCACGAACACTTCGGCCTTGGGCTTGTGTCCGGAGAACGTGTCGTCCTCCAAGTGCTCTTCGTTGATCACCATCGTGCCGGTGATCGCCTCGTACTCCAGCTCCCAGTCGGAGCCGGTGAGGGTGTGGTTGGTAGTCACCAGGTTGTCGGTCGGTTCGGGCTTGTCGCCCGTTGCCGTGTCAGGCTTCTCGTTGGCCGTGTCGACGGTCACCTATTCAATCCTTTCGATGATCAAAGAACTTGCGATGTTCAAAACCTTTGGTCAGGAACCTGACTCGGAGCCGGCGCGGCGTCCGGGGAGCGGGGACCGGCCCATTCGGAGCGGACATGGGCGATGTGCCGGTGCATCAGGGCCTCGGCCGCCGCACCGTCGCGAGCCTCGATCAGATCGAGGAGTTCGTGGTGCTCGGCCGCAGAGGCCCGCAACTGCCCGGACTCCAGCAGCGGAGTCAGACCGAGCAGGCGGGTCCGGGTACGGAGATCAGAGACGATGGTGCTCAACACCGGATTGTGTGCGTGCTCCAGCAGGGACAGGTGGAACACCCGATCGGCTTCGATGTACCCGACCAGATCCTCCCGCTCGACCGCCTCGACGATCGCCTCGGCGAGCCTGCGCAGTGCGGGCAGGTCCTCGGCCGGGATCATCGGGGTGGTCTCGCCGACGACCGGCGGCTCGAGCAGTTGCCGTACTGCCGCGATCGCGTCCAGGTCCGCATCGCTGATCTCGGTGACACGGTAGCCCTTGTTGGGCAGGGCTTCGACCATGCCCTCCCGGACGAGATCGAGCATCGCCTCACGAACCGGCGTCGGGGAGACACCGAGCATGTTGCCGATCGCGGGGGCCGAGTGCACGTCTCCGGGACGCATTGCCCCGGAGACGATCGCGGCCCGTAGGGCGTTGCCGACGGAGTCGCGCAGGGACTCCCGCTTCTGGAGCCGCGCGAAGCCGGCAATCGTCCGGGAAACCATCCATCACACCTCACATATCCTGGTGTTTGAAGCGGCAACCGATGTGTGACATGGTACTGCCTAGTGATCTTCACGCCGTCATCCGACGCCATCGTCGTCGGCGCCGGAATCATCGGCGCCGCGTGTGCCTATGCCCTGAGCCGGGCCGGGATGTCCGTGACGGTGATCGAAGCGCGATCCGCAGCATCGGGTACCAGCGGCCAGGGCGAAGGCAACATCCTCCTCTCGGACAAGGAACCGGGGCCGGAGCTCAGCCTTGGGCTGTATTCCTCGGACCGCTGGGAGCGGATCACCGACGAACTGCGCGAACATCTGCCGCGCGGCTTCCCCTCGATCGAGTACGACCGCAAGGGCGGCCTGGTCGTGGCCACAACGGACGCAGGTGTCAAGCCACTGCTTGATCTCGCGCGAACCCAACGGCCTACCGGGGTCACCGCCGTCGAAGTTGATCACGCCGAGGCGTTACGCCTCGAACCACAGCTCAACCCGGTGATCACCGCCGCGGTCCACTACCCCCAGGACGCCCAGGTCCAGCCGGTGATTGCGACGGAGGCGTTCCTCGCCGCCGCCCGCCGACTCGGCGCCCGAACGATCTTCGGCGAAGAGGTGCTCGACGCGATCACCGCACCCGACCGCAGGATCACCGGTGTCCGAACCCTCCACAGCAGGTTTTCAGCCGGTGTGGTGATCATCGCCTGTGGTCCGTGGTCGGCCCAGGTTGCCGAGGACCTCGGCAGCTGGCTTCCGGTCCGACCGCGTCGCGGTGTCCTCCTGGTCACCACTCCCATGCCGCAGACGATCGTCCACAAGGTGTACGACGCGGACTACGTCGCCGCGGTCGGCTCGGACGATGAAGGTCTGCAGACCTCGAGTGTCATCGAATCCACCGCCGCCGGGACCGTGCTGATCGGATCATCCCGCCGGCAGAGCGGTTTCGACCAGTCTCTCGATCTTGCCGGCGCGCGGGAGATCGCGCGCAAGGCGATCACCATCTTTCCCTTCCTGGCCACGGCTTCGGTGATGCGCACCTACGGCGGCTTCCGACCGTTCATGCCTGATCATCTTCCGGTCATCGGGCCCGACCCCAGGATGCCCGGGCTGTGGCACGCGACCGGCCACGAAGGCGCCGGGATCGGCCTGTCGATCGGCACCGCTGATCTGATCACCAGCCTGATCACCGAGACACCCCCGCCGGTCGATCCCGCCCCGTACGCGCCGTCCCGTCTTGGGGAGCCGGCATCGGTGGGTGACCGATGACCGACGCACCCGATCCGACCGAACCCCGGCTCACCGTCGACGGGACGCCGCTGGTGGCCCGCCGGGGACAGACGATCGCCGGTGCCCTGCTGACCTCCGGACGCCGCAGCTGGCGGACCACGGCACGCGACCGACGCCCGCGCGGACTCTTCTGCGGCATCGGCGTCTGCTTCGACTGCCTGGTCACCGTCAACGGGATCCGCGACATCCGGGCCTGCCAACGCCCGGTCGTCGACGGTGACGTGATCGAGTTCCAGGACGAGACCCTGCCCCGTTCGGTGACGAGGTCGTGATGACCCGGACCGTGATCATCATCGGCGGCGGACCAGCCGGTCTTGCCGCAGCAGCCGCTGCCCTGGACCGCGGTGCGCGGGTGACGCTGCTGGAGGCGGCAGCGCGATTGGGCGGACAGTTCTGGAGACACCCGGCCGAACGCTCGGCGACCGACACCGGCCTGCAACATGGCTGGCAGACCTTCCTGGAACTGTCCGACCGAATCAGCAGCGACCCGTCTGCCACCGTGATCGCCGAAGCGCAGGTCTGGGCCATCGATCATGGTCAGCACGGACCGCAGGTGCAGGCAGCCGTCGGCCCCGCCGACGGGCCCGGACGTCAGATGATCACTGTCCGCGGTGACGCCCTGATCATCGCCACGGGCGCTCACGACCGCACCCTTCCTTTCCCTGGTTGGGATCTTCCGGGAGTCTTCACCGGCGGTGCCGCCCAGGCCATGGCCAAAGCAGAAGGCGTTGCCGTCGGCAAGCGCGTGGTCGTGGCCGGCGCCGGCCCGTTCCTGCTGCCGGTCGCGACCTCACTGACCGCGGCCGGGGCGAACGTGGTCGGGGTCTTCGAGTCCGCCACGTCCCGCGCCATCGCGTCCGGTTGGTTGCCCAGGTCGCCGTGGTTGGCACCGAAGGTGCCCGAACTGGCTGGCTACCTCGGACGGCTCGCCCGCGGGAGGATCCCCTACCGAACCGGGCGGGCCATTGTCCGGGCTCACGGCGACGAGACGGTGACGGGTGTGACCGTCAGCCGGATCGACGTGAACTGGCGTCCCGTCCCGGGCACCGCCGAATACCTGGAAGCCGATGCGGTCTGCGTCACTCATGGCTTCACTCCCCGGCTCGAACTGGCGATCGCCGCCGGCTGCGTCATCAGCCCGGCCCGGTTCGTCACGGTGGACGATGCCCAGCAGACCAGCGTCACCGATGTGTACGCCGCCGGCGAGACGACCGGGATCGGCGGCTCGGATGTGGCCCTGGCCGAGGGCCGAATCGCCGGCCATGTCGCCGCCGGCGGCGCGGTGACCGATCGCGTACTGGGTCCGGCGCGGCGCCGACGCGCCACGCTGCGCCACCTGTCCGCGGCCATCCGCGACGGACACCGGATCGGCAGCAGCTGGACATCCTGGCTGACCCAGGACACGGTCATCTGCCGCTGCGAAGAGGTGCGCTACGGCCGCCTGCGATCGATCCTCGAAGCCACGGGCACCGACGGGCTCCGTCCGGCGAAGCTGACCACCCGGATCGGCCTGGGACCGTGCCAGGGCCGCGTCTGCGGCCGTACGGTCGAGGAGTTGATGTCGGGCGCCGGTGACCTGGCACGGACCGATGGCGTGATCATCGACCGCCGCCCGATAGCCGTTCCGATCCGAGTCGCAGAACTCGCCACAGAACCAGAGAAGTTATCCGAAGCCGACTATCAGCAGGAAGAGGACAGATGAGCAACCCTGATCTCGGCGGCGTGGTCGTCGCGACCGCCCTCCCCTACCGGGAGGATCCGTCGGCCCTGGCCGGACTCGCCGTGGACCACGACCGGTATGCAGAGCATTGCGACTGGTTGATCAGCAACGGCTGTCACGGTGTCGGCCCGAATGGTTCGCTCGGCGAGTATTCGTCGTTGACCGACGACGAACGGCGTGCCGTGGTCAAGACCGCCGTCGACGCCGCGGTCGGACGCGGAATCGTGATCGCCGGCGTCCATGCACCGGGCTCCCACCTGGCCAAGCGATGGGCCGAGCTTGCGGCGGAGGACGGTGCGGACGCTGTGCTGTGCCTGCCGCCGACGATGTATCGGGCCAGCCCGTCCCAGGTGATCGACCACTACGCCGAGGTCGCCTCGGTCGGTCTGCCGGTGATGCTCTACAACAACCCGATCGATACCAAGGTGGACCTCAAGCCCGACGTGGTCGCCGAGATCGCTCGGATCGACAACGTCGTTGCGATCAAGGAATTCTCCGGGGACGTACGGCGTGCCTTCGAGATCACCGAGCGGTGCGACGTCGACGTCATCGCCGGCGCGGACGACCTGCTCTTCGAGTATCTGATCGACGGTGCTGTGGGCTGGTTCGCCGGCTTCCCGAACGCCTTCCCCGCCGAATCGGTCGAGCTCTACAACCTCGTCCGGACCGGGCGGATCGACGAGGCCCGCGAGCTGTACCGGCACCTGGTGGCGGTGTTCCGCTGGGACTCCCGTACCGAATTCGTCCAGGCGATCAAGCTCGGGATGGACATGGTCGGCAGGTACGGCGGACCGTGCCGCCCGCCGCGCGGGCCGCTCACCGCAGAGCACGAGGCCCAGATCCGCTCCGAGATGGAGCACGCGATCAAGGTCCTCGCCGAGCGCACCCCGACCGATCTGAAGCCGAACTGATCATGCGGTCGGCCAAGATCATCTCCTGTATCGACACCCACACCGAGGGCATGCCGACACGCGTCGTCACCGGTGGTGTCGGGACGATCCCAGGGGCGACTGCGAACGAGCGGCGGCTCTACTTCATCGAGCATCTCGATCACCTCCGGCACTTCCTGATGGACGAGCCGCGGGGACACGGCGCGATGAGCGGAGCGATCCTGCAGCCGTCGACGAGACCCGACGCCGATTGGGGCGTCGTCTACATCGAGGTGTCCGGCTGCCTGCCGATGTGCGGGCACGGCACCATCGGCGTGGCAACAGCGCTGGTCGAGGCCGGCATGGTCGAGGTCACCGAACCGACGACGACCATCCGACTGGACACCCCGGCGGGTCTGGTGATCGCCACCGTTGCCGTGTCGGACGGTCACGCCGACTCGGTCACGATCGAGAACGTACCGGCGTTCGCCGAACGGCTGGACAGCAAGATCGACGTACCGGGCTACGGAACCGTGCCGTACTCGCTGGCCTTCGGCGGCAACTACTACGCGATGGTCAACCTCGACGATGTCGGGCTGCCGTTCGACCGCGGCCGGCAGGCCGACATCCTTTCGGCAGGTTTGGCGATCATGGGCGCTATCAACCGGACCGACCCGCCACACCATCCCGAGATCGCCGGAGTCGATCACTGTCACCACGTCGAGTTCATCGCCCACGGTTCGGATGCCCGACACTCGCGGCACGCGATGGCGATCCATCCCGGGTGGTTCGACCGTTCACCCTGTGGCACCGGCACGTCGGCGAGGATGGCCGAGCTCTGGGCGCGCGGTGAGCTGCCGCTGCGCACCGATTTCGACAACGAGTCGTTCATCGGCGGCCACTTCATCGGGCGACTGGTCGCCGAGACCACGGTCGGCGAGCGTCGAGCAGTGGTACCGACGATCACCGGGCGGGCCTGGGTCAGTGCGCTGAGCCAGTTCCTGCTCGACCCGAGCGACCCGTTCCCAAAAGGCTTCATATTCTGAGCCGACCGGCGATGCGTACGCGCCGAGGGGAGCGATCACGTGCTCACCCTGCATCGGTTGCTGCTGTTGCACGAATTCCGGCTGCGCCGAACCGTGGCCGGAACGTCGGGTCTTCACCACAGCGCGCAAGATCTCGGTCAACACGCCTGGCCTGATCGCCTGCCGCCCGCGCCCTGCGGGGCCGCGTTCGCGGCATTGGACTGGATCGTTCGGTATTGTCGAACGATCACCGTGACTTTTCCTCGCTATCGGTGAGGATCGTCTGTCGCGATACTGAATCCGAGCGTCCGGAAAGACCGGTACGTGATCGCGGAAGGTAGTGGATGGGTTCACCGGCACAAGCCCCGAACGGCGTTGCGGTGGAGGAGGTACGCAGCCTCGTCGATCAATGGATCGCGGCGGCCGAGCAGTTCCCGCCGGATGCGGTCGCCCGCCGGTTGGCGGGTGTGCTGAGCGAGGACAACGGGCTGGAATTCACCGTGCGATTCGTCGATGAAGTCCTACGACCGCAGGATCATCGGGTCGCCGCACGCGGCCTGGCCAACCTCTCCCCGATCGCGCCGCGGTTCCTGCCGCCATGGATGCGGCTGGCGATCAGAGCCGGCGGAATCGTCGGCCGGATCCTGCCGCAGCTCGTCGTCCCGATCGCCCGCCGGACGATGCGCACCATGGTCGGCCATCTCATCCTCGACGCACGGCCGGCGCAGCTCGGCAGAGCGATCGCCAAGCTACGGGCTCGCGGTGACAAGCTCAACCTCAATCTGCTCGGCGAGGCCGTCCTCGGTGATCAGGAAGCCGACCGGCGTCTGGAGGGCACCCGCGCCCTCCTCACCCGGCCCGACGTCGACTACGTCTCGATCAAGGTGTCGAGCGTAGCCAGCCAGATCATCCTGTGGTCGTTCGAGGAGACCGTCGAGAAGATCGTCGCCCGGTTGACTCCGCTGTACGAGACGGCCGCAGCATCGGACCCGCCGACCTTCATCAACCTGGACATGGAGGAGTACCGCGATCTCGATCTGACGATCGAAGCCTTCCAGCGGCTGCTCGACCAGCCGTCCCTGATCAATTACTCCGCCGGGATCGTGCTGCAGGCCTACCTGCCCGACGCCCTGCCGGCGCTGGACCGGCTGACCGAATGGGCGATTGCGCGGCGGCGTCGCGGTGGAGCACCGATCAAGATCCGCGTGGTGAAGGGCGCCAACCTGGCGATGGAGCGGGTCGACTCGGCTGTCCACGGTTGGCCGTTGGCGACCTTCGGCAGCAAAGCCGAGACCGACGCCAACTATCTGCGCATGCTCTCCCGGGCGTTGGATCCTGTCCGGCTCGACGCCGTGCGCATCGGCATCGCCGGCCACAACCTGTTCGACATCGCCTACAGCTGGCTACTGGCCCAACAGCGCGGGGTCACCGACTCCATCGACTACGAGATGCTGCTCGGAATGGCCACGCCGCAGGCAGCGGCCGTACTGCACACGGTCGGTGATCTTCGGCTCTACACGCCGGTGGTGGACCCGCGCGAGTTCGACGTGGCGATCGCCTATCTGGTCCGCCGGTTGGAGGAGAACGCGTCGAGTGAGAACTTCATGTCGGCGGTGCACAACCTCGGCACGGACGAATCGCTGCGTGAGCGTGAATACCGCCGCTTCCTCGAGTCGCTCGACCTGCTCGACGCCGAGATCCCCGAACGGAACCGGACCCAGGACCGTAACCGCGAACGGCTCGCCGCCATCACCGAGGATCCCCACCACGCAGGCTTCGCCAACGTCCCCGACACCGATCCCTCGCTGCCGGCCAACCGCGACTGGGCAACGGCCACCCTCAGCAGGATCAAGGAATCGACGGCCGGCGAGGACGCCATCCGCGCAGCGAAGCTGACCGAGGAAACGCAACTGGAGGATCTGTTGCGCACGCTGACCGCCGGCGCCGCCCGCTGGGCTGCGCTGCCGGATATCGAGCGGTCCGCCGTGTTGCGCAGAACCGGACACCTGCTGGCCGCCCGGCGGGACGAGCTCATCGAAGTGATGGCTGCCGAGACCGGCAAGACGATCTCCGAATCCGATCCGGAGGTGAGCGAGGCCATCGACATGGCGCACTACTACGCCGAACTCGGCCTTCAGCTCGGCCGGGTCGCCGGCGCCCGGTTCGCGCCCGCCCGGGTCACCGCAGTCACGCCGCCGTGGAACTTCCCGGTCGCCATCCCATTCGGAACGACCGCGGCACCGCTGGCCACCGGATCGGCGGTCCTGCTCAAACCGGCGCCCGAAGCACGCAGATGCAGCGCGGTGTTCGCCCACGCGTTGTGGGACGCGGGCGTGCCCCGCGACGTCCTCGCTCTGGCCGACATCGAGGAAGGAACCCTTGGCCGAGAGTTGATCGCGCATCCCGCCGTCGACCGCGTGATCCTCACCGGCTCGTACGAGACCGCGGAGATGTTCCGCAGCTTCCGCCCCGATCTACCGCTGGTCGCGGAGACCAGCGGCAAGAACGCGATGATCATCACACCGAGCGCCGATCTTGATCTTGCCGTCTCCGATCTCGTCAACAGCGCCTTCGGCCACGCCGGCCAGAAGTGTTCCGCGGCAAGCCTGGCCATCCTGGTCGGCAGTCTGCGCTCCTCCCGGCGGTTCCGCAGCCAGCTGGTCGACGCCGTCACGTCGATGCGGGTCGGCTACCCCCAGGATGCTGCCAACCGGATGGGTCCGCTGATCGGTCCCGCGCGGGGCAAGCTGCTGCACGGTCTGACAAGGCTGGACCCGGGCGAGGAGTGGCTGATCACTCCTCGGCAGCTCGACGAGTCCGGCCGGCTGTGGTCGCCGGGGGTGCGGGCCGGGGTCCGGCCGGGCTCTCAGACCCATCGCACCGAATACTTCGGTCCGGTGCTGGGCATCATGTACGCCGCGGACCTCGACGAGGCGATCGAGTTGCAGAATGCGGTCGACTACGGGCTGACCGCCGGCCTGCACTCCCTCGATGTGTCCGAGGTGCAGACCTGGATGGAACGCGTCCAGGCGGGCAACCTCTACGTCAACCGCGGTACTACCGGGGCGATCATCCGCCGCCAGCCTTTCGGCGGCTGGAAGCGCTCCTCCGTTGGCACCGGTGCCAAGGCGGGCGGCCCGAACTACCTGGTCCGCCTCGGTCGCTGGGCAGCAGTGGAGGATGTCGATCACGAGTCGTCGGTTGATCATGCAGCGCGGACTGCCCATGGCGGAAATGCCGTCACACCGACGATGCGGTTGCAGGCGTACCTCACCGCAGCGCTCGAGGCGCTGAGTTCGGACCGGAACGCCGCCGCTTGGTTCCGACGCGCGGTCGACGATGACGCGCGGGTCTGGGCGGCCGAGTTCGGCGTCTCCCGGGACGTCTCCGAGCTCGGCGTCGAGCGCAACGTCTTCCGCTACCGCCCGGCCGAATGCGCCGTCCGGATCGCCGAGGGAGCGTCGTTGCGAGACGCGCTTCGTGTCATTGCGGCCGGACTGCTGAGCCGGGCGAGGTTCACCGTCTCCGCGGGTGCGCCCCTCCCGGACGCCGTCGTCGGGGCCCTCGCCGATCTCGGGATCGCCGTCCACGAACAGTCCGACGACGACTGGCAGCAGGAGCTGGCGGGCGTCACCGGCCGGGTGCGCCTCGTCGGCGCCGACGGGCGGGCTGCACTGGCTGCCGCCGGAGGGTCCCCGGAACTGGCGATCTGGGACGACCCGGTGACGGTGGCGGGACGACTGGAGCTCTTGCCCTTCCTGTTGGAACAGTCGGTCTCGGTGACCGCCCACCGATTCGGCGGATCGTCACCACTGTCGGACATCGGGATCTAGCTGGTTTCGGGTGCCGGCGACTCGACCTACCGATCAAGATCACCAAGATCATCCGTGGCTTGTCCGTCGCGCCGTGATCAGGGAGCGGTGCGGGTACCCTCCAGCATCCCGGCCGCGAGAACGTGGCCGGCCACCGCCGCAGGTAATTGATCAACTCTTCTCAGCCCGCCGAGCCGGATCCGCGAGTCCAGTGCGTACAGGTGGAACCGGTAGCGGTGCGCACCGTGGCCCGGGATCGGCCTCGGGCCGAAGTAGCGGGCCCTGCCCGGCCGGTGGTGCAGGAAGCTGAACCGGCGGCCGGGCACCAACTCGCCCTCGGCGAGCTCCCGGCGATCGGCGGCGAAGACCACGGCCGTGTGGATCGCCGGCTCGCGGGTCGGTGTATCCACATCCTCGATGATCAACAGCAGCGCTTCGGTGTTCTCCGGCAACCGACCCCAGGTCAGGTGCGGCGATGTGTCGGACCCGATCAGGAAGCCGCAGCACCGGTCCGGGATCACCTCACCGTTGCCGAAGGTGTCCGATCGCAGCTCGATCGCCTGGTCGGTGATGAGCTCCTGAGCCCTGGTCACGCTGAGCGCCTCATCGGGACGCCTGTTGCGCAGCCGCCGCCCCAGCGGGACGAAAGCGCGCTCCGCCAGCCTTTTGATCATCGATCACCCCTGGGACGCCGCAGCAGACTGGTCGTACCGACACTAGCCGTGATGATGCAGGCGATCGCAAGCCACTGGCCGGGTTTGAGGAACTCCCCGATCACCACCATGCCGGCCAATGCTGCGGCTGCCGGCTCGAGGCTCATCAGGACACCGAAGACGCCGCGGGGGATCCGCCGTAGCGCGTTGAGCTCGAGGCTGTACGGGATCACCGAGGACATCAGCGCGACGGTGAGCCCGATGATCAACAACTGCGGATCGAGCAGCCGCTGGCCGGCCTGCAGGATCGCTGGAACCGCGAGGCCGAGGGCGCCGACCACACTCGCCACGGCGAGTCCGGAGATTCCGGGCCAGCGCCGACCGGTCTCGGTGCTCAACAGGATGTACCCCGCCCAGCTCGTCGCCGCTGCCAACGCGAAGAGCACACCGGCAAGGTTCAGCCCGTGCGGCGCGAAACCGAGCAGAGCGACGCCGGCGCCGGCCAACACCACCAAGATCACGTCTGCCAGCCGCCGGGAGGCGACGATCGCAACGCCCAGCGGGCCGAGGAACTCGATCGTCACTGCCACGCCCAACGGAATCCGCGCCATCGCGTGGTAGATGCTGAAGTTCATGATCGCCAGACAGGCGCCGAACGCCAGCGCGACGACAAGATCGCCGCGGCTGCGACCGGACAAGCGCGGCCTGGCCACGGCCAGCAGAAGGATCGCGGTGCAGAGCAGCCGCAGCCAGACGAACGTGGTCGGCGACAGCGCGTGGAAGAAGCTCTTGGCGATGGCCGCACCGACCTGCAGCGAGATGATGCCGGCGATGACAAGTATCGGGGCCGGGATCCTGCGCACCAGTTCGCCCGCGGCACTCACCCGTTCAGCCTAACCGCGCCCGAATCCCGGGCGACGCTCCCACAGCGGCTGTGGCAGGGTGGCCTCATGCCGATGATCAATGCCCGCAACGGGGTGACAACGTTCGGTGACTCGGATCTGACCGTGATCAACGCCCTGATCCTCGACGGCCTGGCCGACGAACCGGTCGAGGGAGGAATCCGGATCGACAACGGACGAATCACCGAGATCGGACCCGAGGTGCGGGCCGGCGATCAGGTCGTCGACGCCCGCGGCGGGACGGTGCTGCCGGGCCTGATCGACGCCCACTGTCATGCGTTCGCCACGTATCTGACCGGTAGCGGCGGTATCCCGATGACCTACGTCGGACTGATGGGCGCCCGCCGACTGACCGCCGCACTGCGCCGGGGCTTCACCACCGTCCGGGATCCCGCCGGTGGCGATCCGGCCTTCGCCCGGGCCGGCATGGAAGGGCTCTTCGCGGGCCCGCGGTACCTCTACACCGGCGCCCCGTTGAGCCAGACCGGTGGGCACGGCGATCCTCGCCCGCCGGAGAGCAGCGCCTGCCTGCACGGCAGCGAGGTCGTCGACGGTGTCGATGATCTGCGCCGCGCGACCCGGGAACGATTCCGACAGGGTGCTCACGCGATCAAGATCATGACCTCGGGTGGCGTGATCTCACCGTCGGACCCGATCGCGATCCCGCAGTACTCCGCCGATGAGATCCGTACGGTGGTCGATGAGGCCACCCGGCGAGGCAGCTATGTCATCGCTCATTCCTATTCGGCGGAATCGGTACGGCATTCGGTGATCAACGGCGTACGGAGCATCGAACACGGCAATCTGATCGACGCCGAGACCGCAGCGCTGATGGCCGAACACGGCGCGTACCTGGTGCCGACCTTGATCGCGTACGACGCCATGTCGCGTCGGGCCGCCGCACTCGGGCTGCCGCCGGTGTCGGTGGAGAAGAACGACGAGGTCCTCGGCTCCGGCCAGGAGGCCGTCGCGCTGGCCCGCGATGCCGGAGTCCGGATCGGTTTCGGCTCGGACCTGATGGGCGAACTGGAGGACGAGCAACTCGGCGGCCTGCGCCTGCAGGCCGAGGTGCTCGGGGTCCTCGAGACGATCAAGTGCGCAACAGCGACCAATGCCGAGCTGATCCAGCGCGATGATCTTGGTCGAATCGCGCCGGGCGCGGTCGGCGACATGCTGATCCTCGACGGCGACGTCCTCGCCGATCCGGCGGCGTTGTGGGACGACAGCCGACCCCGTACGGTCATCCGCTCCGGCCAGGTCCTCGTCGCCCCCTGACTTTGGCGAGGGGTCAGATAATCCCGCATTCGCGCGGCGTGTCGTCGGGCCGGAATTCCGGCCCGTGACGACACGCCGCGTAGATGCGGGATTATCTGACCCCTCGCGGAATGGAAGGCCCCGCTGATGGCGACATCAGCGGGGCCTTCGTGCTCAGCGAGGAAGGTTCTTACGACGCCTGCTCGCCGCCGTCCTCATTGCCGGCACCGACGCCGACCGGGGTGTCTGGCACCTCGGCCTTGCGCGTGCCAGTGAAGGAGAACGGCAACTCCGAACCCTCCGGTGCGACATCGACGACCACGATCTCGCCGGGCTTCACCTCGTCGAAGAGGATCTTTTCGGCCAGGATGTCCTCGATGTCACGCTGCAGCGCCCGCCGCAACGGTCGGGCGCCGAGCACCGGATCGTAGCCACGCTTGGCGATCAAGGTCTTGGCCGCCGGCGTCAGCTCGATGTCCATGTCCTTGTCCCTCAGCCGCTCCTCGATCTCGGCAACCAACAGGTCGACGATCCGCTCGATATCGGCGATCGATTGCTGGTGGAAGACGATGATCTCGTCGACGCGGTTCAGGAACTCCGGGCGGAAGTGCTGCTTGAGCTCGTCGGAGACCTTGGCCTTCATCTTCTCGTAGCTGCCCGCCGCATCGCTGCTCTGGGAGAAGCCCAGGGAAACGCTCTTGGCGATGTCGCGGGTGCCGAGGTTGGTGGTCATCACGATCACCGTGTTCTTGAAGTCGACCACCCGGCCCTGGGCGTCGGTCAGCCGGCCCTCGTCCAGGATCTGCAGCAGCGAGTTGAAGATGTCGGGATGGGCCTTCTCGATCTCGTCGAACAGCACCACGGAGAACGGCTTCCGGCGCACCTTCTCGGTGAGCTGGCCACCCTCCTCGTAACCGACGTAGCCGGGCGGGGGAGCCGAAGAGCCGGGAGGCGGTGTGCTTCTCGGAGTACTCGCTCATGTCCAGCGTGATCATGGCGTCCTCGTCCCCGAACAGGAACTCGGTCAACACCTTGGTCAGGTACGTCTTGCCGACACCGGACGGGCCGGCGAAGATGAACGAACCGCTCGGCCGCTTGGGATCCTTCAGACCCGCACGGGTACGACGGATCGACCGGGACAGCGCCTTGACCGCATCTTCCTGGCCGATGTAGCGCTTGCCCAGCTCCTCCTCCATCTTGAGCAGCCGGCTGGACTCCTCCTCGGTCAGCTTGAAGACCGGGATGCCGGTGGTGGTGGACAGCACCTCGGCGATGATCTCCTCATCGACCTCCGCCACGGCGTCCAGGTCACCCTGCTTCCACTGCGCTTCACGCTCGGCACGGCGCGCCAGCAACTTCTTCTCGTCGTCGCGGAGTCCCGCGGCGCGTTCGAAGTCCTGGGCGTCGATCGCTGCTTCCTTCTCCAGCCGCACCGCTGCGATCTTCTCGTCGAACTCACGCAGGTCCGGCGGCGCCGTCATCCGGCGGATCCGCAACCGGGCACCTGCCTCATCGATCAGGTCGATGGCCTTGTCCGGCAGGAACCGGTCGGAGATGTACCGGTCGGCCATCCGCGCGGCGCCGACCAGCGCCTCGTCGGTGATGGTGATCCGGTGGTGGGCCTCGTACCGATCACGCAATCCACGCAGGATGTCGATGGTCAGCGCGATCGACGGCTCGGCCACCTGGATCGGCTGGAACCGGCGCTCCAGTGCGGCGTCCTTCTCGACGTACTTGCGGTATTCGTCGAGCGTCGTCGCACCGATGGTCTGCAGCTCGCCACGTGCCAGCATCGGCTTGAGGATGCTGGCCGCATCGATCGCACCCTCGGCGGCACCTGCGCCCACCAGGGTGTGGATCTCGTCGATGAACAGCACGACGTCACCGCGGGTCTTGATTTCCTTCAGCACCTTGCGGAGCCGTTCCTCGAAATCACCGCGATACCGCGAGCCGGCGACGAGCGCGCCCAGATCGAGGGTGTAGATCTGCTTGTCCCGCAATGTCTCCGGAACGTCGCCGCGAACGATCGACTGCGCCAGTCCTTCGACAACTGCGGTCTTTCCGACGCCCGGATCTCCGATGAGCACCGGATTGTTCTTGGTGCGCCGGGACAGAACGGTCATAACGCGTTCGATCTCGGTTTCGCGACCGATCACCGGATCGAGTTTGTTCTCCCGCGCGGCCTGGGTCAGATTGCGGCCGAACTGGTCGAGAACCATCGACGAGGACGGCGCATTGCCCTGTTCCGGGGCACCGGAGGTGGCCGCTTCCTTGCCGGAGAATCCGCTGAGCAACTGAAGAACAGTGCTGCGGACCCTATTCAGGTCGGCGCCCAACTTCACCAGGACTTGGGCGGCGACTCCCTCACCCTCACGAATCAAGCCGAGCAGAATGTGCTCGGTGCCGATGTAGGAATGATTGATCTGTAGTGCTTCCCGCAGGCTCAAC
Source organism: Microlunatus sp. Gsoil 973 (assembly GCF_009707365.1). Classification (GTDB taxonomy): domain Bacteria; phylum Actinomycetota; class Actinomycetes; order Propionibacteriales; family Propionibacteriaceae; genus Microlunatus. The sequence continues at coordinate 3,128,546 of NZ_CP046122.1, forward strand.
TCGAGGACCTTCTTGGCGCGGGGGGTGAACGGGATATGCCCGCTCGGGCTCTCGTGGCCGTGGCCGATGATCTCCTCGACCTTTTCCCGCACCGCTTCGAGCGAAATACCCATGGACTCCAGCGCCTTGGCGGCGACTCCCTCACCCTCGTGGATGAGGCCGAGCAGGATGTGTTCGGTGCCGATGTAGTTGTGATTCAGCATCCGAGCTTCTTCTTGGGCCAGGACAACGACCCGGCGTGCCCGGTCGGTAAAACGCTCAAACATGTGCTAGCTCCTCGCTGTGATGCAACTTGACCCGGTTCCTACGGCGGCCGGCTTCCACTCATTCCTGGCAGCCAGGCCGAGGTGCCGGGTCACATCGCCTCAACTCTAGTCGCCGGAGCCGACCGACGGGCTGTTGCCATGGCAGGCCGGGTGTCATCAGAACGTCGGTCGGGCAATTCCGACCGGCCGGTCGGGCCAATGGCGATCAGTTCGGCGGCAACTGATCAACTTCTCGCGGTGGCCAACGACACGTACTGGGGAACCGATCGCGACTATCGCCGTGGGCTGAACTGCCTAATGGCAGGGAGTTTTCGGCCCGTAGGCCGGCTTGTCGCGGCCCATCACGAGATGACGCGGGCGTGCTCGGTGATCATCATTCCCGACCGTTCGGAGGTATTCGTCGCTGCCTCGGACGCGGGTCGCCGCCGGCTCGGCGTTCGCTCTCGGCGCAACACACCAATGTCGCCTGCTGTGGGGGCGGTGCGGCCGTGGCGTGATGACCGGTGGCGTACCGCGGAGCCGACAGTCTCCGGATACGGAGACGGCCGGTGCTCGGACAGACGGTTCCGCGATACAACCGAACCTGCCGGACGCGACAATCCAGGAAAAGCGATTGCGAACAAACCGGCGGGTGATGCGATCGGCTGTTTAGCATGAATTGGGATTGTCACGCCTTGAGTTTTCCTACCGCCTTTACGCAAAGTAGCGGAAAGAATCACCAAAGTGTGCGGCCACAGCAACGGTGGCCCGTTGCAGAAAGTGCGCGCCCAGGACACAGAAGGTGGCGCTGCCCTCGGACAACGCCACCTTCATCATCGACAGTACGGGAATTGTGCAGGACGCCTGCGAACTGCGATTCCCTTCACTGGCTAGCCGTGCGCTTTGGCGTAAGCCTCTCGGACCTCCGCCGGAACCCGGCCACGGGACGAAACCTGATAGCCGTTTTCCTGGGCCCAGGCGCGGATTTCCGCCGATCCAGGACCCGTTGTCTGACGCGCGGAACGACGGGCCCGACGTCCGCCGGTTTTGCGCGCCGCAGCTACCCACGGCGCCAAGACGTCGCGAAGTTTGGATGCGTTGTCGCTCGACAGGTCGATCTCATAATCGGATCCGTCCAGGCCGAAGGCAACGGTCTCGTCGGCTTCGCCCCCATCGAAATCATCTTCAAGAATGATCTGGACACGTTGTGCCATCTCTATCCCCTCTCCCCACACTGCAGTGCTGTATTTCCCCTGCGGAAGACTAGCGTATCCGTACACAAATGCGCACCTAAGGCATTTCACAATGGCGCTTAGTCACCGGCATCTCTGTGGCACGGTTTATCCACAACGTTGTATATCGGGCAGGATGAGTCTCGTGCGTCGGCCACGGCTCCAATCTCCGTTGCTCAGCGATTCCGCTTCCGGGCCGGAGCCACAACGCAGCTGGTACGACGCCTGGCGCGACTCCGCGCTGGGTGCGGGCGGTTTCTGGCACAGCGAGCGACCGGGCGATCACTTCCGGACCGCCGCGGGCGGGACCGGGTTACTGGCACAAATGCTGCTGGCACTCATCGCGGGGTCGGAGATCTCCACGGTGGTCGATCTGGGCGCTGGCGACGGTCGGTTGTTGGCCGAGATCGGCGCGCTGGCTCCGCGGCTGCGCCTGATCGGGCTGGACGTCCGGACCGCACCACCCGGCTTGCCTCCGGCCGCGGCCTGGCTGCGCGGGCAGTGGGATGCCGGGGCGTCGCTGTGGCACCCGCTGGAGGGCGTACGTCCACCGGGCCCGCTGCGGTCGGTTGTGCGGTCGGTCGTTCCGCGGGACGGGGCGCCGATGCTGATCGTCTGCGCTGAGTGGCTGGACGAACTGCCGGCGGTGGTCGCCGTGTCGCAGCGCGCAGGCTGGCGCCAGGTCCTGGTTGACGTGAACGGGGCCGAGTCGGTGGGCGGGCCGGTGCCTGCTGCCGACGCCGCCTGGCTGGACCGTTGGTGGACCGATGGTTCCCGCGCGGAGTCGGGGTTTACCCGGGACGCCGCCTGGTCGGCCGTGATCGACTGTCTTCGTCCGTCCGGTGGCGTGGCGGTGATGATCGACTACGGCCACCGGCGCGGAGGGCGGCTGGCCGCAGGTTCACTGACCGGTTACCGGCGGGGTCGGCAGGTGTTGCCGCGCCCGTCGGCGGAGACCAACCTCACTGCCCATGTCGCGGTCGACAGTCTGCAGGCCGCCGGTGAGGCATCCGGAGCGCGTACCGAGCTGATGATCTCGCAGCGAGAAGCAGTGGACCGGCTGCTGCCGGGCCCAGGGCGTACGGAACGGTCCGACACCCTGGCCCGGCTGCAAGAGGTGAGCGAACGCCGCTTGCTGGCCGACGCGCTCGGCGATCACTGGTGGTTGGTGCAGTCTGTCGTCAGTCGCACCGAACCGCGACACGCCTAGGGAAGAGCCCGCCGGAGGGTGAGGAACGAGGCCGCGACCAGCACAGCGATCGCAACAAGGATCCCGCCGGCCACGCTGAGCGGTGTCTGCTGGATGGCCCAATGGCCGAAGGCAGCCCAGTTGTGGGTGAACGTGATCGCCGCGGCGATGATCAGCAACACCAGAGCAACGCCGACTCCGGCGACCAGGGCTCCGTTGATCGACCACCGTTTGTAGAGGGTCGCCAACCAGAATCCGCTGATGAAGAGCAGGAACCCGATCGACCAGACCAGCGCGATGGTGCCGTACCAGGACTGACCCGTGACCCACGGAAGGCCGAAGACGTAGCCGTGCACGAACCAGCCGTCGGTGGCGTTCTCGATCAGGCCGAGCAGATAGAACAGCACCGCAAGCGCAAGGGTCAGCAAGCCGAAGGCGCCCGTCGTGCCGACGAAGTAGGCCCGCCGGGTGATGCTCAATCCCTGGGAGAACGGGAAGGCCAGGGTCAGCGACTGGACGCCGCCGAAAACGAAACACCACAAGCCTGCCTGCCCGGCGCCGGTGTAGAAAGGATCGCTGCCCGGGACCAGCAGCGCACCGATCAGGATCACGAACGCCAGTGCGGTCAGCAACACCATCAGCGGTACGCCGATGAACTGCCACTTGTTGAGCATCTGCATCCGTCCGACATTGATTGCCTGTCTCATCGGACGACCTCCATCCTGTCCGCCCGGTCCTCGCCTGCCTGACTCCCGACCTCCGGTGTCGTCCGCCGGATGACCAACTGCTGCAGCGAGACCGGGGCAACGTCGAGTCCGAGTTCGGTCGCCTCCCGTCGCTCCAGAGCCGACAGCGGCCCCTCGACAGTGACCGAGGCGAAGGATCCGATCGCCTCGCGGTGGATCACCTCGCGGCCACCGACGAAAGACTCCACCAGGGCCTTCGGACCGATCAGGGTGAATGCCGAACCCCGGACCTCATCCGCGTCGGCGTCCATCACGACCCGACCATGATCGAGAACGATCACGTGCTCGAGCAGATTGGAGACCTCGTCGATCAGGTGTGAGGAGAGCACGATCGTCCGCGGGAACTCGCTGTACTCGGCGAGCAGCCGGTCGTAGAAGATCTGCCGGGCCACCGCGTCGAGCCCGAGATACGGTTCGTCGAAGAACGTGATCTCCGCTCGCGACGCCAGGCCGATGATCACCCCTACGGCAGACGTCTGCCCGCGGGACAGCTTCTTGATCGTCCGATCCTGCGGCAGTTCGAAGTCACGGATCAGTTGATCACACAGTTGCTGGTCCCAGTTGTGGAAGAACATCGACGCCGCCCGGAAGGCGTGCCGGGCCCGGAAGCCGTCGGGATACCTCTGCGACTCGCGGATGAAGCACATCCGGCTGAGCACCGACGCGTTCTCGTAGGGATGTTTGCCGAAGACCCGGACCGTTCCCGAGGTCTCGAAATTCTGTGCGGTCAGGATCGACATCAGTGTCGTCTTGCCGGCGCCGTTGCGGCCGAGCAGGCCGTACAGCGTGTTCTGGCGCAAAGTCAGCGAGACGTCGTCCAGCGCGGACGTGTCCCGGTAGCGCTTCACCAGGTTGCTGACTTCGACGACCGGTGTCGTCATGATTCCACCCTTCCGCCCGGTCGACCGGCGATGGCGCCGTCGCCCCGGGTGATCAATGCGGTCACCTCGCCCGGCGAGATGCCGAGTTTTCGGGCCTCGGCCAGCATCGGCTCGAGGTAGTTCTCGACGAAGCGCGCCTTGCGCTTCGCCAAGAGGGCGTCCCGCGCCGTGGCGGCAACGAACATCCCGATTCCTCGCTTCTTGTAGAGAATTCCGTCATCGACCAGCCGGTTGATGCCCTTTGCCGCGGTCGCCGGATTGATCCGGTGATGAGCCGCGAACTCGTTCGTCGACGGGACCTGTTCGTCGGCAGCCAGATGGCCCTCGACGATGTCGTTCTCGATCATCTCTGCGATCTGCAGGAAGATCGGACGGTCGCCCTCGATCACTCATCACCGCCTAGCTCTCGCAGCGCCGCCGGGCACGGCCTCGCTGGTTCGTTAGTTGTGTAACTAACCATAGAACCGGGCCGGGTCATCCGCAAGTTGATATCGGATCATCGGACTCGACACGGCAGGATGGGACAGTGCCGGACCGTAACCAGCCGCCTGTCGACCAGCCGACCCGGGTATTGATCGGGTCGCCGGCAGCAGGGATCGTGCCGGATCCACCGCCGCCCGGAGTGATCCTGTTGGATCTCGGCGCGGACCACCCCACCCGTGCCGGACTGCTCGAGCTGCGGATCTGGCCGGACGGCACTCGCGTCGGCCGGGCCGAAGTCGTTGTCGGCGCCATGCACCGGGGCGCGGAGAAGTTGTACGAGGTCCGCGATTACCGGCAGATCCTGATGCTGGCAGACCGGCACGACTGGCAGGCTCCCGCCGCCGCGGAGACGGTGATCGCCCTGGCCTGTGAGCGCCTGCTCGGGCTGGAGATTCCGGTCCGCGCCCAGTGGTTGCGTACGGTGTTGGCCGAGCACGCCCGGATCACCAGCCATCTCGGTTTCCTCGGATATCTCTGGACACGCAATGGTCTGCAGTCACCGGTTCCGGCGTTGCGGGAGCGGTTGCGCCGGCAACTCCAGGTGCTGACCGGCAACCGGGTCCATCCGATGATCAACCGACTGGGCGGACTCGCGGCCGATGCCGATGATCAGTGGCTCGCGGCCGAAGATCAACTAGCCCGTGACGCTCTGCCGGTCGCGGACCGGGCCGTGGAGTTGATCACTGAGCTGGGTCCGGAGGCAGACCGGATCCCCAGGCTCGACGCGCAGCTGATCAAGGTGTACGGGGTGAGCGGCCCGGCCGCCCGGGCAGCCGGAATCGATCTTGATCTGCGGGTACACCAGCCCTACCTCGGCTATCCGGAGCTGCGGCGGGAGTTGCGGGTCGACGCCTCGGAAGCCGTGCCTCTGAACGGTTCGGTCCGGGCCCGGTTGTGGATGTTGGCGGCAGAGATCGGCAGCAGCGTCCGGGTGATCGGCCGCTGTGTCGAACGGCTCAGTGAGCTTCCCGGACCGGTGAGCGTACGACTGGGCAAGATCGTCAAGCTTCCCGAGGGCGAGATCTACGCAGCGAGCGAGGCACCGCTGGGAACGGCGGGCTGCTACCTCGTCTCGCGCGGGGAGAAGACCCCTTGGCGGCTGAAGCTACGCACACCGAGTTTCAACAATGTCGCCGCGCTCGAAGCCCTGCTGCCCGGCTGCCCGATCGATGATCTTGAACTGCTGATGGCGTCCTGCGGCTACGTCGTCGGAGACATCGACAAGTGAGTACGCCCGGGATCGGGCCCGATGTTCAGGCCTGCTTGCGATCCAGATCGACCTCGTAGTTGGGCAGGGGCGACTCGACCGGCCGCATGTCGACCACGGTCGGATGGTCGGCGTCGGACCAGAGTTCCTCCGCCGCCACCTCGTTCTGTTCGCCGCGCAGATGCCGCGGCAGCTGCTGCACGTCGCCGACCGGCGCGTCGATCGCCTCGAGATCAAGGTCGGCTCGCAGCAGCTGGATCTCGGTGTCCCGGGACCGTACGGTCTCCCGCAGCCCGGCAATGGTGACATCGCGGGACTTGACCTCGCTGCGCAGCCGGGCGTTGTCGCCGGTGAGTTCGGTGACCGTGGTGTTGAGCTGACCGATCCGGATCTGCTGCTTGGACGCGCGATCGGTGGCCGCCTGGACGCGATCAGTGAGGACCTGGACCACCTCGGCGTTCCGGGTGCGCTCGGCACTGAGCGCCGAGCCGTGATCCTTGGTCAGCGCCAACAGCCTGGCCGCATGCTCACGGCGTACCTGACGAAGATGCTTGAAGGCCAGGACGACGGCAACCGCACCGGTTGCGATGGCCAGGCCGATACCGGCCCGTACGGCCCAGACCGGCCCGACGGCGGCGGCAGCACACAGCACAGCGCCGGCGATCAGAACGATCCGGCTTGCTCGCACCAACCGGGGCATCGGGGCATGCCGTCGCGCGGCAGGGGAAGCAGAACTCACGGGGGAGAATCTAGTCGGCCGGGACCGGACGTTCGGCGACCGGCACGCGGGTCAGCCGCGATCCTTGTCCTGATTCGTTTTCGGGTCGTCCGGTGGCACCAGACAGGCGCGTTCGACGCGCAGCGAGGCAAGCATGATCGCGATGCCGCCGATGATCGCCACGGCCGAACGGATCACCCGCTCGCGTGGTGCATCGGTCTGTACGTCGGCGACGAACCGGATGGCGAACCCGAAGTAGCCGCCGGCCATCAGCGCGCCGACCACTGCCCCGGCCTTGCCCAGCGCCAGCCAAGCGACCGCCTGCCGGTCCGGGATCCGCAGCCGATTGACCTGCAGGCGCAGATGCAGCACGTAGGCGATGCAGACCAGGACGGCGGCAGCCGCCAGCAGAGTGATCGGTCCCGACCAGGCGACGCGGACCGGTACACCGTCGCGTCCTGTCACCGCGGCGACGGTCCATCCGACCAGCGCCCCGATCAGCCCGACGACGATCAGGACGGTCGGTCGGGTGCGCCGCAGATTGCCCTGCGGTTCCTGATCACCGCCGTCGGGGCCGTCACCGCCGGGCTCGTCCGGTCCGCCGGTCGGGTCGTGCAACTCCGGAAGGTCGCGCAGGGTCAGTCACCCTCGATGATCAGATCGTCGCGCTTGGTGACTCCCTCACCGCCGACCGTATCCAGCAGCGGTGCGATCGCGCCGTGTCCGGGCAGCTCGGCCGACGGATCGATCTCGGCCCAGGGAACCAGGACGAAACCGCGCTCGTGGGCGCGTGGATGGGGCAGGGTGAGGTCGGCCTGGGTGGTCTCGGTGTTGCCGACCATCACCAGGTCGACGTCCAGGGTCCGGGAGGCGTGCGGCTCGGGACGTTCGCGGCCGAAGGCGTCCTCGATCGCCTGGGCGCGCTCCAGCAGCGTCCGCGGCTCCAGGGTGCTCTCGCCGACGATGACGATGTTGAGGAACTGGGGACTGCCGTCGGCCATGGCGACCGGGTCGGTCTCGTACACCGAGGAGACGTCCACGACGATCACGTCCGGGGTGTCGCGGATCGCGTCCACCGCACCCTGGAGGTTGGCCAGCCGATCACCGAGGTTGGATCCCACGGAGAAGACCACCTTCCGCAGGGGTTTCATTCCGCTGAGTGTGTCGGCATCAATCGCGTGAGGATTCGGGCTAGTCACGGGTTCGGCTCCTTGTCAGCGTCACGGCCACATCGGCCACATCGGCGTTGATCGGCGCCTCGGGTTTGTGCACGGTGACCTCCACCGTGTGCACCCGCGGTGACGCCAGGCAGCTATCAGCTATTCGTCCGGCCAGTGCTTCGATCAGGTTCAACGGATCGGATTCGATGTCGGCGACCACTGCCGCGCTGAGCGCGCCGTAATCCAGCGTGTCGCCGAGGTCATCGCTGCCGGCAGCCGCGGAAAGATCGAGCCAACAGACCACGTCGACGACGAATCGCTGACCCTGCTCGCGCTCGAAATCGAAGACACCGTGATGACCGAAACCGGAGATGCCACGCAGACTGATCCGGTCCCGGACTGTGCCGGCTGCGGCCGTGTCCGATCCGGCGGAGTCCTCCGCAGGCTTCGTTGCTACGTTGGGATTACCTGCCACGTCACCTCCTCCGCTCGCGGTGTCAGCCTAGTCAGTCGGTCCCAACAGGCACCCGGGGAGTCTTGCACAGCCCGGCGACGGCTTCGAACCCGTGCCGCGATGCGGGCGTGGCTCGCGCGGTGGATCTGGCGGCTAGGAGCTGTTCGATTCGGGCGAGCGACGGAGCCGTTCGACGACAGCTACAGCGTCCCGGCTGGGTCGTACGGTGTGCACCCGGACCGCCCAGAAGTCGTGCAGCGCCGCCCAGCCGGTGAGCACCGCGGTGGCGTCGTCGCGGCCAAGCGGCGGACGAGGGCTGCCGTCGGGATCGGCGAGCAGGGTTCCGAGGAAGCGCTTCCGGGAGGCGGCGAAGAGCAACGGCCGGCCGAGTTCGTGCAGCACGTCGAGGTGTTGCAGCAGCTCCCAGTTGTGGTCGCCGGTCTTGGCGAAACCGAATCCGGGATCCAGCACCAACCGGTCGGAGCGGATGCCGGCAGCCAGGGCCCGGTCGGCGAGCCTGGCCAGTTCCTCGCGTACCTCGCTGACCACGTTGCGGTAGTTGGCCTTGGACTGCATGTCGACCGAGTGCCCGCGCCAGTGCATCTGGACGTAGGCACACCCGAGCTCGGCCGCGACCGGGATCATTGCCGGATCGGCCTGGCCGCCCGAGACGTCGTTGATCAGCCGAGCCCCGGCCTGGTACGCCTGCTGCGCGGTGCGTGCCCGCATGGTGTCCACGCTGATCGCGGTCCGGCCCTCGCGGATCGCCGGTTCATCGGCCAGGTCGCGGATGACCGGGATCGTTCGGCGGAGTTCCTCCTCCGGATCGACCCGGGACGCGCCCGGGCGGGTCGACTCCCCGCCGATGTCGAGGATGTCAGCACCCTCGGCGATCAGTTCCTGTCCGTGGCGTACAGCTGCGTCGTGGTCGAAGAACGAGCCGCCGTCGGAGAACGAATCGGGCGTCACGTTGATCACGCCCATCACCAGCGTTCGTCCGGGTGCCGGCAGCCCGGCAACCACCGGCAGTTCAGTCACGCCGTCACCCTAGTGCCCCGTCGCCCGCTCTGCCCGCGGGTGTTTGCGCGCCGACCCGGCGTCCCATGGCGCGGCATGCCCGGCCGCGCGTGCCCTGGCCGGGCATGGTCGAGCCGGCTCTGGCTCGTTGCCGCACCAGTTACTCGATCCCGCGACCTCTACTCGGCCCCGCACCCGCTGCCGTCCCCCACTGGCCTGTTGCCGCACCGGTTCCTCGATCCCGCGACCTTTACTCGGCCCCGCACCCGCTGCAGCTGTAGCGAGACCGAGTACGTGGTGCGCGATCGAGGAACTGGTGCGGGGCCGAGGAACTGGTGCGGGCGAACTGCCCGCGGCCCAGGTGCGGGCGAACTGCCCGCGGCCCAGGTGCGGGCGAACTGCCCGCGGCCCACGAACCGGGGTGCCCGCGGCCGCCGTGGACGCGGTCCTGCCCCTCTGGCTCGTTGCCGCACCATTTGCTCGATCCCGCGACCTCTACTCGGCTCCACACCCGCTGCAGCTGTAGCGAGACCGAGTACGTGGTGCGCGATCGAGGAACTGGTGCGGCGCCGAGGAACTGGTGCGGGCCAACTGCTGCGCGACCGAGGAACTGGTGTGGCGCTGAGGAAGTGGTGCGGGCGAACTGCTGCGCGGCCCACGAACAGGGTGCCCGCGGCCCCGTGGACGCGGCCCTGCCCCCTCTGGCTCGTTGTCGCACCAGTTGCTCGATCCCGCAACCTTTACTCGGCCGCGCACCCGCTGCAGCTGTAGCGAGAACGAGTACGTGGTGCGCGATCGAGGAACTGGTGCGGCGCCGAACAAGTGGTGCGGACCAACTGCTGCGCGGCCCACGAACCAGGGTGCCCGCGGCCCCGTGGACGCGGCCCTGCCCCCTCTGGCTCGTTGTCGCACCAGTTGCTCGATCCCGCAACCTTTACTCGGCCGCGCACCCGCTGCAGCTGTAGCGAGACCGAGTACGTGGTGCGCGATCGAGGAACTGGTGCGGCGCCGAACAAGTGGTGCGGACCAACTGCTGCGCGATCGAGCAAGTAGTGCGGTGCGGACCAACTGCTGCGCGATCGAGCAAGTGATGCGGCGCCGAACAAGTGGTGCGGGCGAAATGCTGCGCGCCGGGCGGCGTACAGACCGACAGGTCAGGAGGTGATCAGGCTCATCGCCTCGGCGCGGGTGACCGGGTCGCGCATACCGCCACGGACGGCGCTGGTGACGGTCTTCGACCCTGGCTTCTTCACACCGCGCATGATCATGCACTGATGCTCGCATTCCAGTACGACGATCACCCCGCGCGGACTGAGGGTCGCGACCAGTTCCTCGGCGATCTGCGTGGTCAGCCGCTCCTGTACCTGCGGCCGCTTGGCATACACGTCGACCAACCGAGCCAGCTTGGACAAACCGGTGATCCGGCCGTGCTCGCCGGGGATGTAGCCAACGTGGGCGACGCCGGTGAACGGCAGCAGGTGGTGTTCGCAAATGCTCCACACCTCGATGTCCTTGACCAGCACCAGCTCGTCGTGGCCGAGGTCGAAGGTGGTGGCAAGCACATCGGAAGGTTCCTGGTGCAGTCCGGCCAGGATCTCGGCGTACGCCTTGGCGACCCGTTCCGGTGTCTTCCGCAGCCCGTCGCGGTCCGGGTCCTCGCCGATGCCGATCAGCAGCTCGCGGACCGCCCGAACGATCCGATCATGATCGAACTTGTTCGAGTTGCCCGGTCCCAGCAGGGCGCCGTTGGAGGACGGCTCATGGCCGTTGCCCCGCGCGTCGGTGACCACGGCCGCTAGTTGCCGTTGCTGTTCGGGCCGTCCTGCGGCCGGCGGAACTGATCGTCGGGATCCTGCTGCTGACCCGGATACTGCTGGGTCTGCGGCCCCGACTGCTGACCGTACGGCCCGTACTGACCCTGACCGTCCTGACCCTGACCGTGCTGACCCTGACCCTGCTGGCCCTGACCGTACTGGCCCTGGCCGTACTGATCCTGGCCGTACTGGTCCTGGTAGCCGTACGGGCCCTGGCCGTAGCCGCCGTGGCTGTGATCGCCCGGGCGGACCGGATCGCCGGACGGACCGGCCGGAATGTCCGGGCCGGGCTGTCCCGGGCCGGGATGATGCCCCGGACCACCCCCGGGCAGGACCGGTGGGTTGGGCTGGTGACCCGGCGGTACGCCGTCGACTCCCGGTCCGACGGGGATGCCGACCTGCTGACCGTTCGGGTTCGGCGGCGGCTTCACCGGCGGCAGGTTGGACGGCTTGCGGGTCGGTGAACCGGTCCACGGCGGCCGCGCGGGACGTACCTTCAGCGGCTTGAAGACCTCGGCCACCTCACGCTTGTCCAGCGTCTCTCGCTCGAACAGGGCCCGAACCAGGCTGTCCAGCACCTCGCGATTCTCGTGCAGGATGTCGAAGGCCTCCTGGTGGGCGTTGTTGATCAACAGCGCCACCTCGGAGTCGACCACACCGGCAACCTCTTCGGAGTAGTCGCGACCGTGGCCGTAGTCCCGACCAAGGAACGGCTCGGAGTTGTCGGAGCCGTACTTGACCGCACCCAAACGCTCGGTCATGCCGTACTGGGTGACCATGGCGCGGGCCAGGTTGGAAGCCTTCTCGATGTCGTTGGACGCGCCGGTCGTCGGGTTGTGCAGGACGAGCTCTTCGGCAGCCCGGCCGCCCATCATGTAGGCCAGCTGGTCGAGCAGTTCGGCGCGGGAGTTGGAGTACTTGTCCTGTTCCGGCAACACCATGGTGTAGCCGAGCGCCCGGCCACGCGGCAGGATCGTGACCTTCTGCACCGGGTCGGTGCCCGGCAGCGCGGCAGCCACCAGGGCGTGCCCGCCCTCGTGGTAGGCGGTGATCAGCTTCTCCTTCTCGTCCATCAACCGGCTGCGCTTCTGCGGGCCGGCGACGACGCGGTCGATCGCCTCGTCGAGGAAGCCGTTGGTGATCACCGAGACGTTGGAACGGGCGGTCAGCAGGGCGGCCTCGTTGAGGACGTTGGCCAGGTCCGCACCGGTGAATCCGGGCGTCCGGCGAGCGACCGTCGCCAGATCGACAGTGGGGTCGATCGGCTTGCCCTGGGCGTGCACCCGCAGGATCTCGTAGCGGCCCTTGAGGTCTGGTGCCTCGACCGAGATCTGCCGGTCAAACCGGCCCGGGCGCAGCAGGGCGGGGTCAAGCACATCGGGACGGTTGGTCGCGGCGATCAGGATCACTCCGCCGCGAACGTCGAAGCCATCCATCTCGACCAGCAACTGGTTCAGGGTCTGCTCACGCTCGTCGTGGCCGCCGCCCATTCCGGCGCCACGGTGTCGGCCGACCGCGTCGATCTCGTCGATGAAGACGATGGCCGGCGCGTTCTCCTTGGCCTGCTCGAACAGGTCGCGCACCCGGGAGGCACCGACACCGACGAACATCTCGACGAAGTCGGAGCCCGAGATCGAGTAGAACGGCACCCCGGCCTCGCCGGCGACGGCGCGGGCCAGCAACGTCTTACCGGTACCGGGCGGCCCGTAGAGCAGAACGCCCTTGGGGATCTTCGCTCCGACCGCCTGGAACTTGGCGGGTTCGGCAAGGAACTCCTTGATCTCCTCCAGTTCCTCGATCGCCTCGTCCACACCCGCGACGTCACCGAAGGTCGTCTTCGGGGTGTCCTTGTTGGCAATCTTGGCGCGGGACTTGCCGAACTGCATGACCCGGCCGCCGCCGCCCTGGACGGAGTTGATGAAGAAGAAGAACAGCACGCCAAGTAACAGGAACGGAATCAGCGTTCCCAACATGGTGGAGAAGAAGCCAGGTGTCGGGTTCTTGCCGATCCAGCTGTCCAGCGTGTTGTTGTCGATCCGCTTCTGGAGATCGGAGGCCAGTTGGGTTCCCTGGTCGCCCACCCAGACCGCTTCGATCTTCTCGCCGTTCTCCTTGGTGATCTGGATCTTCTGGTCACCGTCGATCAGCTGCACCTCTTTGAGGTGCTCGGTGCCCTGGATCACGGAGATCGCCTGGGAGGTCGGGACCTGCCTGTAGCCGTCGCTGCGGTTCACCAGTTCGACGATCACCGCGATCGCGACGATGGCGATGACGAACCACAGCAAGGGGCCCCGAAAGATGCGCTTGACGTTCATGACCTGCCTTGAAGGTTCCTATTCGGGCGTGCGGGTCGAACCGAAGACTGAAGAATTATCCGACCGTACACGCGCCTAAGGCTAGCCACCGAATCCAACTCGGTTCTCGTCCGTCTCGGTGGCGCTGCGGCGATCCGGTCTCGGCGCTCGCTTTGCGGGGACAATCCCTGCACGCCTTGCCGCGGGTACGTCCCCGGATCTCGAGACGGCGGCCGCTCCGCAGGCTTCTGCGACGACGCGGCCGAGGGGCTCCGTCGATCGACGCACCCAGGAGGCCGGGGCCGCGAGATTGCACCACGTGTTACCGAATCAACGGGCCCAAGTGCCTTGAGGCGCGGAACGGCGCCACGTGGTACGAAATCAACGCTTCCGCCGCGGAGCCCCGAAACGGTGCCACGTGTTACGCAATCGACGACCCCAAGCGCCTCGAGCCCCGAAACGGCGCCCCGTGTTACCAAGTCGACCACCGGAGCAGGGGACGGGGATGTCACGGGCGGGCGACGAGCGGCTCCCAGGGCGCCGCCGATGCTGCTCAGCTGTAGATGTGCGGTGAGAGGGTACCGACCGAGGTCAGGTTGCGGTAGCGGCCGTCGTAGTCCAGGCCGTAACCGACGACGAACTCGTTGGGGATGTCGAAGCCGACCCAACGCACATCCACGTCGCTCTTGATCGCCTCCGGCTTGCGGAACATCGTCATGATGTTCAGGCTCGCCGGGTCCCGGGAACGCAGGTTGCTGATCAGATAGGACAGGGTCAGCCCGGTGTCGATGATGTCCTCCACGACCAGAACGTGGCGGTCGGAGATGTTGGTGTTGAGGTCCTTGAGGATCCGCACCACACCCGAGGACTGGGTGCCCGACCCGTAGGACGAGATCGCCATCCAGTCCATCTCGCAGTGGATGGTCAGCGCACGGGACAGGTCGGCCATCACCATCACCGCGCCGCTCAGTACGCCCACCAACAGCAGATCCTTGCCGGCGTACTCCGCGTCGATCTCGGCGGCCAACTCCGCCAGTCGCCCCGAGAGATCTTCGGGGGTGTACAGGACCTTGGTCAGTTCGTCGCCGGCGTCTGCGGAATCCACGGGACCAGAGCGTACGCGACCGCCCGGGCCTCATGCACTTCTGCCGTCCAGCGGCTCTCAACCGGCCGATTCCGGCAGCCACACGAAAAATGGGCGGCAGAAATACTCACTCCTGGCTAGTCTCCGGCCGTGACTGAGGACCCTTTCGGTGACTCGCGCCTGGTCGGTCTGTACGACCAGGACAATCCCGGCGGCGCCGACCACGACTTCTATCGGAGGTTGGCCGACGAGAACGGCGCCGAGACGATCGTCGATCTCGGCTGCGGCACGGGCCTGTTGACCGTAACGCTCGCCGGTCAGGGCCGCGCGGTGATCGGCGTGGATCCGTCGAGGACGATGCTCGACTTCGCTCGGCAACGCGACCACGCGGGGTCGGTGACCTGGGCCGACGGTGACTCCTCGGCGTTGCCCACAGCGCTGGCCGGGCGTCCGGCCGATCTCGTGGTGATGACCGGCAACACCGCCCAGCACATCTTGGGAGCGGCCTGGCCCCGGACGCTGCACGACATCCACGACGCGCTCCGACCCGGCGGGCTGGTCGCGTTCGAGAGCCGCAATCCGGACAACCGTGCCTGGGAGTCCTGGTCCGCCGGAGACCGGAGCACCCGGGACACACCCCATGGGCGGCTGACCGAGTGGTTGGAGGTCACGTCGGTCGCGCCGGACGAAGTCACCTTCGCGGCACACAACCTGTTCGAGGACACCGGGGAGGACGCCGTCTACCCGACGACACTCGCCTTCCGCACCGCCGCGGAGCTGACCGCTCAGTTGTCCGAGGCCGGGCTGACCGTACGGTCGATCCACGGCGGCTGGTCGGATGAGCCGGTCACACCGGCGAGCCGCGTCCTGGTGGTCACCGCCGAGCGCTGATGCCTACGGCCCGGCCCTTCGGCGGACCGCCATCAGACTGCCGTCGCCGCGCCGGACCGCGAGGCCGGCGAGCTGCACCTCGCCCTGGCCGTGCCAGTCGGTGATCAGGGCTTCGACCGCCTTGACCCGGTCGTACGGCGTCTGGTGCGCGCCCGAGGTGGTGAGCCAGGCCTTGAGCGCCCGGCCGCGCAGCGCAGGATCCGCCCCGGCCAGTACGGCGCAGTCCAGATCAGTCCCCCGCTGGGCGACGGCCAACAGATCCCGCGCGAGCCGGTCCAGCAGATCGGCGTCGGCGCGAACCAGCTCGGCAGTCCGAGCGAGAGCCTCCGCCACACCGGGACCGACCTCGGCCTCCAACACGGGCAGCACCCGTTCCCGGATCCGGGACCTGGTGAACCGGGGATCGGCGTTGTGCGGATCGTCCCAGGCGTCCAGCCCGAGTTCGACACAGGCGGCGCGGGTCCGTTCCCGACGGACGGCCAACAACGGTCGCAGACGGTGCCCGGAGCGTACGGACATCCCGGCGATCGACCTGGGGCCGGACCCCCGGACCAGCCCCAACAGCACGGTCTCCGCCTGATCATCCAGCGTGTGACCGAGGACGAGATCAGCGTCCCGGCGCCGCGCTTCCCGTTCGAGGACGGCATAGCGGGCCGTCCGGGCGTCCGCCTCGGGACCGGCACCGGTGCGGACCGATACCCGGCTGATCACGACGTCGTCGTAACCGAGCCCGGCCAGCTGATCACCGACGATCGCGGCCTGCTTCGCCGAACCGGGCTGCAGACCATGATCAACAACGGTCGCGGCGTACCGAACCCCCTCGGCACGGCAGACGTGAGCCACGGCGAACGCCAGCGCCAACGAGTCGGCGCCGCCGGAGACGCCGACCACCATCGGCCGGCCGGCGACCGCCCGAACCGCCTGGACGATCTCCAGGGTCGCCGGCGCCAATGCCTTGTATGCCATCCGGATGTGCCATCCGGTCTCAGGCGATGCTGTGGTTCCTGGCGACCCAGAGGTCGGGGTCGGCGATCTCGGAGGGAGTGGGCAGCGCCTCGGGGCTGGTCCAGACCTTGTTGAAACCGTCCATCCCGACCTGAGAGATCACCTGGTTGCAGAACCGGGCGCCGTCGCGGTACTGCCGCATCTTGGCGTCCAGACCGAGCAGTTTGCGGACGAAGCGATCAAGACCCTGGGACTGGCGGCGGACGTCGAAGCGCTTCCGGATGGTGTCGATGGTGCTGATCACGTCCGGGTTGACGCTGTCCATGACGACATCGGCGTGGCCCTCGAGCAGACTCATCACGGCGGTGATGCGCTCCACGGTTGCTCGCTGGCCGGGGGTCTGCACCAGATCGACGATCGAGAACTCCCGATTGCCTCGGATCGACTCCCCCACCGTGGCCACGGCGTTCTTGATCATCTCCAGCAGCGCGCCCGGATCAAGATCGGTGGCGTTGACGATCTCCTCCACCTGGGAATTGAGATAGTCCCGAAGCCACGGCACCGCCGTGAACTGCACGCGATGGGTCTCCTCGTGCAGGCAGACCCAGAGCCGGAAGTCCGTCGGATCGAGTTCGAGTTCCCGCTCGACCATCACGACATTGGGTGCCACCAGCAGCAGCCGCCCACCGGGTTCGTCCACGGCGCCGGTGTAGAACGGGTCGAACTGGCCGAGGATCTTCGGCGCCAGATAGCTGAGCAGGGCGCCGACCTCCGCACCGCTCACCCGGGCGGTGACCGCCTGCATCTGACCGCCGGCCCTGCCGGTCGCCGCGATCTTGGCAGCCGCCTTGGTGGTCAACGGCTCCATGATCGTCTTGAAGGCATCGGCGTTGGCCTGGATCCAGCCGGGCCGGTCGACCACCAGCACCGGCGCGGTGGCCCGCGGCACGGTCAGACCCGTGACGTCCTGGACGTACACCTCCGCCCGCTGCGCCGCATCACGCAACTCCGCGACGGCCGACAGAGCGCCTTCCATCGATATCTCCGGCCCGGGTTTGACCAGCTTCCGCGCCGTGCTGACCGCGACGTTCCAGTCGACCATCGTCGTACTCATGTAGTGAACTCTATGCGCGCCGCCGGCCGGCCCTGGGTTCCCCGGCACCCTGAACCGTCCCGGAACTCCACACCCGGCCGGCCGCCGGAGGATCAGCCGTAGGTCGGCTTCTGCGGCCACCCTTCGGGGGAATCCTCCCAATCCTCCTGGCGCCCGTACGGAGCGATGTCGAGAATGTTGTGGGAGAACATCAGCCGATCCACGCCGCGCGAGACCGTGTTCCAGGTGCGGTAGATGTCCTCCCCGTCGCGGAGGAAGACACTCAGCATGAAGCCGACCACACCGGAGTCCTGATAGAAGGACGTGCCCCGCGAGGACACGAACGGCATCGTCCATCCTTCCCGGCTCTTGATCTCCTGGATCTGCTCGATCGGCATCTCGGAGATGTTCGCCCAACTGACGCCATCGCCGGCCAGGTTGTCGAGGTTGACGACGTTACGGCTGAACGCTGTGCAGCCGGGACAGAAGTTGCCCGGCCCGACGTCCATGAACTGGTAGGTGACCAGCTGGTGGTTGTCCCCGAACAGTTCCAACAGCGTCACCGGACCGTCCGGACCGGTGAACTCGTAGTTACCGAATCGCATGGCCGGCATCCGGCGTCGCCTGGCAGCCAGTGCGTCCAGGGAGCGTGTCGCCTCCTTCTCGAGCAGCATCAGGTCGTCGCGGGCCTGTTGCCATTCGTCTCGGGAGACCACCGGCGGCAATGCCGGTGCGGCGGAGCGGGTCGTGGTTGTCATGATCAGGAGCCTTTCATCGGGTCGAGTCGTGATGATCACGAAAGTTGTTCGACAAGTCGGTCTATGGTTCGGAGCCAGCCAGGTCTGATGCCGACGGAGATCCACTGCTCGGCCACGGATTCCGGCAACGTCGGCGGCAGATGGAGATGGAAGATCATTTCGGTTCCGCCGTCGCCAAGATCATTCAGGAGTACGGTGACCAGCGGGCTCGAGGCGGGATCGTCGGCCGGGAATCCCCAGCTGAACACGAGCTTCTCCGGCCGGACGATCTCGTGATAGATCCCGCCCGACACGTGACTGGACCCTGTGTCGTCCTCGATCACCCGCACCTGGAAGCGGCCGCCGGGCCGAACGTCCATGATCAGATCCGGAACCGGTGCCATCGAGCGGTACGGCCCGAGCCACCATTGCAGGTGATCAGGATCGGTCCAACTGGTGAAGACCAGGTCCCGGGGTGCCTGGAAGATCCTGGTGATGGTGAACTGGCGGTCGACCTGCCTGATCATGGCTTCGCATCCCCGGCGTCGGATGGGTCGGCCTGCAGGTGCCGCAGGTGTTCTTCGAGGCGGTCGAAGCTCTCCTCGAAGAAGCGTCGGTACTGCTGCAGCCAAGCCTCGGCGTCCTGCAACGGGGCTGGATTCAGCGCGCATGGCCGGGTCTGCGCCTCTCGGCGTTTGGTCACCAGACCGGCGGTCTGGAGCACCTTCAGATGCTTGGAGATCGCCGGAAGGCTCAGCGAATGCGGTGCGGCGAGTTCGTTGACGGTCGCCTCACCCTGTGTGAGCCGGGCCAGGATCGACCGACGGGTCGGGTCGGCGAGCGCTGAAAAGGTCCGGCTCAGCGTGTCGGGGTCGTCAGTGACTGTCATCGCATACTTTCCGCCTTAGTTAATTAGCCGCTCGGTAAAGTAGACCCCCTGCCAGGAACGTTGTCAAGAGCCGGAAATGGGTCCGGTCAGGAGGTGCACCCGCAGGAGGCGACCGCTGCAGCGGCCCGATCGAGCCAGACGACCGCGCTGTAGTCGTTCCTCGCCCCGTTGACGACGAAGGCGAAGATCAGCAGTTCGCCGTCGCGGGTGTAGCTGTAGCCGGCCAACGAATGGACGCCCGTGAGCGTTCCGGTCTTGGCCCGGACCAAGCCCCGACCGACCTCGGCACGGCTCTCGTCGAAGCGGTAGTGCAGGCTGCCCTCGACCCCGGCGACCGGCAGTCCGGTGAACACCGGCGCCAGTGCGGGCTGGTCGCCGGCGATGCCGAGGCGTAGCACCTTGACCAGGGTTTGGGCCGGGATCCGGCCGTCGCGGGACAGCCCGCTGCCGTCGTAGATCCTGGTGCCGGGCGCCCAGGCGCCGAGCATGCTGAGCACCTTCTTGATCGAATTCACCGCATCGGTGATCGTCCCGGGTTTGCCGTCGGCGACCGCGACCTGGCGGGCGATCACCTCCGCGGCGTCGTTGTCGCTGGCCATCAGCAGTTTCTCGACGATCGTGCTCAGCGGCAGCGAATCGATGCCGGCGAGCTCGTCGGCCGTGGCCGGCGCCTTGGCCGGTTCGATCGAGGTGATCTTGATGCCGCGCTTGCGCAGCAGCGCGGCGAAATCGTCGGCGGCGGATTCGGCCGGGTCCGACTGCCGTGGTCCCTCCGACCCGTACAACCGGCCCTCGTTGGCCCAGAGGGCGGTGGTCCGGGTGACCACCGTCGTGTAGTTCGACGGCCAGGTCGGATTCCACGCCGGGCCGCGGAACAGGGAGGCGTCGTAGCCGAGCCGGACCCGGGTGAGGTCGTCTGCCTTCAACTGCTTCGCGGTCGACGTAGCCAGCGCCTCAAGCGACGCCTGACCGGGTTCGACGGCCTGTTTCCGGGTGACGGTCAGATACGGGTCACCGCCGCCGACAAGATCGACCTGATTGATCTTCTTGCCGTGCCGGGTGGTCGACGCGTCGACCACCGAGGTGCGGAACCGGTGTTGGGGGCCGAGCAGTTTCAGCGCGGCGGAGGTGGTCAGCAGTTTGGTGACCGAGGCCGGGATCAGGGCGGTGTCTGCGTCATGGTTGTAGAGCAGCTTCCCGGTCTGCGCCGACATCACGGCTGCCGAGATCCGTGCGCCCTTGACCTGGCCCGCGGAGGCGACCCTGGTGGCAATCTCCCCGGGGTCGCTGGCGGCCGGCGGCCCCGCCTGGGCAAGTACCGGGGCGATCGATGTCTCCGGTTCGGGCGTCGGCGACGGGACCGCGATCGACCCGACCGGGGTCGGTACGGTACGGCTAGGGGTACTGGGTGCCGCGCTGCGCGCCCGGGACGACGCGGCGGTGTCCAGGCGGACGACGCCGAACCCGGCCAGTGCGGCAACGACAACCGCCGCGGCGGCTGCGCCACCAACCACCTTGACCCGCCGAGCGGCCACTCGATCCTCGCTTCTACCCCGTGCTACGTGAGAGTGCTCACAGTAATCGTCCGGCCGGCCGTCAACAGCGCAAGGTTGGGGACCGTTTGGCGATACTCTCAGCAGTGCCGCAACACCAGGCGCCACAAGCGCACCGTGACGGCAACTGCGCAAGCGACAGAAAGGCCCGTGGATCCGTGACCGAAATCAATCCGGGAGCAGCACCCTCCGTTCCGACCAAGCCGCTCAGCGGTCTGACCTTCGATGTCACCGTGGAAATCCCCAAGGGTCAGAAGAACAAGTACGAGGTCGACCACGAAACCGGGCGGATCAGGCTGGACCGGACGCTGTTCACCTCCACCCAGTATCCGGCCGACTACGGCTTCATCGAGGGCACCCTCGGCCAGGACGGTGACCCGTTGGACGCGCTGGTGCTGGTCTCCGAACCGACCTTCCCGGGTTGCTTGATCAAGTGCCGCGCGATCGCCATGTTCCGAATGAAGGACGAGAAGGGCGCCGACGACAAGGTGCTCTGCGTTCCGGCCGGCGACCAGCGACGTGATCATCTGCGCGACGTCACCGATGTCCGCCAATACCAGTTGTTGGAGATCGAGCACTTCTTCTCGGTCTACAAGGATCTCGAGCCGGGCAAGTCGGTCGAAGGGGCCAGCTGGACCGGTGTCGAGGATGCCGAGGCCGAGGTCAGGGCCAGCTTCGAGCGTCTGACGACGTCGGAGCACTGACTCGGGTATCCCACATTGGTCACCGCCAGCCGCGGCTGTTGACCGGACACGACGATGCCACAGTATTTGATCTTGATAACTCCGGCCGCGAACCGGGTGTTCGCCGGGCAGGCTGCCGGACTGACCGCGACCGAGCTGGAGATCTGCGCCGGTACGGACCGTGCGGCGGTCTCCGGTGTGCAGTCGCTGGCCGGGGTGGACTATGTCGGGTTCGAAACGTCCGATTTCGCGGCGATCGCCCGGAGCGTGGCGGGATTGTCGTCTGCCTACGCCCTGTTCGAGCAGGTCGGTGAGCTGCTGCGGCCGGTCGAATTGGTCAATTCCGATCGGTTCAGCGACGACCTGGTGACAATTCCGAAATACCAGGGGAAGACCAACGAGCAGTTCACCAGGATGCTGGTCAATGTGACCGCGGCCTCGATGTCGCGGTCACCCACCGGCCCGATCACCCTGCTCGATCCGTTGGCCGGTCGGGGCACCACCCTGAGCGTCGGTCTGACGCTCGGCTACGACGTCGCCGGGGTCGAGTCCGAGGTGAAGGCGGTCGAGGCGTACGCGGCGTTCCTGAAGACCTACCTGCGGCGGAAGCGACTGAAGCACAAGGCAGGCATCGACCCGGTCCGCCGCGAGGGGCGCAGTCTCGGCCGCCGGCTGCAGGTCGAGGTCACCCCGGAGGCCGGTGGGCGCCCGCAGCAGTTGACGGTGTTCACCGGGGACACCCGGCAGTCCGCAGCATTGTTCGGGAAACGCCGGTTCGATCTCGTCGTGGCCGATGCGCCGTACGGCGTGGTGCACGGCAGCTCGGCACCTGGTCGACGAGACCGCTCACCCGCCGCGCTGCTCGCCGATGCCCTGCCGGTCTGGGCCGGCCAGTTGAAACCGGGTGGCGCGCTCGGGATCAGCTGGAACACCTACGGGCTGACCAGGGAGGAACTGGCTGCCATTGCCACCACGGCAGGGCTCGAGCCGCTCGACGACGGCCCGTACCTGCGGCTGGGACACCGGGTCGATTCGGCGATCTACCGCGACGTCTTCATCGCGCGCCGATCATGATCACGTAGTCCGGCCCGGCGACAACCGGGCGCGGTCAGGCGGCGAACAGCTTGCCGAACCAGTCCAGCCGTTGCGCGGTCTGGTAGTCCGCACCGCCCTCGTGGTCGTTGTGGCTGTAGACGTTGATCGCCTTGTCCGGATGATCATCACCGGCCTCGCCGTAGAAGTTGTACGCGGCGTAGACGGTCGAGGGTGGGCAGGTCTGGTCCATCAGGCCGACGGAGAACAGCGCCGGCGCCTTGGCCCGCTTGCCGAGGTTGACGCCGTCGAAGTAGGACAGCGTCCGGTACGCCGTCGGAACCTGATCGCGCCACCCGGCCAGATAACGGGTGATCTCGTGGTAGGGATCCCGATCGGTGATCTGCAACGCCCGCTCGAAATGGCAGAGGAAGGGCACGTCGGGCGCGCAGCCGGCAAGATCAATTCCGGCGTACGGCGCGAGCCCGGCAGCGGCGATCGACAGTCCCCCGCCTTGGCTGCCACCGGTCACCGCGATGCGGGTCGGGTCGGTCAGCGGGTTGTTGCGCACCGCCTCCAGGCACCGGACGGTGTCGGTGAACAGGCGACGGTAGTAGTAGGCCCTCGGGTCGGTGAGTCCGGCGGTCATGAAGCCGGGCGTGTGATGGTGTCCGGCCTCCGGTGCCAGGTCGGGGGTTGATTCATAACCGCCGGAGTTCCAACCCTGTCCACGGGTGTCCATGATCACGTGGGCCCAGCCTGCGGCGGCGAACAGTTGGCGGGAGAACGGCAGGCCGCGCCCACCGGAGTAGCCGAGGAACTCGACCACGGTCGGCAGCGGGCCGGCGGCGTCGGCCGGTGTCGTCATCCAGCCCTTGACGCGGGTCCCGCCGAAGCCGGAGAAGGTCACGTCGTAGGTGTCGAACACCGGCGTACCGGTTTCGATCTTCACGAACGACGGGTCGAGGTCGAATTGCGCCGCCTCGGACAGTGTGGAGGTCCAGAACTGGTCGAAATCCTCCGGTTCGGCCACCGTCGGCCGATAGGTCTGCAACTCATCGAGACCAAGATCAAACATCGCCATGGACGGCCAGTGTAGGACCCGAGTCGTGACGTTGATCACGGACGTCTGAACAATGGACGTGCAATTCGGAGCAGTTTTCTCGTTTTCCTGCCGGGCGGTCGACGGTCCCGTAGCATCGAACGCATCCAGACAAGTCGGGGGACTTGAGCAAGTTGTCTGTGACTGCGTTCTACAGTGCGCGACATTTCGCAGCCGAGGCTGCGGAGTCGAGTTCGTCGAATCAGCACCCCTGCCCGACCTCGTCTGTCCTGGTCACATCATGGTTCGGCTCTATCGGGGGAAAGTTCTGTGAACCAACGTCTTCGCGCCGCCGTCGTGGGTGCCGGCTATTGGGGTCCCAATCTGGCACGCAACCTACACGCCAGTCCCGATTGGGAGCTGGCGACGATCTGCGATCTGGATCCCGCCCGCGCTCAGCGTGTCGCCGACCGGCTCGGCGGGGTGTCGATCACCCAGGATCTTGATCAGGTGCTCGCCGATCCGAGCATCGACGCTGTCGCCATCGCCACACCGGCGCGCACCCATCATCCGATCGTGCTGGCGGCGTTGCGGGCCGGCAAGCACGTGATGGTGGAGAAGCCGCTGGCCGACGACCGCAACAACGGACTGGAAATGGTCCGTGAAGCCCAACAGCGGGGCCTGGTCCTGATGGCCGACCACACCTACTGCTACACGCCCGCGGTCCTCAAGATCAGGGAACTGATCCAGGAGGGCATGCTCGGCGACATCCTGTTCGTGGACAGCGTGCGGATCAATCTCGGCCTGATCCAGCCCGACGTCGACGTCTTCTGGGATCTCGCCCCGCACGACCTGTCCATCCTCGATTTCGTCCTGCCCGGCGGGCTGGACGCGGCCACCGTCGCTGCACACGGGGCCGACCCGTTGCGTACCGGCAAATCCTGTGTCGGTTATCTGAACCTGCCGCTGGCCGGGGGCGCCATGGCGCATATCAACGTCAACTGGCTGAGCCCGACCAAGATCCGGCAGATGGTCATCGGTGGCACCCGGCGGACGCTGGTCTGGGACGACCTCAACCCACAGCAGCGGCTCAGCGTCTACGACCGCGGCGTCGATCTCGCGCTGCAGTCCAAGGGATCGGCGGACAGCACCGCGTCCAACGTCTCCTACCGGCTCGGCGACACCTGGGCACCCGCGCTGCAGGAGACGGAGGCCCTGGGCAGTGTCGTGACCGAGCTCGCCGACTCCATCCGGGAGGGCCGCGAGGCCCGCACCAGCGGCACCTCCGGACTGCGGGTGCTTTCGGTGCTTGAGGCAGCCTCCGCCAGCCTGCGCTGCTCCGGAGCACCCTCCCCCATCGCCGCCACCGAGATCACCGAACCGACCCTCGCAGGAGCAACCGCATGAGCCGCCTCGAAGGCAGCAACGTCCTGGTCACCGGCGGCGCCGGCACCATCGGATCCACCCTGGTCGACCAGTTGCTCCAGGCCGGCGTCGGCAGCATCGACGTGATCGACAACCTGGTCCGTGGACGCCAGGCCAACCTGGACGACGCGTTGGCTTCGGGCAGGGCCACCCTGCACCGGGCCGACATCCGCGACCGTGACCTGGTCCACGACCTGACCAAGGGCAAGGATCTCGTCTTCCACCAGGCGGCCATCCGGATCACCCAGTGCGCGGAGGAACCGCGGCTGGCACTCGAGGTGCTCGTCGACGGCACGTTCAACGTGGTCGAAGCGGCCGCGGAGCACAAGGTCGACAAGCTGGTCGCCGCCTCCAGTGCCTCGGTGTACGGGATGGCCGAGGAGTTCCCGACCACCGAACGTCACCACCACCACAACAACGACACCCTGTACGGCGCGGCGAAGTCGTTCAACGAGGGACTGATCCGCAGCTTCCGGGCGATGAAGGGCTTGGACTACGTGGTGCTGCGGTACTTCAACGTGTACGGGCCGCGGATGGACGTCCACGGCCTCTACACCGAGGTGTTGGTGCGGTGGATGGAGCGAATCGCCGACGGCAAGCCGCCGCTGATCTTTGGCGACGGACAGCAGACCATGGACTTCGTCTGCGTACCGGACATCGCCCGGGCCAACGTGCTCGCGGCACAGGCCGACATCGTCGAGGGTGTCTACAACATCGCCAGCGGTGAGGAGACCAGCCTGCTCGGGCTGGCCGAAGCTCTGGTGACGGTGATGGGTTCCGACCTCGGTGTCGAGTTCGGCCCGGAACGTGCGGTGAACAACGTCGTACGCCGGCTGGCCGACACGTCCGCCGCGAAACGGGATCTCGGCTTCGAGGCGACCATCGGGCTGAAGGATGGGCTGGCGCGACTCGTCGAATGGTGGCTGCCGTTGCGCGAGGAGATCGCCGCCCAGCGCAAGGTGGTGGCTGCATGACCGCGCCGACCGCCACGCCCTCGCGGATCAACGTGATGAAACCGTGGTTGGGCGAGGAGGAGATCACCGCTGTCACCGAAGTGCTGCAGTCCGGCTGGGTCGCCCAAGGACCCCGGGTCGCCGCCTTCGAGACAGCCTTTGCCGAGGCGATGCGGGCGACTGAGGCGGTGGCCGTGTCCAACTGCACGACGGCGCTGCACCTGGCGCTCGTCGTCGCGGGGATCGGCGAGGGTGACGACGTCGTCGTACCGTCGTTCTCCTTCATAGCAACGGCGAACGCGCCCACCTATGTCGGAGCCCGGCCGGTCTTCGCCGATGTTGATCAGACCACCGGGAACGTGACCGCCGAAACACTGGAGGCGGCTCTCACACCGGCCACCCGGGCAGTGATCATCGTGGATCAGGGCGGGATCCCTGTTGATCTTGATCCGATCCGTGCACTGTGCGATCCCCGCGGGATCGTGGTGATCGAGGATGCCGCGTGCGGCGCCGGGTCGACGTACCGGGGCCGCCCGGTGGGCGCGGGAGCAGAGATCGCCGCCTGGTCGTTCCATCCGCGCAAGATCCTGACCACCGGTGAGGGCGGGATGCTCACCACCAGCCACCCGGAGTGGGCGATCCGCGCGAGGCGGCTGCGCGAACACGCGATGAGCATCTCTGCCGCCGACCGGCATGCGAGTCTGGTCAGCCCGCCGGAGGAGTTCGGCGAGGTCGGCTTCAACTTCCGGATGACCGACCTGCAGGCCGCCGTCGGGCTGGTCCAACTGGACAGGCTTGCCGAGGTGGTTGCGCGGCGGCGCGAGAATGCGGCGTACTACCGCAACGCGTTGGCCGATCTGGCCGGCATCCGCCTGGTCGATGATCCGGCCTGGGGCACGGCCAACTTCCAGTCGCTGTGGCTCGAGGTCGGCCCGGAGTATCCGCACGATCGCGAAGGACTGCTGGTCGCTCTCGCCCAGGCGGGAATCTCGGCCCGGCGCGGCATCATGGCCGCGCACCGGCAACCGGCCTATCGGGGGCGGGACACCGGTCGGGTGCCGCTGAGCGTCACCGAGCGACTGAACGACAACACACTGATCCTGCCGCTGTACCACCAGATCACGCAGGACGAGTTGGACCGGGTGACGACGGTCATCCGCGGAGCCGGGACGGACTGATCGTGGCGGTACTGCTGGTGGGGGTCAGCGGCTTGGCGCGGGAGGTGCTCCCGGTACTCCGGGAGAGTGGTCGCGAGGTTCTCGGGGTGCTCGACGACCGGTACGAGGTGCTGGCGCCGACGATGTCCGGCGTTCCGGTTCTGGGCAACGTCGACGACGTCGCACGGTATCCCGGAGCTGAGGTGCTCGTCTGCGTCGGTTCCGGTGCAGCGCGGGCAGCGATCGTCGACCGGATGCGGATCGATCCCGGGCGCTATGTGTCGGTGATCGATCCGACGGTACGCAATCCGGCCGGCTGCCCCGTCGGCGAAGGCTCGATCCTCCTCGCCGGCGTCACGCTCACGGCCGATGTCACGGTGGGTGCGCATGTCGTCGCCATGCCGGGGGTCACCGTCCCGCACGACTGCGTCGTCGAGGACTTCGCGACCTTGGCGTCCGGGGTGTCACTCGGCGGCGGGGTTCGGGTCGGACGGGCCGCCTACCTGGGCATGAACGCGGCAGTGTTGCCCGGCAGCAAGATCGGCGCGAACGCCACCGTCGGGATGGGCGCGGCGGTGCTGAGCGACGTGCCGCAAGGACAGACCTGGGCCGGGGTTCCGGCCGAACACTTGGCCCGCAACAGTTCGGGGGTTAGCTCGTGAAGGTTCCATTTCTTGATCTGCCGGCGCAACAGGCCGAGATCGTCGACGAAGTGCTGCCCGTTTGGCGGCGGCAGTTCGAGTCGGCGGCATTCATCGGCGGGCCGGAGGTCGCGGCATTCGAGGCCGAATACGCCGACTACATCGGCGTCGGGCACTGCATCGGCGTCGGTAACGGAACTGATGCGATCGAGATTGCCCTTCGAGCCGCCGGCATCGCCGCGGGTGACGAGGTGATCCTGCCCGCGAACACGTTCATCGCGACGGCCGAGGCGGTCTCGCGGATCGGTGCTGTCCCGGTGCTGGTCGATGTCGATGACGACTACCTGCTGATCGACCCGTCGGCTGTGGAAGCAGCGGTGACGCCGCGGACCCGAGCGATCATCCCGGTTCACATCTTCGGCCAGACGGCTGCGGTCGAGGAGCTGGAGCCGATCGCGGCCAAGCATGATCTGGTGATCATCGAGGATGCGGCGCAGTCGCAGGGCGCCTCGTCGTCGCATGGTCGGGCCGGTGCGCTCGGGCGGATCGCCGCGACCAGCTTCTACCCCGGGAAGAACCTCGGCGCCGCGGGCGACGGGGGCGCGGTGCTCACCGACGACGCCGAACTCGCAGACTTCGCACGGAACGTGTCCGCGCACGGGTCGTCGGTCCGCTACGTCCATGATCGAATCGGCTTCAATTCCCGCCTGGATGCCATCCAGGCCACTGAGCTGCGCGCCAAGCTGCGCCGCTTGGACAAGTGGAACGGCGCGCGGCGAGCGGCCGCCGACTTCTACGCCGAGTTGCTTGAGAACGTCCAGGGTGTTCGGGTGCCGATGACCCGACCCGGAAACGAGGACGTCTGGCACCTCTATGTGGTTCGGGTCGAGGAGCGCGACCGGGTGCTGGCGGAGATGGCTGCCGATGGGATCGGAGTCGCCATCCACTACCCCACTCCGGTCCACCTGACTGCTGCCTACGCGGGTCTCGGCCGCCGCCGTGGAGAGTTCCCGGTCGCCGAGGCGGCCGCGGAGCGGATCCTGTCGCTGCCGATGTTTCCGCATCTCACCGAAGCGCAGCAGGAAGGCACCGTTGCTGCACTGGCCGCAGCGGTTCGATAGGCGATCCTCCGGTGAACACTCCCACAGCCGTGCGAGTGCCGGCTCGCAGCCGGCACCAACGGCGTCCGCCGATGCAGGTGACCTTGCCGAAGCCGCTCAGATCCCGGCCGCTGGTTTCGGTCGTCGTCCCTTGTTACAACTACGGGCACTACCTTCCCCAGGCGGTCGACAGCATCCTGAGTCAGCAAGGTGTCGATCTGGAGGTGATCATCGTTGATGATCAATCGACCGACGGATCGGAGCTTGTCGCCGCCGAGCTGGCCGCCGGGAATCCCTGCGTACGAGTGATTCGCAACGAGGTCAACAAGCGGCACATCGCGACGTACAACACCGGTCTCGCCGAGATCACCGGTGACTACGTTGTGCTCCTCTCCGCCGATGACATGCTTGCCGAAGGGGCGCTCGCCCGGGCGACTGCATTGATGGAGCAGTATCCCAGCGTCGGCCTCGTGTACGGCTACTGCCCAGACTTCACCGACGTGCCCGAGCCCTCGAACCCGGCCAGGACCTGGAGTGTCTGGAACGGCATCGACTGGCTTCGCGCGGTCGCCCATCGCGGCGATAACGTCGTGATCAACCCCGAGGTCGTGATGCGTGCCTCGGTGATGAAGGACCTCGTCGGCTACGACCCGGCATTCCCGCACGCCGCCGATCTCCTGCTCTGGCTGCAGTCCGCCGCGATCTCCGACATCGGCCGGGTGAACGGAGTGCAGGCCTACTACCGTACGCACGCCAAGCAGATGCATGTCACCGACTATGCGGGCACCCTCACCGATATGCGCGAGCGGGCCGCGCTCTATCGCGCGTTCTTCACCGATGAGGGTCGTGGAGCACAGCTTCCGGGCGCCCACCGGATGCTCCGGAATGCGTTGCGAGCCACCGCGAAGGAAGCAGTGTGGTGCGCAGTGCTTGCCCGGATCGCCGACGACACCGTGGGTGGGTCGGACAGTGACGCGTTCCGAGAGTTTGCGCTGGCGAACTACCCGAAGATCCGGCAGACCATTCTGTGGCGTGATCTTGAAAGGCGCCGAACGGGACGGACGCCGATCATCCCTGACAGACAGCTCCGTTTTGCCTATCGCGCGAAATGGGCCGTCAAGTGGCGCATCTGGCGTCGGTGGGGGCTGTGATGGCCGCGGAACCCGTGGTCACGGCCCGGACCACAGCGCGCGCGGCGGGATGGAGTGGCATCAGCACGATCGTGCTGCGGCTCGGAGGACTTGCCGTCGGTGTCGTGATCGCGCGCATCCTGACCCCTGAGCAATTCGGTGTCTATGCCGTCGCGCTGACTGTCCAGTCGATCTTGATGACGGTGGCCGATCTTGGTCTGTCCGCCGAGTTGATCAAGAGCTCCGACCCAGAGCGCAAGGCTCCGACCGTTGCGACCCTCGGCCTGGTCATCGGCGCCCTGCTCACGCTCGGGACCGTGATCACCGCGTCCACGGTCGCGGATCTGCTGGGCAGCCCGGCAGCTGCGCCGGCGATCATGGTGCTCGCCTTCACCCTGCTGTTGGGCGGCGCGGGCGTGGTGCCGTATGCGTACCTGCAGCGCCGGTTCCAGCAACGCGAGCTGTTCCTCGTCTCAGTTGTCGATTTCGTCATCTCCACCGGTGTCACGCTGGTCCTGATCGCCGCAGGATGGGGAGTATTGGGTCTGGCCGTCGGGCGGCTCACCGCACAGACAGCAAGCACAACGCTGCAGTTCGTCCTCGCCAAGACGCCGCCGCGGTTCCGCATCGACCGACAGGTCGTCCGTCCGGTGCTGGCGTTCGGGCTTCCGATTGCAGGGGCGAACCTGTTGTCCTGGGCATTGCTCAATGTGGACAACGTCGTGATCGCGCGGATAGCCGGTCCAACGGCGCTGGGTTTCTACGTACTTGCGTTCAACATCTCGAACTGGCCGATGAACGCCCTGTCGCAGATGGTGCGTTCGGTGTCATTGCCCTACTTCGCCCGGGTGGACGACCGGGCCCCCGATGCGGTACCCCGCCTCGTCGCCGTCGCCTGGGCCGGCGCGCTCCCGGCGGGTGCCCTGCTGGCAGTGCTCAGCGCCTCGGTCATCCAGTTCGTCTACGGAGCCAAGTGGCTCCCTGCCGCCCCCGTGCTTGCGGCGCTGGGCATCTTCGGTGGTCTCCGGGTGGTGTTCGACATCTTCGCCGGATTCCTCTACGCCCGGGGCAGGTCCCGCCCGGTCCTGTGGGTGCAATTGGTGTGGTTCGTGGCCATCGTGATCGGAATGATCGTGGCGACCAGGGCCTACGGGATTGTGGGTGCCGGCTGGGTGCACGTGGTCGTCGCGGTCGTCGTGATCTTGCCCGCGTATGTGGTCGCCCTGAAGGCGGCGGGCGTGCGGTTGGCCTCCATCGTGCGCGAAGCCTGGCTGCCGACTGTTGCGGCCGGAGTGGCGTCGGTCGCCGCCGCACTCGTCGCATACGCACTCGACGGAGCCCTGCTCAAACTCATCGCCGGAGGACTGGCCGCCGGCATCGTCTACCTGGCACTGATGGGTCGCTGGATCGCGTCCGGGCTGCGTGCGCTGCGCCGCGGCCCGATCGACGACGCCGGAGACGTCACCCTGATCACCACCGAGCTTGAGCAGCCCAACCCCGCTTCCGACGACCGAACAGCCGACGACCAGACAACCGACGACCAGACAACCGACGACCAACCAGTCAGGAAGTCCGCATGATCAACCTGGCCGGCACTGATCGACGGCTCAACACGATCCGCTATGCACCGCACACGGCGATTGCCTCCGACAGCCTCCCGACGGTGACCGTGGTGATCACCTGTTACAACTACGCCCGCTACCTGCCGGAAGCCGTGCAGAGTGTGCTCGACCAGACCGGCGTCACCGCGAACGTGCTGATCGTGGATGACGCGTCGACGGACGACAGCCTTGCCGTCGGCCGAGCCATCGCCGCAGCCGATGCCCGAGTCCGGGTAATCGCCAACGAGCACAACCTCGGCGCCGTCGGAGCGTTCAATCGCGGTCTCGAGGAAGCCACCGGGGAATTCCTTGTCCGGCTGGATGCGGACGACCTGCTGACCTCTGGCTCACTCTCCCGAGCAGTAACGGTCATGTCGACCTTCCCGGACGTGGCACTCGTGTACGGCCATCCGTTGCACTTCTCCGGGGAACGGCCCCCGGCTCGAACAACCCCCAGCTGGTGGGATGTCTGGTCCGGGACCGAGTGGCTGGCCGCACGCTGTCTGGACGGGACGAATGTGATCACCTCGCCTGAGGTCGTCATGCGCCGAAGCGTGATCACCCGAGTGGGCGGCATGCGACCGTTGGCCCATACCCACGACATGGAGCTCTGGTTGCGGATCGCCGCCCACGCCGACGTCGCCTACATCGGCGGTGTCGACCAGGCCTGGCACCGTGAGCACTCGGCCAGTCTGTCGACGAAGGCAGAGCATCCGCTGATCATCCTGGCCGAGCTGCGGGCAGCCTTCGACGAGTTGTTCGCCGGACTCGGCCGTGATTATCCGAACGGCGCAGAACTCCATCGCAGCGCGCGGCGTGCCGTGTCCATGCAGGCGCTCGTCGAGGCGAGCAGGTTGCTTGATCGCGGCCGGCACACCGACCTTGTCGAGGACCTCGCGTCGTTCGCACTACGGGCCGACCCGAAGATTGTCCGCAGCCGACATTGGCGACACTTCGAAGCCAGCAGGAACCGGAAACTCCCGCCGACGCTGGTTGCGGCAGGCGGCACACTTCCGCGGCTGAAGCGCCGATTGCGGGAACACAGCAGAGTTCAGCGCTGGCATAGAACCGGTGTCTACGAACGGCTCATAATCACCAACTCGATCCCTTCGAGCCGACGGTCAGATCAGGCAAACCCCGAAACGAAGGTTTTTACGTCATGAGCGCACGCAAAGGACTCGACGGCCGGATAGCAAAGATCGGTCACCGACTGCATCAGGCGGGCGCCGTCCTCGTCAACCAGGGACCACGCGCGGTGGCCCAACGCGTCGCCAGGATCGCGTACAAGAAGCTGGATGCGGCCAGCCTTGGCGAGCCGCTGCTGGACGGCGACATCGCCGACTCGACCCAACTCGACCTCCCACGCCCCGAGATCAGTCCGGCGCGCTCCCAACGACTCCGGATCGGTTGGGTAACGGTGCCTCCCGCGGCCGGGTCGGGAGGACACACGACCTTATTCCGGGTGGTCGAGGCAGTTGAGCAGGCCGGCCACGAGTGCGTACTCTTCCTCTACGACCGCTACGGCGGGGATGTCTCTGCCCACGAGCGGGTCGTTCGCCAATGGTGGCCCAATCTGCGCGCAGAGATCCGAGACGCTGCAGACGGAATCAGCGGAGTCGACGCCTGCGTCGCGTCCTCCTGGGACAGTGCACACGTCCTGGCCGTCCGCGGCTCTGAGCCGATGCACCGGATGTACTTCATCCAGGACTACGAGCCGTACTTCTACGCCCACGGATCGATGTACGCATTGGCAGAAGACAGCTACCGGTTCGGATTCCGCTGCATCGCCCTCGGGGAGATGGTGGCGCGGCTGCTCCGGCACGAGATAGGTATCAAGCCTGACGTCACCGAATTCGGCTGCGACACCTCGGTGTACCGGCTGCTCAACGATCGCAAGCGATCCGGCGTCGTGCTGTACGCCCGGCCGGAGGTGCCACGCCGCGGATATTGGTTGGCCCGGCTTGCGCTGCAGCGCTTCCACGAGATGCATCCAGACATCGAGATCCACATCTATGGGGAGCGAGTATCCGGGCTTTCGTTCCCGACGACACAACACGGAAGGCTCACTCCGGCGGAACTCAACGAGTTGTACAACTCGAGCATCGCGGGATTGGCGATGTCGTTCACCAACATCTCGTTGGTCGCCGAGGAGATGTTGGCGGCGGGCGCCATCCCGGTGGTCAACGACTCGGTGCACTCCCGCGCTGACCTGGTCAACCAACACGTGGCCTGGGCAACGCCAACACCACAAGGGATCGCGGCCGCACTGAGCGCAGCGGTCTCGAACCCGGATGTGGGCGCGACGGCGCGGTCGGCCGCTGAATCAGTCCGGCAGTTCGGCTGGACCAGGGCTCAAGCAGACGTCGTTCGGATCATCGAGGACGAGGTGTACGGCGATCTTCGTGCCGTCCCGGCGCAACGAGCTGACGCATTCGCGTCGGAAGGACTCTCATGAGGACGAATTTCCATCACTTGCTGGCACAGGCTGCAGTCGCGACTCCGCAGGCGTCCGCGCTCACCTACCGTGGCCAGACGATCAGCTACGCCGAAACCTGGCGGCAGGCCCAATCCGCGGCGGCGCAGCTGCAGCGGATCGGCGTCCTGCGCGGCGACCGGATCGCCGTCTACCTGGAGAAGCGGATCGAGACGGTGGCAGCGTTCTTCGCTGCGTCGATCGCCGGGGCGATGTTCGTCCCGGTCAATCACGTTCTGAAGCCGTTGCAGGTGCGACACATCCTCGCCGACAGTGGTGCCAAGGTGTTGATCACGTCCGCGGATCGGCTGGCCCAGTTGGCACCCACTCTGCGTGAGGCTTCGGTACAAGACGTGGTTGTAGTGGGTAAGCCCGGCGACACAACCGCTGGGTGTCGGATGCACAGCTGGGAGGACGGCCAGCTAGCAGCCGACGGCGCCGAAACGCCGCCCGGACTCGTCGACATCGATCCGGCCGCAATCCTCTACACGTCCGGGTCGACGGGGAAACCGAAGGGCGTTGTGCTCAGCCACCGGAACCTCATCGTCGGTGCCGAGAGCGTGAGCAGCTATCTGGAGAACACGAGTGAGGACGTCATCCTCAGCGTTCTGCCATTGAGTTTCGACGCCGGCCTGAGCCAGGTGACCACGGCCTTCTCGGTCGGAGCACACGTGATCTTGATGAACTACCTCCTGCCGAGGGAAGTTCCGAACTTGTGTGAGAAGTACGGCGTCACGGGGCTGACCTGTGTCCCTCCGCTCTGGCTCCAACTGGTGGAGACCCAGTGGCCGGCGACCGCCGCGACAACCCTGCGCTACTTCGCCAACACGGGTGGGCGGATGCCGCGAACCACGCTCAACAGACTGCGCGGCATCTTCCCCCAGGCCAAGCCCTTCCTGATGTACGGACTGACCGAGGCGTTCCGTTCCACCTACCTCGATCCGGACGAGATCGACCGGCGACCTGATTCGATCGGCAAGGCAATTCCCAATGCAGAGATCCTCGTCCTGCGGCCCGACGGCACACGCTGTGCGCCGGGTGAGGAGGGCGAACTCGTCCATCGCGGTGCACTGGTCGGACTGGGCTATTGGAACGACCCCGTCCGCACCGCGGAGCGGTACCGACTGGTCAAGCATCCCGACCAGGACTGGCGTACCCCGGAGATGGCCGTGTGGTCGGGAGACACTGTTGTCGCGGACGATGAGGGATTCCTCTACTTCGTCGGTCGCAGGGACGAGATGATCAAGACATCCGGCTATCGGGTGAGCCCGACCGAGATCGAGGAGGCAGCGTATGCCACCGGCCAGGTGCGTGATGTCGTCGCCTTCGGGGTACCCGACCCGACCTTGGGTCAGCGGGTCGTACTGGTGGCCACGCCGACCGCCTCCGAGTTGGACGTCGACGCCTTGATCACCGCCATGCGCCAGGCGTTGCCGCTGTACATGGTGCCGTCACAGGTTGAGGTCCGCCATGAGCTGCCCCGGTCGCCCAACGGCAAGTTCGACCGGAAACTGATCACCGCGGAGGTGTCGGGATGAGGCCGCAAGATCACCGCGATCCGTTCGGCACGCTCGACGGGGAACTGCGT
This sequence comes from Microlunatus sp. Gsoil 973, assembly GCF_009707365.1. Taxonomy (GTDB): domain Bacteria; phylum Actinomycetota; class Actinomycetes; order Propionibacteriales; family Propionibacteriaceae; genus Microlunatus. Next base: position 3,164,003 of record NZ_CP046122.1, read on the forward strand.
GTGGGTGGACAGCCGCTGAGCAGGCTCGCGGCCCGAGTGGGCTCGACACCGTTCTTCGCCTATGACCGAGGCTTGCTTGATGAGCGGGTTGACCGGCTGCGGACCGCGCTGCCGGACCGCATCGAACTCAGTTACGCGATGAAGGCCAACCCGATGCCCGCCATCGTTCAGCACCTGGCCGGCCGGGTCGACCGAATCGACGTTGCCTCCGGGCTCGAGATGCAGGCGGCGCTCGACACGACGATGTCGCCGGACAAGGTGAGCTTTGCCGGACCTGGGAAGGCACCGGCGGAGATCCATCAGGCCGTCGCGGCCGGAGTCACCATCGAGGTCGAGTCGACGACCGAACTCGAGCGCGTGATCAGTTCCGGGGACGATCTTGGTCTCGTGCCACGCGTTGCGGTGCGCGTCAATCCCGACTTCGCGGTGAAGGGCTCAGGAATGCGGATGGGTGGCGGGCCCCAGCAATTCGGGATCGATGCTGAAGAGGTGCCTGTCGTTCTGGAGAAATACGCCTCCGCAGGCGTGGACTTCCTCGGCTTCCATGTCTTCGCCGGATCACAGAACCTCAACGCGGACATCATCGCCGAGGCCCAGCGCCGCACCGTCGACCTTGTGTCGGACCTTGCCGAACATCTCTCCGCCCCATTGCGATACCTCAACCTGGGGGGTGGCTTCGGCATCCCGTACACCGAGAAGGATCAGCCGCTCGACCTGAACAAGATCGCCGAGAATCTACGCGAACTGGTCGACGGACCGATCGCCCACCGCTTCCCGCACGCCAGCCCCGTCATCGAACTCGGCCGCTACATCGTCGGCGAGTGCGGGATCTACGTCACACGGGTCTTGGACCGGAAGTCATCGCGCGGCAAGACCTACCTGGTGGTGGATGGCGGCATGCATCATCAGCTGGCCGCATCGGGGAACTTCGGCCAGGCGATCCGCCGCAATTATCCGTTGATCATCGGCAATCGCGCCGAGGCTTCGCCGGCAGAGGTCGTCAATGTCGTCGGTTGTCTGTGCACGCCGCTCGATCTGCTGGGCGACAAACTCGAGCTTCCCGCGGCACAGGTCGGTGACCTCGTGGTCATATTCCAGGCCGGGGCGTACGGCTTGACGGCCAGCCCCACGGCATTCCTGGGACATCCTGCCCCGGCTGAAGTTCTCGTCTCACCATCGCACTCGATTCCATCCAAGGAGCACCCATGAGCAACATCACCACCGAAACCCTCGATGGCGTCCGCGACGTGCTGATCTCGTCGCTGGAACTGCAGCAGACGCCGGCCGACCTGCAGCCCGACACCCCACTCTTCGGGGCATTGCCCGAGCTCGACTCACTCGGCGTCCTGGCTCTCGTCACCGATCTCGAAGAGCGCTTCGACATCACGGTTGACGATGAGGAGTTCGGAGCAGACCTCTTCGAGACGGTGGGCACGCTGACCGACTTCGTCGAGGCGAAGCTGCGGGCGAGGTAGAAACACATGGAACTTCCCAAGATCGCAATCTGCGTTGTGACTTACAACAGCGCGCCGTTGATCAACGATCTGGTCGCGTCTCTTCGCGAGGGATGTGCCGGCGCCGAATGGTGTCTGGTGTTTGCCGACAACGCGTCAACAGACATGACCATCGCTGAGATCAGGCGCTGTGCACCAAATGCGATCTTGGTCGAGACCGGTGGCAACCTCGGCTATTCGGCAGGAATCAACGCTGCGGTGCGAGCGGCTGGCGAACAGGACGCGTACCTCATCCTCAACGCCGACGTCCGCCTGGCGCCGGACTGCGTAGTGACGCTGTACAAGACTCTTGGAGATCAGGTCGGGATCGCAGTCCCGCGGCTGAACGATGCCGAAGGTGAGCTGATCTGGTCAATGCGGCGGGAGCCTACGCTGCTACGTGCTTGGGCTGACGCGCTCATCGGCGCAGAACGGGTCGGCAGGTGGTCGGCGCTGGGCGAAATGATCACTAACGAGCGCCTCTATCAAGAGGCCCGTGGAACCGACTGGGCCGAGGGGTCGACTCAGTTGATCAGTGCTGCATGTTGGCGTGCATGCGGACCGTGGGACGAAAGCTTCTTCCTATACTCAGAGGAGGCCGAGTTTGACCTGCGCGCCCGCGATCGAGGATTCGCTACGCGCTATGAGCCGAGTGCATTAGCGATCCACCTCGAGGGTGGCTCTGGATCCTCAGTTCGCCAATGGTCGCTCCTGGTCGTAAACAGGATTCGCCTGTTCAGCCGGCGTCACAACAGATTGTCGACCCTATTGTTCTGGCTGGCTATCGTCCTCAGGGAGGCAAGCCGCGCGGCCATGGGGAAGGCGACGAGTCGGGCCGCGATCCGCGACCTGGTCAGTGCCCGCCGCATGCGCGAGCGTCCTGGCCCGGCGTGGTTGTTGGGCTAACGACGCCGGCGTGTAGGCAGCGTCGCTGCTCGACGTATCAACCTTTCGCCGCTCGCTCGCGGCCCGGGCGCGGCTCTCGCGTCCGGTCGCCAGCCTGGCAGCGGCACCTGCCAGACCGAGGCACAGGAAGATCGTGCCCATGGTCATCGGAAAGGCGAAGGCGTCAAAGAAGGCAAGGCTGACGAAGCCCGACACCAGCGACCCGGCGACAGAAACCGTCAGATCACGACTCGTGGGATCCTTCGTCGCGAGAAAGCCGGAGATGAGTCGTGCAAGAGCCGCGATGAGGATGCCGACGAATGCGAGTGTGCCGAGAAGCCCGACCGTGACCAGCAATAGCAAGTACTGGTTGTCAAAGATTCGGTACTTCGGCAGAAAAGTCCCCAGCCCTCGACCAAAAAAGGGGTGTTGGACGAGGAAGGACGAAGCTACTGAGAAGCTGTCGGTCCGGGACGCGATACTTGGATCCTTCTCCGCACCAGCGAACAGATTCAACACGGACTGCACGAGGTTGGGAGCAAGGGCAGCCAGCCCCACCGTCCCGGCGGCGCCTAGACCGAGCACGACCAGGCGTTGCCTCCGAGACCATCCGATCGCGCAAACAAGAACGGCTAAGGCAGCCGACATGTAGGCCGCGCGTGAGGAAGAGATCGCGATTACGCCGCCAATTGCTAACGCGGGGAGCCACCTCAAGAACGCAGCTTTGCTGCGGTGATGGAAGGCGACATGCAGGGCGATCGGCAGGAGGATCGCGAGGATCGTCCCGTATTCCAGCGGATGGATGGCTGTGCCGGAAGGCCGGATGCGTCCGTCCCGAGTGTAGGCAGCGATCGAGGCCACAGCAGTAAGGCCCGGGATGCTGACCTGGTCCACGAGTGCCCGCTTCGTGACGAATTGCACGGCTCCCAGCGCGGCGAGAAGTCCACCACCCGCCGCCAACCGCCACGCTAGAGTCTCCATTCTCGAGCGCGTCGGGATGCCATCGTGTGTCACAAGAAGCGCACCCGACCAGGACAGCAGCGACAGCAATGCCACATCAGCGGGGCTGACCTCGTCCCGACTGATCGGCCTCGACATCGCCAGTGCATATGAGATGCCGACAAAGATCATGAAAATGGCGAGAGAGATTCGAACCGGCTCCGGGTGCATCCGAGTCCGGCGGGCGGTGCCAATATGCGCGAGAAGCCAAATCCCGAAGCTGCCGAGTCCCAGGAGCATGGACGGAGCCCCGGCGCTTCCCAGTGGTCCGATGACGAGGCGGGACGGGACGGCATAGAGGACGACGAGGTAGATGGTGAGCCACGAGACGGCGTCGAATCTGCGGCGCACGCCCGACCCTTCTACCACGGTCAGCGACGCTGGCCTGACCACGCTGGCCGACTCCTTGCAACGTTGCTGAGGACCGACTCGTCAACCTTGTCGCCCGAACGGCCGGAGTGTCGAACGGTCTCTACGGACGTGGACGGCGATGCTTCCGGCAGCGGCGAGGAGGCCACAACACGCGGATCCTTCGTTGCGTGATCGGGGCCGGGGCTCCTGTCAGCAGTCGGCTCCGAGCCTGGCTCTACTGCGGGCGTCATTCTACGCTTGCGACGCAGCGCGATGCCGTCCACCGCGAAGACGACCAACGCGGTCAACGCGAATCCGACGGCGACCGCGGCCACCGTCGTTCGGACCATGGCGCTATGGCTGGGTTCAGCTCTGGAATCGATGACTAGCGGAGTGGACCTAACATCACTTTCCGTCGGGGCGCCGACCTTCGCCTGGATTCTCGCGAGATTGGGGGGGGATCGAACTGACCGCATAGTTGAGAGCCTTCAGCGTCCCCTCCGCGGTGGTGTCCTCGACGTCCACGGCGATCACCGGTCCGCCGGTGGAGTCGTCGATCGATACATCAATGCTCGCAGTCGGAGCGGCCGCTTCCATCTGGGCACGCGCGTCGGCGCTGGCGTAATACGCGACAAGCACGCGACCCGGCAAATCCAGGCCGTCGAGGGCCAGAAGCGGGTTGGATGTCGTCTTGAGCGTCTCCTGCGAGGGGAGTAGCAGCACAAGGCCACGAGCCGTGTACGTCGGCGGGCTCGCAACAGCTGCCCCGTACCCGAGCGCTCCAGTGATGAGCAGTCCGGCCATCAGGAGATACCACCTGCGCCGGAGAGCACCTAAAAATTCGGCCAATGCCACAATATCGGACTGTAGTCAAGGGCTGCACGTGTTGCTGGCGTTTTGGGATATCAGGGCGTTTCCAAGCGGCTCGACGCGCCGAAGTTTAGGCTGCTTTCAGGCGGGTCGCGTCGGCCTGCACATCCGAATGTCGATGTACCCCGGGAGACAGCACATGACGCTCTGGGATCTGGTGTTGGCGTTTTTCCGACGGTGGCCCGTACTGCTCGTAGGAGCATTGATCACGTGCACCTGCGGGGGCCTCGCAACCCGGGACAACGGTGTCTACTGGACACGCACCCAGGTGATCTTGTTGGCGCCGAAGGAGTGGTACCCGAACAAGCTGGAAGTCAGTCCTTGGGAGGTCACCAAGGCGACCGGCGTCGTCGTCAAGCGAGTTGTCGGCGCGGGCAGCCGGATCAAGTATGCGTCTCCGGAAGCCACCATGATCGGTACGTCGAATGTCCGCGACGGGACCTGGATTCGACAAGAGGATAACGGCGGGCAATGGTCTGTTGGCCTCACATCGCCGGTGATCATCGTGGAAGCGGTCGGGCCAACTCCGGAACGGGCTCAAGAGCTGCAACAAGTAGCGGCCAACCTTATCGCTCACAACCTTGCGCAACTTCAGCGGGACTGGGGGGTGAATCCCAAGTTGTGGATCACAAGCACTGTCGCACCAGCGCCCGCGGTGATCTATCACGTGACCGGAAGCAAGCCGCGGGCTCTGGGGATGACTGCCCTGCTTGGGGTCGGGATAACTCTCGGTTTCGTTCTTGCGCTCGAGTACCGAGTACGCCGGCGAGCGGAGACCGACGCGGACGCACCCGAATCTGAATTTGTCATATTGGACGACGCGGCCGGCGCCCCAGTAACGAACTGATTCGGGGCACGCGCTACCGCACCCGTTTCACGAGACTTGCCAGGAGATCTCGCGAATCTCCTATGCCCAGGCGGTGACCGACGATCGCCCGAATCGTGTCTGGGGTGTCGTCCTTCGTGACGCTGAAGCGGCCCTGAAGCCACGCACCCGGCCGGGCAGGGAGCCTGTCGCTGGAATAGACGGACCGATACCCACGATTCTTGAGAGCGGCTAGTACACCTCGGTCGAAGCGACCCAGCGGCAGAGCTGCCTGGTCGACCGGTCTGCCGATGGCACTCGCCAGCACAGCACGCGCTTCAACGAACTCCTTATGTTGCTGCGCCGCGCTGAGATGACGCCACGGAATGTGCTCCCAGCCGTGGCTGCCGATTGTCATGCCAGCCCTCCGCAACTGCTTGAGACCCTCAATAGTGACGCTGTCTCTGTCCTCGAGTCGGCCAGCGACGATGAAGAAGGTTGCCGTGAGCCCGCGCTGCAACAAGGCGGGCAGTGCCACCTCGATATCCGAGGCGTTCCCGTCGTCAAAGCTCAATCGAACGTGCGGTTGATCGACAACAACATCGAGTACTTCTGAGAATCGCTCCTCCGTTATCCAGTATCTGGATTCCCCTGCTTCTCGCTCGCGTGCACATCTGCCGATGCCGTGAAAGCAAATGTTGATCATGAGGTTTGAGGTCTACCTGTCAGGGTCCCAGTGCGAGTGCTTTCGTCCCGCCCCCAGGCGTGGCCAGCCTTCGGATGACGGCGCGCCATCACTGCGGCCCCGAACGTGAGCACCAGGTATGGGACAGTCGCGGGTGCCAGCCACGGTTCGTGCCGAACGACATCCCGCATCCATGCCCACCGGTCTGAATGCCGTACCGAAACATCGATCTCCCCGGCGACACTAGCAGCGCGCATCTCGGCGTTGCCCCGGCGAACCCGAACCAGTCGTCGGAATAGATCCCGCGTGGTGTACGGCGCTTCAATCGTCACGACCACATCGCGCGTCTCCACCTTCTCCGCTTCCGAAAACAGAGAGTCGAGGAAGAGGTCATCGGCAATCATCAACGGGAAGGCGCCGAACCGCGCCCTTCCCTCTTCGGACAAAGCGATCATTCCCCGCCCGAAGAGCCCATTGCGGAACACCGGAAGCCGCTCGTAGATCGCGGAATATGCACGCACTATCGACGGTCGCCCAGCCTTGTCGACGCGTCGGCTCGGGACGACGGCCAATACGCGGGAGTCGTGTTCCAATCGTTCCAAGATCTTCGTTACGCCGTCGCGAGGAACGACGATGTCTGCGTCGAGATAGATGCGCGGGAAGGTTGTTGCGATCTCGTCGCCCGCGTTCAACGCTGCACCCTTCCCGGGCTCTGGGCGATCAACGACCACAACTCCGGGACGGCGCGCCACCGAAGCCGTCTGATCGCTACACCCGTTCGCGATCACGATGATCTCTAGGGGTGCTTGACCCTGCTGTTCGAGCAGCGCATCGAGCGTGGCATTGATCACCTGTTCCTCGTTGTGCGCTGCGATTACGACACTGGGCATTATTCGTATTCCTGTCCTGCGCGGCCACTTCGTAGCCTGGCCTGGTCTTTGGCCCCATGGCACGAGACTAAGCCAGCAAGAACCGCCCCACGGGTAATACGGACAAGTCAGGTCAACAGACCTAGTGGACAGCTGCCCGGTCCGCGCTCCGGCCCGCAAAATCCGTCCAGAGCTGGAGATATCGCACGAAATCGTGGCGGGGCAGATAGCCTTACCCTGGGTGGCACGTTCAGCCTGCGCCGATCTCGGCGGCGTGGGCCGTCAGCCTCGCACCCGCGTCGCATGTGATGCGTGCGAACGTGAGTGTCCAACCGTGGCTTCCAGCAGGGATTCGTCGTCTGAGGTCGCGGTGACCGAAACAACGAACTTGAAGGTTGCACGAATGAGGCCAGGCGCTGTCAATGATTCCATCCGCTCCCTTTCGGTCAGCCTCCGACCGATCAAGACAGACGACGCGGCGACGATCGGAGAATTCCTCCACCGCCACCTCAACAGATCGGTCACACCGCAGGACTGGACCAAGCTCATCCACACTCCTTGGAAGGTCGATGCGCCGAACCACGGATTCCAATTAACCAACGGCGACGCCATCGTCGGCGCGTACCTTGCCGTCTACAGCGTGCGAGGGGGCGAAGCGGGACCGGTGCGCGTTTGCAACCTTGCGGCATTCTGTGTCCTGAAGGAATTCCGCATGCACGGGCTTCGACTAGCACGCGCGCTGCTGGCACAGCAGGACTATGTATTCACAGATCTGTCGCCGAGCGGAAACGTAGTCGGACTCAATGAACGTCTCGGTCTGCGACGGCTGGACACGTCGACTCGGCTCGTGGCCAACCTGCCGAGCACACCAAGGCGAGGCATCCGAGTATCCGGTGATCCCGAGGTCATCGCGAGAGTACTTCGACACGGAGATTCTGATGTCTATCGCGACCATCGCGCGGCTGCCGCCGCGCGGCACATTGTCGCGGAACACGCTGGAGGCTATGCCTATCTGGTATTCAGACGTGACCGACGCAAGGGGCTTCCACTCTTTGCATCGCCGCTCTATGTCGGTGGGGACCCGGCAGTCCTTGAGGCCGCATGGCCGAGTGTCACATCTCATATCCTTCTTGCTCACCATCTGCCGGCAACACTCGCGGAACGCCGCATCCTGGGGTTCACTCCGCGCAGGGGATTCGAACTGAGGAGTCCAAGGCCAAAGATGACCCGAGGCGGGAGGCTCGCTGCCACCGACATCGATTATCTGTACAGCGAACTCGCGCTGGTCGAGTGGTAGCTGTTCAGGTATTAGGGGCGAGAGCTGAGCCGTCATCCCAGGTATTTCGGGCAAAAACGTTTCCGAGACCACCATTGGAGAAACTCGTTGTGGCCCCCCAGACGCCACACTTTCCGGAACGACCTCGCTCGAAGACATTGTCGATAACCACAATCTGCGTGGGATCGCTCCCGAACTTCTTGTTCGGGTTCTGTCCGAAACTGGCGCAGAACCCGCCAGGCGTCGCCTTCACCAGATTGTCCTCGAAGCGGAAATCCTTGAGCTTAGCGAAGTCCCCAAATATCTGCATAGATCCGGTGCAACCCCCGCCGGTAGAGTTGTCCTCGGGGGTACAAGCCACGGTGTTGTGTCGAAGAACAACATTCGACCCGCCATTCGACAAGAAGCCATTCAGGTGCTGCGACCCGATGGGGTTCATCTGGTCATGCAGTAGTGAATCCTCGATCGTGCAGTCACTGCACTGCACGCTGGTCTGGCCGCCGCGGATCTCGCTACGGCGGACGACCAGGTTCTGGAATCCAATCGCGGGCGCCCTAACGTTGCCGGCGTCGACTTCGCTGTCCTCAAGCGTGAGCCGGGCCGTCTCCGGGCTGACGTCGATCCATCCATGGATCCGACTGGATCGGATAGTGACGTCGGGCGCCCGTACCGCCAACTGTTCGCAGGAGATGACCGCATCCTCGATCACCGTCTTCGGCTGATCGAGGGTACAACTCCCCCGATACTTGGTCAGCGTTGTTCCCTCTGGTACCCCCGTATTGGATTCACTCGGGAATGTGGTCTGAACCGAAGACGGGGACTTCGAGGGCTTTGGCGGCGACGGCGCTGACTGCGGCGGCTCCGTTGGCGCGCTGCACGAGATGCAAACGAGGGCACAGAACGTCGCCACGGCGAGCAGGTTGCTCACGACACTTCGCTGCAGCGGCACGTCTCCCCCATCTTGCCGACGGCCCGATCGTTTACATCGTATGGGAGCGCTGCGGCTACCGTGCGGGATTCAGGGATGAGGCGATACCTCCGGCGACTCTTTGAGCGTCCGAATAGACGCCACTCGCCAATTGCCTGCACGGCCACAGTGCCGAAGGTACCCGCACATCGATGGGTCCCGTCCCGATCTGCAAATCGGGACCCATCGATTGTCGGAGAATCAGCAGGAAACGGCCCGTATAGGAACCGGTTGACCTTTATTGTCGAGCTTCACTATTTCCGCCTGCCACTGGCTCAGTGACGAGCACGAATCAACGGCCACCGGACCATAACCCCAGCTTTGGTCAACTATATTCAGGTTTGAAACTGACCCCGGCATGCCCAACCGGAACGGGTACCCACCACCGCTTACGATGAGGCGGTCAACGTCCACAGCGGTATTTCCTTGATCCGCTGGATAGAAGAACGGCGCGGTTCCGCCACACCCGTCCTCTTCAAGCTTGATCACCGAATTTCGGATTGCCAGCTTCGCTCCGCCATACCCCTGAATGCCGTCTCCGTGCCAGTCGCCACAAACGTCGGGGCGCTGTACCCGAATGAAGGAGTCCTCGATGACAACAGGTCCACATGCTGGCTTGCCGCCTACTCGCATGCCTTCTGGCGCACCGTCAACCAACACATTTCGAGCGGTGTAGCTACCGGCACCAATCACGGGAGTGCCCGTCTGATCGGATCCGAGGTTCCCGCGCCGAAATGTCGAATCCTCGATCACGAGGCCAGAGCTGCAGGTCGAGCCGGCGTAGTTGTCGACTCGAGCTCCGATTCCTTCCACGCGACGGAGAGTCACGTTCTGCGCCTCGACAGAGATCGTGCCGCTGACTCGGACGTCCTGAAGCACGGCACCCGCCGTCCTGATGTGTAGATCGCCCTTGATCGTGCGCTCTGGTTTCCACCCATCCGGAAGCCCCGTCGTGTCGCGGGTTGGATACACTTCGCCCGACAACTTCACCGGCGTCGTTGGGCCGGAGGATGGCTGCGGCTTTGGGGTTGCAGGCTTGGACGGTTGCGGTGTCGCAGGCTTGGACGGAAAAGCTGTCGCGGCGGGCTGGAACCCGACATCAACGAAGTAGTTGGAGCCGCGCCAACTTTGCGTCGGGAACCTACTGGTGCTGCCGTAACGATAGACGCCGCCGTTGGCAGGCACCCGGAACCCGTTTCTGGTCGCTGGTCTGGTGAACACCGAGTTGGTTGCCGCGTACTGCCCTGCCGGGGCGTAGTAGGAGGCAACCAAGGTTTGTCCGGCCGTTACCCGGACCGGCTTGCTGAGCTTCGCAGTCTGCCATCCAGAAACCGAAGACGCCGGAAACTTGGCTGTGGCTAGTCTCTTCCTGGCGGTCGACCAGACTGTGCCGGTGTAGGCAGCTTTCTGGGCGTGACTGCGATAGAACTGAATGGACGTGATGGTTCCGGCTCTGGCGCTGGTGAATCTCAACCCGAGCTCGACGCCGGAGGGGTCTGGATCCACCGGCACGGCAGGCTTCACACCGTGATTGAGGATCGTCATGGTCGTCGCCGACGCTTTCGTGGGCGGTATGAGGAAAGCCGCCAACACCATACAGATTGATGCCGTGATGGCCAGCGCGGAGGTGCGCGAGGCATGCCGGGGTACAGGTGACCGATATTCGGACATCGGGGGCTCGTCCCACTTTCCGGTCTAGGGGGGTTCGGTTAGGCAGGGCGTTATCGGACTGAGACGTTAGCAGTAAGGCCAGCGTGCGTCACTGCGCTACCCAATGTCAATTACCGTCAAAGTTGCCGAAAGAAATCAGCGTGAAGAAGTCTCATCTGATTCGCATCAGCGTTTGCTCAGTGGAGCACAATTACGGCCCAGCTTTAACCGCAATACGCCAATTTAGGTGAATTATTGGCGCGAATGATGTGTCGACCCGACTGGCGGATCGAGCGGTGCGCCCGTGACCAGACGAAGTCCGTCTTGCCACTCGGCGAACACCCTGCCGCATTCAGTGCAAGCAAGATTGTCGGACACGCGCGCAGCGCAGACACAGACCCAACCGATCCGGCGTGCAGGGGCACCAACGATGAAGGCGTGAGGCGGAACATCCTTGGCGATCACCGTCCCGGCGCCCGCAAAGGCGTACTCGCCGACCGTCACACCACAAACGACGGTGGTCCGTGCACCGAGGGTGGCGCCACGGCGTACGTGCGTTGTCAGCAGCGCATCGCCGCTGCGCTTGATGAACGCGCGTGGCCGAAGATCGTTGGTGAAGGTCACCCCCGGACCGAGGAAGACGTCATCGGCAATATCGACGCCGTCGAAGATCATCACCTGGTTCTTGACGGTAACCCGGTCCCCGATCCGTACCTTGCCCTCGACATAGGCGCCATCGCAGATATTGCATTCGGCTCCGATCCGAGCACCCGCCATGATGTGGGCGAACGCCCAGACCCGAGTGCCGGCACCAACGGAATCGCTTTCACACAAGGCGTTGGGGTGGATGAAGACTCCCGTGCTCGCGTGCCCCGCCATCCGCCCCGTCCTTCTGCTCGTCGCCGCCGGTGATCGACAACTGATGTACTAATAGTGGTAGCCGACGTTACGTTAACCGCTCTGCGTGCGGGGCGTGGCTGGTACGCAGAACGGAGCGAAGATGGGGCTGACCGCGGCAGGTGGATGGTGATCGACAACGACCATCCGGTAGGTGTCGTTGTCGGCAACTCCAACGGATGGATACCACCCAGGGCCCTGGCTCCGTGGCTGGGCGACGCGCAAACCGTCGGACGGGTGCGTCGGATGTCCGAGGTGACCGGGCTCGACCTCATCCACCTGGGCACTGCTGCTGGGCAGGCCGAACTCGCCGATCCGGCGGTTGGTCAACCGCTGGCCACGGCGATGGCGATCATCACCGGAGAACGCCTGCTAGCAGCCGTTGACCCCGGCCAGGTGATCGTCGCGGGGCACGGGGTGGGCGAGATCGCCGCCGGGGTTCTCGCTGGTGTGCTGCCGGCAGACGTCGGACTCGACCTCGCTGTCGGGATTGGGCAGGCCGAGGCGCTGGCGGCGGCGGAGACCCCCGGGGGCCAGCTCGCAATCCTGGGCGGCTACCCACCCGACATCGAAGCGCGAGCCGCCGAGCTGAACCTGTCCGTCGCGGCCTACAACGGTGCCGGCGACATCGTCCTTTCGGGTTCGCGAGCCGCTCTCGACGAGTTGTTGACAGCCCCGCCACGTCACACCAGGGTCGAGCCTCTGCCGGCGGTCGCCGCATTCTCCAGCGCTCTGATGGCTCCCGTCGCGGAGACCGTCCAGCGATCATTCCCGGCGAACGTAACCGAACCGCGGTTCCGGTTGCTGTCCGGCGTCGACGGGTGCACCGCGACCAGCGGTCGAGACTACCTGCGCGGGACCGCGAGCCTGCTCACCGGTTCAGTCCGTTGGGATCTGATCATGGCCGGCCTTGTCGGCACGGGAGTCCGGATGATCATGGAGCTGCCACCCGCCGGCGTACTGACCAGCCTCATCACCAGGCATACGGACGCAACAGCGATCCCGCTCCGAACACCCGAGCTACTTGACGACGCGTCCCGCACGCTCAGCAGAAGGTGACTGCCCTCACCCCAGCCTTGGCTGGGACTGAGATTTCGCATAGTTCGCATAAGTGACTTCTTCGGCGGCTACTGTGTCGGCCGGGGATCACCCGAGTTCGGGCTCGGGGGCAATGACTATCGGCGTCGGGGGGCAACGGTAGTGAAGAACAGCAGTAACAGTCAGTCGCGCAAGCGTTCGGACGCGCGCGAGGGTACGGACGCCAGGCGTTGGACGTTCAGCCGCCGACGATTGCTCGGAACCGCAGGGATCACGGCCGCCGCGGGTGCCACACTCCAGGCCGTCCGCCCGGCGCGGGCTGCGGCATCGACCGGCGCCGGGCCGAATTCCATTCAGGACGAGAACGCGCTGCCGGGTTCCGATCCGTCCGAGTGGGATTCCTGGGACAACGAAAGTATCCAGGGCTACACCACCAGGTACAGCTTCCTGCCTGGCGAGACCGTGGATTTCAAGGTCAAGACCGATTCATCCAACTGGCAGATCAGAGTCTTCCGGATGGGGTGGTACGGCGGGAAGGGCGCCCGGTGGATGGCCGATGTGACTCCATCGGTCCCGCTTCCCCAACTTCAACCGGAGGACCCTGTTCTCGATGCCGGCACCCTGCTCAAGGACTACGGCAACTGGTCGGTGTCGGCGTCCTGGACGATTCCGACGACTGCTGTCTCCGGTGTCTATTACGCCCTGTTCGAGCGGCTCGACAACGACGAATCCAACCACTGCATCTTCGTCGTACGCCGGGACGGCCCGTCCGACATCCTGGTCCAGACGTCCGAGATGACCTGGCAGGCGTACAACCTGTACGGCGACAACAGCCTGTACTTCAGCGAGCAGGGGGCAGACCTTCCCCGCGCGTACAAGGTCAGCTACAACCGGCCGATCTCCGGCGGCGGCATCGAGAACATGTTCCTGGGTAGTGAGTTCCCGCTGGTCAGGTTCCTCGAACGAAACGGCTACGACGTCGCCTACTGCGGCGGCATCGATGTCCACGAGAACGGCAGCCTGCTGTTGGATCGCAAGGTGTTCATCTCGTCCGGACACGACGAATACGTCTCCGACGCGCAACGAACCCACGTCACGAGCGCCCGCGACGCCGGCGTGAATCTGATCTTCATGACCGGCAACGAGTACTTCTGGAAGGTCCGCTTCGAGCCGTCGATCGACGGCAGCGGCACCGAGAACAGAACTCTGGTCTGTTACAAGGAGACTCACGCCAACGCCAAGATCGACCCTTCGCCGGAGTGGACAGGGACCTGGGCTGATCCAAGGTTCTCCCCGCCCAGCAACGGCGGGCGGCCGCAGAACGCGCTGACCGGACAGTTCTTCAGAGTGATCCTGCCGACAGATCAACTCGATGACACGATGACGGTGCCCGCTGAGTACGCGCCGCTGCGCTTCTGGCGCAATACCGAGGTGGCCGATCTTGAGCCGGGCGAGACCCGGGCGCTGGCTCCCAGCACGCTGGGCTATGAGTTCGATTGTGATGAGGACAACGGATATCGCCCGCCCGGCAGCATTCGGCTGTCCTCGACTACTGTCACGGTTCCACAGATCCTTCGTGACTACGGCACCACCTATTCCTCCGGCACGACCACCCACAACATGACCGTCTATCGCGCATCCAGCGGAGCTCTGGTGTGGGGCACGGGTACGGTGCAATGGGCGTACGGCCTGGACGAGTATCACGAAGCTGATCAAGGAACGCCGATCGATCCCGCGATGCAGCAGGCCACCGTCAACATGCTCGCCGATATGGGGGTCCAGCCGACGACTCTGATGAGTGGCATGGTTGCGGCGCACCAGTCGACCGACACAGCAGGGCCGACGGTGACCATCACCTTCCCCACCGACGGTGCGACCTTTCCGCTGGGCACTGCGTTGACGATCACGGGTACCGCCGAGGATGCGGACGGAGTCGTCGGGGGCGTCGAAATGTCCACTGATGGTGGCGAGACCTGGCATCCGATCACGGGTACGGCGTCGTGGAGCCACGTGTTCACATTGCTGACCGCCGGAGCGAATACGATCAAGGTCCGCGGTGTCGATGACAGTTACAACGTCGGAGAGCCGGCCACGATCACCGTTACCGCGGGTCCGCGCGAGTACCCGTGTTCGATCTGGCCCGAATCCATCGTTCCCGCGGTCGCCTCGGCCGATGATCAGGGCAGCGTCGAGGTCGGTCTGAAGTTCCGGTCCGATAAGTCGGGTTTCGTCACAGGGCTGAAGTTCTACAAGGGGTCGGGAAACAAGGGTCCCCATCTCGGGCGGCTCTGGACGAGCTCCGGGACCAAGCTGGCCGAGGCCACATTCGACAACGAGACCGCAGCCGGGTGGCAGAGGGTGAGTATCCCGACCGTGCCGGTCGCTGCCAACACGACGTACGTCGCATCCGTCTACATGCCGGTCGGAAACTACGCAGCCGACGCGGGCTACTTCGCCCAGGCCTTCACCCTCGACCCGATGACTGCGCTGGCCGATGGTGACCAGGGACCGAACGGGATGTACCACTACGGATCCAGTGGCTTTCCAGATCAATCCTTCGGAGCCACGAACTATTGGGTCGATGTGGTGTTCACGATCCACGACGCGAATCCGCCACGGGTGGTCGACTCGACACCGGCACCAGACGTCAATTCGGTCAGCGTGTCCGAACCACTGACGTTGACCTTCGGCAGCGGAGTGAAAGCGTCGTCAATCGATCTTGAGCTCAGATCCGCGGCCGGTGAGACCGTGAGTGGCAGCACGAACTATGACTCCGATTCCCAGACGCTGACGTTCACGCCGGACTCCAATCTGGGGCGGCTGACCAAGTACGCACTCACGCTGAAATCGGCGGAGAACACCGACGGCGTGCCGCTGACCGAACCCGTGGTGATCAACTTCACGACCATCGGTGTGGTCGGCAGCTACCCGTCGAGCATTTGGGACAGTGCAGACAAACCGACGTTCTTCGCCAACGACGACACCAGTGCTGTCGAGCTCGGTGTGCACTTCACCAGCGACGTCGACGGCAGCATCTCCGCGCTTCGCTATTACAAGGCTCCCGGATCGCCGGGAGCCCACGTCGGACACCTGTGGAGCCCGGCAGGAGAGCTACTCGCGACTGTGGCGTTCGGAACCGAGACCCTGAGCGGTTGGCAGCAGGCATCGCTGTCGACTCCGGTGGATATCACCGCCGATACCGTCTACACGGTCTCCTACTACTGTCCCAACGGCGTGTACGGGGTGACGGCGGGTGACTTCCTCGACGGCGGCACCGATCGGGGTGTGTTGCACGCGCTGCCGAACAGCAACGGCGGGAACGGGGTGTATCAGTACGGTGCCAGCAGTTTCCCGACCAGCACGTCGGGCGGAGCCAACTACTTCGCCGACATCGTCTTCACGGCAGCAGCCGACGACACGCCGCCGGCCGTCAGCAGCGTTTCCCCGGCGAACAAGCTGATCGCGGTCAATCCGGCGGTGAAGCCGACAGCCGCGTTCAACGAGCCGATCGATCCGGGATCGTTGAGCTTCAGCCTCAGACTCGAAGGAGGAGACACCGTCGACGGCGCGGTCTGCTACGACGACGAGACCCAGGTCGCGACCTTCGACCCGAGCGCCAATCTGGCCAAGGGCACCAAGTACGTAGCCACCGTCACGGCGTCGGACGTCGCCGGCAATCCCTTGACCGACCCGGTCAGCTGGTCGTTCACCACGGTCCAGCCCGATGGAGCCACTCCCGTCACGCTCTGGGACACCTCCGCTGTGCCCGACACTGCCGCCGTCGACGACGACGGACCGGTCGAGGTCGGGGTCTGGATGACGGCCGCCAGCGACGGGCTGATCACCGGAGTCCGGTTCTACAAGGGCTTGCCGAACACCGGATATCACCAGGGACATATCTGGTCGGAGTCCGGCACCCTGCTCGCGACCGCGACCTTCAGCGATGAGAGCGCATCGGGCTGGCAGCAGGCAATGTTCGCCGATCCTGTCGCGGTCACCGCCGACACCCCGTTCGTGGTGTCCTATCACGCACCCAAGGGCGGTTACTCCCACACCGGCGGCGGTCTGTCGTCACGGGTGAGCAATGGTCAGCTGTCGGCGCCGGCCTCGACGAGCGACCGGCCCAACGGCGTCTTCCGATACGGCTCGGCCGCGTTCCCGACAAGCGGCTACAACGCCGGCAACTACTGGATCGATGCGATCTTCGTAGACAACGTCGGCGCGACAGTTACCGATACCACGCCGGCGAACGGAGCCACCGGGATCGATCGATCTCCGCGAATCAGTGCGACCTTCAGCGAAGCAGTCGATCCGTCGTCGATCGTCATGAAGCTTCGGGACGCCGGCGGCGGCTCGGTCAGCGGACAGGTGACCTACGACTCCAGCAGCAACCGCGCCACCTTCACCCCGGACGCACAGTTGGACGTGGGTGCGGTGTACACGGCGGCCGTTGAACAGGCCACCGACGACAGCGGCAACGCGCTGAAGAGCGCCGCGAGCTGGAGTTTCACGGTCGTCGGCATCGACGCGCAGTCGCTGTGGTCCACCACCGACACGCCCGCCAACCTGCTGGACTCCTCCGCCGATCCGGTGGAACTCGGCGTCAAGTTCCGCACCTCGACGGCGGGGCAGATCAACGGCATCCGCTTCTACAAGGGCGGCCCGACCGCGCAGGGGCCACACAGTGTCAGTCTGTGGTCCGAGTCGGGAGCCAGACTGGCCACGGCGCCCGCTGCATCCGAGTCCGCGCGGGGATGGCAGACCGTCATGTTCGCCGATCCCATCCCCATCGTCGCCGACACTGTCTACGTCGCGTCCTACTTCGCGCCGAACGGTCACTGCTCCTACGACAGCGGCTACTTCGCCTCGTCCGCCAGAACCAGCGGCGACCTGACAGCACCGAAAGACGGAGCCGACGGACCGAACGGTGTCTTCGCGGAATCGTCGTCGAGCACATTTCCGAGCAGAAATGCCAACGGTACGAATTACTGGGTTGATGTGCTGTTCACAAGGTCGTGATCTGCGGGCCGGGCTGTTGTCTTTCGGTACCGTGATCGGTGTGAGGGCAATTGCCTCCCTGACGAGCAGGGTCGGCATACCAGGCCAGGCTCCGCAGCGCCATCGTCTCGTAGGGTGGCGCCCATGACCGACCATCGCCTGTTCCTGCTGCGCCACGCCCAGGCCGTCGACTCGGCACCGGGACTGACGGACCACGAACGCCCACTGACCGATTACGGGATCGATCAGGCGACCGAGGTGGGTGGTGCTCTTCGGGCACGAGGCGCCAGGCCCGATCATGTGCTGTGCTCCTCGTCGACGCGGACGCGGCAAACCTGGAGCGCCCTCGGCCTGAACGCGGAGGTCGACTTCAGTGACGCCATCTACAACGCCGGAAGCGATTCCCTGCTCGACTCCGTACGCCTCCTTGACGAAGCAGCTGGAACCGCGATGATCATTGGTCACGCACCCGGCGTTCCTGCCCTGGCAGCCGAGCTTGCCGGTCCCGGCTCTGATCAGCGTGCGGTCGACGTGGTCAACAGCCGGTACCCGGTGGCCACCGTCAGCGAGTTCGAGATCGACGGCCCGTGGACGGATCTGCAGGTGGGACGGTTGGTCTGGATACGCCTCGCGCAATAAGCCGACAATGATCTTGAACCGCAGATTGCGCCGTCCTCCCAGAACTTGGACCTTTTTGCCAGAAACGACTCGTGTCGACTTCGGTCGCGATAGCATCAAGACAGTCTCGGGGGAGAATCTACGCAGGATCTGGCGTCTGCAGATCGTCGTGTAGTCATGTGATCTTTCACCCCTCCTCCGAGGCGGCACAACGCGCCGCGTGCGGCGTCACATTCGGGGGATATCGGGGGATATCAGGCATGTCAGCACCTGACACTGCCGTCGCGCTCCTCGGCGAGACCAGACTGGTCGAAGCCGAGGAGCACTCCGACGGCGTACGAACGACTGCGGTCGAAAACGCTGGGCACGTTGGGGATGCGCTGGAGCGGCGCGCCCGACGACTGGCCGGCCGAGCAACAGACTTCCGCCAGTGGGCCCGGCTCTACCTCCGGCGGCTGATGGCCGTCGATGCATTGAGCGGACTGCTAGCCGTCGGCATCGCTGCACTGCTGCCGCCGGGACTGCATCCGACGACTGTCACGGAATGGGCCGTGCTCGGGCTGATCGGTGCAGCCGGCTGGCCGGCCTGGGTTGCCGGCGCACGCGGTTACCGTCGCCATCACGTCGGAGTCGGTAGCGCCGAACTGCGCGCAGTGGTGCAGGCCACGGTGTTGATCATCGTCGTCACGGCGCTACCTGCCACCTGGCTCGGAATCGACGGCGTCCTGGGGACTGTCGTGGTGGCAGCGCCGTTCGCTGCGCTGGCCAGCGTCGGCGTGCGGATCGGATGGCGGGAACGGCTCCGCAGATCCCAACGTGCCGGCAGTAATCTGCGTCGAATGATCATGGTCGGCACTCCGGAAGCGGTCCAGGAACTGTGCTCCGCCGTCGAACGCGAACCCAGCATGGGAATGCGCGTCGCCGGAGTGTGTGTGCCGTCCGACGAGATGGACCGTGCGCGAAGGATGGGCCTGCCGGTCGTCGGGGATGTTGATCATGTTGCCGCGATCGCTTCGGAGCTGGAGTGCCACGGGGTCGCGGTCACCGGCGCCGAACGTCCGACTTTCGTGCGACACCTCGCCTGGTCCCTCGAGGGAGTGGACGCCGACCTCCTGGTCCACCCTGGCCTGCTCGACGTCGCTCGCCCGCGGATGCACATCCAGCCCTACAGTGGCGCGCCGATGCTGCACGTCGAGCAGCCGCGCTTCGACGGCTGGACCCGCCGGGTCAAGCGAGCGATGGACCTGGTCATCACCGGCGTCGGGCTCCTGATCATCTCACCACTGCTCGCCGCCATCGCGCTGCTGATCAAGATCGACGATCGCAAAGGGCCGGTGATCTTCAAACAGACCAGGATCGGCGTCGACGGCAGACCGTTCACAATGCTGAAGTTCCGTTCGATGTGCACCGACGCCGAGCAGAAGCTTGCCGCCTTGATGGCCCAGAACGAGGGCGCCGGGCCGCTGTTCAAGATCGAGAACGACCCGAGGGTGACCCGCGTCGGCCGCGTGCTGCGCAAGTACTCGCTGGACGAGTTGCCGCAGCTGTTCAACGTCCTGGCCGGCTCCATGTCACTGGTCGGGCCGCGCCCGCCGCTGAAGTCGGAGGTGGACGAGTACGCGGATCCGGTCCGGCGGCGGCTCAAGGTTGTCCCCGGACTCACCGGGATGTGGCAGGTCAGTGGCCGGTCGCTGCTGACCTGGGAGGAGAGCGTACGACTCGACCTCCACTACGTGGAGAACTGGTCCATCGGACTCGACCTGATGATCATCTTCAAGACGGCCCATGCCGTACTGGCCAAGCGCGGGGCGTTCTGATCGCCTCGGCAGATCACCGCACAGCACAGTCCGCGGATGGCCTGCACCACCGAGGGTCAAGAAAGCAACGCCAAACACTCACTACATTCAGTGATCTCGCGTGAAAAACAACCTCCGATAAAGCTGATCAATTCTTGATTGGTAGGCGAGGAGAAGGGGCACGCGCGCTGTTGCATAGCCGAAGAACTGCTGGCTATGTTGAAACCGCTGATTCTCCATAGAGTCCGCTATATCGCCCGGTGCGAACCGGTCGATGTATGCCTGCGGATGCACCTCCAGGGTCCGCAGCAGGCACCCCCGAGCCTGACACACGGAGGTCGAATTGCTGCGCTCACTGCGCCCCCACAGAGCAGCGCGATCGCCCCACGCAATTACTCTTGTGGCCGCGTTCCTATTGATTGCGGGTCTCGTCACAATTCCACGAGCGCCCGCTGCCGCCGCTTCATGCAGCCTATCCGCGAAGTTGGTTCCCTCGTGCGGAGTGCTCACCGGCGCATTCGTCCAGACCCGGAGCGGCGAAACGGTGAAGACGGCCACGACTCGTTTCGAACGTCAGGTCGGCCGTCGGCAAAGCATCCTGCACTTCTACCACGTTGGCACCAAGCTGTTCCCGACACCGGCGGAGATCTCGCTGGCTACCGGCGGTCGCCGCCTCTTCCTGAGTTGGAAGCCGGAAAGCGGACACACCTGGGCACAGGTCGCGGCCGGCGCGGTCGACGACGCCATCGACCGCGAAGCGAACTACGTCAAGTCCCACTACAAGGCGAAGTTCTTTCTCGCGATCCACCACGAACCGGAGGATGAGGTCAAACCGGTTTCGGGCTCGGGCTACACGGCCAAGGACTACGCCCACATGTACCAACGCGTCGTGAAGCGATTTCGGGCAAAGGGCGTCACGAACGCTGTATTCGTCATGGTGTACATGGGCGCCCAGAAGCACGTCACCACGTTCTGGTTCAAGAATCTGTGGCCAGGTGCGTCCTATGTCGATTGGATCGCCTACGACCCCTACGTGACGCCGAAGACCAACGGACAATCCGGCAGCTTCCCCTGGATGGTCAATGTCCACTGGGGCTCGGAGTTCACCGGGATGTACAACTGGATCCGGGCGAATCACCCACGCAAGCCGATCATGCTCGCCGAATGGGGAGTTGCCGAGAAACCCGGAGATGCGACCTACAAGGGTGACCTTTTCAGGAGCGTCCCGCGCTTGATCGGCAGGTACCCGAAAATCAAGGCGATGGTCTATTTCGACTCACCCATTGCCCGTTCCGGCAAGGTTCAGGCAGACACCACTGCGCGGGCGCTGAACGGCTACAAGGCCATGTCGAACAGCTCATGCTTCTTCGGCTGATCCGGCTGACGTGTTTGCCCTGCGGCAGGAGTGCAGTGCTCAGCGCGGGAGTCTGAAGATCAGGCAGCCCTTGTCCGGTCCGGCGGTGGCGCGGACGCGCCAGGTTCCACCCTGTTCGAGCTCGGTGTAGGTGTCGTAGAACTTCCACTGTTCGGCGTCTGCGACCTGGTTCTGACGCGTCGTGACGGTCGTGCCGGAGCCGACATGGGTGAACTTCAGTGTCAGCCCAGGCATCTTTCCAGCGTGCAGCGGAACGAAGTAGAGCCGCACGGTCCGCTGGGAATGGCCAGGCTGGGTGTGTCCGTACGCCTTCCGCGCATCGTCGAACGCTCCGGCGACGAATCCCCCTGCGCGCACATCGCGCTGAGACCCGACATCGACGCACTGCGTTGTGGATTTGCCAGGAACCCGGTGGATCACCGCGGTCTGCTCGCCGGTCTTGGTCGGCTGCGCGTTCTCGTCGGTGTCCGGATCGACAGCGGTCTCGCCCTTGCCCGGTGACTTGGGAGACGCATCACCCTTCGGCGAAGCCGATCCCTTCGGTGCCGCCGGCGACGCCGGCCGTGGCGTAGCCGAGCCGGCGCTGGGCGCCGAGGGCTTCGGAGTGGGGCTCGCTGCCCCGGTGCTGCCGGCCGTCGCCGGGGCCGAGGCCCGCCCGGTGACTGTCGGCGCAGCCGGATCGCTGACATTGGCCTTGGTCCCACAGCTGACCAGCACCAGGGTCAGCGGCAGCAGTGCTGCGACTGCGCCTCGCCGAATCTTCATGCTGTTTCCTATCTCGGTGTCCGGACGGTTCCCGTCAAGCGACACTCAGGCCGGCTTGAGCGCGATGGTCCAGCTGATGGCGCGGGTGCTCGTGACGTCGGTGCTCGCCGTCAGACCGCCGGCATGTCCGTCGGACGGAGCCGCCGAATCGGCGACCAGAGTCGAAACCCTGCCGGTTCCCGTCGAGTAGACAACCTCACGTTGTGTCACCGACGCCGGCGGCGTCCATGCTGCCGTGTTCGGCGACTTGTCGGTCCAGATGGTCAGGATCGTGTCAGTAGTTGGTGTGGTCAGCGTCGGCGACGTGTGCGAGTCGGTGCCGGAGTCCGTACCCGTTGCGTACCCGTCGATCGGCTGGTCAGCGTCGACGCCGCTGTAGGCGACGACGCTGAGCACTGACTTGGTGGACGCGGCCAACGAAACCGTCCGGTTGGCGCCAGCGTCAGCACTGGTGGCGACCCGGGTCCAGACGTAGGTCGCGGTGCCGGTTGTGCTGGCCTGGTCCACGAGTTTCCATCCGCTCGGCGTCGTTGCCGCGGTCACTGAGTTCAGGGCCGCAGTCATCACCATGAGATCACCTGCCTGGACTCCCGAAGGCAGCGTGACCGTCGGCGAGGCGGTGTTGGAGTACTTGCTGCTGCTGTCCTCGAACGTGATCTTGTGGCTCGGCGGAACCGGATCGGTCGGTGACGCGGTCTTGGTCGTCTGACCGGTCGCGCCAAGATCATCTTTCACCGTCAGCTTGACGCTGTAGGAACCGCCGCTGCTGTAGGAATGGGTTGCCACCTGCCCAGTGCCGTTCGAGCCGTCGCCGAACGTCCAGCTGTAGCCGGCCACTGTGCCATCAGGGTCGGTGGAGCCCGACGCATCGAAGGTGCAGTTCAGTTCGACACATTGAACGGTGAAACTTGCGGTGGGCGCCTTGTTCGCGGGTGCGCTGGCGCCCGAAAGGAACAGGACGCGGGACCGCCAGTCGTTCCCACCGGAACCGGGACCATCGACAACCGCCGGTGTACCGGACGTCGCACTTCCGCTCAGGCCAACAGCGTTGAGGTTTCCGTCGGACTTGGTGACGTAGTAGAGAGTCCCGCCGGTCACGAACATACCCATGGTGTTGTTGAAGTTGACGTTGCCGGACACGGTGAACCGGTCGGACCCGACGATTCCGCTGTCGGTGTTGAACCACCGCCAGTACAGCGCCGACTGGCCGGTTACGTGGTAGTAGAGGCGACCGTTGGCGTACGCAGCGCCGGTGACGTTGGGAATCTCGCTGTAGTAGTTGCTGGGCACGCCGTCATAGGTGTTGCCGCTCCCGGTGCTGACGCCGTCCCAATCGGGATCGTGGTATGGGTCGATGCCATTCTGCGAGCCGAAGTTCCCGTTGCTGTAGGTCCGAGAGTTGAAGGTGTTGTCGGTCAGTCCGTAGTACAGCTTGCCGCCGGCCAGGAACGCACCTCTCATACTTCCCCAGGAGATGCCCGACGACGGAACCTGGACACCGGCTCCAGCTCCGGCCGAGCTCATCGGGATGGCCGTGATGGAGTCGTCGCTGTTGGACGGCGGAGCCTGGTCGGTCCGCACGATCTCGATGGCGTTGATCAACGGATTCTCAACCTCGTGGCGGAAGTCGATGTCGACCGCGCCGTCGCTTGTCAGGTTGTAGCTCTTCATCGTGCCCCGCTGATCACCGGCGTCCTTCACGATGTCGTAGTGATCAAGAACCCTGGTCCCGTCGATCGACACGTCGAACACGCGTTGGCCGATGCCGCTGGTGCAGGTGCAGCGGTTGGCGAAGTACAGCCGTACCTGGATCGGCGTGCCGGCTGTCACCGGGAACTCCCACTCCATCGCCGGATTGTCCGACGGCGACCATCTCTCGCTGTCGAAGACGGCGTTCGGCGTGCTCGACGGAACGCTGTTGTCGGAAGTGGCACCACTGGCATAGGTGGCGATATTGCTGCCTGTGTTGTGGTACGGGCTGGAGCTGCTGTCGTCGCCGACCCAGTCGGGTCCGGCATCGACCGCACCGAGGGTCGGACCCGCCGCGTTCACGCGGTACAGGACGTTTCCGTTTTGACCGGTACGTCCCGCGACGTAGGCCGTTCCTGGGAGATTGGCGATCGCATCCGATGCCTCAGGGCTCCCGCCGGCAAGCGGGAAGAAGGCGATTCGCGGGCGTTTGTACGCATAGTGGGCGCCGACGTACTCCGTGTCACTTCCCATCCACAGCCCTTGCGGCGTTGGGTAGAGCGCATACACCGCCGCCCCGCGAGGATTGCGGCCCGGGTTCCATTTCAACGGCACGCCGGTGTTGATGTCGAGCGCAGCCAGTCCGGGACGCGGCACTGCGCCGGGGCCGGCCTTGTCACTGGCAAGGCTGTTGTTCATCCAGCGTTGGTGCCCACCGACGTAGACCGCGGTCTCGGTGACAGTCACGCCCCAGACGGTGTCACCGCCGGTGTAGTCCACCCAGGTGGGTTGGATGTTGGTTCCGGTCGCGCTGGTCTCGAAACGGGCTGCCGCATCACACAGGGTGTTCGCGACGTAGCCACCGGTCGCGGCAACGACGAAGTAGGAGCCGTCGGGCGAGAAGCTGACGCCGCGCACATACGTGTCGAAGGCCCAGTTGAAGCAGTAGGGCTGATAGCCGTTGGTGTTCCAGCTGGCCGTGACGCTCGATGACGAACCGCCGAGGGTCAGCATGACCAGTTGATCACGGGCTTGGCCGTCGACCTTCTTGAAGTTCCCGATGGCGACGAGCCTGGTTCCGTCGGCGTTGATGTCCATGTCTCGCACGCCGACGGCGCCTTGAGCGCCCGAGCCGGAGTCGTTGTGATGCCCGGAGACCTGGTCGTTCACGTAGGGGTCGAGCGCACCTGTGGTGCCGTTGAGGCTCGCCAGACCTGCATGGGCGACACCACCCGCAGTCGTGAAGTTGCCACCGACGAACAGCCGCCCGTCGTTGTAGACCAGCGTGTTCACCAGGCCGTTGGTCGAGGCCGCCTTGAATCCGCCGGACACCGCTCCGGTGGTGACGTCGAGCAAAGTGATGTGGCTGGCGGCCGCCCCGTTGACCTGGGTGAAGGCGCCGCCCACGTAGACCGTGTTGGACGTCGGGCCAGCGATCAACTCGTTGACCCGGCCGTTCAGCGTGGGTGAGAACGAGGAGACGAGTGCGCCGCTGGTGACGTTGAAGGCGAAGATGTAGTTCTTCGTCTGCGCCGAGCCGCCGGGCGGTGTCACCGATGTGAACGTTCCGCCGACGACGACCGTGTTACCGACCTGGACGATCGCGTCGACTTCGCCGTTGTTCACTGCAGGTGTGTTCGACGACGGCACGGCCGAGACGATCGCCGTGTGTCCCGGCGCAGTTGCCTGCGCCGGCACAACTGCAGAGAGCCCGGTCACGGCAAGCCCGACCACGGCCAGAAGCGTCACAATGCGACGCGCACGAAAAGACATGACATGTTCCCCCGAACTGTCTCGTCACCGACGACACAACATGCCGACCCGACCTTTGGACCCGGATGTTAACGGCATGTCTACCATTTCCACCGGCCGCCCGAAGGCGATCCGGAAAGATTGTGTTCGCATGATCCGGAGATCAACACAACCCGCTCACAGTTTGTTAGATCCCGTGCCCACGGCGGTTCAACTGATCAACGATCCACTGGCCGCTGATCAGCCGCAACGCCACCAGAGCCGCAAGGTATCCGCGAGGCTCTCGCCAGTTTGCGCGAACTGACCTCAACGTCCAGCCGAGTGCGTCACGACGGCGTCCCAGCATCGCCGAACCATATGCGAGTTTGCCGTAGAACAAGGCAGAAGCGATTCGATCCGACTTGATCGCCGGATGATGATCAAGCATCCACAATCTCGCTTCGTTGCGCAGTTGCCATTTGTCGGCGAAGTACGACGTCGGCCCCCACTGCACCCTGACGAGCGGCTCGTCGACGTGCGCGATCGGGTGCCTGGCCGCAGCCCGCAGGAGCAGGTCCCAGTCCTCGGCCATGCTCTGCGGCAACGTCTCATCGACGAGTCCGAAGCCTCCAATGAATGCAGACCGCCGCCCGACGAAGGATGAGGAGTGCAACATCGCCATCCGTGACCGGAGCAGTTCACGATGGGTCACGGCGCCCCGATGGGCCAACCGGACGATCGATCGGTCCTCGTAGTCGATGACCATCGCGGTTGTGGAGAACTCCGCATCGGGCCGCGACTGGAGCACCTGGACCTGGCGGCGGAGCTTGTTCGGCTCCCAATGATCATCGTCATCACAGAACGCAACAAGATCAGCTTCCGACTCGAGGATTCCTGTGTTGCGGGCGCCCGCAAGTCCGGGCGCGCGGATGTTCGACACAACCCGCACGGGTCGATGCGGATCGTCGCTGATCATGCTCGGATCCGGCTCGGCCTTGTCATAGACGACGACCGTCTCGATCGGGCCCGGATAATCCTGGCCGACGATCGAAGCGACCGCGCGGCGCATCAGCGCGGGACGATTGTGGGTGGGTACGACCGCCGTCACCGTGGGCCAGACATCTGGCTGGGGTGGCTCCGCCGCCGGTTGCGGGGGCGGGTCGGGCAGCCGCCGGAAGTAGCCGTACATCGCCTGGATGGGCGCCGTGACGGCACCGACCAGGATCCGCTGGCGACGTGGCATCTGCTCGCGCCAGGCATCGTCCCGCCGCACGGCGATGTCACCGGACTTGAACCGTGACGGGTTGCCGCTGACGGTGTGCATGATTGGAAGCTTCAGTGTCGTCGGGCCGTCCCCGAGAACGGCCCCCGGGTCGAAGGGACGGCCGACAAGATCGGCGATGGAGCGCAACGACTCCGCCGGATCCTGCGTGAAATCCTCATAGCGCACGCGAATCCCCGGCACCCCCGCTTACGGAGCATCTCCAACAGCAGGTGGTGGCCGTCGTACAGTATTGCCATGTACTGCGGTGAGTACCGCGGCATGTAGGCGGTCTTGGTGGTGATCTCCGGCCGACGAACGACCTTGGTCCATGCGTAGGCAACCGCTCGGGCGTCCCTGACGATGTGCACCATTTTGAGTTGCAGTGACCTGCTGTGACTGAGCACGTAGGCCAGCGAGGTGATCTTGCTGGAATCGACGACCACCTCGCATCCGGAGACCTGCCGGATCGCCGCGTACAGCCGCTCGTAATAGCCCAGGTACTCGGTGAGATCGGCGCGGAAATCGCTTCCCTCGAGGCCAAGCAACATGCGCGGGACGAACTTGACGTCGTCCACCCTTCGGGCGAGCTGATGGACGCGTGCGACGTCAACATTGTGCCAACCGCCGAACGCGATCTGCCCGACCTCAGTCCAGAACGGGCAATCCCAGAAGTGCTCGCCGCATCCGCATCGTTCGTTGTTCGCGATCCCCCGCTGCCACAGGTACACCACTTCACCCGCGCCGGTGACCCCGGGCAACTGAGCGATCGCTCGTTCGAGCAGGGTGGACCCGCTGCGGCCCAGCCCGCCGACGTAGAGAACGTCCGGGATGTCAAGGAGGGTTTGCATCTATCGCACCGCGCTTTTGATGGAAGGGCTGGGCTCGGCGTGCCGAGCATTACTGGGTGTTCGTCGCCAACCACGACGGGTTCCGATCCAATAGCCGAAGTAGGCGTGCACGATCAGCCAACCCCAGTAGGCCTCCGCCGCGCGCTGCGCGTAGTCGATGCCGAGTCTGATCGGACCGTGCAGATCTTCCCGTGCCCACTCCGCGGCAGGAATCAGCGCCAACGCGATCACCAGCAGCAGCGCCATCCAGACAAGACGCAGCGCCTGCCCCTGTTTCCGCTCGGGCTCGAGGATCGTGCGGTCGAAGACATCGAGCGCCAGGGGTGCCAACAATGCGGGCACCAGACTCTCGGCCTGGTCAAGGACGAATCCGGTTCGGAAGGCGATCACGATCAGTATCAGGATCGCAGCCGCGACCAGTGGGGCGTAGCGGAATGGTCGTCGTATCGATGCGTACAACAGCATGAACCCGGTCGCAATGACCGGCTCGTTCAGGGTGACGATCGACGCCGGCCAGCCGGAGTTGATCATGATGTACCCGAAACAGAAGCACAGGACGGCTCCCGGGACGGTGATGATCCACGGGGACCAGCGCCTGGCACGGATCCAGGGCAGCAGAAACTGCGCCGTCGCGCAGAAGGTGATCGCGAACAGCAGCGACTCGCTGTTGTGTCCGATACGCACCGCAACACCGGTGGGAATCAACACCCGCAGCGTTCCCGTCACGATCAGCGACAGTCCCACGACCAACAGCAGGTAAAAAGCTAACGTACGCCCCCGATACGCCGTCATAACTGCTGAGCGTAAGTGCTCATGAGCCGTTGTGTCTCGATAAACGCGAAATTTACAGAACTGTAAAGCTTTAGGGACTGAAGTACGGATCTGTCACCCAGCCTCGCAGCGCCCTCAGCGCATCAGATTCCTTGATCACCGAATAGTTGCCGGACACGCCCCTCGCGGACTGGAAGTAGCAGACCGCCTTGATCTGTGGTGTGGACTCGACGTAGTCGCGGGCCGCATCCAGCCATTCCGCCCGGGATCCGGGCGGTCCTTCGGTTCGACCGAACTCACCGATCATGATCGGTTTCGGCACTCCGGATGCCCACTTCACAAAGGGACGAAAGACCTGTCCGAACGATTCGCGAGGGCTCCGCGGATAGCCGTCGACGCAAACCCAATCGACATAGGCATCTCCGGGGTAATAGGCCCCGAAGTTCTGATCGGCAGCGCCCCCGGTGAGCGGGCACCACACCCAACCGACGTTGCTTACGTCGGCCTCGCCGAAGATGCGGTGGATGTGGCGCCAGGCGGCGACATATTCGGTTCCGGAACCAATCTGTGACGCGAGATTGGGCCGGTTCATCTCCCAGCGCCAACGGAGCAACACGGGCCGCCCGAGTGCGGCGACAGCCTCGGCCCTCCGCCGGATCAGTGTGTCGTACCGACCGGCGACGATGTCGCGCGTGTCGGTCCCGGCCCATGAGATCATCAGCGTCGTTCCCCGCGCAGTGAAGTGCCGATCAGAGTCTGACGGGAACGGGTCGGTCCAGGTGTGATAGTCGTGGTAGATGTCCAGCCGGCGCCCGAGCCGACCCTCGAACTGTTCGAAGGCAGCGATCCGCTCCTTCTCCGTGTAGCGCGGTGGGTCCACATAAGCGCCGAAGAGCGCGCCCCTCGCCGGCGGTGCAATGGACGGGACGCGTGGTCTCAGCCCACAAGCGGCGATCGTCGAGACGACGACAGCCGCGCTCAACAGCGCGATCACGCGTCGGCACGTCATCTCAGTCGGCGCAAGACGGGGGTGATCAGCGAGTCGAGATCGAGGACTCGACGCAGCCGCCAGATCCCCGCGCCGTAGAGCAGGACCCCGACCACACACAGGCCGATCACCAGGGCCGGCGAGCCACCCAGCAGCCAACCGATCGACGGCACCGCCCCGAACGCGGCGAACGCGAGCAGCGCCACCGCTGCACTGGACCGCCCGAACGGATCGAGGCCGAGCGACCGGCGGATCTGCACCAGCGGGAGGATGTTGCTCAAGAGGATCGAGACTGCCCAGGCCACGGCTGCGCCGACGATTCCCCAACGCGGTATCAAGATCAGATTGAGCGAGAGGTTCGCACCGAGGGCGACCAGCACGTTGATCAAGTTGGCAGTCGTCCTCCCCGCCATGACCAGGAGCATGGTGACCATCCCGCACCCGGTGGCGACCAACATGGCGCCGGCGAGGACCATGACCACCCAGCGGCCCTCGTCGTATCCACTGCCGAACAGCAACAGGATGATCGGCGCCAAGATGCCGACCAGCAGGTGGATCGGCCAGGTGACGGCCATCACCCAGGCGGTAGACGTCCGGTAGACCCGCAAGGTGCTGGCGAGATCATGTTTGGCGAGAAGTTCGGAGAACTTCGGCTGGACGGCCAGGGAGACGGCCTGGCTACCCAGCTGACCCAGGACGACGAACCGGGTCGCCGCCGTGTAGATCGCTGCGTCACGCGGACCCAAGTAGGCGGCGACGAGGACGATGTCCAAACGCTGCAAGGTCAACTGCGCGACCGCGGCGATGCCTCTGGGGCCCGTGTATCGCCAGAACTCCGACGGCGGGACAACCCGCAACGTCACCGGTTCGTGCTTCTCCTTGCGGACAAGTCTGGCAATCGCTCCGGTGACCACGACCAGACCGATGGCGTACGGCGCCACCCAGCCCAGCGCCATCAGCCAGTTCTCTCCGACCAGCATCGCGACCAACAGCAGCGCGACCTGGAGGGTCGGCCGGCCGATCTTCTCCAGCAGCACTGTCGGCGTCATCGTGTGGAACCCTTGCGTCCCGGCGATCAGGACGTCGAACAAGACCGCACAAGGAAGGAACGGTGCCAGCACGCGGATGAAGATCACCAGAGTGTCATCCGACCCGTCGGAGATCATTCCGGCGACGCTGGGAGCCAGCAACTCCATCAGAACGGCGACAGTCACCGACACCGCTATGACCGGTGGAAGTGCCGTTCGAAGGAGACCGCGGACACCGTCCCCACGGTCGAGTGCACGCACTCGAGCTATGTAGTAGACAAGCCCGGTTGCGGTGCCCAAGGCGCACAGGCTTTCGGCGATGACGAACAACGAGGTCGCGGAGAACAGGTTGCCCGCTTCCGTCTTGCCTGAGCCCCGCGTGACGACAACGATCACCAAAAGGCTCGCGATCGCGCTGATTGCGGCGCCGCCGAGGCTGAACAGCCCCCGTCGGGCGAGACCGCCGATGTCTGCGCGGTCGAGGCTGTCTACCTGTGCCAACTCGGGGTCCTACCCCACCACGCCGCGAGCTCCCGGTCCGGATCGGCGAAGTAATCTTCAAGGCGGGCACGAGTGTCCCCCGGCAACTCCGTCCGCGGACGAGCGTTGCGCTGGGGCAGTTCTTCCCGGTCCCAGGTCGGCAACCCGAGGAAGTCCAGCACGCGAGCCAATGACTGCCCCGGGTCGGTCACCATGTCATCGAAATCCAGAACGAGAAGACGGTCCTGACCAACCAGCTTCTCCAGGCGCTGAAGCTGTTCGACGTAGCGACCCCGCGCCAGGTACGCGTTGTGCTGATGGGGGAGACTGATGTACGTCGGATCGCTGCGCAACCGATCCTCCTCGCCCGCCAGCCGGCTCGCCTCCAGCTCCAGAGCACGCTCGAACGTCTCGGTTTCGAAGCCACGTGCCTTCTCGTGCGTGAAGGCCGAGTACGCCCGCTCCACAGGGTCCCGTAACACCGCGATCAGTTTCACGTTGGGCAGATCCTTGGCGATGCGCTCTCCGGCGAGCGGATGGAACATGTAGTAGGGACTTGCCTCACCGGTGATCGGCTGAACACCCAGCCGCTGCTCGACGCGTCTGGCGCTGGCCAGCCTGGGGAAGTGGCCCAAGTACCACTCCAGGCTTTTCCCGTAATCAGTGTCGAAGTAGTGCACTCCCTTGTGCAACCCGGCACCCAGGACGGCCGGATGCTCGACCAAGGTCTTGTACAAGGCCGTGGTTCCGCATCGCTGCGCGCCGACGATCAGGAACTGCGGTGTCATCCGCGAACTCCAGGTCAGCTGACCGACGAATGATGTTGCCTGCCGTGCATAGCGGTGGACGAGCTGTGCCGTCGCCCCATGTTCAGCCATGCCAATCACCTATCCCCGATATCCCCCGAGTGCGGACGGCAACAAGTGCCGGCTCGAGCCATTCGGCCACCCGCCCGCCACTGACGCCAGTTTCCGCCTGTCCATCTGCAAGATACCTTGTTGCAAGATCGAGAATGTACGAAAACGAAACTCGACCGACATCAGTTCTGCAGATCCCGAACGGTTGCAGCGTCCGTCGGGCATTAATGATCAAATCGACGGCCGCACGGGCTCGGCCGTTGCTCGTCTTCAGCGCCGGCATGAAGGCGTAGTGCAACGCGTCGAATCCGACCGGCACGTCGGTGTCGTAGCGCTCCCAGTCCCAGACAAGCGCCCGGTCACCCTTGGTGGCCATGTTCCATGCGGTCCAGTCGCCGTGCCAGGTCCCGAACCGGCCCTCCTCCTCGGTGGCGGCGACAAGATCAACAGCCTGGTGGAGGTGTTGTGACAGAGCCGACCCGTGCAATGCGTCGATCCGGTCGCGCAGCCGGGCGATGTAACTGCACGTCGCCCATGGTGCGATGTGCACACCGTTCATCTCTGAAACAGCACGCATGGCGCCGTCGCGAACGGCTGCGTTGATCTCGAGGGGTGCCCCGGTCAGTTCGAGTGCTGACTGCACGAGGACCGTGTGCTCGTGCCACTCACCGAAATGGATCAGGCTGGCTGCCTTCAAGGTGGAGTTCGGCTTTTCGGCGAGACGTCTGAGGGCTGCGGCCTCGTTCGCCGCCAGTTCGCGGGTCAACGGGTTCATGCCGACCTTCGCCACCGCCACCAGCCTGCCGGCTGTGTCCATGATCTGTAGCACCGGTTTGCGGTTGGCGCGCGGTGGGCCGAGGAACACACCGACGACGACCCGATGGCCCAGCAGCGACTCCAGCAGAGACTCGATCGATTCCGCACCGGGCGACCGGCGGACCCGGAACCCGGATCCGACGGCTTGCGCCGTGCCCGTCCGCAGGGCGGCACGAACCAGCGACGTCTCGATCCTGCTGCGAGCGGACATTGGCCGTCGAGCGTGCCGGAGTGAAGCCGCCGCAACCACTCCCGCCCCGGGCAGCAACAAGCGCGCAGCCAGCGTCGACGGGATCGCCAGGTAGTCGCCGCGCGATACGGGCCTGACGACGTCGACTTCGTGGGGCGGCGGATAGAGCTCTGCCAGGATCGCAGCCGCGGAGCGTCCTTGTCGGTCAGGCATTCCTATACCCCGTCTCGGGACGTTGTGGGTCATCAGGGTGCGATCTGCGGGCCAAGAGTTCCGACTCCCTCCAGAGAAGTCCGATCGTCACGAAGGGGACAACCAGCCAGGTCGATGCGTCGTAGAAGAAGCCGTAGAACGCGGTCATGATGAGCACGACGCCTGCCGCGGTGGCGGTCGGACTGTGGAGTTTTCGGGCCCGCCAGACCTGCACAGCACCCAGCCCGAAGAAGAGCGCGGCACCGACATATCCGGTCGACACCAGAAGAAGATAGAAGTAGCCGTTCATTCCGATGCTCGCGTTGCCGCATTGAGGGCAGTCCGACGACTGTCCGACGGCGATCGACGACGCTGAGCCGTAGGCGCGCCGCGTCGATCCGAAACCGATCACCGGCGACTGTGCAGAAAGCTCGAATGCGCGCTCGGTGGTGAAGGATCGGATGTCATTGCTCTTACCGTTCTCCAATCGCGCATCGACAACACCCTTCAACGGCGACGCGTAGAAGACCCCGGCGGCGAGGACGCCGGCGAGGGCGATGGAGCCCAGCAGCACCAGCCGTCCCCGGACGGCGAGTCGTACGCAGACGCAGATCAGGGCGACTGCCGCGCCCAACCAGGCGGCGCGATTGAGCGAGTAGATGAGGGTGACCATGCCGGTGAGCATGATCATCACGCCGATCACCCGGCGACCGGGTGAGGCCTTCAGCAACCAGCTGACGAAGAACCAGACCCCGAGGATCGTCAGGTGGAATCCCCAGACATTCGTGTAGGTGAACGGAGCCGCCGGCCGTGGCGTCGCGTCGCTGATGACGTCTTGCACCTGAGCGACTGCCGGATGGACGAGGTGTTGGACGTAGTCGTCGTACCGGATCGAGCCGGGCAGGATGAGTTCGAACGGCGAGGTGAACTGGAAGTTGGGTGCAATCATTCCGACGACGCCACCGAGCGCCGTCGTGACGAAGAGTGCTCCGAGCCATTTGACGATCTTGGACTGGCTCACCTCCGCATTGGACAGATTCCCGATGTAGAGCATCACAACGGTGATCGCGACGTACCCCGCTTCCCGCATTGCGTACGCGAGGATCCGGCTTCGCGCCGAACCCGGGACGGTACCTGCGGGATTGACACCCAGCATCAGAACCCCGGCGAACGACCAGAGAAGAAAGAGCAACCAGAATCCGAAGCCACGAGGCAGCCGCAGCGGTCTGCGGCGTAACAGCTCCACGGCCATCGGCACTGCCATGATCATCGTTGCGAAGGAAGCAAGGCCCATTGCCCAGAAGACCGGGAAGCCGACGAGCAACCACTGCAGCGGCCAGCCGGGTCTCAAGATCACCAAACGACGGCGGGCGACCTGCCTCGCAGAAGGTGCCGTCGACTCGGTGAGCGTCGCGATGGACGTGGTCAATGTCAGCTCGCCGAGGTCCGGACTGTCATGAGGTGCGCTTCGTGCCGCGCTCCGGATGACTCCGGAGCCGGTGTTCTCGGCGTTGTGCTGGTCGGCTTCGTCGGCCGGGACCCGTCGGAATCGTTGCCCCGATGGCTGGTCGACGAATGGCGCTCCCGATTGACGGTGACGACGACCGAACCGAACACCCGAGCGGACACGTGACGGAACTGATCGACCGCCTCGAGGATCTCGTCCCGAGTCGTCTTCATCGCTGTGGCGACCAGCAGCACACCGTCAGCCGTGGTGATCAGCGTCTGTGCGTCGGCATTCCGGGAGGTTGGCGCCACATCGACGACGACGACATCTGCGAGGTGCGCGAGCTCCCGGATCACCGACTCGACCTTCGGTCCCTGCAAGAGATCGGAGGAGAGGGATCCGTCGGCACCCGCAGGTACCACGCGAAGATTGGGGATGCGGTCGACCTCGATGACCGCCGCCTCCAGCCCGACGCGATCCACCAGGACGTCGACAAGTCCCGGCGCCGGCGGCGCCGAACGCCTGTTCTACGGCGCATCCGACGGTGTTGGCCGACAACAGCACAACTTCCGAACCGCTGCGGGCGATCGTGACCGCGAGGCTCACTGAGACCGCTGACGCGGAATCGGCATCGGACGCGCCCGCAACAACCACGATGCCGGACCGGCGGGGCATCTGGGCCAGGAGTGCGTTGCGGAGCTGGCGCAGCGATTCCGCACCCGCGCCGAATCCCAGGGCCGAACCGCCGTCGCGGATGGCCGGTACGGCCACCGTGCCAGTCATGGTGTCCAGACCGAGTCTCTCCAGATCCTTCCGCTCGCGAATACGCTTGTCGCGGCGGTCGACCGCGAACGCGCCGAGCGCTCCCGCCAGAAGCCCCGCCAACAAGCCACTTCCCAACAGGATCTTCGGGCTGGGGTTGGATGCGGACAGTGGCACCTGGGCATCGGTGATGATCGTCCCCGGGTTGATGTCCTGCCCGACGAGAGGCGTCAGCTGGGAGTTGAGACCGCGGATCTGGGTCTCCAGGGACCTGTTGGTGGCCTGCTCGCTCGAGCGTTCCGGGCTCCCCTTCGACAACGTCGCCAACCGCTTGTTGGAGTCCGCGAGCTGGCGCTGAAGATCCTTTATCTGTGCACGAATGGCATTTGCCTGTGCCTCAAGATCACTTTCGGCCGAATCCTTGCGATTCGCCAGATACGCGTCGGCGAACGCTTGTGCGCCCGCCTGGGCACTGGAGGACGTACTGGCCGAGAAGCCGATGCTGAGCACGGAGGTGTTCGGCGGTACGGTCACCGAGACCTGCTTGGCCAGATCTCGCGCGGGCGTCCCAACGTTCAACAGCGTTCTCGCGCGGGTGGCGACTGCGTTGGATGTGACGAGCTGTGCCTCGGTGTCCAGGTTCAAGGTGCTTTGCGTCCGACCGTTGGTGACCGCACCGTTGTCGCCGACGTCCTTGACCTGTACCAGCGCGGTGGACGTGTAGGTCTTGGGCACGATCTGAAGCGCGACGACCGCTACTGCGACGCCGGCGATGACACCAAGAACGATCAGCCACCAACGCCGGCGCAGGATCTCGCCGTAGTCGGCGAACTCCGTGGTCGCCCGATCCTCAACACTCACAGCCTGTTCCCCCGATTTCTAGGCTGAATATCCGAACCTGTCCAGCCTGTTCCGCTCGTGCGTTGCAATTCCGCGGCAGCACTGGCACGGGTCGCAGCTTCTGACCTCACCCGACGAGGCAGAAGCCCATACCCATCACGATGCTGTCCTGAGCCGGAACGGCCCGGCCGCATCAGTACTGATCACCCTTGCCGAGGCTGCCTCGATCAGATCATCGGTCGTCAGCACGTCGGCCTCTGCGGACACCGCGAGACGCCGTCTGCCGAGTTCCCCGGCGATCAAGGACTGGTGATCATCAACGTGTTCATTGAACTGCGGCCGCCGCGGGATCAGCACCGGGCGCTTGCCCAACTCGAGCGCGGTGATTGCTGAGCCGATGCCCGCGTGGGCGATCACCAGGTCCGCAGCACCGATCGCGTCGCGCAGCTCGGCATTCGGGACGCTCGATCGGACGTCGCCGGAGATTCCGTCGGGATCGGTGACCCCGACCTGCCACAGGATTTCGGCTCCCGGATCGGTCACCTGTGGGAGCAACTGCAGGAGGTGATCAACTGCGCGCCGGAAGCCGTAGGTTCGCATGGTGCCGAGGGTGACCACGACCCGACGGATCTGGGGTGCGTCGGTCTCCTGCGGTTCGAAGCTGTCGAACAGTGACCCGCGGTAGTTCCAGTCGCCACCGGCCCAGGCTTGGTACTGGCTGTAGAGGCGTACGCCAGGCATCCTTGCGGCGATCCGCCCTGTGACACTCGGGCCGTCCGCCCGTGCGGCACTTTCGATGTAATGGCATTCGACACCGGACATCCTGGCTGCCGCCAGAAAGGGAATGGCAACACCGGCACCGGTGGAGATGACACGATCGAAGTGTCCGTTCCGAATCATCTTCCAGGCGGCGGGAGTGTTCCGTGCAATTTCCCGGTAGCCCCGCGGGGGCACGTACGGGACCACGGTGACGCGCTCGCCGGCAAGCAACGACCGTGACTGTGGGTCGTCGTGGGTGACCCACTGGATCTCCCCACACTCCGGCACCAGACGCGGCCTGATCCGATACAACTGTTCCAGGTGTCCCCCGGTCGCTGCCACGAGCAGCGTCTTCGGGTGTGCGCGCAACATCAGCGCGCCCCGTATCTCATCGTCACGTCTCCCCCGAGCGTCCGATTTGTTAGTCGGCGTACCGGACATTTAACCAGCACGCGGGTCGCCGCGTGGCGCGTTTCAGTAAGACTTCAGACTGATGACCAGGATTTGGCTGCGGTGATCCATTTGTACGGTTCGCCCACGAGGCGGCCCCGTGACGACTATCTTGTTGGCCATCGCGACTGTCTCGTCGTCGCGACGGGGATGTACTCGGGGGAGTCTCCAGTTGGGCGCGCGTTGGCGCCGCGGTCGGCACGGGCATGCTGCCCACCGACGCGGGTCCGGCGACCCTGACCGGCGTCGATCCTCGAACCAGCGTGGTTGCTCGCCTGCCACTCGTGCGTCCTCACCGACCGTGATTCCGTACGCACTCCACCAGGAGCACCGATGACCACCAGTAGCCTCGACGCGCCGGACCAACCCGCTTCGGGAGCACCTCGACAGCCGTTGACGATCTCCGTGACCGGTTGCGGTTACCTCGGGGCAGTCCATGCCGCGAGCATGGCGGCGCTTGGCCATCGAGTGATCGGGATCGATGTTGACGCCGGAAAGATCGATTCACTCCGGCGCGGCGAACCACCCTTCTTCGAACCGGGCCTGGCAGAACTGCTGGCGGACAATGCAGCGACCGGGCGGCTGACCTTTACCACCGACGCCTCGGCGGCAACTGAGGCCTCAGTGCATTTCATCTGCGTCGGCACCCCGCAGAAGCGCGGCGAGAACGCGGCCGATCTGAGGTTCGTCGATGCGGCGGTCGCAGGTCTGCTTCCGTACCTGAAGGCCGGCGACCTGGTCGTCGGAAAATCGACGGTGCCGGTCGGAACCGCACAGCGACTTGCCGCGCTGGTGGCGGAGGCGGAACCCCGCGCCACCCTGGTCTGGAATCCGGAGTTCCTCCGCGAGGGCAAGGCGGTGCAGGACACCCTGCAACCGGACCGATTGGTCTACGGAATGCCGGGTGATGCCGCTGCGGCACGGGCCGCCGAGGGCGTCCTGAATGCCGTGTACCACCAGGCGATCAAGGCCGAAACGCCCGTCGTGGTCACCGACTACGCGACCGCCGAGTTGGTGAAGGTGGCGGCCAACAGTTTCCTGGCCACCAAGATCTCCTTCATCAACGCCATGGCCGAACTGTGCGAGGCCGCTGGAGCAGACGTCACCCAGCTTGCCGACGCGATCGGTTACGACAAGCGGATCGGCCGGCAGTTCCTCAACGCCGGCCTCGGCTTCGGTGGCGGATGTCTGCCGAAGGACATCCGGGCCTTCATGGCCCGGGCGGGCGAGTTGGGTGTGGACCAGGCGTTGACGTTCCTGAAGGAGGTCGACGCGATCAACATGCGCCGGCGCGTGCGGATGGTCGACCTTGCCCGGGAGGAGCTCGGCGGGTCGATCGTCGGGCGACGCATCGCCATCCTGGGAGCCGCATTCAAGCCCGACAGTGACGACATCCGCGATTCTCCCGCGCTGAACGTGGCAGCGCAGATGTCTCTCCAGGGAGCCCAGGTGCTGGTCACCGACCCGCGGGCGATCGGCAATGCGACCGAGAAGTGGCCGGATCTGAAGTTCGTCGAGACGGTGGAGGAAGCGGCCTACGGCGCGGAACTCGTGCTGCTCCTGACCGAATGGGCGGAATACCTCGCTCTGGATCCCGTAGCCCTCAAGCAGACTGTCGCGTCCGCACGGATCATCGACGGGCGCAACGCGCTCGACGCGAAAGCCTGGCGCGCTGCCGGCTGGACCTATCGCGCCCTGGGGCGCCGCTGACCCGGTCTCACGTCTTTGCGGTCAGAACACGCTCCGACCGATCCCGGTCGGAGCGTGCCGATCCCCGGACGAGGACGACCAACAGACCGACGACCTGCAGGCCGACGCCGACGATGATCATCAAGATCACACCGGATCCGGCGAGCGCCGCACCACCGAGCGCGCTGCCGATGGCGGCGGAGGCGTACAGGGACGATCCGAGCAGGCCGACGGCCACCGTCGGCACATCCGGTGCGGCGACAAACATCCTGGCCTGATTGGGGATGAACAGTGTTCCGCCGAAGATGCCGAGCACGAAGATCACCAGGAGCGCGGACCACACCGATTCCCGACCGGGGATCAGGAACGCCAGGCAGACGGTGGATCCCGCCGCGCCGATGAGCAGCACCGGCCGCGGGCCGCGGGCATCCACGAGCCTCCCGGTGAGTTGGTTTCCGATCACCTGGCCGGTGCCCCGGATCACCAGCGCCACGACCAGCAGCACACCGGTGATCGCCGGCGCGAGGATCACCGGCAGGTAGGACAGCACGATGAAGCCGGGCAGCAGCACCAGAACCGCACTGAGCAACACCGCGAGCACCTGCGGTCGGACCATGACCTTCAGCCGTTCGGCAAGGCTGGTCAGCGGCAGCCGAACAGGAGGGAGCAGCGGCACGACGACAGCCGTGATCACCGCAAGGCCGGCGATGATCCACATTGCCGCCCGCCAGCCCCACGTCTGCCCGACCAGCACGCCGAACGGCACCCCGACCACGGTGGAGATCGTGGTGCCCGCGGCGACGGCTGCCAGGGTGCGGCCGCGGCGTTCCGGTCCGGCCAGGATCCCGGCAACCGCGAAGGCGTTGGACTGGAACGCCGCCGCCCCGATCGCCGCCAGCACGCGGCCGCCGGCGACGATCCCGTAGCGCGACCCGAGAGCCTGCCCGACCATCCCCACCAGAAAGACGATCATCCCGCCGGCAAGGACGATCCGCCGATCCCAGCGCCCGGTCAACGCAGCGATCACCGGTGACCCGACGGCGTAGACGATCGAGAAGATGGTGATCAACTGACCGGCGGCGGCCAAGGACACCCCCAGATCGTGGGCGATCTCGGGGAGCAGACCGCTCAACACGAAGCCGTCCATGCCGAGGGTGAAAGTGCCCACCGCCAGCAGCGCGAGCCGGAACGACCCGATCGATGACTCCCGATCCGCATTGTTCGATGATTGTCGAATCGTCACATTGACGAGCCTAAAGTATTGTTTGATGTACGTCAAAGGTTTTGGGAGAGGTGCATGGGACGGCAGCTGCCGCAACCGACGGTCGACTCGATCGATCTGAGCACGGTGCTTGCCGCCCTGGCCGATCCGGTCAGGCTCGACATCATGCGAACGCTCTATCAACGAGGCGAACCGCTCAACTGCACCGCGCTGGCCAAGGACAGCGGTGTCGAGGTCAGCGCGCCGACGATCTCCCATCACTGGAAAGTGCTCCGGGCCGCAGGCCTGACGACCACCGAAGTGGTCGGTCGCAACCGCATCATCCGGATCCGACGCACCGATCTGGAGCAGCGCTTCCCCGGACTGCTGGACGCGGTGCTCGGTGCAGCTGATCGGCCAACGAGCGAAAGCCTCGCAGGTTCAGAGCGGAACGGCTGAGCCGCGACCCGCGACACTTCGCCGACGGATCGCCACCGCCCCGCCGGCACCGATCAGCGCCAGCGCTCCGGTACACACGAATACGGCTGGAATCCCGTAGTGCCCCGCGGCCCAGCCACCGAGGATCGGGCCGACGACCTGGCCGACGTACTGTGCCGACACGTTGTAGCCGAGCACTCGACCGACCACCCGGTCGGGCAGGGTTGAGCGCAGGGTCGCGGTCACCGTCGGCATCATGCCGCCGAGTGCAAGACCCATGGCGAAGCGCAGGGCAGCGAACATCCAGATGCTGACCGACAACGCCTGCAGCCCGAGCAACATCGCGGCCACGACCAGGCAACCGATGAGCACCGGGAGCCGCCCGGCTCGATCGGCCAGTCGACCCAGCCACGGTGCGGAGATGATCGACCCGGCGGCGCTCAGTGCGAACACAACACCCGAGATCGCCGAGAGACCGGACACCGAACCGGTGAGGTCACGGACGTACACGGTGACGATCGGCTCGACGGAGAAGGTTGCGACCAGCAAGATCACCGACATGCCGAGCATTCCCAGCACCAGCGGCTTGTCGGGCACATCCGACCATCCGGGCTTGGGACCGCTCGACCGCCGTACCGGTCCCGCCGACCGGTCTTCCTTGATCAGGAACACCGTCGCGAGGAACGCCAGGAAGATCAACAGGCCGCTGCCGAAGAAGGTGTTGCGGATCCCGATCAGCTGCGGGGCAATGCCGCCAAGCAGCGGCCCGGCGATGTTGCCGGCCATGATTCCCGACGACAGCACACCGAGCGCCCAGGCACGTCGCCGTTCCGGCGCCTGCGCCGCGACCAGAATGGTTGCTCCGGACGAATAGCCGCCGAGCAGGCCGACGATCAGCCGAAGCACCAGCAGCTGCCACTGATCCTGGGCCAGACCGATCGCCGACGTCACGATCGCCATTCCGAGACTGGCCCTGACCAGCATCGACTTGCGGCCGTAGCGATCACCCAGCCGACCCCAGACCGGCGCGGTCAGCCCGGCGGTGACGAAGGTCGCCGAGAAGGTGAGCCCGGACCAGAGGGTGACCCTCGCCTGCCCTGTCACGCCGAGCTGTTCGATGTACAACGGCAGATAAGGCAACAACAAGGACATCGCGATCAGCGTGGTGAACGACCCCGCGACACCGACGGTCAGGTTGCGCTTCCAGTACGGATGGTCCGGCTCCGCCACCGGCCCGGTGACCCGATCACCGGCCTCGGGATCAGCCTTCATGCTCGACTACATGGTCGACTAC
This sequence comes from Microlunatus sp. Gsoil 973, assembly GCF_009707365.1. Classification (GTDB taxonomy): domain Bacteria; phylum Actinomycetota; class Actinomycetes; order Propionibacteriales; family Propionibacteriaceae; genus Microlunatus. Next base: position 3,206,074 of record NZ_CP046122.1, read on the forward strand.
ATGCTCGATCCACACATCGGGGGTGAGCCGACGGGTACTGATCAACTCGGCGTTGTGTTGATCACTGCCGAGAGTGCGCTCCCGGGCTTCTGTCGGTTCGTGGCCGAAGGCGAGGTGTCTGTGCAGCAACCGTTCCTGGCGCACCTTCTCCTCCAGGGAGACGAACCAGGTCTCGTCCACCACGTGCCGCAGCTGGCGCCACGGCTCGGCGTCCAGCAGCAGGTAGTTGCCCTCAGTGATGATCAACCAGGTGTCCGGGGTGATCTCGACGGCATGAGCGATGGAGTCCTCGATCCCCCGTTCGAACACCGGCGCATAGACGGTCTCACTCGTCTGGGTGATTCGCTCCAGCAGGCGCAGGTAGCCCAGCCCGTCGAAGGTTTCGGGAGCGCCCTTGATGGCGGCCTGGCCGCGCCGGTCGAGGATCCGCTGTGCGAGGTGGAAGGCATCCATCCCCAGCAGGGCGACCCGGCCGGGATACTGCCCGCCGAGCCGTTCGACGAGCTGCGCGGCCAACGTCGACTTGCCCGACGCCGGGGCGCCGGCGATGCCAAGGATCCGCCGCCGCTCGCTGCCCTGCTCGAGCAGCCGGGCGGCGCGTTCGGCAAGCACATCCGTCCCGCTGCCGGGCCAGTCGACCCGCTCCATCCCCTCGGTCACGGCGTCACCCTAATGGCCTGTGTCCGGGTTGGAAGTTACAACGTTGAAGACGTCTCACATAGTTGTTAGCGTTCCGCGCATGTCCACCTCCGACATTCCGAAACCGGAATATCCGCGGCCTCAACTCCAACGGCCGGACTGGCTCAACCTCAACGGCACCTGGCAGTTCGAAATCGACTCCGGTGACAGCGGCATCCACCGCGGTCTGCTCGACCGCGAGCTGAATGGTGAGATCACCGTTCCCTTTGCCCCGGAGAGTGAGTTGTCCGGCATCGGCAACACCGACTACCTGGAGGTGGTCTGGTATCGCCGCACCGTCTCCGTCCCGACTGACTGGACCGGCCGACGCGTGCTGCTCCACTTCGGCGCTGTTGATCATGACACCACCGTCTGGGTGAACGGTCACGAGGTGGGCCGGCACCGCGGCGGCTTCAGCTCCTTCACCTTCGACATCTCCCCTACCCTCGGCCCGGACCGGGAGGCGACCATCGTCGTCCGGGCACGCGACCCGCGCGAGGCGATCCAGGCCCGAGGCAAACAGTCGCTGAACTTCTTCAACCAGGACTGCCACTACACCCGGACCACCGGGATCTGGCAGACCGTCTGGCTCGAGGCAGTCCCGCAGGACCACATCAAGGCGCTCAAGATCACCCCGCAACTGGCCTCCGGCTCCTTCCTGGTCCAGACCGTGCTGTCGACGAACCGGCCGTCGAGCACGGTCGCGATCACAATCAGCGACCAGAACGGCTCAGCCGCCGAGCAGACCGTACGGGCCGACCTCGATCTTGCCCCGACGACCCAGCTGACAGTGCCCACCGACCGGGTACGCCCCTGGTCGCCCGAGGATCCGCACTTGTACGACGTCACCGTGGAACTCCGCGACGCCGATGGTCAGGTCGTTGACACAGTGGCCAGCTATGCGGGCCTGCGCTCGGTGTCCTTGGACGGCAAGCAGATCAAGATCAACGGCAAGCCGGTGTTCCAGCGGCTGGTGCTCGATCAGGGTTACTGGCCCGAGTCGCTGATGACCGCTCCCAGCGACGCCGCGTTGGTCCGTGACATCGAGCTGTCTTTGGCGGCGGGCTTCAACGGAGCCCGCCTGCACCAGAAGGTGTTCGAGGAACGCTTCTACTACCACGCCGACCGGCTCGGCTATCTGGTCTGGGGCGAGTTCGGCGATTGGGGCGTCGGCGGCTACGGACCGGCCGACGATCATCAGCAGCCGACCCAATCGATGATCACCCAGTGGCTCGAGGTCGTCGACCGTGACTACAACCACCCGTCGCTCGTCGGCTGGTGCCCGACCAACGAGACGTTCCAGCCGATCACCGACAGGATCACTGTGTTGGACGACGTCACCCGCGGCATGTTCCTGGCCACCAAAGCCGCCGATCACAGCAGGCCCGTACTGGACGCCAGCGGCTACTCCCATCGGGTGTTCGAAACCGACGTCTACGACAGCCACGACTACGAGCAGGACCCGGAGAAGTTCGCCGCCAACCAGGCAGGGCTGGCCGAGGACAAGCCGTACACCAACACCCACGACGGCCGGGCCATTTCGCTGCCCTACAACGGCCAGCCGTACTTCGTGTCGGAGTTCGGCGGCATCTGGTGGAATCCCGAGGCGGCGGCCGAGACCTCGGGCAACGACCGCAGCGAGTCCTGGGGTTACGGCGACCGCGTCGCCGACGAGGAGGAATTCCACGCCCGGTTCGCCGGGCTGACCGCGGCACTTCTGGACGACGCAGGAATGTTCGGCTACTGCTACACCCAGCTGACCGACGTGTTCCAGGAGGAGAACGGCATCTACCGCTTCGACCGTTCGGAGAAGCTGGACGTCTCCCGGGTTCGCGCCGCCCAGCTCCGCCCCGCCGTCTACGAGAAGTAGCCTCGCCGGCACCGCCGATCCTCCCGCGCTGGTCACCGCATCTCATCGGTGCGGTGACCAGCGCGGCTGGCAGATGACCCATGAACAACGCGAGGCAGGCCAGACTGGTCGGGTGCGGCTCCGGATCGGCTTCCTCGTCTCACTGGTGATCATTGCCGTCGTCGGCTGCAGCCCGAACAAGGCCACGGTGATCGCCCTCGACTGGCGACGCGTCGAACTGCCCGCAGACGTTCGGCCGACAACCTTCGGCACCGACCAGTCCGGGATGATCATCGGCGGAAGACGGGATCGCGGACCTTGGTTGGCCACCGTCAGTGCCGCGGACGCGATCACCCCGGTGAGGTTGGACAAGCATTCGCCGTACGCGGTCACCGCTGAATTCGTCTCGATCGGCATCTTCGGCGACAAGATCGCCGCGCTGGGCAACGTGCACGGCGGTGCGCACGGCAACTCCCGCTGGACTGTCTGGACCGGTGACACCAGGCAGCTCACCGAGTACCCACAGAGCCTGGAGACCTTCGGCGGAGTCAACGGCGGTGATCTTGCGGCCATCGTGATCAACAAGAACGGTCCGCTGATCACCGGCAGCTATCGTTTCGGCGCCTCCGGACTGGACGGCGGCATCTGGCTGCCGGACGGCGAACCGGCCGGCAGACGCTGGCGGCAGCCGGACCCGACCGGTACGGACCTTGACACCACGCGGTCGATGCTGGTCTCGATCCAGACGGCTGCCGCAGGCCAGGGATCGGGTCGTACTGGCCGGGTCGACAACTGAACTGGACAACGGCGTACAGCAGATCGCCACCGCGTGGACCAGACCGGACGGCACCCACTGGAAGCGGATCCAACTGCCGCAGCCCGGGAAGCGCAGCGAGGCGCTCAGCCTGGCCTGCCGGCGGGACCACGGCGGGACCATGAGCTGCCTGATCGCCGGCACGGTCGACGGCGAACTCGCCGCCTGGCAACTCGTCGGAGACCATGCCACCCGGATCACCGGCCTGCCGCAGGTGACGATCGACGCCAAGGGGCCGCACCCCGTCGCCATCGCGAGCTCCGAACTCAGTGCAGTGGCTTTTGCCGACCGGTCGAAGATCGGTGTCGCAGTCGATTCGTCCGACGGATGGCGCCGCGCCGAAGCGCCCGCCGGACGACTGGTCTCCGCGACAGCCAGCGGCCGGACCATGTACCTGATCACTCAGGACGGTCGACGTCGATCGCTCTCACGCGCTGCGCTGTCGCACGCTTGATCATATTGTTGCGGTTCCGGCGAGAGCTGACTCTGGTGCTCCAAAGCCGGTTTGTGGCATGGTGCGGTTACCCTGACACCTCCCAACGAACGGGGCGCAAAGATGCGAACCAGAATTGTTGCGCTGCTGCTGACCGTCATCGCGGCCCTGGTGATGTTTCCAGAGCGGGCCGAGGCGATCAAGAACGGGGTGGCCGATGCGAACGCCCACCCGTATGTCGGCGAGTTGCTGTTCTATGTCCCCAGTGATCCGGACCCCCGCTTCAATGATCCGGGTGCCTGGTTCACCTGCTCGGGAACGTTGGTCAGCCCGACCATCGTGGTGACGGCCGGCCATTGCACGTCCGACATCGGCCATTCCGGCGCCGTCGGTTCCGACACCGGCGGCAACGACGTCTGGATCAGTTTCGCCGAGACCCCGGACTTCTCCATCCTGCCGCCGAGTTCCGGCTTCGCCCCCGACAACAACGCCGGCCGCTACACGGCGTGGGCGGCCGCGCTCGACGCATCCGCCCAATGGCATCGGGCAACCGCGTACCATCATCCCGCCTTCGATGCGGCCGCGTTCTTCGAGCACGATCTGGGCGTTCTGGTACTTGACGAACCGGTGAACCTCTCCCAGTACGGAGAGGTCCCGAGCCAGGGCCTGTTGGATTCGCTGTACGCCGCGAACAAGCGACAGTTGTACACCGCAGTCGGCTATGGGCTGGAGGGATCGGGCCCCCGCCGCTCGATTGGCGGGGACACCAGGCGCCGAGCGGATCTGCGCCTGGTCGACCTGAATGGGGTCGGCGGGATCGGAAGGGGCACAGCGGCCAAGTTCTCCAACAACGCTGCCACGGGCGGGACCTGCTTCGGAGACTCCGGAGGCCCGATCTTCGTCGCCGGCACCACCACCCTGGTGGCCGTCAACTCCTTCGCGCTCAATGACAACTGCGCAGGGACGACCGGCGCCTACCGGATCGACCAGGAGGATGACCTGGCATTTCTGGCAACGTTCGGCATCACCCCCGGGTCGTGAGCTGCAGGCGCTCATCCAGCAGTTGACCCAACGACCTCAGCTCCGACGCCGGACGAGTGCCTGGTGCCGGTCGGCAGTCAGCTCACGCCGTAGACCAGGTGCACGAGGTTGGTTCCGATCGTCTCGACACTGACGACGCTCAGGGATGTCCGGGCTGCCACTCCTTCGAGGAGGCGGTCCCCGCAGCCGAGGACGAAGGGGTGCACCGTGAGCCGGATCTGGTCGACCAGGCCGTGGTCCATCAGGGTCAGCGCCAGTTGATTGCTGCCGTACACGACGATGTCGCGTTCATACCGTGCCTTGAGCCGAGCGACCTCGGTGATGGCGTCACCGCGAAGGACAGTGCCACCGATCCACTCCGGCTCGTCGAGCGTCGCGGAGATGACGTACTTGGGTATCTCGCGGAGCCGGTCCGCCCACCCACCTTCCCGGGTGTTCCAGCCCGCACCGGCGAAGAAGTGGTCGGTCCTCCTGCCCATCAGCAAGGCGTCCGCACCGAGCGCCTCGTCGTACTCGATCTTGGCCCACGCCTGGTAGTCCTCGGGCGCCAGCCGGGCGAACCAGCCACCGCGGTCGAAACCGTCCTGGCCGATCGGATCCTGGATGCCGCCGTCCAGACAGACGTTCTCGCTCAACACGAGTATGCCCATGATCATCTCTCCTCAGATCGTCGACGCGGGTACTCGGAATGGCCCGCGCACTGGTGGTATCGACACCGCTGCGCCGGCAGATTGGGCGGGGGCAGACCGCCAGGTTCCGCGGCCCGCCGGTGTCGGTATCAGGGACAGCCCCGGACGCAGGAGGCGAAGTTGTGACAGCGGACCTGATCACACGAGCGAGGGCAGGTGACGAGGACGCGTTCCGTGCCCTCACCGAGCCGCACCGACGAGAGCTGCACGTGCACTGCTACCGGATGCTCGGCTCGGTGGACGACGCCGACGACGTTCTTCAGGAGACGCTGTTGGCCGCGTGGCGCGGCCTGACCGCGTACGAGGAACGATCGTCGATCCGTACCTGGCTCTACCGGATCGCCACCAACCGCTGCCTGAACGCGCTGCGGGCTGCAAGGCGGCGACCGGTCAAGAACTGGGATGTCGCGGCGTTCGATCCGCCCGAGCCGACGCGGTACGGCGAGGTGCCGTGGCTGGAGGCGCTGCCGGACGTACTTCTCGAGGGCGCGTTCGACGCACCGCTCGGGCCGGCGGCACGTTACGAGCAGCGCGAGTCGATCTCGTTGGCGTTCGTCACCGCACTGCAGTTGTTACCGCCCCGCCAGACAGCCGTGCTGGTGCTGCGTGATGTGTTGGGATTCCCGGCCGCCGAGGTGGCGGCGATCCTTGACACCACCGCACAGTCGGTCTCCAGCGCCCTCAAGCGAGCCCGAGCGACGCTCGCCCGGCACCGTCCGTCACGCAGCGACCGACCCCCGGCCGTCGGTTCCGAGGCCGAGCGCGCCCTCCTCGAGCGGTTCGTGACAGCCTACGAAGCCTCCGATGTCGACGGCCTGGTGACGTTGTTGTCCGACGACGTGTTCGTGTCGATGCCGCCGATGCCACAGGAGTATCTGGGCCGCGAGGCGGCGACGCGGTTCCTCCGCCCGGCCGTTACCGGCCGGCGCTTCGCCCTCACAGCGACCCGGGCCAACGCACAGCCGGCGTTCGGACTGTACGCTTCCCTCCCGGGCGGACCGCGATCAGGAAGCGGTCTGATCGTGCTCGACCTCGCCGGTGACAGGATCACCGCGCTGGCACGGTTCGAACCGACCGTGTTCCCACGCTTCGGCCTGCCGCAGACCTGGCCGGCACCAAGCCGCTGAGCCGAAGTTGATCATGGGACTTGACACCGGTGCGGCGCACTGGTTCGCTTGTCCGTGGACCGCATTAGAACGTTTCAAGCTCCCGAAGGACGGCACTTCCAATGGCGGAAGAAACTGACCCCCTGGCCGGCGCGACGGTGATCGCCCCGGACGACGACTTCTCCGGCGCCCCGCTGCTGCGCACAGAATTCGATCTTGCCGCCGACCACGGCGACCTGGTCTCGGCAACACTGACGGCGACTGCGCTCGGGATCGTCGATCTGGAGATCGGCGGCCGGCCCGTGGCACCCGACGTGCTGACGCCGGGTTGGAGCAGCTACGAATGGCGCATCCGCTATCGCAGCTACGACGTGACCGGCCTGCTGCCGGCCCCGGGAGACAGAGCCGCGATGGGCGCGTCACTGGGAAACGGCTGGTACCGCGGCCGGATCGGTTTCACCGGCGGTGTCGGCCTGTACGGGGACGAACTCGGGCTGATCGCCCGGCTCGACCTCAGTTATGCCGACGGCCACGTCCAGACCGTGGTCACCGACGAGAGCTGGCAGGCGGGACCATCGGCCACCACGGACAACCAGATCTACGACGGCCAGACCATCGACGCACGACGAGTTCAATCGGGATGGTCCTCCCCCGGCTTCGCGGCCGACGGCTGGGTCGGCGTCCACGCCCTGGATCTCGACCGCAACCGGCTGGTGCCGCCGATCGGGCCGCCGGTGATCCGCCAGGAGTCGATCAAGCCGGTGGCGATCCTGACCTCTCCATCGGGCAGGACGCTGGTGGATTTCGGCCAGAATCTCGTCGGCTGGTTGCGGTTCACCGTCACCGGCGAGGCCGGTCGGGAGATCGTGATCAAGCATGCCGAGGTGCTGGAGAACGGCGAGCTGGGCACCCGCCCGTTGCGTTCGGCCAAGGCGACCGACCGGTTCGTGCTGTCCGGAGGCGAGGATTTCTTCGAGCCGACCAAGACGTTCCACGGTTTCCGGTACGCGGAGGTGAGCGGCTGGCCGGGCGAGCTCACACCGGACTCGCTGGAGGCGGTCGTCGTCTCCTCCGCGCTGCACCGGATCGGCACCTTCGAGTGTTCCGACGAACTGGTCAACCAGCTGCATCGCAACGTGATCTGGGGTCAGCGGGGCAACTTCCTCGATGTTCCGACCGACTGTCCGCAACGCGACGAGCGACTCGGTTGGACCGGCGACATCGCTGCTTTCGCGCCGACAGCGGTTTTCAACTTCGACGTCAAGGACTTCCTTGCCGACTGGCTTCGCGATCTTCGGGAGGAACAGCTGCACGCCGACGGGCGGGTACCGTTCGTCGCCCCAGATGTGATCAAGTTCCGGCCACCGGAGCAACAACGCAGCCAGGGCCAGCCGGTCACCGCACTCTGGGGTGATGCGGCCGTGTGGGTGCCGTGGACCCTCTACCAGGCCTACGGTGATCAACAGGTCCTGATCGACCAGTACGACTCCATGACCGAACACGCCCGGGCGATCGAGCGGAGCCTTTCGCCCAACGGTCTGTGGGACACCGGATTCCAGTTCGCCGACTGGCTCGACCCGGACGCACCGCCGGACCGTCCCGGGGACGCCAAGGCGGACAAGGGCGTGGTCGCGACCGCGTGCGCGTACCGGACGGCCGGGTTGGTCGCACGCACCGCAGAACTGCTCGGCAACCAGGCCGATCATGATCATTTCGCGGACATGGCGGACGGCCTGAAGCGGGCGTTCAACACCCACTACGTCGATGATCAAGGCATCATCACCAGCGACTGCGCGACTGTCTACGCGCTGGCCATCCATTTCGATCTGATCGACCAGGTCAAGCGGGACGCCGCCGGACAGCGCCTCGCTGAACTTGCCGAGAAGGCCGGGTACCGCGTCTCCACCGGCTTCGCCGGGACACCGTTCATCTGCTGGGCGCTCACCGAGACCGGCCATCTCGATACCGCGTACCACCTGCTGTTGGAGAAGGAGAACCCGAGCTGGCTCTACCCGGTGACCATGGGCGCGACGACGATCTGGGAGCGCTGGGACTCGATGCTCCCCGACGGCAGCATCAACCCCGGGGAGATGACCAGCTTCAACCACTACGCCCTGGGCGCTGTCGCCGACTGGCTGCACAAGGTGGTCGCCGGCATCGACGCCCTGGAGCCCGGATACGCGCGGATCAAGATCGCACCGCAGCCGGGAGGCGGGCTGACGTCGGCGCGCGCGACCCTGATCACCCCGCACGGCGAGCTCCGCAGCTCCTGGCAACTGACCGGCGACGAGTTGACGATGGACGTTTCCGTCCCGGTCGGCGCCACCGCGGAGGTGACGGTGCCGGGCCGCTCACCCGAATCGGTCAGCAGTGGTGAGCATCACTTCACGTCGACATTCGACTGAGATCGTCCGGAACTGACTGAAACTTTTCCACCTGGGACGTCGAATCTCCGGGCCGACGTTCGACCTATGGGCATCAGGGCACCAACGAGGGGCCCACCAACCCGAAGAGGTAACCCGATGTCCACGACTACCCACGACGTCCTTACTCGTCAGGTGATCGCCGGCGGCACGCGGCCGCGGGCTGCCCGGATCGCTGTCTTCGTCGCTCGGTTGCTGCTGGCCGGCGTGTTCGTCAACGCGGCCTCAGCCAAGCTCACCCTCAATCCTCAGGCCGTCACCGGTTTCACCCAGCTGGGCGGCGTACCGATGCTGATCTTCGTCGGCCTCCTCGAGGTCGCCGGCGCAGTCGGCCTGGTCGTACCGATCCTTTCCGGATTCGCCTCCATCGGCACCACTGCCCTGCTGGCCATCATCACCGTCGTGATCACCACGACGGCCGGCCCGACCTGGGCAGCGATGCCGGCGGCCTGCCTGGCGCTCAGCGTCGTGATCGCCTACCTGCAACGGCATCAGACCGTCCGGCTCGCCCGCTGGCTGCGCCGCACGGTGACCGCTCAGACCCGCTGATCATCGCTCCTGACCGATCCTGACCTCCGCGCGTGGTGATTGTTCCGCAGTCGCCACGCGCGGCGCCGTCCTGTAGTTGAATGGTGCGAACAGGTCGGGAGCCATGGCTGGCCTGAACGGCCCGAGCGGTCGGGCCCAGGGCCGGCCGACGACCGGGTCTGAGCGCCGATCCTGCGGGCCCGGGGTCACAGAGACCACGGTTCAGTCCCAGGAGCCCGGCGCTACCGTAGGCCCGTGAGCCGGCGCGCTGCCCGCAACCAGACGCCGTGCTCCGGGCCTACACCTTTTCTGACACCGACGGGCGGACCGTGGCATGGATCTGATCTCAGCTGCCTCGATTGAGATCGAGCGCGTCGTGCGGCAACTCCCCGCGGCTTCCTGGCCGCTGCCCACACCGATCGGCCTGACCGTCCGGGAACTCGTCGAGCATGTCGTGTCCGGCAACGAGTTCACCGCGCTGCTCCTGGCCGGGGTGGGGCGTGACGAGGCCAGGGCGAAGCTCAGCGGCGACCCGCTGGCTGACGATCCCGGTCGCGCCGTGGCGGAGTCCTGCGCCCGCCAGGCCGAGGCATTCGCCGCGGTACCGCCTGACCGGCTGATTCCGGGTCCCGGCGGCGAAGTCCCTGCCGGCGACTTCCTGCTGTTCCGGTTGATCGACCTGGTGGTGCACGGCTGGGACCTGTTGCATGCAGCCGGCCTTGACGAGGCCCTCGATCCTGCGGTGGTCAGCGAGCTGTGGGTACGGGTGGAACCCGGACTGCCCGAATTGCTTGCCTACGGCGCCTACGGCGAAGGCCCGAGCGGCACGATCGGCCCGGACGCACCGGTGCAGACCAGATTGCTCGACGCCCTCGGCCGGCGGCCCTGAGGGCCACTGGAATGATCTTGCACCATGGCGACCGTCGATGACATCCGTCCGCTCGCGCTGAGCCTCGAACGTTCGTATGAGGTGTACGTCCGGGGGCGCCGCAAGTTCCGGATCGGCAGCATCGTCTATCTCGCCTTCTCCGATGACGAAACGATCATGGGATTCGGGTTTCCCAAGGAGCAGCGCGAGGCGCTGGTCGCCGGTGAACCGGACAAGTTCCTGATGCCGGGACAGTCCGACCTTCGATTCAACTGGGTCGAGGCCCGGATGGCGGCCCTCGAGCCGGCCGAGGCGCGCGAACTGGTGCTCGATGCTTGGCGGATGTGCGTTCCGAAGAAGCTCGCCCGGGCCTATGACGCGGTCCATCCTGAAGGCCCCGGCTGAGGCGGTTGCTGGCAGAACTGTGCCGGGTAGCGCGAGTCGGCCCAGAGCGTTCCAGCCCAGATCGGTCAGTCCAGATCGGTCAGTCCAGATCGGTCAGTCCAGATCGGTCAGGGTCAGCCGCACCAGCGGAAGCGTCGTCCCCGACTCCTTGATCGGCTCCCCGAGGGTCTGCTCGAAGACCGGTGCCAGTCCGGACCAGGCGCGCGGGTGGGATGCCGCGTAGTTCCGGAGTGCCTCGGCTGCCTCATCGGCTGTCAGCCGCTGCGCCTCGACCGGTACGCGACGGCTGGTCCCGACCGAGATGTGTGCCCGGGGATGGGCGTCGAGATTGCGCAGCCACTCCGAGCGTTCCCCGAAGCCGGCCGCCACTGTGTACGAATCAGTGCCTCGGTCGACGACCTCGAGAACGACGTAGCGCGGCAGTCCGGACTTGCGTCCGACGTGCTCCAGCATCAGGAGTCGATGGCCGAACAGGAATCCGAGACCGACCCGGTAGAGCCTGATCGGTGCACGGACGACCCATCGGGTGCGCAACACTTTCGCAGCCAGCCGGGCCGCCCCGGATGGCTTTGGGTCGTCGGCCATGTCATTCCTCCCCGCGGTCTCGTCCGAACGGCGCGTCGCATCCTTCGGAACGGTAGCCCATCCCAGGTTCGGGCGTACTGGGAAGTTGCTGCTGGTCAGTCGCAGCACGAACTTCCCAGTTCCGAGGACCCACGAGCTCTCAACCGGGCGGACAAGTTAGGGTCAGGGGCGATGGTTGAATTTCGGATACCGGGAGCGGAGTTCCTCTCTGCAGCGGTTTTGGTCGTCTGCTTCGTGATCGCCTTGATCGTGATCAACACGCGCGCCGGAGGCAGGTCTCGCATGTTCGGGCTGCTCGGCGTGGCGACGCTGTTCCTGAGCACGATCCTGGCGGCGCTCAACACATCGCTCGGCAGCGCGTACGGCACCACCGTGATCGCGTACAAGGTCGGCGCGGTGCTCGTCGCCCTGCTCGCGGCCACCGGCATGGTGCTGTTCGCGCTCGCAGTGGTGTGGGCTCGCCGGCTGAAGAAGCCGCGAGGTGAGCGCTGATGCCGGCCAGTCTGATCGTGGCAGTGGCCGTGGCGGCCGTCGGCCTGCTGGCGGCGGCGGTGCTGTTGATCAGGAGCGCGGCCGGTCTTCCACGGGTGCTTGGAATCATCGGCGCAGTGTTGATTCTGCTGGGCGTGGTCACCCGCTTTGCCTACCAGTGGCTGGTCGAACGTTTCCTCGGCCGGGTCGAGGACAGCACCATCGTCACGATCTTGGCGGTCGACACGGCGGCCGGCGGCATACTGACCGGCGCCGGACTGCTCCTGGTCAGCGCGGCGATCGCCGCCGCCGGCCGACAGCCCAAGATCTAGCCTCTGGCTTGCGAGCTCCGGTCAGGCGCTGACCTCGACCAGCCGTTCGAAGACGAACTCGTACGGCAGGTAGGAGACGTCGTACTCGTGCCCTGGCTGGTGCGGCAGCAACTGCGACATCTGGATGAGCCGCCATCCGTCCATCAGCGCATCCAGGCCGGTGGCGTACGGCGGCTCGTCACTGTCGCCCATCGTCGGGCGGGACAGACCGGTGCCGTCGTAACGGGTCCAACCGATCACGTTGGAGTCCAGGGCCGAGGTGCCCAGGAAGAGGATCAACAGTTGCTGGCGCAGGTGCGGGTCGATCGGGCGGACGCTGAAGGCTTCTTCGACTGTGCTGGTCATGAATGCACTACTCCGGATTCTGTGCGGTTCTGGTTGATACGTCGCGCGGGTCGGGGACGGCGGGTCAGAGATTCCAGCCGGCGCCGGACCGGCTGGATCCCAGCCGTACGTCCGTGGCGCCGGGCGCCACGAATTGCGGCCGCAGCTGCTCGCGTGTCAGGTAGTTGTCGATATCGAAGAGCTGATCACCGGTCAGCGTGCGCCAGAGCTTGGCGCGGTTGACCAACTCGAGCCGGCCTTCGTTGGCCGAGGTCCAGCCGAAGCGGGCGGTCAGTTCCTTCAGCACGGCGGGATCGTCGATGTCGTCGGTGTTCCACAGCCGCAGTTGGCGTACGGTCGGGTTGAACCTGATCTTGAACATGTAGCGCGGCACATCGGAGTCGTTGCGTCGCCCGCCGTGCCAGATCCCGTGATGCAGGAAGACCACCGTTCCGGCGGGGCAGACCAGCCGGGTCTGCCCGGCGAGATTCTGATACCGGCCGATGCCGGTCTGGTTGATCCTGCGCAGGTGGGTGCCGGGAACACTCAGGGTGCCACCCTGCTCCAACGTGACGTCCCGCGGGTAGTACATGAGCTGTACGTCGAAGGCGTCGGTCCGGGTGTCCAGGATGGCGTCGCCGTGCATGTTCTGGGCCTCGCCGCCGCGCGGTGGCCGAATGTGGACCGCGTGGTGATCGATCACCGGGCCGGGGCCGACCAGACTCTGCAACGCACCGGCGACCGGCGGAAGATCAAGCAGTTCGCGGACGAACGTGCCCGTCGGAAAGGCCTCGTCCAACGGTGTGCCGTACGGATAACCCGGAATCCCGGCGTCCAGCACTTCGATGGCGCGCTGGTTCATGCTGTCCGGCACCACCGCCTCCAGAGCGAAGCTGCCGTGTGACACGAAGTGGGCCATTTCCACCGAGCCCATCAGGTGCTTGCGGTCGACCAGCGCGGTCATCGGTCATTCCTTCCTCAGGGTTGCGACCATGTGACTCCGAGCGCCGTCCAAGCATGGTTGCCCCAGACGACGATCAGTCCTGTTCAGATTAGGGATCGCGCGAGGTCGTTGTCGTGGTGCTGACACGGCAACTACTGGTTCAATTCCTGCATGAGCACGTCTGTGGTGGAAACCGGGCGATCACCCGCTCCGGGCCGAAGCGTCTTCATCGATCTCGACGAGCCGCCCGAAGTGGTCAACCAGGGCCGGGGCGTGCACGGCGTCAGCCGGCGGGAAGATCGGTTCCGGCTTCCCGAGCTCTGGTCGCTCCACCTGTACGGCTATCACGCGGAGTTGCAGGTCGACGGGCTGAGCCTTCGGGTCGCGCCGGGGACGGTCTCCCTGGTGCCGCCTGCGGCGGACATCCGATACCGCTACCAGGGCCCGTCGACCCACCTCTACGCGCACCTGCGGGCACGTGGTGGTTACAGCCGGTCAGAGGAATCCGGCCCGCTCACCCGGCTGGAAGTGCTGATGTCGCCGGGTGCGGAACTGCCGACGATCACCGATCTGATGGAATCGGCGGTGGCCGCCGCGCCGGTGCGACCGGTTCGCACCCGGGCTGACGTCTGGCAGGTGCTGCTCCGGCTGGCCGACCGTCCGGCGATCCCCCGCGCCACACCGGTCGCCCGTGATCATGTCGTCGCCGCCATGTCATACATCGAGTCCCGGCTGCCCGAACCGCTGACAGTGCCGGAGGTGGCCGAGGCGGTCGGCATCTCGACCAACCACCTCGCCCGCCTCTTCGGTAGCGAAGCCGGGCAGACCGTCGTCGGCTACATCCGTCGCCGCCGGATCGATCGCGCCCGCCGCCTGCTCGCTGCCAGCACGATGTCGATCAGCGCCATCGCAGCGAGCGTCGGCATCCCGGATCTCCAGTCGTTCAACAAGGCCTGCCGTACGGTGACCGGCCGCTCGCCACGTCAGCTCCGGGACGGCACGATCCCTGACAGCCCCGCTTCCTGAGACTCGGCTTGCGTTGATCGTTACGCCGCAGACCGGACGAACCTGATCGTGACGAAACGCGGCCGGCAGTTGTTGGCATCGGCCAGCAGATCATCGCCGTTGCCGCTGTTGACGTTGTAGGAGACGACGAGTTCACCGGGCTTGCTGATCTCCGGATGAGCGGCGACGTTGTACGGCGCGTAGAGGTTGCCGACACCGCCTTCGGGTGCTGTGTAGACCGCCGTTCGGCCGGTGAAGGGACCGACCGGGGTCGGGGCGGTGGCGACGTAGATCCGGTGATCGGTGAAGATCGCTGCCGACGTCGTGGTCAGGACGAACTGCCCGTTCATCGGGGTGACGCTGTAGGAAGCGCCGACGTCATCAGTGACTGCGGTCGAGGATTCCGGATCGGAGGACCAGGTGTCGCCGGTCCAGAACTGCCAGCGATGTTCGATCAGCTGGCCGACTCTGGCGCGGGCAACGTGCATGGCACTGTCCTTGATGCCGTAGATGTAGATGTAGCCGCCGCAGGAAACCAGTTCGTTGCCCCAGTTGACGCCATCCGGCTGCCCGTACGTGCGGGTGATCTTGTCGATCGTGAAGTCTTTGGTGTAGGTGACGATGTCGGAGCCGAGCCAGCCGAAGTTCCACGGCGGCGGGCCGTCGGTCTGGCCGATGCGGCCCTGGAAGACCCGCAACTTGCCGCCGTCCATGATGCCGTCGCCGTTCCAGTACCACGGGTCTCCGTTCACGGCGTCCGGCGGCGAGGCGATCGACGCCGGCGCCTCGTGGGTCCCGCCGGTGATTGTCGTATAGGGCACGCCGTCGAGGTGGGCGGGCAGGATCGAGCCGTGGATGAAACCGGGGTTGGTGAGACTCTCGTCGGGATTGACCGGACCCAGGAAGGTGTCGTTCATCAGCCAGGCGACATGATCACCAGGAAGCTTCACCGAATAGGTTCCGTCCGACGAGGCCCAACCACCGTGATTGGACCAGCCACCGCCACCGTTGCCGAACTCACGGAACGCCTCGGTGAGTCGGGTGTTCGCGGTGGCCATCGGGGTGGTCGGATCCTTCGGGCGGACTCCGGTACAGGAGGTGAACCCGTCGGGATTCGGGCCACTGGCGGGTTCCGCCCCGGCTTGGGCGGGAACCGCGATGATCCCGGCGAGGCCGGCCAGCAGTGCCGCACCGAGAACTCGTTTGGGGAGAGCGTGCATGGGAGATGCTCCTTCAGGTTGACAACAGGACGCGGCCGGGGGTTGCGAGCATGCCCGCGTCCACGACCACGGTCGTTCCGGTGATGTAGGAGGCCGATGAGCTGCAGAGAAAGGCCACGACCGCCGCAATCTCGTGGGGCTGTGCCATCCGGCCGTGTGCGGCGGTCACCGGCGGATCCGGCGGCCTGGCGGCCGGGCGCCCGTCGTCGGGCGACCCGTCGACGGTGACCAGTGGGGTCAGGACCGGTCCGGGGGCCACACTGTTGACCCGGATGCCATCGGTCGCATGATCAACTGCCATCGACCGGGTGAGCGCGTCGAGGCCGGCCTTGCTGACCGAGTAGCCGAGTACGCGTGGTTGCGGGGTGTGGCCTTGGACCGAGGAGACGTTGACAATGGATCCGCCGTGGCGGGCCCGGAGGTGTGGGACCGCGAACTTCGCGGCGAGGAAGGCGCCGGTCAGATTCGTGTCGATCACGGTGTGCCAGGCGTGTTCGGTGGTGTCCTCGACCGTCCCGTAGGTCTGAACGCCGGCGCAACAAACCAGCATGTCCAGGCCGCCGTACCGATCCGCGGCGAGATCCATCAGCCGGTGCATGTCGTCTGCCGACCGGACGTCGGCGGTCGTTCCGGTGACGGCGGTGCCGAACTCGGCCAGCTCCCGTTCGGCAGCCCCGACCGTGTCGGGGTCGTGGCTGCAATAGACCACGCTGACGCCGTCGCGTGCCAGCGCGGCAACCGTGGCGCGGCCGATGCCGGTTGATCCGCCGGTGACGACGGCGACGCGGCCGCCGCCCCCGATGGACGAACGATGGTGTGAAGGCGTGTCCCGCATCAACGGCGCCTAGTTCGCCTTGATCAACTTGTTGACACTCTCGGCGTACGCATCGAGTGTCGGTCCGACCGGCTTCTTGCCCTGAAGCATCGGATTCCATTGGCTCTTGGTCAGATTGCCCGCCTTGCCGGCCCACGGGTCGAGGAAACCGGTGCCGACCTTCTGCTCGTTCTGCAGCTCCTGTTCCACGGTGGCCGACACCTGTTTGCCGATCGCTCCGTGGCTGCGCAGGTTGTCAAGGTAACCCTTGGAACCGGGCACGTAGGCGATCGGTGCCACCGGGTCCTTGGCGTAGGCCTCGTTGAAGACCGTGGTGAGCATGTAGGAGATGACCTGCCAAGTGGCGTCGGGATTCTTCAGCCCGACGGGCGAACAGAACGCGTTCGCCTCCAACGGTGCGATCTGTGCGGCCGAACCACCCGGGATCGGCGCGTACCCCCAACTCATTGTCGGTTTGCCGTCGAAGATCGCCACGGCATTCCACTGGCCGCCCCAGACCATCGGGACCTGACCATTGATGAAGGCTGCCCAAGTGTTGGTGCCGGTGAAGTCTGGGTCGGTCACCTCGCCGGCCCGGATCGCCTGCGACCAGCGGGTTGCGCCCTCCTTCAGCTGTGCGTCTGCGCTGAACTTCGACACGTTCTTCCAGGTCCGCTCCGCCGCAAGTCCGTTCCCACCGTTGCTGATCGAGTAGATCGACAAGCCGACGGGGTCGTAGAGATCGCCCCAACCGGTCTGCATTCCGTATTGCTTCGTCTTGCCGCCCTCGGTGATGGTCAACTTCTTCATGTCGGTGAAGAGGTCGTCCCAGGTCCAGTCCGCGGACGGGAGCTCCAGGCCGGCCTTTCTGAACAGGTCGGCGTTGTAGAAGACGCCGTACGTGTTCGCCTCGTTGGGCACTCCGTATTGCTTGCCGCCGACCTCGTACTGATCAAGGTAACCGGGTCCGAACCTGGCCTTGTCCACCGGCGCCTTCTTCGCGCCGGCGGCGGTGCCGTCGACATAGGACGTCCAGTCGTACAGCTTGCCGCTGGCCGCCAGGGGCTGGAAGCTGTTGTCCAGGTTGGCGCACCAGAAGATGTCCGGCAACGTATTGGACAACACCATCGAGTTGATCTTCTGGTAGTACTGCGCGCCCGAGCCGACGTAGACCAACTTGATCTTGATACCGGACTTCTCGGTGAGCTTGTCCAGCGACTCCTGGTAGAGCTTGCGGTCCTGGGGATTCGCCCACGTCATCAGGGAGACAGTGGTCACCCCGTCGCCACCCTGTCCGCTGGTGCCATTGGCGCCGGTGCCGCCACTGAATCCGCCACAAGCAGCTGAGACGGCCGCCAGACCGCCGGCAACCAGCCCTGCGAAGATGCTCTTGATACGTCGTCCCATAGCCCGTCGACTCCTTTGTGTCTGGCTATTTCTGTGATACGCCGAGCGTCCCGAGCCCCATCATGAAGTACCGCTGGGCAAAGAAGAACAGCACCAACGGAGGCAGCATGTAGAGCAGATTGGACGCCATGTAGTAGTTGAACTGCGGAGTTGCTTCGTTGAGCCCGCCCATGAAGTTCGCCATGCCGAGCGAGAGTGTGTACTTCGATTCGCTGTTCAGGTAGACCAGCGGGTTGAGGAAGTCATTCCACGATGCCTGGAACGCCATGATCGTCATCGTGATCCACAACGGCTTGGTCAGCGGGATCATCAACCGGGTGAAGATCTTCCAGTGGCCCGCGCCGTCGATCATCGCCGACTCATCGATCGACCGAGGAATCGAGGTGAAGTACTGCCGCGCCAGGAAGATGAAGACCGGATTGCCGAAGAAGGACGGGAGGATCAGCGGGAACCAGGTGTCGATCAAGTGCATCGCGAAGAACATCCGCTGGATCGGGATGAGGGTGACGATACCCGGCACGAAAATCGAGAAGGTGAAGAGGTAGAACCAGAAGTTCCTACCGGGAAAGCGGATCCGGGCGATTGCGTAACCTGCGAGCATGGAGCTTGCCACCGAGCCGAAGACCGACAGCGCGGTGACGGTGACCGTGTTGGCCAACAGCAGCGGGAACTGGATCTGCTCGGGGCCGCGGATGAAGTTGGACCATTGGAAGGTGCGTGGCAGCAGTTGTGGAGGTAGCTGCAGGATGTTGCTGTCCGGCTTCAACGCGATCGAGATCATCCACAGCAACGGCACCAACATCGTGACCGCGAGCAGACTGCACAGCAGGTACCAGCTGACCCGGGACAGGGTCATCGGCACCCGGCGGCTCAACGGGATGCGGCGCTTGGTCACCAGGTCGGGACTTGGATCGAGCCGTTGGCTCGGCGGGTACGTGGTCGTGGTTGCGGGCATCGTCATTTGGTCTCCTCGAACACCCACATCGACGAGGTCTTCAGCGTGACACCGGTGATGATCATGATGATCACGAAGAGGATGAGCGCCTCCGCCGTTGCCAGCCCCAGGTTCGGATAGCTGCCGAAGGCATCGGAGTAGATCTTGTACATGAAGAGGGTGGTCGACGTCCCCGGTCCCCCGTTGGTCAGCACGGCGACCTGATTGAAGGCTTGGAACGCCAGCACGAGTCCCAGGACAAGCTGGAGAAGCATGATGGGTGTGATCAACGGGAGAGTGATCGCGAAGAACATCCGGACCGTTCCCGCGCCGTCGGTGCGCGCCGCCTCGTACACCTCGACCGGGACGTTCTGCAAGCCGGCCAGAAAGATGATCATGGAACCGCCTACGCCCCACACTCCGATGATCACGATTGCGGGCATCGCCATGTGGGGACTCTGCAACCACTGGCTCGTCGGCAGACGGAGGTCGCTGAGCAGTTGGTTGGCCAGGCCGTACAGCGGGTCGTAGATGTACTTCCAGAGGGTGAGGACCGCGATCGACGGCAGGACCACCGGAAGGTAGAAGATCGTCCGGTACAGCTTGACGCCGGGGACGACCCGGTTGAGCAGCACAGCGAGGGCCAGACCGAAAATGATGCCTGACGGGACGCTGAGCAGCACGAAGTACGCGGTGGCCCGGAGCGACGGCCAGAAGGTCGGGTCGTCGAACAGCATGTACCGGAAGTTGTCCAGACCGGTCCAGCGGGCCGGGCTCAGACCGTCCCACTTGGTGAAGGCGTGGAATGCGGAGCTGATCAGCGGATAGACCATGAAGACCGTGACGCCGACGATGGTCGGCAGTATGAACAGGTACGCCGTCACCGTGTTGCGTCGCCGGTGGCTCAGGCCCCGGCCTGCCGGTCGCGCGAAAGCTTCCATCCGTGGTACCTCCACCTCTGCGCCGCGCGCGCTGCGCCGAGGCCGTCAATGTCGCCGTTGTCATTGAGTGTTGGCGACCGCAGTCGCCGGACCTGCTGATGAAGCGTCGACCCCGAACGGGTCCGACCGACCGCCATCATGTCAACGTTGACGTCGAATTGTCAACGATGACATTCCTGATCGCCGATTCCCGAATGGGGGCCCGGTCGGAGCCGTACCATGTGCCGCATGACAGGCAGCAAAGTCGCCCTCGAGGGCTCGCCGGCCGGTCTCTTGCGGCCTCGCCCGAGCCTGAAGGACGTCGCGATCGCGACCGGTCTCAGCATCAAGACGGTCTCTCGGGCGCTGCGCGGCGAACCCAACGTGGCCGAGGCCACGCGACAGCTGGTCCAGGCCGAGGCGGATCGCCTGGGGGTGCAGGTCAACGACGTCGCGGCGGGCCTTCGCCGGAAATCCCAGGCGATGACCTCGATCGGGGTGCTTCTCGGCGACTTTGCCAACCCGTTCTCCGCGCAGATGCTCAAGGGCATCGATTCCGTGGCGGCCACACATCGGCATGTCGTTCTCACCGCCGATGCGCAGTACAGCCCGGAGACCGAACGCAACGCCATCCGGTCCTTCCTCGCCCATCGGGTCGCCGGCCTGATCATCGCACCCAGTGGCGAGGACCTGAGCTACCTGAACGCGCAGACCGCCTACGGCTTCGCGGTGGTGATCGTCGATTCGCCGCCGCCCACTGGTGACGACGGGTGGGATTCGGTCACGGCCACGAACTTCGAGAGCACCAAGGACGGAGTCGCGCGGCTCATCCGGCGGGGGCACCGCCGCATCGGCTATCTGGGTCATCCGCGGGGTGGCATCGGCGCCAACGAACGCTGGGCGGCTATCTCGCTGCGCTGCAGGAGGCCGGCATCGAACCTGACCAGTCAGTGATCGAGCACGATCTGGTGACCGAGGACGACGCCACGCGGGCGACGGAGCAGATCCTCTCCCAGGGTGACGTCGACGCGCTGATGATCGACAACAATCAGCTGTGTACCGGCGTGCTGCAGTCACCGACGTACGCCCGGCGTCGGCCCGAGACACTCAGCTTCGACAACTTCGCGCTGGCGCCGCAGTTCGGCATCACGGTGATCGACAGCAACCCGTACGAAATGGGCAGGACCGGTGCTCAGCTGTTGTTCGAGCGGCTTGCCGAGCGCAGCAGACCGCCGCAACATGTCCGCGTTCCCGCCAGTCTGATGGTCAACGACGACCCGATCTATTGACGTTGCAGTAACCCAGGAGCCGGGGATGCGTAACGATCTCCTGGCTGCCGGTCGCAGACACGTGGCAGTCGACGGTCAGGTCTTCATCCAGCGACAACCGCCTCAGCGCTCCGCCCACACATTCGCGGCTCGGATGATCAGCAATGAGGGGCTGGCGATGATCTTGGCCGAGACCGGAAGGCCGTTGGACCGTTGGGCTGTCGAGGCAGCGGTTCGCGGCGCGTCTGTCGGGCCCTTGATCGGTCATGCTCCGTCGGTACGAACAGGCTGGTGGGACTCGTAGGCCCGCAGCCAATCCGCGTGGACCTGCGGCGGATGGGCCGGCTGCACGCAAAACTCATTGCCTTCCGGATCGGCCATCACGACCCAGGACCGGTTGTCACCTTGGCCGATATCGACCCGCCTGGCTCCCAAACCCTCCAGTCGGGCGATCTCCGCCGACTGGTCATCGGGTCGAAGATCAAGATGCAGGCGATTCTTACCGGTCTTGCACCCAGGGACCTTGATCAACAGCAGATCGGGGACCACACAGTCTTCCCGGCTGCCGGCCGGCGGCTCGACAACCCACTCGGGATCCTCGGCGTGGCTGATCACCCAGCCCAACGCCTCTGCCCAGAACCTCGCCAGTCGCCCAGGAGCCTCGGAATCGATGATCAATGCACCCATGCGCAGTCCCATGGTGACAACCTAGGCAGCAGTGACTGTGACCCTCGACCCCTTTTCGACTGCCCGCCCGATGAGGTTCCCCGCAACCCGCATCTCCCGACACCGCATACGTCAGTGACTCCGCAAGCAAGCCCGGCGCGGCCTGTCGCCCGTGCACAGTGATAGGAATCCCGACGGCGTTGACTCGCACGACCTCAACCGAGTTCGAATCAGGCGACGACGTCGTGATTCCCCTCACGCGATCACGAGTGATCACCGCGTGGCTTCGATGAGATGTCGAGTTGAGTGAGCGACGAACGATCCCTTGGTCCGGATGAGCCGGTCCAGCTCGTCGAGCTTGTCCACGTACTTGGTGACCGTGAAATCGGGCACCCACCACACGCACTTTCGCAGGATCCACGCCACTGCGCCGACATCGAAGAATTCCATACGACAGCGGGCGATCCTGAGGTCGGTCACCCGCAGTCCGGCCCGTTCGGCGTCGGCAGCCTCGCGATAGGGGTCGCGGCCGCTCGGCTCGGCCGGGATGGGCCCCATGAAGAAGTCGGTAAGCTCGCGCGCCGATTCCGGCCCTACATGCTGTCCGAAATAGTGCCCGCCGGGCCGGAGAGCACGACGGGCCCAGGCCCATCGAGGCCGGACCGGGTGTCTTGAGGTGACCAAATCCAAGGAGCCATCCGGGATCGGAAGTTCGTCATTACGACTCGTGTCGATCACGGTCACACCGCGCGGTCCCAACAAGCCGCGCGCCCGTCGAACGTTGGGCGGCCAGGACTCGGTCACGTACATATCCGGCGGCAAGATCGGCGCCTCGTTGACCACCTCACCGCCGCCGGTGTCGATGTCGAGCGCAGACCGTACGGAGGAGAGCCGCGCCGCAAGCAACCGGGCGTATCCCCATGATGGCCGTTCCTCGGTCGCCCTTCCGTTCAGCCAGGCAAAACCCCAACCGTCGACGTCGGCCGATTCGGCCTCGCTGATCAAGTCATCAAAGGAACGCACAAGTGGCGACGTTGCCTGACTGACTCGCTGACGCACAACGGGTTATCAGAGACGTGTCAGTGGGCGGCTGTCTCGATCACCGCGCGAATCAGCCGTGAGGACTGTTCAGCGATCTGCCGGGGCGGGCATGGCCGGTCGTGTTCGAGCCACCACACGATCGACTGCACGAACATCGCGGCGATGACGCCGGGCACGAGCGAATCTCCGGTCTGCCCGGGCAGGTGTTCGCTGGACATCCTCGCCAGCGCCGCACGCATCCGGTCGGCGAACCAGGGGCTGCCCTTGCGTCCGAGCAGCGCGCCGTACATCCGGTGATAAGAATCGACGTGGCCGAGGAAGTCGGCCCAGCGCTGATCCGGGGACCGGGCGTCGGCCGGTTCGGTGGTAGTCATCGCAGCCAACGCCTCGTCGAAGATCTGTTCGACGAGTTGGTGCTTGTCGCGATAGTTCCGATAGAACGCTGCCCGGCTCACCATGGCTTTGGAGGTGAGTTCGCCGACGGTGATCTGCTCGAACCCGCGCTCCTCGATCAGCTCGACGAGCGCGTGACGCAGCAGAGTGCGGGTGCGGAGGACGCGCACATCCGGTTGAGACATTTTCGTCCCCTTGTCTCGAGTGGGACAACGGCGGAGATCTGATGCTTGCGCAGCCATTCGGGCACTCCGATAGTGGACAACGGCTTCGAGACAAGTTGTCTCATTACGAGCATGATGTCAACAAAATGGAGGTGCCATGCGGGCTGTCACAGTGCGTCGGTTCGGTGGTCCGGAGGTGCTCGGTGTCGAAGACGTGCCCGAGCCGACGCCATCCACAGGTCAGCTGGTGGTGCGTGTGATGCTGGCAGGGGTCGCATTCGGGGACGTGATCGTACGGTCCGGTGGCTACCCGCGACCGCTTCCGTTGACCCCCGGTCTGGAGGTGGCCGGCGAGGTCGCTGCGGTCGGTCCGGGCACCGACCAATCGCTGCTGGGCAAGACGGTTGTCGCCACCACGGTCGGGCAGGCCGGCGGCTACGCCGAACAGGCACTGGTGATGGCCGATTACACGTTCCCCGTGCCGGACCGGCTGGAGCTTGCGACCGCACTCGCCGTGTTCCAGGCCGGAGCGGTCGCCCGTGGCCTGCTGTCGGCGATGCAGTTGCGCAGCGACGACGTCGTCTTGATCACCGCCGCTGCCGGCCGGATCGGGTCGCTGCTGGTGCAGTCGGCCAAGGCTGCCGGGGCCACGGTGATCGGCGCGGCGAGCCGGGACAAGCTGACCGCGGTCACCGAGTTCGGGGCCGATCATGTCGTCGACTATGGCGATGCCGGCTGGCCGGACGAGGTGCGCCGGCTGACCGGCGGCCGCGGTATCGACCTGGCCCTCGATGCCGTTGGCGGTCAGACGACCGAAGGTGCCGTGGCCGCAGCCAGCGACGGGGGCGGCCGCATCGGCATCTACGGCTACGCGTCCGGCAAGTGGCCAGTGTTGGAGGCCCGGACCGTCGCGAGCCGCGGTCTCACGGTGTCCGGCGCGCTGGGCATGGTCATCCGCAAGTCCGATGCCCGGCAACGCGATGACGCGATCGAGGCACTTTCTGCGGCCGCCTGCGGGGAGCTGCGCCCCCGCATCCACGCAAGGTTCCCGCTGGCACGAGCCGCCGACGCGCACCGCGAACTGGAGGGACGCCGGTCTGTCGGGGCGATCGTGCTCTCCATCACCTGATCATGGCGACAACCCTGCCAACACGGACGCAAGCGGATCAGCCCGGCACCGGCACCTCGCTACACAAGTGACCTGATGCAAATCGACACCGTACGGTTGGGCCTGGGTTGACGTCCGCGTCGTTCGGTTCGCGGCGGATCGTGTGCAAAGAACAGAGGAGGGAGTTGTCCGAGCAACGCCGGGTTCTGATCCGCGGGGACGTCGTGCAACGTCCGCGCAAACCCTGGACCCCGACGGTCCAGTCGTTGCTGCGGCACCTCCGGCTGAACGGACTGCCGGTGCCCGAGCCGTTGGGCTATGACGAGAACCACGAATATGTCGGCCTGGTTGCCGGCGATGCCGGCGATCAGGCTTGGCATCACCAACTGCAGCGTGACGGAGTCCGTTCGGCCGGCGTTCTGCTGCGTCGGATCCATGACGCCGGCGCGACCTGGCAACCACCCGATGATGCGATCTGGTCGGTGCGTTCGCGCGGAGACGTGATCTGTCACGGTGATCCGCAACCGGCCAACTTCGCGTGGCGGAACGGGACGGCGGTCGGCCTGTTCGACTGGGACGCCGCTCGGCCGGGAAGTCGACTGGACGATGTGGCGTACGCATTGCTGTGGCTGGTTCCGGTCGGCGTCGACGCGGCCGAGTTGAAACGGCGCGGCTTCACATCCATGCCGGATCGTCGGGACCGGGCCGAAGCCTTCCTTGACGGCTACGGGTGGCAGGACACGATCAACGTCGTCGAGGTGGCGCTGGCCAGACACCGGCAGGCGATCGAGGAAGTCGAGATGCTGGGGCGCGAAGGACACCAACCCCACGCTGATTGGGTCGCAGCCGGATGGCCGGACCGCTGGCGATCGGGACTGGACCGGATGCGGCTGCTGAGCAACGGTTTCGACCCCCTGATCCGCGTCTGCTGATCATCGTCACCGAGGAGTCCGTACCCCGATGCCAGGCCGCGGAGGGTCTGCTCAGCCGCAATTCACCAATCAGCTAAGGGCCGGTACGCGTTGCCGGGTGATGGCGGTCGCTCCGGATTCCACCAGTTCGACCGCGCCGGCTTCATGAACGTACGGACAGCTGACGGCGATGAGCAGAGGCTTCCACTCCGTCTCACAGGACCTTCGTCCGGCACCCGGCGATCCGGTTCAAGCGCAGCGCCCACTGACCCACTCTGTTCGGGCGGGCCATGGATCCGCGACGTCGGCGTCGCCGGGCAGGCCCGGGGCCGGGCTGTGGCTCATGACCTTCGACCCTGTGGCGGGCGAAGCAGCGAAGGTGGACTGATCACGGGCCAGATCCGAGCAAGTGGCCTGTCGACGGGGAGATGAACATGGTCGAGGACGGTGGCCCGCAGCTGCTGTCCGATCACGGCAGCGCAGGACCCCGCCGCGACCGTCACTGGCGCCAGTTGCGCAGCATCGGGTTCACGGCCCTCACGATCCTGGTGATCGAGTACCTCGCGGTACCGCAGATCGTCCACGCCACTAGTGACCTCACGCTGTTCGCTGACGCCTCGCCACTGCTGTTGGTGCTTGCCTTCATCCTCGAAGCCTGCTCGCTGGCGGCGTACACGGCACTGAGCAGAGCCGTCCTGCTCACCAACAACCGCCCCGGCTACTTCGCCCAGCTCCGCATCGATCTGACCGGTTACGGCGTCAGCCACGTGATCCCGGGCGGCGGTGCGTCCGCAGCCGCATTGCGATTCCGTCTGATGACCCAACGAGGAGTGCCGGCCACGGACGCTGCATCGAGCGCTGTGGTCCAGACGGCCGTGACAGATCTGAGCCTGGTCGCGACCTTCGCAGCGGGAGTGATCTTGATCGGACCCGCAATTGCCGACCATCCGGCCTATGCCGTGGCCGGAGCGCTGGCTGTCATCGCGTTGCTCGCTGGGGCGATCATGGTCCGCCGGTACAGCAGACGCCCTACGAACAGACACCACCCGGTCCGTCGAACTCCGGGCCGTTTCGCGCCGCGCACGATCCTCGGACCGCGGGTATCGCAATGGATCGCACGCGTCATCAGGGACGTCGCCGGCGTGTCGCGCATGACCGCCAGCGAAGCAGCGCAACTGGCCCGCGACCCGCGTCGCCGCCTGACCGTCTTCGGCTGGGCGGGCGGCAACTGGTTGTTCGATGCCGCAAGTCTCTGGGTCTGTCTCCGCGCCTACCACGTAACGATTGATCCGGGGGTGCTACTGACGGCCTACGGTGCGGCCAACCTGATCGCGCTACTGCCAGTGTCGCCGGGCGGACTCGGCATCGTCGAAGGCGTGCTGATCCCGGCTCTCGGAGCACTCGGTGACACAACGGCGGCACCGGTGGCCTTGGGCGTGCTCACGTGGCGACTGTTCCAGTTCTGGCTGCCGATCCCGATCTCCGGACTGACCTACCTGAGCCTGAAGCTGCAGTCGGTCAAGCGGAGCGGATGATCTCCTCGACCGGTCGGCGCGGAGCCGGTGGCATGGGCTCGCTCGGCGCCCACCCGATCCGCAGCACCACCTGGGGCGAGAGGGTGCCCGCCAGGACCCGGTCACGAATGACCTGGCGGGTCGCCCCGATCTCGAGCGGCTGACTCAGCGGGCAGGTGCCCAGCCCCTCTCGGGTCGCCTCGAGCAGGACCGCGCTCATGGCCTCGCCAGCTCGCAGCTGGGACAGTCGATCGTCGGACGCGGTGCCGATCACCACCAGGGTCGCTTCCTCGGGTGCCTTATCGGTCGCTGCGGCAGGCCCACCACCGAAATCCCGGGCCGCCTCAACCACCTCCGGCACCGGTCGGACGACGTTGGCAGCAGGGATACCTGAGCCGCCGCTCTCTCGGGTCCAGGTTGCGAGTTCGTCGGCGTACCCCGCCAGGCCGGCTTGCGCGCGTCCCGCGGCTGCGAACGCGCCAACCAAAGCCTGACGTGCGCCAGGATCGTCGATGACGCGGAGGACGGCGCCCTGCGCTGCAGCCCGGTCGATCAGTCGGCGGCGGAACGCTTCCGGCACGGGGTAACTGCGGAAGGGTCGTCGATCCGTACGACGCCGGGGGATCTGCTCGACCAATTCGTGATCGACTGCTTCGATCTGATCGGTGAGCTCGATGGAGGCGATGCGGTCCGGGTCCCACTGGTCCGGGAGCCTCCGGACCCGGGCGCCGATGCCGGCAGCGGCCAGGCCCAGCCGGAGATGGTGCAGCGCCGCGCCGCAACTGAGCAGTAGGTCCCGCTGGTCGGCGTCGGTGACCTTGAGCCAACGCTCGCGATCGGCGTACAAGTCGATCCGTTGCTGACCGACGACGAAGAACCAGGGCTGGCTGTTGTGGATCGACGGGGCGTGCGCCGCCAGTTCGATCGCCGCCACGAGAGTCGGAGGGATGGTCCGGTGTACCTCGGTCATGATCGTTGCGCCACCTGACAATGCTCGTTCGATGGATCCGACCGCATCGGTCGATCACTTCAGCGTCGCCCTTGGGGAGTCCCGCCTAACAGGGCCTAAAGCCATCCGGACCGCGCGCTTCCGGGGCCCGATCGTCCCGTCGCTGCTATGGCTTTCGGCTCTGCGGCCGGCTGATCGAGTGGACTTACGGTCGAATCGTCCCAGCCGGCGAAGCGGATGTGACCCGAGGAGAGTCGAATGCCTGATCCAGTGTCTGACCCAGTGTCTGATCCAGTGTCTGACTCGATGTCGGAGCCGATGCCCGAGCCGATGTCGGAGCCGATGCCCGACGTACCGGTGTGGGTACATCGTTTCGACCAACTGGATGAGGTCGAGCGTCAGGGGAACGGCGACTGGGACTCCGTCCGCGCGTTGCTGGGAGGCAAAGGCAGCGGTCTGGCGGAAATGACGCGGCTCGGCATACCAGTACCGCCGGGATTCACTGTGACCACCCGGGCCTGCCTGCGGTATCTGGAGAACGACAACACGATGCCGGACGGACTGTGGGACCAGGTCGTGACGGCCCTGCACGACGTAGAGGACCGGGTCGGGAAGCGGTTCGGCGACCCGGCCAGTCCCCTTCTGGTCTCCTGCCGGTCGGGAGCGAAGTTCTCCATGCCCGGGATGATGGACACCGTCCTGAACATTGGGCTCAATGACGACACCGCCAAGGGTCTGATCGCGCTGACCGGGGACGAGCACTTCGTCTACGACTCCTACCGGCGACTGATCCAGATGTTCGGCACGGTTGTGCTGGGACTGCGCGATGACCTCTTCGAGAACATTCTGTCCCGGGCACGGACAGCCCGTGGGGTGAGCAGCGACTCGGACCTGACTGTCGATGATCTTCGTGCGGTGATCACGGGATTCCGCGATATCGCCGGCCAGTTCCCCACTGATCCGCAGGAGCAATTGCGGATGGCGATTGAGGCCGTCTTCTCCTCCTGGAACGGAAAGCGGGCGGTCGACTACCGCAACGCAGCCGGCATCCCGCACGATCTTGGCACGGCGGTGAACATCCAGGCGATGGTGTTCGGAAATCTCGGTGACAGGTCGGCGACCGGTGTTTGTATGACCCGAAGCGGCGCAACCGGACAACCCGGCCTCGAGGGGGATTTCCTGATCAACGCGCAGGGCGAAGACGTTGTGTCCGGTACCCGAGCGACCCGACCCATCGAGTCACTCAGCCAGGTGCTGCCAGAGGCGTACGCGGAGTTGCAGGCGACAGCTGCCAAACTCGAGGCCCGCTACCGAGACATGCAAGACATCGAGTTCACCGTCGAGGACGGCAGGCTCTGGATGCTCCAGACCCGGGACGGCAAACGCACCGCCCAGGCAGCGGTACGAATCGCCGTCGACCTGGCAACGGAGGGCCTGATCACACGACCCGAGGCGTTGTTGCGGGTCACCCCGGCGCAGATCGACTTCTTCCTGCATCCACAACTGACACCCGCCGACCGGAAGCGCGCCGCCGATCAGGGTCGACTGGTGGCCAGGGGTCTTGATGTCTCACCCGGGGCAGCCGTCGGGATCGCCGCCTTTGACCCGAATGTCGCCCAAAGGCTGGCGGCTGACGGACGGAAGGTCATCCTGGTCCGGCCCGAGACCAAGCCCGACGACGTACACGGCATGCTCGCCGCCGAAGGCATCCTGACCACCCGTGGCGGACGAACCAGCCACGCGGCCCTGGTGGCCCGTCAGTTCGGCAAGCCCGCGGTGGTCGGCGTCGGCGCACTCGACGTCGACGTGGTCACCCATCGGGCGACCGTCGGCGAACTGGTGATCGGCGAAGGCGACTGGCTGTCGATCGACGGCAGCACCGGCGAGGTCTATCTCGGCCAGCTCCAGACATTCGTTCCTGACATCACCGATCCGCGGTTGGCCACGCTGCTGACCTGGGCAGATGATCATCGGCAGCTCGGCGTGCGTGCCAACGCGGACTATCCGGCGGACGCGCGGCGGGCCAGGGACTACGGCGCAGAAGGCGTCGGCCTGTGCCGCACCGAGCACATGTTCTTCCAATCCGAACGACTCCCTGTCATGCAGCGGATGATCATGAGCGACTCGATCACCGAGCGCCGGGATGCACTTGCCGAACTCGAGCCGCTGCAGCGAGCCGACTTCCTCGGGCTGTTCCAGGCAATGGACGGCCTGCCAGTGATCATCCGTCTTGTCGACCCTCCGTTGCACGAATTCCTACCTACCTTCGAGCAACTGTCCGAACGCATCACCGATGCCAAGATTCGACTGTCGGCAGCCGGTTCTCTGGACGAAGTCGACAACCTGCTCAGCCGGCTTCGCAACGACGAGGACCTGCTGCGCCGCGTGCGTGCCCTGCACGAGGCGAACCCGATGCTCGGTCTGCGTGGCGTCCGTCTCGCCATCCGACATCCCGAGATTCTGCAGATGCAGACCAGAGCGATCTTCGAAGCTGCGTGCGACGCCATGGACAGCGGATGCAAACCGATGCCCGAGGTGATGGTGCCACTCACAACCGACCCTGGGGAACTCGTCCGGGTGCGAAAAATCATCGAGAGCGAAGCCGAAGCGGTGTTCGCCGACCGCCAGGTTCGCCTGCCCTACCAGATCGGTACGATGATCGAAACGCCGCGCGCGACCCTCCTGGCGGCTCGACTCGCCGAACACGCCGACTTCTTCTCCGTCGGCTCAAACGACCTCACCCAGATGACGTACGGGTTGAGCCGGGACGATGCCGAGACCAGCTTCCTACTCGACTACCTGAGATCGGGAGTCCTTGATCATGATCCGTTCAGCTCTCTCGATCCTGACGGTGTCGGGGCATTGATCGACCTGGCCGTTGACGCGGCTTCGAAAACCCAACGACCCTTCGAGGTTGGCGTCTGCGGTGAGCACGGCGGGGATCCGGCCTCGATCACCTGGTGCCATCAGCACGGGCTCAGTTATGTCAGCTGCTCCCCGTTCCGGGTCCCGGTTGCGCGACTGGCCGCTGCGCAGGCAGCACTCGTCGGCCGTGCAGACGAACGCACGACAAACCGAAGTGACACGTGATGGATCGTGTCCGGATGTACCTGAGGAGCTTGTGATGATGCATTGGTGGTACGGCGGTATGAGTGCCTGGGGATACGCGATGATGGGCTTGGGCATGGCGTTGTTCTTGGTCGTTGTCGTCCTGCTGGTCGCCCTGCTTCGGGCATTGCGCGGCAGTCGGTGGCGCGCTGCCGATCGCCTCTCCGGACGGCAGAACCCGGAGGACATCCTTGCCGAGCGGTTTGCACGTGGCGAGATCAGCGAACAGCAATACCAAGAAGCGCTGCGCACCCTTGCCGGCCATGCTGCTCCACGGGGTTGACCGGAGTCGGATCGGTCAGAGCCAATGATGTCGCTCTGCGCGTGGGCCGACAAGTTGGCCGCGCAATAACAAGAACTGGCCTCGCGTCGCAGATCGTGCGGGTCCGCGACCGTGGAATCGTCGGGACGGCCGCCTACTGCCTCGGCACTCCGGACAGCTCCGCCGACCAACCGGTCCCCGATCGGGCGGGACACCGTCGCGACGAGATGGCGAAAGTCCCGGCATCGAACAGCCCTTCGCTACCTCCCTCGGCCCACCGACCCGACGATGATCACAGCCAGAGACGTAGATTCCGGATCCCACAAGGATCCACCCATTTCTGGAAGGATCAATCATGAGCGTTCACCATGGGACGCCGATCGCGGGTAAGGCCCGCAGCACAACCAACAGGCAATCAGAGCCGGTGATGACCAAGGCACCCGACAAGGCGGTCGAGGTGTCCGCTCACCCCACCGTGACAAGCGTTGCCGCACGGCGGATCCTGGCTGTGCTGCGATTCGCGACCGGCTTCATCTTCCTGTGGGCATTCTTGGACAAGACGTTCGGGCTCGGGTTCTCCACCACCTCCGAACGGGCATGGTTCAACGGCGGTTCCCCGACCAAGGGATTCCTTGGTTCGGTCGATGTCGGACCGTTCGCCGGAGTGGCGCACACGATCGCAGGCACATGGTGGGCCGACTGGCTGTTCATGCTGGCGTTGCTCGGAGTTGGTGTCGCGGTCATGGCCGGCATTGCCATGTGGCCGGCAGCATTCGCCGGATCGCTGCTGGTGCTGATGATGTGGGCGGCGGAATTCCCACTCGACCGGGTCACCGGTACAGGCGACCCGAGCGGATCCACCAATCCGATCGTGGACTACCACATCATCTACGGCCTTGCCCTACTCACACTCGCCGCAACCTCGGCAGGCATCACGTGGGGCCTGTCCCGCTATTGGAATCGGCTGCCCTACATCCGGGACCACGCCTGGACCCATTGATCGGACAGCCACGGATACGTGGCCACATCCGGACTCCCCGACAGGGCCGGCCCAGCGGGCCGGCCCTCGACTGTCGATGCGATCGTCTTCTGACCGCTCCTGACCTACGCAGTTGATCACCCGCGCGCTGCTCACGCGTGGATGCCCGCCCGGTGATGGTCCCCGCCGGAGTCCTATGTCCCAGTCATACCGTCGGCACAACTGCAACAGGTCGCCCAGCTCGATGAAGCACCCGGCGAGCCGTGGATCCGATCTCGAAGCCGAGCGGGCCGGTGTGATGGCGCCCGACCACGAGCAGTTGTGCTTCGGCGGCGTGGCGTGCCAGCTGCTCGTGTGGTTGACCGTGGACATGCAGAACGGTCGCGCGAACTTCGGGATAGCAGGACTGAAGCAGTACCAGATCACTCCCACTTGAGGGCAGCCTGCAGGCACAGAGTGGTCCGGCGCCAGCCGCCGCGCAAGCGTCGGAGTCCTGGAGCACGTTGATGATGAGGTTTACTCCTCGCCATTGCGCCTCGGCAAAAGCGAACGCCACCGCCGCCGTTGTCGAGATTTCCGGGTGCCGACCGACCACAAACAGGCCCTCCTTGGTGCGCGGCTTCGTTCCAGTCCGGCGGCACAACAATCGTCGGCACAGTGGAGCGGCCGGCGACCGCATGGGAGGTGGATCCTGGCCACTCGCATCCTGGTGCTCCCGGTGCCCGGTGGCCGACCACGATCATGGCCTCATCGGCCCCCAGATCCACCAGGCCCGCAACGGGGTGTTTGATCCGGACTTCCACACCGACCATGAGATCAGGAAACTCGGCACGCAGCCGATCTCGAAGGTCGGACGCCGTCCTCCAACAACGATCTGGATCCTGTGGCGATGGATCACCATCAGTCCCGTCCGGCGAATGCCTGTCGAGCATCGCGACCAGACACAACGGCCGGTGTGCGGCCATCGCTCGCTCCACCGCCCAGTGCACGGCGGCCCGATTGTCATCCGACCCGTCGACGCCGACAAGGATCGATCGAACCCTTGGGACCCCGCCGACCGAGTGATGCGCTGATCGCCGAAGATCATTCACCTGGACACTGTCTGGGCTGTACCCGAACCGTTGATTGGCCATCATGATCCTTCCGATCTCCCAGCCAATCGCACCGAGACGGCGCCGAGTAGGGATGAATGTCCACCGGAGGCGAAGTCGAACGTCCCGAGGTCGTACGGAACGGAGCCTTGGTCACCCGCGGCGGGTGACTTTGTACCCGATCACCACCAAGCCCCACACGTCAGAATCCTGACATGGACTTTGATCTGCCGGTAGTCGCGGACCCGTCTGTCGACGCAGACCTGGCGCTCTTGCTTGAACACCGGCCGTCCAATATCTCCGGAATGTTCGACAGCATCGCCGATCACTACGACCGATTGGACCGGCTGCTCAGTGCAGGGCTGGACGAACACTGGCGTTCCCACCTGGTCAGAGACCTCGGATTGACTGGGAGCGAAGCCGTTCTCGATCTGTGTTCCGGAACTGGCGAGGTCGCGCTCAGTCTTCGACGTTGCGGCGCCGCGGCCGTGACGGCTGTCGACTTCGCCCCCGAGATGCTGAAGATCGCAGAGAGCAAGGCACGGAACGCCGGTATCGACGGTATCCGGTTCATCTGCGCAGATGCCCTCCATATTCCGCTGGGTTCCGCCAGCGTCGATGTCGCCACAATGGCTTTCGGGCTGCGCAATGTCGAAGACCCGCTGGCTGCGATCGCTGAAATCAGCAGAGTGCTACGGCCCGGCGGCAGGCTGTCGATCTTGGAGCTGAGCCGGCCGCCGAGCGTCGTGCGGCGGATCTATCTGGGCTACTTTGAACATGTGCTGCCTTGGGTCGGCCGTCTGTTGTCGCACCACCGCGACGCCTACCGATATTTGCCCGCCTCGGTCGAGGCGTTCCCACCACCTGCGCAGGTCGCCGCGATGATCAGTGCAGCAGGTTTCGAGCACATTCACGTGACTCCGGTCAGCGGCGGTGTCGCGCACTGCTATTCGGCGCGAAAGCCCAAACCAGAGGCGTGATGCCGCCAATCGCTAGACAACGCCCGGGGTACGTGGCGCGGCGATGAGATCATGCGGAACGCGCGGTGATCGGCCTTGGGGCTGCCGCGGTGCGGGCCTTGGGCTGCGTTGAGCAGGAATTGGTTTCGTGGCCTCGTTACCGGCTTCCAACTCGACCTCCGTGCCGAAGGATCGGAACCGTGCCACGCCATTGCCGTCGAAGCGGTAGGTCACGCTCTCGCCGTCGAGTTCCACGCGTAGCACACCGGCACCGATCCGAAGACCGAAGGCCAGGCGAGAAAGGCGTGGCGGCAGCCTGGGTGCGAAGCTGAAACCGTCCGGCCCGTCTCGCATTCCGCCGAAACCGGATACCAGGGCGGTCCAGATGCCTGCCAGGGACGCCAGGTGCAGGCCGTCCGTGGTGTTGTGCTCGATGTCCTCGAGGTCGATGAAGGCGCACTCGGCGAGGTAGGCGGCTGCCAGGTCTGTGTGTCCGACCTCCGCGGCGAGGACGGCTTGCGTCGCCGCCGACAGGGATGAATCCCTGACAGTGATCGCTTCGTAGTAGGCGAAGTTGCGTTCTTTTTGATGCGCAGTGAAGGCATCGTGACGGAGGTGCATCGCGAGCACCAGATCTGCCTGCTTGACAACCTGCTTGCGGTAGAGGTCGTAGTACGGGAAGTGCAGCAGCAGGGGGTAGCCGGCCCTCCGGGTTGTGGCGAAGTCCCAGGGTTGCTGTCGGGTGAAACCGTCGGATTGCGAGTGAACGCCAAGATCCTCGTCATAGGGGACCGCGACCGCCGCAGCCGCCTGCTCCATTGGTCTGGCTCCTCATCATCAACCAGCAGCATGCGCCCGATGTCGGGATGACGCCGCACCGCATCGGCGGCGGCTCGCAGGTTCTGCTGCGCCATGAGATTGGTGTAGACGTTGTCTCTGACGATCGCGGAGTATTCGTCCGGCCCGGTTACACCGTCGATGTGGAACCCACCGTCCCGGTCGGCATGTCCCAGGGAGAGCCACAGCCGCGCGGTCTGGACCAGAAGTTCGACACCGACCTGGGCGTAGAACTCCTGATCGCCTGTCGCACGAACGTAACGGATGACTGCGTCGGCGATGTCGGCGTTCACATGGAAGGCCGCCGTTCCGGCGGGCCAGTAGCCCGAGCACTCGCGGCCGTCGATGGAACGCCACGGAAACGCGGCGCCACGCAGTCTCAGCTGGTGCGCCCGCTGGCGGGCCGCAGGTAGCGTTCGGTGCCGCCATCTCAGCGCATCTGCTGCTGCCGTGGGCGCCGTGTAGGTGAGTACTGGCAACACGAACGATTCGGTGTCCCAGAACGCGTGCCCGTCATATCCGGCGCCGGTGAGCCCCTTGGCAGGTACGGGTCGGCCCTCGGCGCGGGCACTGGCCTGCAGCACGTGGAACAGTGCGAACCGGACCGCCTGCTGGATCCCGGGATCGCCGTCCACCTCGACGTCGGCCCCCTCCCAGAAGTGATCGAGGTAGTTGCGCTGCTCACCCAGCAAACCGTCCCAGCCCGTTGACATCGCTTCAGCCAATGCCGCGTCGGCCTGATCACGGAGGGCGGGCAACGATCGGGCCGCGGACCACCCGTGCGCGACGAACTTGATGAACCGGAAGCGCTGTCCAGGGGCCAGTTCCAACGCGAACGTGGTGCGGCCAAGGTCGGGAAGTGCCTCCGTACTGATATCGACGTGCTCCGCGAAGTCGATCACGTGCTCCATCGCCACTGCAAGGCTGAGGCCGCTGCGAGCAGTCCGGTGGGCCAGGCTGACGCGGTGCTCGAGCACTTCGTGGGCGAGGCTGACGAGGGGGCGATCAAGACTTGCGGCAACTCGAGGATCGTTGTGGCTGGCCGGCAGCCGCTCATTGGCAACCGGCTCCGACTGCACCACTATGCGGGTAGTTCCACTGTCGCTGTCGAGTGCCTCAACCTCATAACACACTGCGGCGATCGCCCGCTGGGTCAGCGATACCAGACGTGTCGAATGCACCCTCACGGTCCTGTCGGCGGGCGATCTCCAATCCAAGTCCCGTCCCAGGACGCCCTTCCTGAAGTCAAGGCGCTGTTCGTGTCGCAGCAAGCGGCCGTAGCGGACGTCGAGCGGCTCATCACCGACCAGAAGTCGGATGATTTTGCCGTTGGTTATGTCCAGGACTGTCTCACCGGACTCCGGGTATCCGTAGCCAGGTTCGGCATACGGCAGCGGCCGGGTTTCGAAGAAGCCGTTGAGGTAGGCACCCGGCATGCCGTGGGGCTCTCCCTCATCCAGATTGCCTCGCCAGCCGATGTGACCGTTCGACAGCGCAAACACCGACTCCGATTGTGTCAATACCTGAAGATCCAAGCCCCTGCAGGCTATGCCCCACGGCTCTTCAAGGTATGCCGGGTGGCGGATCACTGGGCATCCTCTACGTCGTCAGCTTGACATCGCATCGTCACCAACTCCTGTTCACGACGAACAGCTCTACTACGCAACGTACTGACGGCACGCGCGTTGCAGAGTGCGGACGGTCAGATTCGCCGAGTTCCTCGTCGGATCGGCCGCAGGACGGTCAGACTGATGAGATGGAGCACACAGCCACGATCACGTCCTCCGTTGTTCTCGTCAGAGATCTCGAACGCTCGATCAACTTCTATCGTGAAGTGTTCGGTTGTCGGGTCTCACTCCGTGAAGAGGACGCAGCCTTATTGCTCGATCCTGGGGGATTTCAGCTCTACCTCTTGGCCAGGGGCGACCGTGAGCCGCACCCAGCTGGCGTGATCGGTGATCACATTCTGACCTGGGCTGTGGACAGTTCAGAAGCGCTGCGGGAATTCGAGGAAGCACTGCGCATGTACGGAACGTACACCGACACCCATATCACGGGCGGAGTGTCAGTCGTCGAAGGTCGTGATCCTGACGGCATCCAGCGTCGTCATCTCCTACCCCAGTCCGGCAGAGCACCCGAGATCAGTGCTGGATCGGCGACTGTTCAACTGACGAGGCGACACTCTTCCCACGCTGGAGCCACCTGTCGGAATCGAACCGACGACCTATTCATTACGAGAGCCTCCGAGCGGCCGCGAACTGGGCTCTGACTGGAGAAAACACGTCCGGCTGAGTCTGTGGCCGTACGTCTGGTTTCGCGTGATGTCATTCCGTCGGGGACATCACGGGGACACGGCGAGCTCGCGAAGATGATCTTGCGGCCGACCGGTAGTGGGGTGCGCGGAGGGCGAAGCCCGAAGCGCGGGGCCCCGCTGCCGGCCGGCCGTTTCGCGCGGAGCGCGCGCTCGAACCAGTAAAGAAAGTACTCCCGAGATGCGGATGCCGCTCCCACCGTTGTTGCACATGCCGTCCGTTGACCGGGCCGCAGAGCCGGGCGGGTGATACGGCACACATCCCGTTGCGCGGCACGAGTTGGGTCGAGGCTGACCCGGTGATGGAACCTCGAGCGGACACCGATGATCAGCGTCACCAACGGATCTATACACCGTGTGATCCCCGGCCCGGACCAGGTCGTTGACCTTCTGATCGCCGACCAGATGGGAACGGTGTTGGCCCTCGTAACAGGCATGATGATCACACCGTGCGACGCATTTGACGTGGCTCGGAAGCCGGATTTGGCCCATGGCTGGCGAGATCTCCGCCAAGTCCGCCAACCACGGTGCTCAGCCCGGTAGTGTCATGCCAACCACAGCTGTGGGAGAGAGATGGGCGCCTGGGTTCCATTTGAAGCAGTCGTCGCGACGTCGCACCGGGTCGAATAGTATGGCGGAGTGGCGCTCTCCGACCAGATGTTGTACGAAATGTTGGATGCGCTGAACTCAGGATCGATGCCGGTAATCGGCCAGCACGACTGGACCAAACCCCTTCGAACCATGGACCTCGAGGCGCGGCTGGTCGTGATGGATGATGGCGAACGAGCGGTCCGGCTCACTGGCCTCGTCGATCAGGACGACTGGGATTCTGCAGGACCGATCGGTGGCATGTCGTTCACCGCGATGGAGAAGATCGGCCATGCTGAGGGGTTGCACCCGGACCGGGAACCGATATCGCTGTCCGCCGATCACGGATGGTTCGACGACGACGCCATCGCCCAAGCGAGCACGATCATGTCCCAAGTTGTCCCTGTTGATGGCAACCGCTTGCTCCAGTTCACCGCAATGGAGCTGGTTCGGGTCGTCATAGAGATCAGCTACAACACGCTGGTGCTTCTGGGCCCCAATCTGGCCTCGAGCGCCATCTGGGACGGCCTCAAGTACCTGCTGACGCACCGCAAGACCCGAGATGGGTGCGAGCACGCTCCCTCCAGGATCGAAATCTCCACTGATCTTGGCTCAGGCAAGGTCGTGGGCATCATCGATACAGCTGACCCAAAGATCGCGCGAGCTGGCCTCAGGACATACCGGAAGGCAGTTGACACAGCCGGCCGGGTGGCCGGTGGTCGGAAGGTGATCATCTGGAAACCGGAGGACCAGGATGGTGTCTGGTCTGAGTTGGAGCCACCTCGGGAATAGGACCTACGCGAGCATCACAGCATCTCCGCCTCGGGAACCAGAATCGTCACCCTCGCTCGGATCATCCCTCCCTCGTCCTTCACCCACACCCTGGCCGCCCCCGCCACGAGTTTCCGATCGCGCGCCCACGCGAGCAGACGCTGGGAGTAGTCCACGGCCATGCTGGCGGGCACATATCCGACGACATGACCTTCGATCACGACTGCTACAGCGTTCGGGTCGTGCTCATTCCACGGCTCCGGCACGAGGACGCAACGCTGGTCCTGCAGGGTTGTGCCCGCTGACGTGATCGGCATTCCCTTGTCCCGGAACAGCTTCCTAAAGCTCTTTGTGTGGTACGTCTCGCCGGTGACCTCGATCTGCTCGTCGAGCGGCACATCCGGCTCGATGACGGCCATCTGTGCCAGGACGCCCTCGATGGTTGGTTTCGCGGGCGGGGCCGTCCTGGGCGGGATCGGCACGTCGGTTACGGGCGAGACGGTTTGCAACTGACTGCCAAGTGCCGGTTCTGCCGAC
Source organism: Microlunatus sp. Gsoil 973 (assembly GCF_009707365.1). Lineage (GTDB taxonomy): Bacteria > Actinomycetota > Actinomycetes > Propionibacteriales > Propionibacteriaceae > Microlunatus. The sequence continues at coordinate 3,245,320 of NZ_CP046122.1, forward strand.
ATAGGCTGGGGTCGGACCTGGCTGGCCAGGAACTGCGCGAGCTGCTCGAAGCCTTGTCGGTCCTTACGTCTGAAGTGGGCGATGAACTGTCGCCCGCCGGCGGTGAGGGTGAGCCGTCCGTTGGTCAGCATCGATGCTGGCGAGAAGTCCACACGCTCTAGATGTCTTAGCGGGATGATCGCGCTTGCCCCTGCTACATACGGGTTGCTGGCAGCCGCGGGGCCGATCCCGATCAAGGCTGTGCGCGCCATCGCATTCTTCGCGGTGATGATTACCGATCCGATATCGACCTCGACCGAGCACCCGTAGCCGTCCACCCCAGGAACGATGCCACCACTAGAGTCCGCGTGTCGGAAGAACTGGATAACAGTTTGATCTATTGGGGACCGATGCGCCAGCGATCCAGGCGATGCGGTTGTGTCTATCTGCCAATTCCGCGCATCGAGCACGATCGCTGTTCACGACGGCTCGATCTCCGAAACAGCGGGTAGGGGATCGGTGGCTGTGATGTCGCCAGTGCAGGGCCTGAACTCGGAAGTCCGTCTGATCGCCCGGTGACCGATCCTTGCGGACGCGACGTCTGTTCGTGATCTTGAGGTCGGCACAGAAAGATCACTGGCAGGCATGCGGCGCGAGAAGGGTGCATGGGGATGCGGTCGCGGTCATGTACGTGTTCTGGCAACCCGCCTAGAAGGTCTCGATTGGACGACGAACAGCTCGGCCGCAGCGTTCAGGCGGCTTCGTTGGGAGCAGGATACGAGCACATCCACTCGACCTGGAGGGTGAGACACGGTGCTGACGAGGACGGCGGTGTCTGTTGCGGCTCTGGGTGTGCTGTTGTCGGGGTGCGCTATCAGCGACGTTGAGATGAGCGCGTGTGCCAAGGCAGCGAGGAGAGTACCGGTGGTGGTCAGGCCTTCCGACCTGGACCAGGTGCGCAGGGGTGAGGCGAACCTGGTGGTGGATGTGTCGAGCAGTCTTCATAGACCTGTCCGGGTGACGGTCACGGCCGGATCCGCTGTCGCTCTCGACGTTGAGGTGCCGGCGGCTGAGCGGAATCGCAGCAACAATCCTGTTCACAGCTACAACTACCGACTTCCGGCGGGCCGGGTGACCGTCGTCGGTCGCAGCGGCGATGGACAACGCGGGGCCGCGAGAGTCGATCTCGGCAACGACCCGCGATGGGTCGTAGTGATGGTGCAGGACGGGTTCCGCTGAGCGTTGACGTCTGGGATGAGGAGCCGCGGTGGGGGTAACAACCGTCGCCCCGGGCAGCTCGACGATCATGCTGGCTGCTGCGGGTTGACCAATGTGCTGAGCAGTCACCCGTGAACCGACCGATCATCGGAACTCGCGACCTATTCACTGGGCACCACGCCTTCCCTCGAGGCCCGCCCGGGACCGGATCCCTCGGCGGGACACCTGGAGATGATGACTCGCGTCGTCGCCGGGTCGTACACTCGGGGCATGGCACCTGAGGCTGCGGAACTGATCAAGGCCGGGTTAGCGCTCGACCCTGACGAGCGTGCCGTGGTGGCCAATCGCCTGTTGGCCAGCCTCCACGATGACCGTGGTGGCGAGGACCAGGTTGCGGTCGATGCCGCTTGGCGGGACGAGATCACGCGGCGTCTGGATGAGGTTCTGGACGGTTCGGTCACGCCGGTCGATGCTGATGAGCATTACGCGCAGCTGCGGGGCCGGATCGCCGCCGGCACCGAGTGACGACGCGGCAGCGGGAGCATCCTGCGGCGGTCGAGGAGTTCGACGCCGCAGTGCTGTGGTACGAGGATCGCGCGCCGGGGACCGGGCTGACTTTGATCGATCGGGCGGCGCAAGCCCGGGCTGACATTGGCGCGTGGCCGGAGGCTGCTCCGCTGTTCCCTGACTGGTCCGGACGTATCGTGGTGCGTGCGAAGGCGATCCGCGGCTTCCCCTACCGGATCGTGTATGTCGTGCACGACGACTCCGTGCTGATACTCGCCTATGCCCACGAGAAGCGTCGACCTGGCTATTGGGAAGACCGGCTCGACACCTGAGGTCTGTGCGGATCCGCCGCGAGGCTGAACGTTCGGTAACGAATTCGACCTGGTGGTGTTCGGCAAGAGGACTGTCGGAGGCCGGTGTTACCTTTGGTCGCAGATGGCACACACCTCAAACAAAACTGACGGGTATACCCCTGGGGTCGGCTCCCCGCTTCTGGCTGAGGCCAGCACTTGAGCTAGCCGCTTCAAACCTTCTTGGTGTGTCGTCCGCATCGGGCGTGGTTGGCGATCCTCCTGCGTTCGGGCGTTGCCCGCAATTTGGGTCGGGTGGTTGAGGGAAGCCCTGGTCTGGGTGTGCCGTGCGGGGAGGATCGCAACTGGCCGCGCGGCACACCCTCTTGGGTGCTGAAACGCTCGTGCAGCCGACCGACCTCGCCCAGGACGACGCTCCGGTGGGCGCCTTCCCAGGCTTCAGCGACGACGCGCCACTTGATCTTGATCATCTGTCGCCGGCTGCCGAACACGGGTTCTTGCGCCGGGTCACCGAGGGCAGCTTCTCCGCGTTCGCCGATACGGCGGCTGCGGTGGGCAACTGCGCTCGCCGATCCGGTTGGTCGGACGGTCCGACACCATTGATCCGGCGACCGGTGAGGTGTTGTCCTCGTACGCGTCGGACGATGCGCCGTTGGGTGTCTTGTACCGGCCGTGTGGGAACCGGCGGGCCGACGTCTACCCGCCCTGCTCCCGGGTGTATGCCCGCGACACGTTCGAGATGATCAAGGCCGGCGTGGCCGGCGGCAAGACCGTCCCGGACACCGTCGCCGACAACCCGCTGTTGTCCGTCACTGTCACCGCTCCGTCGTTCGGTGTCGTGCACGGTGCGCGGAGTCGTCATGGCCGGCGGTCGGGTGGTCACTGCCGGCCGCGTTCGCACACGGTTGTTTGTGATCATGGTCGTCGGTTGTCGTGCATGGCCGTCCATGATCAACACGACGAGTTGAACGGTGTGCCGTTGTGCTCCGACTGCTACGACTGGTCCTCCGCAGTGGTCTGGCAGTGGTGGGCGCCGGAGTTGTTGCGCCGCACGCCGAACACCCTGCGCCGCAAGCTCGCGCAGCACCTAGAAACACCGGAAAGTCGGCTCGGTGACCTGGCGTCGGTGCAGTCGCCAAGGTGGCCGAGTACCAGGATCGCGGCCTGGTGCACTTCCACGCCCTGATCCGGGTCGACGGCTCCGACGGCCCGGGCAGCCCGTCCCCGGTGGACGGCGCCACCCTGGCCGAGCTGGTCGAGCAGACGGTCCGGTCGATCCAGCTCGTCGCACCCGCCGTAGGCGGGAATGATCATGATCGGATCGTCGCCTGGGGAGATCAACTCGACGTACGGATCGTTCGTGCCGGCGCCCGGACCGATGATCCGACCGGGCCGCTGACCGAAGCCCAGGTGGCTGCCCTTGACAACCAGGGTCAGAGCCAAACACTCAGCAGTCCGGGAAGGACTGGCCCGGGCACCCAACGCAACCACAGGAGTAGTTGATCATGGAAGCTGCAGATGGATCGGAACGCGACGATCGCGACAACGGGCTGCATCGGGTCGCGTTCGAACGCCTGCTGAAGCCGAAGGAGGTCGCAGAGTTGTTCTCGCTCTCTGAGCCGACACTCGCCCGGTGGCGATCGGAGGGCAAGGGGCCGGTTTGGGTTCAGGTTGCGCACCGAGTGCCGCGATACCGGGTTCGTGATCTTGAAACCTGGGTCAGGTCGCACAAGCGGGGTGAGGCGGCATGATCGGCAAGCTGCCGTCCGGCAAGTACCGGGTCCGGGTGAAGCATCGCGGCAAGGTGGTCGCCCCGAAGTCGTTCGTCCGGCTGCGTGATGCCCAGCGCTGGGAGGACGAACAGCGACGGCGGATTGATCTTGGTGTGTGGGTCGATCCGCGCCGCGGTGAACGCCTGGTCGCCGACGTCGCATCCGAGTGGCTCGCGTCGCGGCGCGGGCAGGTCTCGTCGTCGACCTGGACGACGGACAAGCACTTCGTGACGCACCTGACGCCGACTCTGGGCAACCTGCCGATCGGCCAGGTGACGCGGGCTCGGGTCGAATCGGCCCTGGGTGAGCTGATCAGTGCGGGTCGTGCTCGCTCGTCGGTTCAACGGTTGGCGGCGGTGTTGTCGGGGATCTTCGGCTACGCGGTGCGTGAACAGATCATCGTGTCCAATCCGTGCGCCGGCGTCCGGGTTCCACCGGGCGCGGGTAAGCCGCCGCGTTCGGTGTCGCCGTTGAGTCGAGACGAGTTGCATGACGTGGTTGCCGCCCAGCGAGCGTTCTCCCTCAGCGGCGCCGCAGTGACGCTGTTCCTCGGGCTGACCGGGCTGCGCTGGGGCGAGTTGCGGTCGTTGCGGGTCGCGGACGTTCAGCAGGCGCCGGTTCCGGCCGTCCGGATATCGGTGTCACCTTCGGACGGTCACGCCGAGAAGGTGCCTAGGGGTCGGCGCCGCCGGTTGGTGCCGTTGGTGCCGGAGGCCTGGTCGATCGTGGAGCCGCTGCTCGACGGCCGGTCGCCGCGTGACTACGTCTTCACCTCGCCGCAGGGCGACCAGCTGAACGAGTCGAACTGGAAGCGGAGTGTCCGCTGGGAATCGACGGCGATGGGCGCAGAGTGCACGATCTTCGGCACACGTTCGCCAATCTGGTGCTGCAGGGCGGCCTCGACGTGAAGACGGTTCAGGCCTGGCGCGGCACCTGGCTGCCGGGGACACCACGGGGACACGGGCGGGTGCCGAGGCGGCTGATCGATCGGATGCTGATCGGCATTTGGCCTAGCCAGCACGCTGGAGCCACCTGTCGGAATCGAACCGACGACCTATTCATTACGAGCGCGTCCTGGGCATTCGGTTGGGCGTCCGTAGCGGTCCGGGTGAGTGCACTGGTTGCGCGGTTTGATCAAGAAGGGGTGCGCCAGGGGTGCGCTGTGCGGGCAGGGAGAGCCACCGACCCGATAGCCAGCCAACCCGCTCGACGTTGGTCGGGGTCAAGGGGGCCGAAGGCAGCCAACGGCCACGGAGCGCAGCGGAGTGCCCTTGACGCCGGCCGGCGGCGAGTGATCATGAGAGATCGGGTCGGCGGCTCGGAGGTGAGTTGATCAGCAGACTCGGGGCATCGTCGGTCTGGTCGATGAGTTGGGACGTCTTGATCTTGCGGGGTCGGGGCGTCCCTTCAGTTTGCCCGGGCGGGGTCCCGGGGTGCCGAGCGCAGCGAGGCGGGGCCCCGGGTGCCCCCGGGCGCGCGCCGAAGGCGCGCTTGAGCCAGTAAGGAAAGTACTCCCGGCAGCATCTCAGGCAGGTGTCTCAGGCGGGATGGGTCAGTCTGGCAGTAGCCCGGAGGGTCGGCCCGATGCTGCAACTATCACCGGGAACAAACGCCTTGTTGGCGGCCGTGGCGCGATCCGTCAGCACAGCGGCCCGTCAACGTGGGATCCGCGGCGCTAGACGCGGCCCCAAACGAGGCAGAGGACATCGTCACGCCTGGCCACCATGTGCGACGTCGCAGAAAAGTGCCAAGAAGACAGCGGCTCGTACGCACGTTTTGCGGCCAATGGTAAGGAGCTTTTCCACCGGCTTCGGACTGCGAATTCCTTAGTTCGACGATATGAGCTGTGTTTTGACTCTAAGCTCCAAACTGTCATTTTCGATGGCTCAGATCTTTGGATCTCGGGTCGTGGGCGAGCCAGTCGGGCACACATCGGGCGCTTCGGTACTCGTGTCGCCGATCCCGGCCGCTGAGGGTGAAGGATTCCAAGACGGGTAGCGGGCTGAAGGCCGCGGAGCGGAGGGCAGGGTTGTGTGGACTGATACCGAGACGAACATCGACTACATCAACTTCTCTACTGTGGCCGACTCGGTTGTCGAACTGATCGAGCAAGCTGAAGGCAAGCCGCTCTCCATCGGGGTCTCAGGAGCGTGGGGAGTTGGCAAGTCGTCGCTCGTGATGCTTACCAAGGACGCGCTCGAGCGACGTGAACGGCAACGCGCCCGCGACCAGGGCATCAGGGACGACGATGACTTCCAGTCGAAGTACATCTTCGTCTCCTTCAACGCCTGGTTATACCAAGGCTACGACGACGCCCGGGCCGCGCTGATGGAAGCGATCGCCGTGAAGCTTGCGGAAGTCGCGGAGGAGCGCAAGACCGGAGTCGAGAAGACTCGGGACTTTCTACGCCGTATCGACTGGTTCCGGCTCGCCAGCTTGACCGCAGGCTCCGCCGCCGCGCTGGCCCTCGGGCCGCCACCCGTCGGATTGATAGGGCAGTTTGCGTCGCTGTTCAGTCGTGGTCGGAGGAATGGTGTCGACGACAACCTAATTGAGGATGCCCAAGGCGCTGTCACCCAGGCTGCCGGGGAGGCCAAGGGACTCCTCAGGGACAAGCCAGCGCAAGATGAGAGCCCGCGTCAGAGAATCCAGGCTCTGCGCGACTCCTTTGTGGCGGCGCTGCAGGAGCTGGAGGTCACTCTCGTCGTCTTGATCGATGACCTCGACCGCTGCCTGCCCGAAACGGCAGTCTCGACGCTCGAGGCGATTCGTCTGTTTCTCTTCTTGGACGGGACCGCCTTTGTCATCGCTGCCGACGACCAGATGATAAAGCACGCTGTCAAGAAGCACTTCGACCAACCCGACGACGCTCTGGTGACCAATTACTTCGACAAGCTCATTCAGATTCCTATTCGCGTCCCCACCTTGGGCACCCAAGAGGTTCGCGCTTACATGTTCTTGCTCTATGTGCACAACAGCATGCTGGGCGAGAGCGAGCGCGAGCGCATCCGTATCGCCGTCTGCGATCGGTTGGCTAAGACCTGGCAGGGACTGCGCATCGACCGGGCGTTCATCCAAGGGTTGGGAATTGACCTGCCGAACGAGTTGGTGGCACAGCTCGACACCGCCGACCGCCTAACGCCAATCATGGCGACCGCGTCTGGCATCGCTGGCAATCCGAGACTGGTCAAGCGATTCCTTAACGCACTCTCGGTGCGCATGGCTGTCGCCAAGACCCAAGGAGTCTCAGTCGATGAGGCAGCGTTGGCGAAGCTACTGCTCTTCGAGCGCCTCGCGCCAGCTGAGCTCTACCAGGAGTTGGCGACGAGCATCACTAACAGCGTCGATGGTAAGCCACACTTACTTGACGGATTGGAGCCTGAAGACCTAGACAACGCTTCAGCCACTCCCACCGGCTCGACCGGTTTCGCTGACCTGCGCGACCAGGCGGACACGGCTACGGTGCCTGGGCCCAAGGACAAGGTATCCGGATCGCAGCGAGCCCGCTCCGAACGCGATGGTGGAACAAACCTCGCCGTCGCGCCTATCCCCGAGAGGTGGGCGACAGGTTTCGTCAGCGAATGGCTCGCGTTACCGCCACGATTGGCCGACATAGACATGCGCGGAGCGCTCTACGTCAGCCGCGAACACCTGCCTATCCTCACGGCCGAGGATGGTCTGTCCTCCACCGCAACCGAGCTTCTCAAGGCGCTCATCGAACATCCGAGCGAGGCCGGAGCGCTCACGGAGCCGCTCCGGGAACTGAGCGGCCCCGAGCAGAGTCGAATCTTCGAGCGACTCCTCGATCTGGCTCGTCCCATCGATGCGTGGGGAGTGCCAGATATCTTCGAGGCGCTGCTCGTCATGGTCCAGGTTGGTCCAGATCTGAGCGGAAGCCTCGCGGGTTTCCTGGGTGGACGTCCGGCCGCCCAGATCCAGCCGGATCTCATTCCGCGGATCTCCGGACAGCCTTGGGCGAGCGATTTGATGACGGCCTGGGCTGGCAATCCGGACATTGAAGCGCCGGTCAAGGCGGCCATCGCGAGCAGGTTGGGCAATGGGAACGTCGCAAAGTAGCGCGGGACCTGGGGCGAACGTCTCTCTCGTCCCGCCGTGGGCCGAACCGGTGCCTGACCCCGAAGAACCCGATGTCGTTTCTGCGACAGACCTCGAGACCCCGCCTGGCCTCGAGCCACCGCCGACCGCTGTTCGCGACCTGCTTGCGCCTGATCGGCGTTTCGTCAGCGCCCGCCGCAACTTGGGGTCGTTCGCGAAGACCGGGGACGCTGCGCGCTTGCGCCGTGGCATCGCGCAGTACGTCCGCACCGGTTACGGCGGGGCGGGAACCATGTCGCGACGCCTGGGATCTGTCTCCAGAACCGCCCGGTCGCTCAGCCAAGTTCTCGATCCAGGTGCCGCCGATCGAGGCCTGGACCGTGCCCTTCTCCAAGGGAACTCTGTAGCGGAGATTACCGACGCCGTCGTGGAAGCCGCTTGCTCCTCCGACGGCACCCTTGACGCCGAGGCGTCCCGAGAGTCGATCCGCAATGCCCTATCGGATCTCTTGGGTCTGTACAGCGATGTGGATCTTCTCAGACTCACTGACGCTCAGCGCGAGTTCGTCATCGAGAGTTTCGTCGCCCACGACGTGTATCGACGGTTCGCTCTCGACGTCGGCAAACACCTCGTAGACAACGCCCCTACCGCCACGATCGGACTCTCCCGGCTCAAGCAAGCCCGCAACTACATCCGCCAGACGATCGCAGAGTCGTTCCGGCTCCTGCGCGAGGCTGGCCAGTCCATGACTACAGCGCACGTCCGGAGCACCGTCGCCAACGCGCTGACTAACAGCCTGGTCGTCTTTGAGGGGTATCTGGCATGAAGTACATCGTCCGCCCCGCCGACGCATCCTCGGATGCAAACCGCCACGGGACCACCGAAGCGACACGGGTAGAGCTGTACGCCCCGGCCGGCAAGGCGGACGGCCTCACCGCTGGCGCATCCATCCTCGAAAAGGTTCGGCGCGCCAATCTCGAGCCCAGCGACCGAGCCTGGGACTTCCTGACGATCGCTCTGGCGGCGATCGTCGCCGACGCCGCGACTCTTCGTCGAAACAGTCCAGACGGCTGGACCCGAAACATCAGTCTCGATCTTGCCGTGGCGGAGCCAGAGACCTGGCGACCCCACATCCCCCTACTGACCAGCGCTCTAAAGTTCCTCACCACCGACATCTGGAACGTGGAGATCACAACGAGTGCCACCGTCCCCTTCAAACCATCGAAGAGCACAGCCGCACCGAAGGCAAACTGCGTCGCGCTGCTCTCCGGTGGACTGGACAGTCTCGTTGGCGGAATCGACCTAGTTGAGTCGGGCAAGACTCCTATCTTCGTCAGCCAGACCGTCCGTGGCGACGCCGCCAAGCAGGAAGGTTTCGCGCGCCGTCTCGGTGCCGGTCTATCTTGCATTCGGCTGAACCACAGTGCTAACACGAGGGGCATCGCGGGGACTGATGAGACAAGCCAGCGAGTTCGTTCGCTCATCTTCATCGCTTACGCGGTGCTCGTCGCCTCAACCATCAAGAATCCAGATGGAAGAGCCGTAGACCTGTACGTCAACGAGAACGGATTCATCTCGATCAACCCACCGCTGACGCCTATGCGGGTGGGAAGTCTCAGCACCCGTACCGCTCACCCCCGGTTTCTGAACCTTGTTCAACAGTTACTTGATGGAGTCGGACTCAACGTACGCCTGATCAACCCTTATCGGTTGCGCACCAAGGGGCAGATGCTGGTCGAGTGCAGGGACCAGAAGCTGCTGGAGGAGCTTGCTGATCTAAGCACGAGTTGTGGGCGCTTTCAGCGATACAACTATCGCCACTGCGGGCGGTGCCTTCCGTGTCAGGTCCGGCGTGCCGCGTTCCTGCGCTGGAGTCACATTGACGGTACCGGGTACGTCTTCGGTGACCTCGGGCGCAACGACGAAGATCACGCTGCCTTCGATGATGTACGAGCTGTGGCGATCGCTCGACTCAGCGTCGAAGAAGATGGGTTCGCCTATTGGGCGGGAGGCTGCTTATCGTCGGTGCCAGCGGACGAACGAGATGCCGCCGGGATCATGATTCAAGAGGGTCTCGCCGAACTCGGTAAGCTGCACGATCATTACCACGTCACCTGAAGTTGAACACGTTCTGCCTCTCACATGATCGACTTCCATTGCCATCTGGATCTGTACCCGAACCCCGATGCCGTTGCAGCTTCCGCACAGCAGGAGAAGGTGGCGGTGCTCTCCGTCACCACGACGCCCTCTGCGTTTCGCGGTACCGCAGCTCTCGCAGCCGAGCGGCCCATGGTTCGAACGGCCTTGGGTCTCCATCCCGAGCTCGCGCACCAACGAAGGCATGAACTGGCCCTCTTCGATGAGCTCGTAGCCACAACGCCATTCGTCGGAGAAATCGGTCTGGACGGCAGCTCCCGGTTCGCTCAGATGCGAACATCACAGTCTCAAGCGTTCACCCACATCCTTCGATCGTGTTCCGACGCCGGTGGACGGATCCTCTCCATCCATAGCCGAGGCGCAGTCCGTCCGGTACTCGACGCACTACGGGCGAATCCGGACTCCGGAGTCCCCGTACTGCACTGGTTTACAGGCACGGCTCGCCAAGCCGAGACCGCCATCGAGCAGGGTTGCTGGTTTAGTATCGGCACGCCGATACTGACAACCGCGAAGGGCCGCGCGCTGGTGATCGCCCTTCCTCGAGATCGCATACTCACCGAGACAGACGGTCCGTTTGCCACACACAACGACCAAGCTCTCGTGCCGCGCGACGTCTCACACACCCTCAGGCTATTGGCTGCCTCCTGGGCAGTCGATACATCACACGCAGAGGGCCAGATTGCCGCCAACATGGAGGCACTGTTGGCCGCGCATGCTGGCGAAGCCCCGAGGGTAATCCCCAGGCCGCAGCGTTCCGACCCCCGGTAGATCCTCGAGGACCGCGAGGCCGCGCTGGCGGTCGAGACCAATCTGCCGTCGCGATACAACCGCCGGATCGAAGAAATGCAATCCAGCAGAGGCTCGGCGGAGCATGCCAGCGCTTGCCAGGCTTACTGACCCCTGTCCGTAAGTCCCCAGGATCGGCGTCTGGCCAGCAAGTTGCGGAATATGGCCTGGAGTACGCAGAATTCGTTCCCCCATGGGTCCCTGAGCACCCAGAAGTCAAAGCCGCGTTCCTGCTGATGATCCCACCGCCTTGCGCCTAGTCGCTCGAGCCTCTGAACCTCGGCTTCGACGTTGTCGGTCTCGATGTCGAGGTGCATTCGCTCCTTCTTGACCTTGGGATCATGAGTGAGCTGAAGCAGAATTCGGATGTCAGCGTCTGGCAGTCGAAGCTGGCGGTAGGTTCCGCTGCTCGCCTGTGGGAGGCGCTCCGGAGTCGCGTCGAGTGCGGCGGACCAGAAGGTAACGCCGTGATCCAAGTCGTCAACGTCGATGACGAACTGGCACAGACGGCTTCGGTGCCCGGTCATGGAAGCGGCTTTCCAAGATCGATTAGGTTCTGAGCTACTGCGCCGGCTTCGGCCTCGGATCGGGCCAGGACTCCCCAGCCGGTGATGACGTCGCCGTCGTAGCTCATGCCGACCCAGCGGCCCCAGGCGAAGGTGCCATGGGGGTGAAGTGCGAGGTACATGGTGCCCTTGGATCGCACCGCAGCATCGGTCGAGCGGTACCAGCCCATCAGAGCTTCGTTGTCCCACAGCCGGAGTTCACCACGCCACTCATAGCTGCCGTCCTCAACGGGACGGGCCCGCTGCGCGTCGAGGTAGAGCACATCGCCTTGCTGGGTGATCTCCAGATGATGGGTATCCACGCGTGGTTCGTTGTTCTTCGACGTCTGCCAAGACGCCCACCAGTCACCGGAGAAGTCGAGTTCGTAGTGGACCTGTCCGGCCAGCTGGGCAAGCGAGATTTGCAGGGCGTTCGCCAGGGCGACGGCCACCGAGAGCACCGGCTGCTGCTCGCCGGCCTCATAGCGGGCCATCTGTCGCAGGCTGATCCCAGCGGCTTTCGCCAGCTGTGCTTGTGAGGTGCCGAGTGCTCGGCGTCTAGACCTGATGACATCGGATATGTCCACACAGTCATCATCCCGGACAGACCTGTCATCTTCCAAAGGTAACGATTGTGTCACATCCGTCATCTCATACGCCGTTTCAGTCTTGCTAGATGTCGTGGATGGCATCTAGCGTGCCTAATAAGACAGATTCGATGCTTTAGGAGGCACGCCATGGCACTGCAGAAGCGTTTCCAGGTTGCCCATGGGGATGTGTTCCCGATGGGTGCGTTTATGAAGGGCTCGGTGGAGCCGGTCTCGGATTTCGATGCTCCCGCTCGGCCGGATGGGTCGCGTCCACAACAAGTCGACAAGGACACTGGTTTGCCGTTGTGGCAGGTAACGGTCTTGGATGCCGATGATCAGGCCACACGGCGGGACACCGCGGTGTCGGTGAAGATTGCCGCCCAGTATCAACCAGTGCCTCCGGACAACACGTCGGGCACCCCGTGGCGGCCGGTGGAGTTCGTCGGTCTGACTGCTTTGGCGTATGTCGATGATTCGGGGTCTCGGCCGCGGGTGGCGTGGTCGTTCCGGGCCGATGACCTGGTGGCTCCGGGCGAAGCAAAGAAGGCCGCCCCGTCGACCAGCTCGGGTCCGAGGGCTGCCTGATGTTGTCGTGTAGCGAGGCGGCGGCCGTCACGGAGGCGGTGTTGCGTCGGGTGCCTGGCGTTGAGTTGTTGACGTTGTCGGTGGAGATGACCGGTGGTGCGCCACGGTTGCGGCTGCACGCTCGGGAGTGGGTCGGCGGCCAGCAGGTGGCGGTGGTGCTGGGCCTGGTCGAGGGTGACCGGCGGGACGGTGATCCGCTGTTTGACCGGAGCTGGTGGGTGTGGCGGAACTGGTCGGGTCCGGTGTTTGCCAGCTCGTCGCTGGGTTGGGTGCTAGTGGAGGTGACCGCTGGCCGTGTCCACTACCCGCCCGGGTTCGAACGCTCCCATGATCATCCTGTCGCGACGTCCGGGGCGGCGACCGGATCATGATCACCGCACCGGGCGCACGGTGGCAGTCCGCGTTTCGGTGGCTGGCCGGCTGGCTATGGCACTGCCGGATCTGGCTGGCCGTCTGGCTGGCCGCAGGACTGGTGACCTGGGTCTCTGACACCCGCGCGATCATCGCGGTCGGGATCGCCTGTTTAGGTTTGCTGCCTGGTGTGGCTGGTGGGGTCTGGGTCGGCTTGTGGCCCGGTTCGTTCGAACGGTGGGCGGCCGGGCCGTGGCGGCGGTATCGGTGGCGGCGGCTGATGAGCCGGCGGTGGCAGTCGATGTGCCGCAATGCGCGGCTGGCCGAACGCCAGGTGATCAACCGCCGGAACCTGCAAGGTGACCGGCAGTCGGTCGAGACCTGGCGGTGCCCGCGCTTGCAGCAGGTTCGGACGTCGAGTCATGCGGTGGAGTTGATCATCCGCGCCCGGCCCGGTCAGACCGTGGCCGAACTAGAGGCCGGGGTAGAGCGGATCGCCTCGACCTTGGATGCCGTCGCGTTTCGGTCTTGGCCGGTATCCGGGTCGGTGATCACCGCCGAGTTGATCATGACCGATCTCCTGACCACCCCGGTCAACGCGTCCATGCCGGAGGCGGTGCTGGTGGATGGGGTGCGGCTGGGCAGAGCGCAGTCGGGTCGGGATTGGTGGTTGCCGATCACCGGCCGTCACACCCTCTGCGTTGGTTGCTCCGGCTCGGGCAAGGGCTCGATCCTGTGGGGCATCTGCGCCGGACTCTCCCCCGCCGTCCACGCCGACGCCGTGCGGTTGTGGGGTGTCGACCTAAAGGCCGGCGTCGAGCTGGCGATGGGCCGAAACGTGTTCTCGGCCTTTGCCAAGACACCTGACAACGCCCTCCGACTCCTGACCGTTCTAGGGGGAATCTTGCAACAGCGCGGGGAGTCCATGGCCGGATCGGTGCGGCAACATCAAGCGCGGCCCGGTGACCCGTTGCACGTGTTGGTGATTGACGAGCTGGCCGCCCTGACCGCGTACGCACCATCGGAGATTCGGCGAGATGCGGAGCGGCTGTTGTCGTTGATCTTGACCCAGGGTCGCGCCCTCGGCGTCGTCGTGGTGGCCTTCGTGCAGGATCCCCGTAAGGAAATCGTGGCCATGCGCGGCCTGTTCACCCAAACCATCGCGCTGCGGCTCCGGTCGCGCGAGGAAACCGTCATGGTCCTCGGCGAAGGCATGACCCAACGGGCACCGGCCCACCGCATCAGCCCGGCCGGACCGGGCACCGGCTGGCTAGTCGAAGAAACCGGCCAAGTCGACCGAGTCCGTGCCGACTACTGGCCCGACCCCCTGATCCGCCAGGTCGTCCACCACTACCCTGCCCGCGCCGTGGTGGACCTGCCACCCGACGAGAACACCGAAACCCTGGCCGGAGATCCGGCATTGGGCGGTACGGGTCGATCCGGGCGGCGACCCCGCGCGCCAAGGCAGACGTCGAGGCGTGCGATATGAGCGGACGGCCGGTGGAGTGGGTGGATGCGGCCCCGGTTCGAGAGCATGTCCGCCGGCTGTTGGATGCCGGGTTGACCAAGCCCCAGATCGGTCGCCGTAGTGGGATCGCACCGAACACGATCACCGCCCTCATGGAGGGTGTGCACGGTCGCGGACCGTCGCTGCGGGTCCGCCGGACCACGGCTGGGCAATTGCTCGCCGTCGAGCCGGAGCTGGTCGGACCGGAAGACGGTGGCTGGGTCGACCCGATCGGCACCATGCGCCGGTTGCGGTCCCTGGTGGCGTTGGGCTGGCTGGTCAAAGTGTTGGCACAAAAGTCGGCGCTGCCCGCCAACACGTTCTGGCCGATCTTGGATGAGCGGGCCACCGTGATCCGGGTCGGCACCCGGGACCGGGTGATCAGCCTGTACGAGCAGCTAACCCGACAGCCGGCCCCGCCGCCCTCCATGGGTTCCACCTGGGCGCGGAACCGCGCGGCACGGCGGGCCTGGCCGCTGCCCTGTGTCTGGTCCGGGAACGGGATCGACGCCCCCGACGCCCGCCCGGTCGACGCCCATTATCCGAAGGCGACTCCCGGCTCGCAGAGTTTCCGTGTCTTGATCGCGCCTGAAACGGTGCGGCAATGGGCTGCGGTCGTGGAACACATGTTGGACGACGACCCCGGCCTGTCGACTGCTCAAGTGGCCGCTCGATTCGACCGTGCGGCCAGCACCATATCGGCCGCGTTGCGCCGGGCAGGCCGCCCCGACCTGCGGGACCGGCTGGCCGCCAACGGCGTTCGCCGCCAACTTCACGACGACGCCCGGCGACGGGTCGACCAGGTCGAGGACCTCCTGGTCATCGAGCCCGATCTCACGCTGGCCGAAGCCCGGGATCGACTCGGCCGTGACCGGTTGGCCGAGGAACTGGCCGCAGCTGGCCGGGCGGATCTGCGCGGCCGGTTGATGCGGAACACGACCCGCCAGAAGTATCGGGAGACGCGATGACAGCGCTGATCGGGCTCGGCTGGATGGATGAGGCCGCCTGTCTCACCGTGCCCGAGCTGCCCTGGATTGGCCCCCGACGCGGCCAGCCGCTCGACCCCGGCGCGCTGGAGCAAATGACCCAGACATGTGATCACTGTCCTGTCCTGAACCAGTGCCGCCACTACGTCGATCAGGCCGCTGTGTCGGCCGGCTTCTGGGCCGGTGCCTGGCGACACCTCAGCCCCGACGCCCGGGTCGAAGATGCTGCCGGTGGTCAAGTGGCATGACCACCACCGGGTTCACCGACACGCCAGCCCGTGAGTTTCACGGGTCCGGGTTTCCGGGGTTCAGCGAGGACGTGCCACTGGACCTGTCCGGGATCACCGAAGGCGCGGAGCGGGCACTCCTGGCCCGGCTGATCGACCGGACATTCGCCGACTTTGCCGACACCGCGGCCGCGGTCGGCTACTGCTCGCACCCGATCCGACTTGTCGGCCACTCCCAGACCGTAGACCCGGGCACCGGGGAAATCCTGTCCAGCTTCTCCTCGTCCGACGCGCCGCTAGGGGTGTTGTATCGGCCCTGCGGCAACCGGCGCGCCGACGTCTGCCCAGCCTGCTCCCGCGTCTACGCCCGCGACACCTTCGCCATGATCAAAGCCGGACTCACCGGCGGCAAAACCATCCCCGACACCGTCGGAGAGAACCCGCTGCTCTTCACCACCCTCACCGGACCATCCTTCGGCCCCGTGCACGGCCCTCGGAGCCGCAATGGGCAGAAGATCGGCGGCAGGTGCCGACCACGCGACAAACCCCTGGTCTGCGCGCACGGCCGCCCGGTCGGCTGCATGTCCATCCACAATGATCACGATCCGCGCAACGGGGCCCCGCTGTGCGACGACTGCTACCAATGGGAATCGGCCGTGGTCTGGCAATGGTGGGCACCCGAGCTGTGGCGGCGGACCACCACTGCAATCCGCCGCGCGATCGCCGTCCGCCTCGGCCTGGCCGAACACCAGCTGCGCCAGGTCGCCAGAGTCGAGTTCGCCAAAGTCGCCGAATATCAGGTCCGTGGCCTGGTCCACTTCCACGCCCTGATCCGCCTCGACGGACCCGACGGTCCCGGCTCCCCGGCACCGCTCGACGGCGAACACCTCGCTGCCTGCGTCCGTGACGCGGTGTCCGGGATGATCATCGAAGCACCGCCCGTCGATGATCACGACCAGACGCGGATCCTTGCCTGGGGAACCGAGCTGGACGTCAAGGTGGTCCGCGACGGCAACCGGACCGACGACCCAGACCGACCGCTGACACCCGAACAGGTCGCCGGATACCTGGCGAAATACGCGACCAAAGACGCCAACAGCATCCGCCCCGTTGCTCGGCCGCCGGCGCACCTAGCCCGGCTCGAATCAACCGCTCGGGATCTTGGACAGCGGGCAGTCCGGACCGACCCCGCCTCGCCGTACCGGCTGCTCCGCAAATGGGCGCACATGCTCGGATTCCGCGGCCACTTCTCCACCAAATCCCGGCGCTACTCGATCACCCTGGGACGGCTTCGCCGGGCGCGGCACCGTTACCGGCAACTCGTCGCCCAGGCCGCCCGCACCGGGGAGCCGGTCGACGTTCGGCAGATCGAGGACCAGCTCCTGGCCGACGACGCCGCGACCACGTTGGTCATCGGCTCCTGGCACTACCAGGGGACCGGCTGGACGAACCCTGGCGACGAAGCACTCGCCACCGCGGCGGCGGCTCGGGCACGGGAGTACGCAGCTTGGCGGGCGGCACAACAGCAGACGGGAACCGAGCGGAAAGGGTGAGACATGGAACGGATCGAAGCGGCAGATGATGAGTTGCTGCCGATGATGATGACGTCGGCCGAGGTTGCGCGGGCGTTGAAGGTTGCGCCGTCGACCCTGTGTCGCTGGCGAGCCCGCGGGATCGGACCTCGGGTGTTCTGGCTTGGCGATGCCTCGCCACGCTATCGGCGTACGGACGTCCTGGCCTGGCTGGAACGGGTGGCGTCATGACGATCCGGAAGACACCGAATGGGCGGTGGCGCGCACAGCTGAAGTCGGGTCGGACCCAGATCGCTTCCAAGACCTTCGACACGCGCCGGGAGGCGGTCGGGTGGTTGAACCGGGAGCGAGCGGGCCTCGCGGGTGGTGTGGACCCGCGAGCTGGCCGGGAGTTGGTGAAGCATGCGATGCCCAGGTGGTTGGCCACCCGGAGGGTGACGGTGTCGAAGAATACCCATCGGATTGATGAGGATCTGGTGCGGGTGCTGCCGAAGAGCCTGGCGGCGCGTGAACTCGGAACGGTGTCCGACCGGGAGATTGCCAGATGTTTCGAGTCGTGGCTGGCGGTCGGCCTCTCGGAAAAATCAGCGACCCGTTACCGGGCCAGCCTCTCGGTGTTCTTCGGGTGGTGCGTACGGGAGCGGCTGATTCTGGCCAACCCGGTCATTGGCGTCAGGGTGCCGAAACAATCGGTCGAACCGGTGGAGATGCTGCCGTTCACCGAAGACGAGCTCGAGGCGGCCTATCTGCGCTGGAAGGGCGAGAACGCGCGGCTGGCTGACATCTTGCTCGTCTTGGGTTGGACCGGGTTGCGTTGGAGTGAGGTTCGCGCTGTGACCGTGCGGGACCTGATGCAGGTTCCGACCCCTGGTTTGGTTATCCGGCGGGCAGCTCCGGAGGGCGTCGGCACCAAGTCCACGAAGGGTCGACGGTCGCGACGCGTTCCGCTCGCGGATCGGGTGCTGCCGATCGTCCTCGACCTGGCGGAGGGCCGGAAGCCGAATGATCTGCTGTTCACGACCGACCGTGGTGCGCAGCTGCACAGGACGCCGGTTCTGAGGTCGGTGAATTGGTCCACGACCAGCGATGGGCGCCGTATCCACGATCTGCGGCACACGGCGGCATGCCTTTGGTTGGCCCGAGGTGTCGACCCCGGAACGGTCCAGGCGTGGATGGGCCACGAGTCGATTGCGACCACGAATCTCTACCTGCATTTCCTGGGCACGAGTGCCGATTCCGCGGGCCTTGAGAAGCTCAATTTCCGGCATGGGGTGCGCCCGGGGTGCGCGGAGGAGGTTTGACCTGTCCGATCCTCGCTGCGGGCTTCGAACGGTCTAGGCGGTTTCCCTTGGAGGTAAGGGGTTCCGCCATCCGAGCCACCTGTCGGAATCGAACCGACGACCTATTCATTACGAGTGAATCGCTCTACCGACTGAGCTAAGGTGGCGCGCTGTCCGTCCAGCAATCTGTACGGCAGCGGCAGCCAACTATATCGACGCCGTCGCCACGGCGGAAATCGAGGTTGGCCCTGCGTCAGGGCGGATCCGTCATGGTCGAGCTGGTTCTCGATCAAGCTGCACGGCTAGATTGTCCATCCATGCCCAGCGACACAGACCCCGGTGTTCGAGTGCACGACGAGCCGGCCCGCACGACCGCGGTCCGCAAGGCCAGCACGACCTGGTCGGAGTTTCCGTCGCTGTGGCCGCAACTCTCAGCCGACGTCTGGACCTGTCTGCGGGCGGGCGGAGTCACCCGGGGTTGCCCCAACGTCATGCTCTATCGCGACCGTCCGGACGGCGGTGTGGACGTCGAGATCGGTGTTGAGCTCCGGGTTCCTTGCGAGCTGACCGGAGCGGTTGTCGCATCGACACTTCCCGGCGGCCAGGTCGCCAGTGTCGAACATCGCGGGCCGTGGAGCCGGATGGACCAGGCGTACCAGACCTTCGACGTCTGGCGGGAGGCCAACCACGTGCCGAAACCGACCGTCCACTGGGAGGTCTACGGACCGCACTCAGACGATCCGGCCGAGCTCACCATGACGATCTTCTGGCTGCTGGGCTAACCACAGCGGCTGTTGTCGGGCGTTGTCCCCGCAAAGTAGTCCAAGACCTTCCTCTGCACACAACTGCTCTGGTCGAACGCCAAGTGGCCGTTGCCCTCGAAGGTGATCAGCCGGCTGGATCTCAACGCCTCGTGCATGTGCTCGGCGTACTCGTACGGAGTCGCGGGGTCACCTGTCGTGCCGAGGATGAGGATCGCCGGCCGGCCGGTGTAAACGATCTTGCGATCGGTGTCACCGGTCGATCTGACCGGCCACGTGGCGCAGGTGAAGTCCGGCCCGATGAACGGACCGAAGGTCGCCGCCCGCTTGGCTTCCCGACGCCACCGGGACAGCTCGCCGGCGACACCATGATCACGTTCGTCCAGACACCTGATCGCGGGGAAGGCGGCATTGAACTGCCCGAACTGTCCCGCCCTGTCGCGCTGGTAGTAGGCGTCCGCCCAGGCCAACAGCGACGTGCCGTTGTCGGCATAGATCGCCTTCTCCAGACCGTTGAGCACGGTCGGCCAGCTGCTCTGCGGCGAATACATGGCGAACGTCAGCCCGCTGGTGGCCAACGCCTGAGTCAGGTCGCGCCGTCCGCCCGGAATGGTGTCATGATCAAGTCGCTGCAGGAAGTCGCGAATGGTCGCCTCGACCTGCTCCTGGCTGTCGCCCAGCCGGCAGTCCTGTCGGGCACACCACGTCGCGAAGTTCCCGAGGGTTCGATTGAAGCCGTACGTCTGGCTCACTGTGGGCACGCCGCCGATCGACGTCGCGCCGTCCAACACCATCCGCCCCACCCTCTCGGGAAACAGCGTCGCGTACATTGCGCCGATCGAGGTGCCATAGGAGAAGCCGAAGTAGTTCAGCCGCCTCTGCGTGAGCAGCCTCCGGAGCAGTTCAAGATCATGAACGGTGTCCTCGGTCGAGATGTGTTTGAGGAGTTTGCCGGACCGGGCCAGACAGGTCCGGCCGAAGTCCGTGTTCAGGTCGATCAGTTGTTGGACCTCGGCGGCGTTGTCCGGAGAGTAGTCGGCGGCGACATAACGCTCCATCTGCCGGTTGGTGAAGCACTCCACCGGCGTCGAACGGCCGGTACCGCGGACATCCCAACTGACCAGGTCGTAGGACTGCTGCAGGCCGCGCGGGTCGAAGGAGTCGAGAAAGTCCACGCCGGACGCTCCCGGACCGCCGGGGTTGGTGAACAACACGCCCTCGGCTTCGGACGACGTGCTTGGCAGTCTGGCGACGACCAGGGTGACCGCCTGCCTGCCGGGATGGCGGTAATCCAACGGCGCCAGCACGCTGGCGCACTGTTTCATCTCCGCAGTCTTCGTCGGGCAGGGCCGCCAGTCGACCGATTGATGGGTGTACGCAGCCATTGCGTGGCCCGAAGGCGGGTCGACGAACCCCGGCGGTCGAACTGCGGGTACCGGTTCGATCGGCCGACTGGTCGAGTGTGGGCCGGGATAGTCCTTGCTGTGTGGCGTACCGGGCGCGGCAACGGTGGAGGAACCATGACGGGTCTCGGTCGGACTTGGCAGTTCGCTGTTCGGCCCTCCCCCGGTGCAGCCGGTGATCATCAGCAGCAGGGCGGCCGACGCGTACGCCAGTGCTGCTCGTTGCCGGATCACGCGTCGAGGGTACTTGGCGATCAGCCAAGATCGGGGGTCTATCGCAAGTTGGTCAGCCCTCCGGCTGATCGTCGTTCCGGCTTCGATACGACTTGCGCGGCCCGCACACCGACGCTCGCGAACAGGTCATCACCGCACCGGAATCCCGCATCCGGACCACGACCGAATCCGACGGCACCTGGTGGGCGACGATCACTCCGTCGCCGTCGTCCGTGCTGACCTTCGAACCCACTGCCGGTGTCGTGCGGGCGAACTCGGCGTACAAGGGATGCTCGTACTTCAGGCAGCACATCAGCCGTCCGCAGGCGCCGGAGATCCGTAACGGGTTGGCCGGCAGATCCTGGGCGCGGGCCATCCGCAGGCTGACCGGCTCGAAGTCCTTGAGAAACGTTACACAACACAACTCCCGGCCACAGCTGCCGATCCCGCCGGTGACCCGAGCGGCGTCACGGGAACCCACCTGACGAAGATCGATCCGAGACCTGAGGCTGCGGGCAAGGTCGCCGACCAACAGCCGGAAATCCACCCGATGGGGCGCGGTGAAGTAGATCACCACCAACTTGTCGACGTGGGCTCCGTGATCAAGGTAATCGATCCCGACCACTTTCATCGCAAGATCATGTTTCTTGATCAGTTTCTTCGCGACGATCTTGGCCTCGGCGCGATGCCGCCGGTTCGCGTCGTCCCGGGCAAGATCATCGGGGGACGCCCTGCCGGCGCACACCGGCAGCTCACCGAACTCCTCGTCGACCCACTCCGGCGCCCAGATGCATTCGGCCACCTCAGGTCCGGACTCCGTCGGCACCAGCACCCGGTCGCCCACGGCGTAGGTCTGATCGCCGGCATCGAGGTAGTACAGCCGCCCGTAGCGCTGAAAGCTGACCGCCATGATCCGTGCCATGCCACTGACGTTAGAGCACGACGAGGCCCGGTGCCAGAGAAGCGCACCGGGCCCGTCGATTATGAACTTGTCGATATGAAGTTGTTCCAGCCGACATGCTACCCAAACAGCCGAGGCCCAAGCTGACGGCTGGCGATCAAGCCCGGGTACCGGTCGGAGGTCTCAGAATCGACTCAGAGCTCGATGCTCTGGCCGACCTCGATCAGGTCCGGATTGGAGATCTTCTTGTGGTTGATGCTCCACAGAGCGATCCAGCCGCCCTTGACGTCGTGCTTCGCCGCGATCTTGGACAGCGTGTCGCCGCCCTTGACGGTGACGTGCTTGCCGTTGCCCTTGTAGGCGTGCTTCGGCAGCTGGTAGTGCGGCGCCGGAGCCGAGTAGGTGCCGGTGCTGTGCCGCGGGGTGTAGTTGCTCGACGAGTTGCTGTTGCTCGAGTAGCTCTTGGTCGAGCGGGACGAGCTGAAGTTGTTGGAGGAGCTGTAGCTGCTGGTGGAACCGCCGTTGGAGCGGCTCAGGCCGGCGCGCGGACCGCAGACCGGCCAAGCTCCGGGCCCCTGTCCTGCCAGAACCTTGCGGGCGACCGCCTTCTGCTCCGACACGGAGGCGTTGGCCGGATTGCCGCTGCCACCGTACGCGTTCCAGGTCGACTGGGTGAACTGCAGCCCACCGTAGAAGCCGTTCCCGGTGCTGATGTTCCAGTTACCGCTGCTCTCGCACTGCGCAACCCGGTCCCACACGTCTGCATGCGCCGGGGTTGCGGTCGCCAGGCCGATTCCAGCAGACAGAGCGACAGCCGCTCCTGCACCGAGAACCCGCTTGGTGATCTTGGAGTTGGACAAGTCCTCTTCCCTTTCCTGACCTGCGCCGGCGAGATAAGGCGCACGTCGGACTGTCAGGTGCCCGACGCAGTTGGACGGCGAAGTGGCCTCATACACCGCTTCGACGGCCGAGCCGTATCTCGTGGAACCGCTGTCTGCTCCGCGACCCGGTCGGCTTGCGCCCGGACCGGTCCCCGGTTCGACCCCCTGCGGTCCACCCCCACCTATCCGCCCGGGACTTTCCCGGCATTCGGCCCCGACTTCGGACGGGTCCTGCCAAACGACCCGGCTGCGGTGAGGTTCGGCGCGAACCGGGTACGTACCAGCCACACATCGGATGTGCCTGGCTCACCCCGACCTCCGCGCCATCGGCAGTTGATAACGTTTCGGATACGGAGCAGGTGCCACCGTAGGAACCGGGCGAAGGGCATTGCAAATCCCCAAACATTGGTGGCAGCCCAGATACCGGGTCGACCATCAATGGACCGTGGGTGTCCGATCAGAGCTCCGATAATTCCGGCTCAGTTCTTAATCAAGAGCAGGCGTGGCGGACCAGCTCCGCTCAGACAGCCCTTGTTGAGGAAAAAGAAACCATTCAGCCCTCAACCAGCCCGATCATCATCGCCTCGACCGCCAGCAGCGGCGCCACGTTGTTCTCCAACGCCTCCCGGCAGCCGAGCAGGGCGTCGATCCTGCGCAGGGTCGACTCGGGCGACGATCGGCGCGCATGCCGACCGATCCGCTCGCTGAGTTCGCTGTTGACGAGGTCAGCGGCGCTCCCGGTCTGCACACTGAGCACATCCCGGTAGAAACCGGTCAGCTCGGTCAGCGCCCGGTCGATCGCATCCCGCTGCAGGCGCTTGGCTCGCGCCCTCTGCTGGTCGTTCAGATCCTTCAGTGCCGCCTGCGCCTGGCGCGGCTTGGCGCCCTTGGTTCCGAACCCCAATGCCTGTTCGAGTTCCGACCTCTCACGGGCATCGAGCTCGGCGGTCATCGAGTCCGCCTCGGCGGTGGCCGAGGCGATCAGGTCGGCGGCTGCCTCCAGGCATCCTCCCAGCCCGGTCAGCCGGTCGGGGATCTGCAACACCTGGTCCCGCCGCTCACGAGCGTCCGCGCTGCGCGCCAGCGCCCTTGCCCGTCCGATGTGCCCCTGGGACGCGCGAGCGGCGTAGTCGGCCAACTGCTGTTCGATGCCGTCCCGTGACTGCAAGAGGCCGGCCACCGCGGCCACCGTCGGCGTGTGCAACTGCAGCGACCGACAGCGGGACCGGATGGTGACCACGACATCGTCGGCGGTCGGTGCACACAGGATCCAGACGGTCCTCGGCGCCGGCTCCTCGATGCTCTTGAGCAGAGCATCGGCACCTCGCTCGGTGACCCGATCGGCGTCCTCCACCACCAGCACCTGACGACGGCCGAGCGTAGGACTCATGGCGGCGCGCCGAACCAGCTCACGCACCTCGTCCACGCCGATCGACAACTGCTCGGTGCGTACCAGAGTCACATCCGGGTGTGCTCCGGACACTGCCGTACGACATTCCTGACAGTGACCACAGCCACCGTCCGGGCACTGCAGTGCGGCGGCGAAGGCACGGGCGGCATTCGACCGGCCGGATCCGGGCGGGCCGGTGATCAGCCAGGCATGCGACATCGCGTGGGAGCCGCCGGCGACGGCGCGCCGCAGCACGGAGACCGGCTGCTCCTGTCCGACCAGGTCGGCCCAGACTCCGGTGAGCACGGACTGCGCGGTCCCGGAGCTGTCGGTCACCGATGTCATGCCTCGATTCTGCCCGTCCGTACCCACAGCGGGCCAATGAGCAGTGCTCTGCGGGCATCTCTTGGCGCTACCCCGCCGGGTCACCAACTCCCCCGGCCCCTACTCACTCGACGACGCACCACTTCCGCGACGACGCACCAGTTCCTCGACGGCGCACCAATTCCTCGGTCCCGCACCCTTTCGTCGGCGGCGCACCACTTCCCCGACGACGCACCAGTTCCTCGACGGCGCACCAATTCCTCAGTCCCGCACCCTTTCGTCGACGGCGCACCGGCTGCAGTGGGTGCGCCGCCGACCAACCGGTGCGGCGACGACCAACGGGTGCGGCGACGACCAACCGGTGCGGCGACGACCAACGGGTGCGCCGCCGACCAACCGGTGCGGCGCCGACCGACCGGTGCGGCGACGACCAACCGGTGCGCGAACGACCAACCGGTGCGGCGACGGTAGACCAGACCGCAAGACGCCGCACGAACCGCTCCCTGCCGCGCGACACGCCGCAAAGATGGGGGATTATGTGACCCCTCGGCGGGATCGGGGTGCCCATTCGTGTGTCGGACAGGAGCTGAACATGGCGGACAAGTCGCACCGCATCGCGGTCATACCGGGCGACGGGATCGGGCGGGAGGTCGTACCGGAGGGTCTGCGGAGCATACGGCGGGCGGCAGAACTCTTCGGGATCGGCCTGGAGTTCGAGGAGTTCGACTTCGCCTCGGTCGACTACTGGCAACAGCACGGCGCGATGCTCCCCGACGACTGGTTCGAGGTGCTGCGCGCCTTCGACGCCATCTTCTTCGGCGCGGTCGGCTGGCCCGAGGTGGTGCCGGACCACATCTCACTCTGGGGATCGTTGATCCAGTTCCGGCGCCGGTTCGACCAGTACGTCAACCTCCGACCGGTACGCCTGCTGCCGGGAGTACCGGCGCCGTTGGCCGGCCGTGCGCCCGGCGACATCGACTTCGTCGTCGTACGGGAGAACACCGAGGGCGAGTACTCCAGCATCGGCGGTCGGATCTTCGACGGCACCGATCGGGAGACCGTGATCCAGGAGACGGTGATGACCCGAACCGGAGTCGACCGGATCGTCGACTTCGCCTTCCGGCTCGCGCAACGGCGGAACGAGCACCTGACCTCTGCCACGAAGTCGAACGGGATCTCGGTGACCATGCCCTATTGGGACGAGCGGGTGGCCGCCGTCGGGGCAGGCTTCCCCGACATCCGGGTGGACAAGTTCCACATCGACATCCTCGCCGCCCATTTCGTCCTGCATCCGGATTGGTTCGACGTGGTGGTCGCCTCGAACCTGTTCGGCGACATTCTTTCCGATCTTGGTCCGGCCTGCACCGGGACCATCGGGGTGGCGCCGAGCGCGAACATCAACCCCTCCGGAGAGTTCCCGTCCTTGTTCGAACCGGTGCACGGCTCGGCCCCCGACATCGCCGGTCGCGGGATCGCGGATCCGATCGGGCAGATCTGGGCCGGCGCGTTGATGCTTGATCATCTCGGATATCCGGAAGCAGGCGATGCGGTCGTGGCCGCCTTCGAACGCGTACTGGGTGATGGCCGGATCCGGACACCTGATCTTGGTGGAACTGCGTCCTGCAGTGATCTTGGCACGGCGATCGCCGACGCGATCACGCGCTAGCGACAGCCGAACCCCTTCAGGACAACAGGAGACCTGCACTCACCGTTCGTGACCGGCAATGCCGAGCAGCTTGGCCTCCCGCTCGACGAGAGCGGCGTACAAGTGATCGGCGGGCTCGAACGTGCCGACGAAATGCCCACCCAGCTCGAGGGTGATCACGCCGATGATCCGGGAGAACGCACTGATCGCGGCGAGCATCGTCGGCTCGTCGACATCCAGCTCGAGACCGGTTGCGGCGGTGGTCAGCTGACCGCGCAACTCGCGGCCGATCGTCAGGTCGCCGGCCGGCTCGGAGTCCAGGCTGATGATCGAGAGGGCACGGTAGACGCGGGCTGCCGGGGCGACGGTGGTCTGGGGGGCGTGATAGCCGGGGATGCTGGTGCCGAAGATCAATCCGAAGCGATGCGGCTGCTCGCTGGCCCAGCTCCGCAGTGCGAGGCAGGTCTCCCGCCACCGGCGCACCGGCGTTCGCCGATCGCGCTCGGCTGCGGCGTCCAGCACATCGGCAAGATCGTTGTACGCGTCGATGATCAGCGCGGTGATCAATTCGTCGCGGCTGGCGAAGTACCGGTAGATCGCGCTGGACACCAGATTGAGCTCGCGGGCGATCGCCCGGAGCGACAGTTCCCCGCCCCGGTCTCGGCGAGCTGGCCGAGCGCCAGCGTCTTGATCCGGCGAAGGGTCTCCTCGCGGGCGAGTTGGCGCGGCGTCTGTCCGGGCATGGCCCCATCATGACGAAAGCGAGCACTAAACACAACTGTGAGCAACGCTCTTGCAATCTACCGGCCAGGTGGTCATACTGATGGGGAACGACAGAGAGCAGTGCTCACATTTATGGAGGAATGATGTCCACGATCACCAGGGGCGCCCCGGTCGCCACACCGTCAGCCCCGCACACCCAAGGCCTGCTGGAGGGTGCTGGCCCTGATCGCTGCCGGTATCGCCTTCGCGGTGTATCCGATTCTGCGCGGGTCGGCTGTCGAGACGGGGTTCAGCGCGGCCGAGTTGTATGCCCGGCCGGCGTGGCTGCTGGCCCACAGCCTCGGCATGATTGGCTTCATCGCGTCGGCCTGGGGGCTGCTGGCGGTCGATCGGTGGGCCGGTCGGCTCGCCTTCGGTGGAACGCTGCTGGTGTTGCCCTACTACGGGGCCGAGGCATTCGGGTTGAACGCGATCGGCCGGTTGGCCGTGCAGCTCCACGATCCGTCCGGCGTGGCGGCGGCCGACATGTTCCGCTACCAGCCCGTCGCAATGACAGCGTTCGCTGCCGGCCTGTTGCTGGTCGCGGCGGCCGGCGTACGCCTGCTCCTGCTGCTCCGCCACCGCCCGATGTTCCTTCGGGTCGGACTGACAATCACAGGGCTCGGGCTACTCACCTACCTGCCACAGTTCTTCGTTCCGATCGAGGGCCGGATCGCCGACGGCATCGTGCTCGGTATCGGACTGGTGCTGCTGGCCATGGCCACGGCAAACCGGCAGAACCCGGGCCGCTGAGCTTCCAAGCCTTTCCCGGCCGGCGACACGCCGCACAAATCAAGGATTTACTGACCCCTCGGCAGGAGGGGGGTGATCCGGGCGCGGACGGCGGCGGCGATCGCGTCGCGGGACTGGCGGGCAGGCAAGACCAGGTAGTGCTCGGGGTCACGGGCGGCGAGCCGGCGGAAGTGGTCGCGTACGGTCCGGTGGAAGTCGTCGCCGGCGGCTTCGATCCGGTCGCGGTCGGCGATACCGCCCATCAGCTCGGCCGGATCGCCGTCGAGCAGGACCGTCAGATCCGGTCGCAGGTCGTCGGTCGCCCACCGGGCGATGTGCTCCACCTCGTCCAGGTCGAGCACCCGGCCCGCACCCTGGTAGGCCAGCATCGAGTCCACGTACCGGTCGCAGACCACGACCGCGCCGCGGGCCAGGGCCGGACGGACGACCGTGGCCAGGTGGTGGGCCTTGTCGGCGGCGTACAGCAGCGATTCGGCCTTGGGCGCGAGATCACCCGTCGACGGGTCCAGCACGATGCTGCGGATCTGCTTGCCGACCGCTGAGTCACCGGGTTCGAAGGTGCGCAGGAATGCCCGCCCGGTCTCGGCCAACCAGTCGCACAGCAGCCCGACCTGGGTGGACTTGCCGGCTCCCTCGCCGCCTTCGAACACGACGAACAGTCCGTCGGTCTGCTGATCGTTCACGAGACCTTCCCGGACTTGGACACCTTCGCCCAGGCTTCGAAGAAGCCCTCCCGGGCGGCCGCCTGGCGCTGCCGATGCCGTTGGTGGGCACGGCCCAACTCGAATGCCTCGGATGGTGCGGCGAACCTGGCCTGCCGCTGTGCCTCGTCGGCAGCCTCGGCCTCGGCCGTTGCCTCAGTCAGCAGTTCGATCACCCGGCGCAGCTTCCGGGCCGCTCGGCGGTCCTTCTTGGCCACCACGATCCTGGCCAGGCTGTCGATCCGGCCGACCTCCTCAGCGCTCAGCGCGGCCGTCGTCCAGTCCACGGGCTGCGAGCGGGACTCGAGACCCGCGGCGTCCTTGACCAGCTTGTGTACCGCCTCGGACAGCAGGCCGGTCAGCGTCTCGGCGGCCGGCAGGTCGGCAACATCCGTGTCGACCCGTGGCCCTCGGACGGCGCTGACCAGGAGGTCGAGCAGTCGCAGATACCGCTCCCGGCGGAGCACCGAACGGACCCGCTCGTCATTGACCCCAGCTCCGTCCAGCGCAGACAGCAGCCAATCGAGTTCCTCGTCCAGGTCGGCCAGCCAGTCCGGTTCGAGTGCTGCAGACATCCCGTTGAGGTCTCCCCGCAAGCCGGCGGCGACGGACCGTACGCGGCCGACCGCCTCGGCCCCTTCGGCCCGGGCGGTCAGATCGGCGATGATCAACTCGCGCAGCCGCCCGGCGAGCACGGCCTCGACGAAACTCTCGAAACTCGACCGCTCGGTGATCGGCCGCGGCTCCGGATAGTCGGTCAGTCCGGTCGCCGGTGTGCCGAGCCGGGTTGCCAGGTTGGGGAACCCGTCCACCTGCGTCCCCCCAGCGTCGACCAACACGCCGGTCAACCAGGACCGCTGCTTCGTGGTGAGTCCGCCTACGGGATCAATCGTCGTCTCCCGGTATCGCGCCGTCGTCACCCCGCCGCGTCGAACGGTGACCCGATCATCCTGCAGCCGGCCAAGCGGCTCCGTCCCTTCAGCGGCGCGGAGCTCGAAGGTCTGCCGCTCGACGCTGATCGCGGCCACCGGTCCGAGCGCACCACGCCGCCGGAACGGCATGACCAGATCGGCGATGTCCGAGGGCAGGTCGCCCACCGCGAACGGTTCGATGCGTTCCGCAGGCAGCAACGGCTGCCAGTCCGGTGCCCGCAGATACCAGTCGCCGCGGCCCTCGATCACCCGGTGTGCCAGCTCGACACCCGAACGGATCAGTCGATGATCGGCGACATCGAGCACCGTCACCTCGGCCGTGAAAGTGGTCTCACGACCGGACAGCGCAACCACTCGCGCCAATCCGATCCCGGGGTTGTCCAGCCGGGTCGGGTCCGCAGTGAACGGCAGGTCGAACAACAGCGGCGAACCGGCCGCCCGCGTCTTGGTCACCTGCGTACCGTGCGTTCGGGGCCGCTGTTGATCATGACGAGCTCGAGCTCCCGGCCTGCTTCGCCGTCGTCTTCTTCGCTGCCGTCCTCTTGGCCGGCGATTTCTTGGCCGCGGTCTTCTTGCTTGTGGTCTTCTTGGTTGTGGACTTCTTGGCCGTGGTCTTCTTCGCAGTGGTCTTCTTCGCCGTACGCTTCTTCGGCGCGGGCCCCTTGGCACGCTTCTCCGCCAGCAACTCCGCCGCACGTTCGGCAGTGATCGTTTCGATCTCGTCACCGCGTCGCAGGGTGGCGTTGTACTCACCATCGGTGACGTACGCGCCGAACCGGCCATCCTTGATCACCATCGGCTTGCCGCTGACCGGATCGTCGCCCAGCTCCTTCAACGGCGGCTTGGCCGCGGCACGTCCGCGTTGCTTGGGCTGGGCGTAGATCTTCTCGGCTTCGTCGAGGGTGATCTCGAAGATCTGCTCCTCGCTGTCCAGTGACCGGGAATCACTGCCCTTCTTCAGGTACGGCCCGTACCTGCCGTTCTGTGCGGTGATCTCGACGCCGTCCTCGCCCACCCCGACGATCCGCGGCAGGCTCATCAGCTGCAGCGCCTGATCCAGGGTGACCGAGTCGATGCTCATCGACTTGAACAGCGATCCGGTGCGCGGCTTGGCACCCTTGGGCGCATCGTCGTCCAGCGCCTCGGTGACATAGGGGCCGAACCGGCCGTTCTTGGCGACGATCTTGTTGCCGGTCTCCGGGTCGGTGCCGAGTTCACGCTCCTCACCCATCGGCTTGCTGAGCAGCTCCTTGGCCAGGTCGAGGGTCAGCTCGTCCGGAGCAAGATCATCGGGAACAGAGGCCCGACGTCCGTCCGAGTCCTCGACATAGGTGCCGTAGCGGCCGACGCGCGCAACCACCCCGGAGTCGAGATCACCGATCTCGAAGGTCGACAGCGCCCGGGCATCGATGTCGCCGAGCTCGGTGACCAGCTTGTGCAGCCCTTCCTGATCACCTTCGCCGTAATAGAACTCGTTCAGCACGGCGAGCCGACCAAGATCACCGTCGGCGATCTTGTCCAGGTCCTCCTCCATCTCGGCGGTGAACTGGTAGTCGACCAGACGCGGGAAGTGCTTCTCGAGCAGGTTCGTCACCGCGAACGCCAGCCACGTGGGAACCAGCGCGGATCCCTTCTTGAACACATAATCGCGGCTGGTGATGGTGCGAATGATGGTCGCGTAGGTCGATGGCCGGCCGATGTTCAGCTCTTCGAGCTTGGCCACCAGGGACGGCTCGGTGTAGCGGGCCGGCGGCTTGGTCTCGTGGCCGGAGGCGGTGATCTCCTCCGGACGCAGCGACTGGCCCTCGCTCAGATTCGGCAGCCGGGTCTGTTGATCATCGGCTGCCACCGTGTCGTCGTCACGGGACTCGACGTAGGCCTTGAGGAAGCCGTGGAAGGTGATCGTCCGGCCGGACGCAACGAAGGTCGCGTCCTCCCCCTGCGTCGAGTGGGCGTTGATCTTGACCGTGACGGTGTTGCCCTCGGCGTCGCGCATCTGGGAGGCGACGGTGCGCTTCCAGATCATGTCGTACAGCCGGAACTGATCACCGGTCAGTCCGGTCTGGGCCGGTGTACGGAAAGTCTCGCCGGACGGCCGGATCGCCTCGTGTGCTTCCTGCGCACCCTTGACCTTGCTGGCGTACACCCGGGGCTGGTCGGGCAGATACCGGTCGCCGAACAGCCGACGCACCTGATCCCGGGAAGCCGAGATCGCCGAGACCGACAGGGTGATCGAGTCGGTACGCATATAGGTGATGTAGCCGCCCTCGTAGAGGTCCTGAGCGACCGACATCGTCCGCTGCGCTGTGAAGCCGAGCTTGCGCCCCGCCTCCTGCTGCAGCGTCGTCGTGCGGAACGGCGGGTAGGGGCTGCGCCGGTAGGGGCGGGATTCGACGCTGGTCACCGAGAACTGCGCGACGCGCATCCGGGCGGCGAGTTCCTGTGCCGCACCCTGGTCAAGATGCAGCAGTTGATCACCGGACTGCTTGAGGTTGCCGCGGTCGTCGAAGTCCCGACCCTGCGCGACCCGAGCCGCGCCGACATGGGTCAGCCGGGCGGGGAACAGTGGCGGGTTGGCCTGTTCGCCGGCGTCGAGCGTTGCGTCGAGATCCCAATAGCCCGCGCTGCGGAAGGCGATCCGCTCCCGCTCCCGGTCGACGACCAACCGGGTGGCCACCGACTGCACGCGGCCGGCCGACAGCCGCGGCATCACCTTGCGCCAGAGCACCGGCGAGACCTCGTAGCCGTACAGCCGGTCGAGGATCCGGCGCGCCTGGTAGGCGTCGACCTTGTCCTCGTCGAGCCCGCGCGGATTCTGCAGCGCCTCGTTGATCGCCGTCCGGGTGATCTCGTGGAAGACCATTCGGCGGACCGGGACCTTGGGCTTGAGCTCCTCCAGGAGGTGCCAGGCGATCGCCTCGCCCTCGCGATCGTCATCGGTGGCCAGCAGCAGTTCGTCGGCTCCGGCGAGCGCCTGCCTCAGTTGCTTGATCGTCTGTCGCTTGTCGGAGGAGACGACGTACATCGGCTCGAATCCGTTGTCGATGTCGATTCCGGTGCGGGCCCATTTCTCGCCCTTGTACTTGGCCGGAACCTCCGAGGCGCCGGTCGGCAGGTCCCGGACATGGCCGCGCGAGGACTCGACGACGTACCCGTCGCCGAGGTACCCGGCGATCGTCTTCACCTTGGTCGGCGACTCGACGATCACCAGACGGTGTCCGGACCCGTTGCTTGCCACTCCTGGCCTTCCTTACTGCCTGCTGCTCAGAACTGCCTGCTGCTGAGAGGTTCGATTGTCAACTACTTTGATCGTCAACCACTTCGTCGACGGTTACGTCAACTGCTTCCGGGGCACTGCGCCCAGCGCCAGCCGGTCCACCCGAACGTGTCCATATATAAGGGGTGCTGCCAAATTCCTGCGAATCCGAGCAGTCCGGACAGGTCGGCAACTCTACGCCGTCATCAGATTGTCCACGATCAGCGACCTGACGTGGCGGAGTATCTCATTGCCGAGGTCGGCGACGTCGACGCGGAGGATGCCGGCCACCGCGTCGACGATCTGCTCAAGCGTCAGCTCACCGTCGCAGGCACCGAGTACGGCCGCCAGTGCCGTGTCCGCGCGGACCGCGCGCCGGAACCCCCGCTGCTGCCGGAAGACGATGACCGCCGGGTCCTCCGCGCCCGGCGGGCCGACGGTCTCCTGGGTGATGTCTTCGGCCAGTTTCCAGCGGGTCGCCAGCACGTCGGCGTCGCTGAGACGCTCGCTCAGGTTCACAGCATCGATCCGGTCCGCCCAGGCCGGCCCGATCGGCTGTTCCACCGGGTGCGGCCAGTCCTCGATTGTCACGACCGGTACGTCGCGGCCCGCATCGGTCAGCGTGAACCAGCCCATGCCGACCGACTCGATGCCCAGCTCATCGAAATAGTCACACCACTGCCGGTAGGCCTCCCGATACGGCGAGGGGTCAGATATTCCCCAATCTGCACGGCGTGTCGTCGAAGGCTCTCCCAGGAGACCGGCATCGGCGAGCCAGATCTCGATGTATTCGTACGCGTCCAACACCTCGCGGCGCAGGATGTGGGCGTCGCAGCCGGTCCCGCGAATCCATCCGGCGAGCCGGTCCTGCCAATCCTGACCGTGGAGCTGCGCCCAGTTGCCCAGCACCTGCAGGCTGCCCCCGGGATTCAGGCGCCGGGCGCCGTCGACGATCACCTGCCGGACCAGATCGTCTGCGACGAGGCCTGCCTCGCGATAGGTGAGCCGGCGGTCGGCGTCCGACGGCGGGGACATCACGTACGGCGGGTTGGTGACGATCAGGTCGAACCTCTGGTCGCCGACCGGCCCATACAGACTGCCCTCCCGTACGTCGACCCTGTCAACGCCGTTGAGTCGCATGGTCGCCCTGGCCATGGCCAGGGCCCGGTGGTTCACGTCGGTGGCGACCACGCGGTCGGCGTGCCGGGCCAGGTGCAGGCTCTGCACGCCGCAACCGGTGCCGAGATCGAGCGCCGACGCGACCGGTCGGCGGATCGTCATCTCTGCCAGGGTCATCGAGGCCGGGGAGACGCCGAGCACGAAATCGGGCGGAACCGGGGTCATCGGGCCATCGAGGCCCGGCGTGAGGTCGGAGAAGATCCAGCCGCCGGCACCGTCGTCGCTGGCGTACGGCCGCAGGTCGATCCGCGCGCGGACCCGGTCATGATCGACTTCCAGGACTCGGCCAGTGATCAACTTCTCGGCCAGGCCGGGCACCGCGCGTTCCAGATCCTCTCTGTCCACCGGTTGTTGCAGCGGCCACAGCCTGGCCAGCGTTGCGGTTGGATCGTCGATGCCGCGCAGGGCGCGGAGCGCCGGAGTGGTGTTGTTCCGACCGAGCGCGGCGTGTTCGTGCTCGCCGACCAGGTCGATGATCCGGTCGACGGTGTAGTCGATCTCCGCCAGCCGCGACCGCAGCCGGTCAAAATCGTCGTCGGACAGACCGGAGCCGTCGTCGCCAGGATTGTCATCGCCGAGACGGAGCACCCGGACATCGTGCCACGGGTTCGCCGCGCTCCCCGGTCGGTGCCCGCTGCGCCGCCGGGTCAGCGCAGGACTGCGGCCAGCACATCCACCAGGCGATCGACGTCGGCCTGGTTGTTGAAGCCGTGCACAGAGACCCTGATCGCCGTACCGCGGACGCTGACGTACACCCGTTCCGCGGCCAGTGCGGCTGCCACGGCCTGCGGATCCGGCGCGTCGTCGGGCAATCGGAGACCGATCAGGTGCGGCGACCGGGTCGAGGCGTCCGGTGCTTCCAGACCGAGTGGCGCGACGCGTTCGACCAGCCGGGTCGTCAGGTCCCCAGCGTGCCGGGCGATGCGCTCCGGGCTGCAACGGTTGATCAACTCCAGCGACGCCACACTGGCCGCGACGTTGGCGAAGTTCGACACCTCGCCACTGTCGTAGCGGCGGGCGCCCGGCTGGTAGTCGTCGGTGTAGTCGACCAGCCCGGTGAAGTTCTCGCTGCCGTCGCGGGTGATCCAGCTCAGTTCGATCGGTGTCCGATCGCGCAGCGGCGGCGCAACCCACAGGAAGGCCCCGCCGTACGCCCCGAGCAACCACTTGTAGAGCGCGCCGACCACGACATCCGGCCGGATCTCGGTGTGCGCAAACGGAACCGCGCCCAACGACTGGGTGACGTCGACGACCAGCGCCGCGCCGACGGCCCGGCAGGCCTCACCGACCCGCACCAGATCGATGGTGCTGCCGTCGGTCCAGTGGCACCCCTCGACTGCGACGACAG
This sequence comes from Microlunatus sp. Gsoil 973, assembly GCF_009707365.1. GTDB lineage: Bacteria > Actinomycetota > Actinomycetes > Propionibacteriales > Propionibacteriaceae > Microlunatus. The sequence continues at coordinate 3,280,158 of NZ_CP046122.1, forward strand.
CCGTGCGCTCGTCGATCACCTCCAGCAGCGCCGGGGTCCAACCGGCGGCGGACTTGCCGACCGTGATCACCCGGGCATCGTTGGCGGCGGCCACCGCACGCCAGCTGTAGACGTTGGACGGGAACTGGTCGCCGAGCAGCACGATGGTCGATCGTGGGCGGACCGGCAGGTTCGCGGCGGCGGTGGCGATCCCGTAGCTGACCGAACCGACGATCGCCACACCGTCGGGGTCGCCGTCGAGCAGGTCGGCGATGGAGCTGCGCAGCCGGGCGACCGGCGCGAAGAAGTCGTCGACGGTGATCGTCCACGGACGACTCTTCGCCGCCAGTGCAGTCGTGCCGGCGGCCACCGCCGAGGTGGGCAGCGGTCCCATGTACGCCGTGTTCAAGTAGGCATCATCGTCAGCCAGGTGGAACTGGTCACGGATGTCCACCGGATCAGGCATCGGGCCGCCGGAGATGGTCAGTGCGACAGGTCGACGACGGCAACCGGTCGGTCCGCCTCGTGCAACACCTGCCGGCTCACCGATCCGAGGAGGAGCCGCTTGACGAACCCCTTGCCGTGCGAGCCGACAACGATGAGTTGAGCGTCCTTGGACTGGGTCAGGATGGCATCGGCCGGGGAGTCCTCCACCGTCACCTTCACCACCTCGACGGATGCCGTCTCCGGCGTCCTGGCCTGCTCCAGGGCCGTGTTGAGGATCCTCTCGGCCTCCGCGGCCTCCGATTTCCGCAGTTCGACCACCAGCTCCGGCTCGATCGGGATGGCGATCGCCGGCGTGCGATAGGCGCTGACCGCCCGCACCGTGGTCTCCCGGGCCGCCGCCTGGGTGAGGGCGAAGGCCAGCGCCGCAGTGCCGAACTCGGAATCGTCGACTCCGACCACGATCGGTCCGCTGGTCGGGCGTTGTTCGTCCTCGCTGATCACGAATACCGGGCAGGATGCCTCGGTCGCCAGTCGGCTGCTGACCGAGCCGAGGAAGGCGCTCTTGACCGCGCCCAGACCGCGTCGGCCGACGACGATCGCGGCCGCATCCTCCGACGCGTTGATCAGCACCCAGGTCGGCGTGCCGATGACTGAGTTGGTGGTGCAGACAAGATCAGGATGTCTCTGGTTCACCGTCGTGACTGCGGCCGACAGCAGTTCATCGGCGTAATGCTGCAGCGCCTCGATCTGTGGGCCGGCGATCGTGACGCCGTAGAAGTCGACATCGGTCGGCAACGCGATGGCATAGATGATCTCGAGTTCTGTGCCGTGCAGCTCCGCCTCATCGGCGGCGAACTCGACTGCCCGTTCGCTGATCGCCGAACCGTCGATACCGACCACGATCTTGTTGCTCATGCACTCTCCTCGTCCGAGGCCTGATCAGCCGACACAGAGCCTACGCCGCAGCCCGCCGGTGTGCACGGGAGCTCTCACCGCGGTCGTTGCCGGAGCTGATCGTGCCGGCTGCCGATGGGGATGATCAACGGTGTGTGCGCCACCGGGTCCTCGATCACCGTGCACGACAGACCGAACACCTCGGCGACAAGTTCCGGGGTGATCACCGCGGCGGGCGCACCCTCGGCCACGATGCTGCCGTACCGCATGGCGATCAGATGATCGGCGTACCGGCAGGCCAGGTTGAGGTCGTGCATGACGACCACGATCGTCGTCCCCCGGCTGTGATTCAGCTCGGCGAGCAGGTCCAGCACCTCGATCTGGTGGGCCAGGTCGAGGTAGGTGGTCGGCTCGTCCAGCAGCAACACATCTGTCTCCTGGGCCAGGGCCATCGCGATCCATACCCGCTGCCGTTGCCCTCCGCTCATGTCTTCGATCGGCCGGTCGGCAAGCGACAATGTGTCGGTCGCCCGAAGTGCCTCGGTGACCGCGTGATCGTCGGCTGCCCGCCACTGCCGGAACCAGCCCTGATGTGGGTAGCGCCCGCGACCGACAAGATCGGCGACGGTGATGCCGTCCGGCGCGGTCGGCGACTGGGGCAGCAGGCCGACGATCCGGGCAAGTTCCTTGCTCGGCATGGCGTGGACGCTCCGCCCGTCCAACAACACCTGGCCGGAGATCGGCGCCAGCAGTCGGGCGATCCCGCGCAACAACGTCGACTTGCCGCTGCCGTTGGCGCCGATGATCACCGACAGTTGACCGGTAGGAATCTGCACCGACAGCGAAGAGACGATCACCCGGTCGCCGTAGCCAAGACTGAGATCGGCCGTGCGCAGCTCGTGCATCGTGGCGGTCGCCGCGGATGACTCGGTCGACCTGCCCGGCGTCCTTCCGGTCGCGGGTCCGGTGGCGGGTCCGGTCGCGGGTCCGGTCGGTGTCATGGTTACCCTCCGGTTCCGTGCTGATTGGTTCTGATCAGCAGCACGATCAAGTACGGGGCGCCGATCACCGCCGTCAGGATTCCGACCGGCAGTGGTATCGGCAGGAGATGTTGGGCCGCGAGATCGGCGGCGCTGACGACAACCGCGCCGACGAGTCCGGCCGGAATGAGTGCAGTGCCGGTTCCCCCGGTCAGCCGACGTGAGATCGGTCCGGACACGAAGGCCACGAAACCGACCGGGCCGGCAGCCGCGGTGGCGATGGCTGCCAGCGCGACGGCGAGCAAGATCAACAACAGCCGGGACCGCTGCACCGACACGCCGATCGCGGCAGCGGTGTCGTCGCTCAGTTGCAGTCCGCCGAGCCAGCGTCCGGCGATCACCGACAGCGGGATGATCACCAATGACAGGGCGGCCAGGGTGAGCATTCCGGGGGTCGATGCGTCGTTCAGGCTGCCGGTCAGCCACACGAGTACCGACTGCGCCTCCTGGATCTGTGCCCGGGTCATCAGATAATTGATCACCGCAATCATCACCGCCGCCAACCCGATCCCGATCAGGACGAAGCGGTAACCGGACAGGCCGTTGCGGTACGCCAGGAGATAGATGGCACAGGCAATCACCAGGGCGCCGGTGAACGCGAACGCGGACACGGCCACACCGCTCAGGCCGAGGATGAGGATGGCGAACACTGCGGCCGCGCTGGCGCCGGCACTGACTCCGATGATGTCCGGAGTGGCCAACGGGTTCCTGATCATCGATTGGAAGATCGCACCGGAGATGCCGAAGCACAGGCCGACGAGGATACCGGTGATCACCCGCGGTAGTCGCAGGTCGTAGACGACGAAGTTGTTCGCAGCCGTACCGCGGGCGGTCAGGGTACGGAACAGGTCACTGAGGCTGAGCGGAAAATCGCCGATGGTCATCCCGAGCACGAACACCGCCAGCAGCGCGATCGACAACGCAGCGGTGACGATCATCGTCCTGCGGCGCGACCGATGGCGTACCGACCGGACGATCACCGCATCCCGGCTGAGCGCGGTCACAGTTCGGACAGCTTCTTGCGGCGTACCAGGGCGATGAAGACCGGAGCGCCGATCACTGCGGTGACGATCGCCACCTGGATCTCCCCCGGCCGGGCGATCACTCGGCCGACGATGTCGGATCCGAGCAACAGGATCGGCGCGAGCAGCATCGAGTACGGCAGCGTCCAGCGGTAGTCCGGCCCGGTGATCAATCGCGCCACGTGCGGAATGGTCAGGCCGATGAAACCGATCGGTCCGGCGGCCGCAGTGGCGGCGCCACAGAGCAACACGACGACCGCCGCCGACACGCCTCTGGCCAACCCGACGTGCGCGCCGAGGCCGCGGGCAAGATCATCACCCAATGACAGCGCGTTCAACCAGCGGCCGAGGAACAACGCGAGAACAGAGCCGACCAGGAGGAACGGCGCGACCCGCCCGACCTCGCCGAGGTCCCGCCCGGAGAGCGCACCGACCTGCCAGAAGCGGAACTCATCGAAGGTGCCCTGATGCAGCAGGAGCAGGGCCTGGGTGATCGCGGCGAACACCGCGGTCAGCGCTGCCCCGGCCAGAGCAAGCTTGATCGGCGTCGCACCCTCCCGGCCGAAGGCGGCGATGGCATACACCAGAACGGCTCCGAGTGCCGCCCCGCCGAATGCGAACCAGATGTAGCCGGAGGTGGAACCCACACCGAGGAAGGTGATCGCCAGCACCACCGACAGCGCGGCACCGGAGTTGACGCCGAGGATGCCGGGGTCGGCGAGCGGATTGCGGGTGACGCCCTGCATGACGCAGCCGGCCAGGCCGAGCGCCGCCCCGACCAGCAGCCCGACGAGAGTTCGTGGTACCCGCAGCGTCATGACCACCAGCCGATCGGTGTCATCGGCATAGCGATCCGGCAGCCCGGCCATCACACTGTGTCCCGACATCGCGTGCCAGAGGTTGAACTCTCCGACGGTGTCCAGCACGACCCGCGTGCTGATGGTCCGGGCCCCAACCGCGAGACTGAGCATGGACAGCAGGATCAGCGCACCCACGCAAAGCAACAGTCCGGGGAGCAGTCGGGTTGTGACCCGCGTGCGGCGGCCGGACGATGCGACCGGTCGGACGCGCTCGGGCGTGCCGGTCGCAGGGCTCATAAGGCGAGCCTAACTTCGACCGTCGGGTTGCCGGAAACCCGGGCCGTTCGGTCGACAGCGGGCCGGGTAGCTTGGAAGGGTGCCGGTGTCACCGTTGAACGTGCTGGGCGCCAAGTTGGTGCACGCGGTCACCGACCGCCTCGCCGGTGACGGGGCGGTCATCACCCATGCGGTTGACGACGACGAGCCCTGGTTGCCGCTGGATTCTCCCGTGCGAAAGGTGCACGGAGACGTCGCCATGCTGATCGGCGGCCTGCGCGCACTGCTGTTGCAGTCCCTGCATCCGGCGGCGATGCAGGCCGTTCATGATCATTCGGGCTACCGTTCCGATCCGTGGGGTCGGCTGCGGCGGACCGCGGCCTTCATCGACGCCACCACGTACGGTTCGGTCGAGCAGGCTCGGGAACGGATCGACCGAGTCCGGCGGATCCACCAGCAGGTGACCGGCACGATGCCTGACCACACCGGGTATGCAGCATCAGATCCGGAGCTGCTGTTGTGGATCCACGTCGCCGAGATGGACAGCTTCCTGGCGGCCAATCGGGCCTACGCGATCCGGCCGCTCCCCGAATCCGAGGTCGATCGCTACGTGGCTGACATGGCGATCACTGCCACGGCACTCGGCGTGACGGACCCGCCGCTCACCCATGATCGACTGCGGGAGCAACTGGAGCAATTTCGACCACTGCTGCGCGGCACCGCGCCGGCCAGGGCGGCTGCCCAGTTCTGCCTGTGGAATCCGCCGTTGACCGGGCCGGAACGCGCCGGCTATCGGGTGCTGGCACTCGGCGCGCTGGCGATCCTGCCGGCCTGGGCCCGGGCGGAGCTCGGTGTGCCGACGTCGACGATCATCGACCGCGCAGTGCTACGGCCAAGCACGCGCGCGCTGCTGATCATCCTCGACCGGGCGTTCGAAGCCGAAATGGGCCGGCGTCCATCCGAGCCTCATCCGCGGGCCGGATAGCCGGCGGGAGCGGTCTGCGGCTGTCGCCGCTGGTAGGTCCGCTGCAGCCGCACGCGTCTGGCCTGCCACAGAATCACGGCGATGCAGATGCCGTTGACGATCAACGTTGCCAGCGGAGCGATCGGACTGCCGACGGTGTTGGAGCTGACGAACGCCTGATCCCACCCGCCGAAGAGCAAGGTGGCGATCATCAAGGTGACGTTGTTGGAGGCATGCAGGGCAACAGACGACTCCAGGCCGCCGGTGCGCCAGGCCACGAAACACGATGCCAGCGCGAAGATCGCCAGGTCGGCGAACACCCAGGGGTCGAAACTGCCGTGGGCCAGCGCGAACACGATCACCGACGGGATCATCGCAGCGACCAGCGCGACCTTCGGACGGCCGAACCAGGAACCGACGTTCTGCAGCACCAGGCCGCGGAATGCGTACTCCTCGCCTGCCGACTGGAACGGGATGCCGATGATCACCATGATCAACAAGATGACCCAGTGCTGGGGACGCGGCCCGATCTCCTGGCCGAACGCTACCTGGAGGACGACGAAGATCACGAAGATCGGCACGGTGATCACCAGGCAACGGGCGAACCAGCGCCAACGGAAGCGGCCCGCGACCGAGGACAGATAGCCCGGCCGGACGCCGTTGACGATCCAGTTGGCCAGCATCGCCGAGGGGATCAAGGAGACCAGGCTGATGATCACCACTGCGAAGGTCAGTGGAGCCATCGGGCTGGTCGTGGAGATCCGACGGACCACGTCGGACACCGGAGTCCCGGTGGCGACCAGCACTCCACCGACCACCAGTCCGGTGATCACCTGCACCGCGACCGCCAGTGCCGCGCAGAGCAGCACGGTGACCAGTGGTCGCCACCAGCGGTGTCGGGGGCCGCGCAGCATGTGCTGGTACTCGACCGGTGCGGTCGGCATCGGATCGGGTTGCCGTGCCCACGCGGGGACGGGATAGCCCGGCGGGAAGCCGGCCTGCGGATAACTGCCCGGCGGGCTTCCTGGTGGGAGGTTGCCCGGTGGAAAGCCCGACGGGCCGTACGGGGCCGGTTGGCCTCCGGCAGGAGGCTGGACCGGCGGCTGGTACGGCCTGTCGGGCTGCGTCATAGCTGCGATTGTGTCAGTCGGGGACAAACGCCCCGGCTGCTCATTCGGTCTTGTCCACAGCAAGTTCCGGCTCGGTGGCGCCGGCTCCGCTGCCGCCGGTGTTGCCGGCATCGGAACCGTCGTTCTCCTCCGCGATGCCGACCTGGCGGCGGGTGCTGATCACGACCATCGTCACGACGATCGCGAAGGCGGCCAGGGCGATGACGTACCGCATCGGATTCGGCGAATCCGACAGCGAGCTCATCGACACGACAGCGGGTGCGATCAGCAGTGCGACCAGGTTCATCACCTTGATCAACGGGTTGATCGCGGGGCCCGCGGTGTCCTTGAACGGGTCACCGACCGTGTCACCGATCACCGTTGCCTCATGCGCAGGCGAACCCTTGCCGCCGGCGTAGCCATCCTCGACGATCTTCTTGGCGTTGTCCCACGCGCCGCCGGAGTTGGCCAGGAACACCGCCATCAGAGTGCCGGTCGCGATGGCGCCGCCCAGATAACCCGCGAGCGCCGGCGCACCGAGGCCGAAGCCGACCGCGATCGGGGCCATGATCGCCAGCAGGCCAGGCGTTCCGAGCTCGCGCAGCGAGTCCCGCGTCACCATGTCGACGACGCGGCCGTACTGCGGCTTGCCGGTGCCTTCCATGATCCCGGGAATCTCGCGGAACTGCCGGCGTACCTCGAAGACCACGGCACCAGCGGCACGGCCGACGGCGTTGATCGCCAGCCCGGAGAACAGGAACACCACCGCGGCACCGGCCAGCACGCCGACCAGAACGGCCGGGGCGTACACAACGGCCTGGGAGGTGAACTTGTCGTACGCATCAGCCAACACACCACGGATGGAGTCGGTGTAGGACCCGAACAGAGCAGTCGCCGCAAGCACGGCAGTAGCGATCGCGATGCCCTTGGTGATCGCCTTGGTGGTGTTTCCGACAGCGTCCAGCTCGGTGAGGATCTGGGCGCCCTCGCCCTCGACGTCGCCCGACATCTCGGCGATGCCCTGCGCGTTGTCCGAAACCGGACCGAAGGTGTCCATCGCAACGATCACGCCGACGGTGGTGAGCAGACCGCACCCGGCCAGCGCGATGCAGAACAGCGCGACGATCCCGGAACCACCGATGAGCAGGGCGCCGAACACCGCGGCGGCGATCACCAGCGCCGTGTAGACCGCCGAGGACAGTCCCAGCGAGATGCCGGAGAGGATGACCGTCGCGGCGCCGGTCAGGGACGTCTTTGCGACGTCGCGGGTGGGCCGGTCCTCGGTGCCGGTGTAGTAGCCGGTCAGCGACAGAATGATCACGGCCAGCAGGATGCCGATCAGCACCGAGATCAGCGCCACAACGCGCGGATCGTCGATCGGACCGCTGAAGGTGGTGCCCGACGGCAGGCCGAGATCGGCGAAGTTGGACGGCAGGAAGATGAACGACGCGATCGCCACCAGCACGGCGGAGATCACCGCTGACAGGTAGAAGGACCGGTTGATCGTCCGCAGGCCGTTCTCGCCGGTCCGCGGCTTGGTCAGGAAGATGCCGATGATCGCGGTGATCACGCCGATACCCGGGACGATCAACGGGAAGATCAGTCCGTCGGCACCGAAGGCGGCCTTGCCGAGGATGAGCGACGCAACCAGGGTGACGGCGTAGGACTCGAACAGATCGGCTGCCATGCCGGCGCAGTCGCCGACGTTGTCACCGACGTTGTCGGCGATGGTGGCGGCGTTGCGCGGATCGTCCTCGGGGATGTTCTGCTCGACCTTGCCGACCAGGTCGGCGCCGACGTCTGCTGCCTTGGTGAAGATGCCGCCGCCGACCCTCATGAACATGGCCAGCATGGCGGCGCCGAAGCCGAATCCCTCGAGGATGGTCGGTGCATCGCTGCGGAAGAGCAGCACCACCAGCGAAGCGCCGAGCAGGCCGAGGCCGACGGTCGACATGCCGACATGGGCGCCGGTCCGGAAGGCGATCCGCATGGCCGGGTTGCGGCCGTCCTCGCGGGCTGCTGCGGCAACCCGGACGTTCGCCCGGACTGCCAGCCACATGCCCAGATAGCCGATCATCGCCGAGAAGAACGCCCCCACCAGGAAGGCGATCGATCGACAGATCCTCAGCAGCAGCTGTGAGGCCCCGGTGTCGCTGTGGGCGGGCAACGCCAGAAGCAGCAGGAACGCGGCGACCGCGAACCCGCCGAGCGTCCGGAACTGGCGGCCGAGGTAGGCGGCCGCGCCCTCCTGGACACCCTGGGCGATGGTCCGCATGTTTTCGGTGCCCTCGCCGGCGACAAGGACCTGACGCCGGAAGACCAACGCCATGGCGAGAGCGATCAGAGCGATGACGGCGACGATGGCCACCACCGTGAGGTTGCCGGCCGACAAAGAAACTTCAAGCGCGGTCGGAACGTACATATAAGCACTCCTGTGGATGCTGCGGGAAGTGGTAGGGGGCGAACTCCACAACGCGCCGTTGCGCGCAGCTTGCCCGGAGTCTAACGGTGACTCACCTGACCGGGCATGAGCCGGGGCAAATTATGCAGCATCCGCTCAAGCAGCCGCTACCGCGGTGCCTGTCGGCAGGTCGATGCAGCGCGTGTCGGTGCGAGGCGCGACACTGGTGGGGTGACGACGTCGGTGCGACCGGAGAGGCGGGAGATGTCGGACGGGCAGGGCCTGCTGGACTCCGAGCAGGTGCGCCACCGCCGGCGGCTGCCCGAACGGGTCGCCCGCTACGCCGACTGGCCGTCCTGGCTGCCGGTCGAGGTTGTCGATGCGGTCCGGTCGCGGGGAATCGAGCGGCCGTGGCAGCACCAGGTTCAGGTCGCCGACGCGGCATATGCCGGGTGCCCGGTCGCGGTGACCACCGGCACAGCATCCGGCAAGACGCTGGGCTATCTGCTTCCGGTGATGGCGGCGACCTACGGTGGAGCTGCCGCCACCGCTCCAGTGCCGCTGACCGCACGGACCCAGACGCGCAGCCTGTTACGCCCGAAACGCCCGCACACCGCCTTGTATCTGGCGCCGACGAAGGCGCTGGCGCACGACCAGTTGCGGGCGGCCGGCGAGTTCGGACTTCCCGGATGGCGGGTCGCCGCGGTCGACGGTGATTCCGACACCGCGGAACGGGACTGGGCCCGCGACCATGCCGGCTACGTGCTGACCAACCCCGACTTCCTCCACTACTCCGTGTTGCCCAATCACGGTCGCTGGGCCGGCTTCCTCGGCAACCTGAGGTACGTCGTCATCGACGAGGCGCACCGCTACCGGGGCGTCTTCGGCAGCCACGTCGCCCAGGTCGTTCGTCGGCTGCGCCGACTGTGTGCCTCCTACGGCGCCAATCCGGTGTTCATCCTGGCCTCCGCGACCGTGACCGGTGCCGACCGGATGACTGCCGAACTGGTCGGCTGCGAGGCCGACCGGGTGACCGTCGTCGACCAGGATGCGTCGCCCCACGGAGCGGTGGACTTCACCCTGTGGGAGCCGATGCAGTATCCGACCGACGAGGCAGCGCACCTGATGGCACGGTTCGTGGATGCGGGCCTGCAAACGGTCACATTCATCGCGTCGCGTCGGATGGCCGAACTGACCGCGGTCCGTGCCCAGGAACAGGTCGGCGTCGGTGGCGACGGCCCGCCGAGGATCGATTCCTACCGGGCGGGCTATCTGGCCTCGGACCGGCGGGCGCTGGAGGCCGGCCTGCAGGACGGGTCGTTGCGCGGGTTGGCGGCGACCAATGCGCTCGAGCTCGGCGTGGACGTGGCCGGCCTGGACGCGGTGATCATCACCGGCTTTCCCGGCACCCGCTCGGCGCTGTGGCAGCAGGCCGGCCGCGCCGGCCGGACCGGACGGGACGCCGAGGTTGTGTTGATCGCGGCGAGGAATCCACTCGACGCCTACTACTTCGATCACCCGGAATTGCTGTTCGACGAGCCGATCGAACAGACCGTCCTGCACGCGGCCAATCCGTACGTGCTCGGCCCGCACCTGGCGGCCGCCGCCCAGGAACTGCCGATCACCGAAGCCGACGCCTGTTGGTTCGGTCCCCAGATGATCCCGGTGCTGCACCGGCTGGAATCCCAAGGCGTGTTGCGAAGGCGGCCCGCCGGATGGTTCTGGCCACGGCCCGAGCGGGCCGGCGACGCGGTCGACCTGCGCGGTGCCGGGGGTCCCGTGATCGAGATCGTCGAGATCGACAGCGGTCGCGTCCTCGGCACCGTTGACCAGGCAGGATCGGACGGCACGGTGCATCCGGGAGCCGTCTACCTGCACCAGGGCGACAGCTATCTGGTCGAGGAGCTCGACCAGGAGGAGTGCGAGGCGCTAGTCAGTGCGGCCCGCCCGGGTTACTACACCGAACCTCGCGGTACCCACGACGTCCAGATCGTCGAGGAGCTGCAGCACCGGCCGTTCGGCAACGGTGTGCTCCACTACGGCGAGGTGGACGTGTTCTCCCAGGTCGTCGGCTATCTGCGTCGAGACGAGGTCACGTCCGACGTCTGGGACGAGACACCGTTGGACATGCCGGAGCGGCGGTTGCGGACGAAGGCGACGTGGTGGACCTTCGACGGGTCCGGTCTCGACCTGTCGGCCACCCAGCTGGGCTCTGCCGCCCACGCGGCCGAGCACACCGCCATCGGGCTTCTCCCGATGTTCGCGCCGTGTGATCGGTGGGACATCGGCGGCCTGTCCACCATCCTGCATCCCGACACCGGGACACTCACCGTGTTCGTGCACGACGGCCATCCCGGCGGTGCCGGTTTCGCCGAGCGGGGATACCAGGTCGCCGAGGCCTGGTGGGCGGCAACCCTGGAACGCCTGAACTCCTGCCGATGTGAACTGGGCTGCCCGTCCTGCGTTGTCTCGCCCAAGTGCGGCAACGCCAACCAGATGCTCGACAAGCAGGCGGCCATCTGGTTGCTCGAGGCGCTGTTGCGTGATCCTGCGCCGACCGACGTCGGCAGTTTCTCCCAACCGCAGGTCTGACCGCGCGGTGCCGGTTAGCCTGGCCAGGTGATCACTGCGGACGCACTGGTCGAGCACCGGAGTCGGCGCTGGGGGAGGCTCGCCGGCCGACCGGACCTGGTCAATCCGCTCGACGCGTTCACCGGACCCCGCCGCCGATGGGAATCCTTCCGGCTCAAGGAGTGGATCGGCTTCACCCTCATCCATCCGGACTGGGCCAGCTCCATGATCATCCAGGACGCCAAATACCTGGCCACCTCGGAGATCTACGGCTTTCACCGCGCAACGGGCGACCTGTACGAACGGTCCGCGGCGGGCAGGGGCCGGGCACAGCTGCCGGCCCGGTTGTTCGATGCCGGCCGTTGCGTGTTCGAGACGGACGGCCATCGCCTGGAGTACGCGTTCGACCGCGATCATGATCACCATCGGATCCTGATCAACATCACCGGCTCGCCCGCCCGACCGGCATTCAGCGGTGAACTGCACCTGGATGCCGGCAGGTCTTCGGCCGCGCTCGCGGTCAGCTCCCCTTTGCGCCGCAGACAGAGGCCCTCGGCGGCGGCGATGTTCACCTACAAGGTGATCTTCCCGGCCTGTGGAGAGTTGATGATCGCCGGCCACAGGGTCGTCTTCGATCCGACCCGCGACGTCGCCATCCTCGACGAACACCGCAGCCATCTCCCCTATCGCACGGACTGGACCTGGGGGACCTTCGCGCTGCAGACGCCGGCCGGCATCGTCGGAGCGAACTGCACGACCCGATCCCAACCGCCCGGGACTGAAGAGGAGTCCTGTATCTGGACCCCGCAGGGCTGCGAGGCGGTGGCCGGAATGTCCTTCACCCCATTGTCCCCCGGCCGGCTGGCGCCGACCCGAGTCTCCGCGGACGACGGCAGGCTCGACCTGATCTTCACGCCGCAGGGCCGCAAAGATGCCACGCCCCAACTGGTCGTGGCGTCGATGAACTATTTCCAACAGTGTGGGACCTACCGCGGGACCGTACGTGGCCTCGACGGCACCGTGTACCAGATCGACGACGTGCCGGGGGTGCTGGAACGGATGCATGCCCGACTCTGACCGCTGATCGTCAGGTATCCGTCTGCCGATCATCGGACCGGCCCGGCGCCGGCGGTGGCGGTGATCACCACCGGCAGCATCGGCACCCGCGTCGGCACAGCTGCGGTGATCCGCACCGAGAGCACGAAGTCCGTCCGGTCACCGATGACTGAACATCCGGCCAGGTGCTGATCGTTCCGGGCGGCGATGGCCCGCGCCGCTGCGCAACCGTTCTCCCCCGTTCCGTACGCCTGTGCCCCGGCCAAGGCGGCCAGGTCGGCTGCGGCGGCAGCGCGGTGATGCGCCACCAGGAAGCGACCGAACACTGCGACGGCCGAGGTGAGGCTCAGCAGGAAGATCACCACGGTCAGTGCAAGCAGGGTGCCGCTTCCGCGCTGGGCAGTGGTGTTCATCGCTGCTCTCCGGGCTCCCGGACTGCGGTCGCCTCGGCGGTCACGGTGATCGCCGGGACGAAGTCGAATGGCTTGGACCGCACCCGCACCTGCACGGTGAGCTGCTGTCCACGCCCGATGATCTTGGTCGTTGCGCCGTGCGGCGCCTGCGATTCAGCCAGCCGAACGGCGTCCTGATCACCGCGCGCCGCCTGCCTGGCGACGTCTCGGGCCGTGTCGATGCATCCCACCTGGACGCCGAACAGCAGAATGCCCCATCCGAAGACAGCCATCAGGATCGCGATGATCAACATGCCGAAGACGAGTTCGACCGTGACCATTCCGTGCTGGTCCGGCCGTCCGACCTGGGAGTGGGCCCGGCGCGCGTGACGGGCATCATCGTGGCGGCTGCACCGCGTCGCGGTCCGGATGCCGGCGGCCCCTGCCGCCGCCATCGCGAACCGTCTCGGTGCCCGCCGCCGACCGCGGTCAGGCCTTCACCCCCTTGATCAGGCCCAGGATCCAACTCAGCAGCTGGAGCATCAGCTGGCCGACGGCCGGGTTGTGGATGACCGACACCACAACGGTGATGATCGCGATCACCAGAATGATGCCGAAGATGAACTCGACGGTCACCAGTCCGCGTTCGCCGTGGCTGCCCATCGTGCCGGTGCCCGGTTCCCGCGCTGCGACTTCTGTCATGCAGAACTCCTCTGTGTTCATGGCATCGCATCGATGCCGTGTTTCCCCTGCACAGGAACACTGCGACTGGCGCCGGAGGTTGGTTCACGCCATCCGGAATCTGTGGACAGCGCTTCGAGGTGCTCCCGATCTGTGCATAACCAGCTGCGCCGCACCAGCCGCAGTGCCGCGCATTAGCGCAGCGCCTGCAGGATGCCGGAGGCCACGATCGGCACGATGCTGATCAAGAGGAAGGCAGGCACGAAGCAGAGCATCAGCGGCGGCACGGATCTGACGCCGACGGTCCGTGCTCTGGCCTCCCGCTCGCCGCGGCGATCGCGCCGGGCGATGGCGGCGTGCCGCTGCAAGGCGGCGGCGATCATGGTCCCGGACTGCACCGACCGAGCCAGGTCGACGCTGACCGGGCCGAGGGCTGGATGATCACCCAGCGAACGCCAGGCCTCGGCATCGTTGCGACCGAGATCGATACCGGCGATCACGCCGCGCAGGTCTTCGGCCAACGGTCCCTCCGAGACGTCGACGAGCTCACGGACAGCCGAGCGCAGTGGCAATCCGGCGGCGATCGCCGCAGACAGCAGGTCGAGCGCCGTGGGTAGTTCATCGACGAGTTGTTGTCGCCGGCGCCGGGCGCCCGGCGCTTCCAACCGACAGGCCAGCAGGTACGCGGCGATGCCGGCCGCCGGGGCAGCGCACCAGGCGATCGGCCCGATGTCGGTCAGCCCCTGCAGACCGAGGGGGACGACGACGGCGGCAGCCAGGCCGAACGCTTTCCGGTGCCCCGCCGGCAGCGATCCCGGTCGCGGGGCGAACAGTCCAGCGACGGCGCCGGAGCCACGCTGCGGGCTGCCGCCCGGAGGCGCACCGGAACGGTGAGCGGACGTCCCGAGCCTGCGTAGCCCGGTCGACGGCCCGGAGATCATGGCGCCCACGGCCGTGCCCGCCAGCAGGACGGCCACGACGGCGGACAGCTGGTTGATCATCGACTATTGCTTCCCGCCCTCGGCCCGGTTTCCGGGCCCGCCCTGTATGTGTCGCGGTGATGGAGAACCGTGCTAGATCGCAGCACGATCGGCGACCCGCTCCATCCAGAGCACGCCCGCGCAGGCCAGCAGGGTGCCGATCACGAGACAGGCCCATCCGTACGGCGACCTCGTGAGGAACCGCAGCGGATCGCCACCGATGGCATATCCGAGACCGATCCCGGCCAGTGGGAGGACCGCCATGATCTTGCCGCTGGCCCGCGGCCCCGCCGCCTCACTCGCGATCACCAGACCGAGTGCATCATCCTCGAAGAGTCCCTCGGCCACCTTGTCGAGCGCGTCCCCCATGTCCGCGCCGGTGCGGATCGACAGTTGCCAGGCGCGAGCGATCTCCGCCAGACCGCCGTACCCGGGCGTCAGCGCCTGCCGCCGCCAGACCGCGACCGGATCGCCACCGAGATCGACCACCGCTACCGCGGGTGCTAGGACGGGGCAGTCCGCGGCCGCCGACCGAACAGCAACCAGAGGAGGTTGGCCGATCCGGACCTGGGTCGCCAGGACCGAGCAGGCCTGGGCCGCCTCTCGCCGACCGGCCGCCGCGCGACGACGGACGACAGCGGCCCGGACCAGCACCCAGGTCGTCGCGGCAGTGATCATCACGGGCACACTGAGCCAGAACGCGCGAGCGCCGACGGCCGCGCCGAGCGACACCGGAACGGCGACGCCGACGCACCCGAGCAGCATCGTCCGCGGCCGACGGCCCGGCACCGGCCGTGTCCGGATGTGCTGATCGACGGGGACGAGTCGGGCCAGCATCGACCGGCCGGGCGCAGGGCCCACGGCCAGCCCGCCGCAGATGCCGGCCAACACAACCGCGACAGTGATCATCACCGGGACAGGATCCGTTCCAGCGCACCGGCTCCGGCGCCGGTCCGTACCCGTCGGGCATCGAACTCCACCGCCGAGACTGCCGTGACCAGTCCGCGCGTTCCGGCCCGCTCCAGGACGCTGAGCTCGCTGACCCGACGCCTGCCCTCCGGATCGCGGCGGATGTGCACCAACAGGTCGAGCGCCGAGTGCACCTGGGCGTGTACCGCGTCACGGTCGAGGCCACCGATGGCGGCCAGAGCCTCCAACCTGGCCGGCACGTCGGCGGCCGAGTTCGCGTGAACCGTCCCGCAGCCGCCCTCGTGACCGGTGTTCATCGCGGTGAGCAGATCGCAGATCTCCGCACCGCGGACCTCGCCCACGACGAGTCGGTCGGGGCGCATCCGCAGCGCCTGCCGGACGAGGTCGGTCATGGTGACCGCGCCGGTCCGTTCGGCGTTGCCCGGGCGCGCCTCGAGCCGTACGACATGAGGATGCCGGGGCGACAACTCCCGGGAGTCCTCGACAATGACCAACCTCTCGGCCGGAGGCATCAGCGAGAGCAGGGCGGCGAGCAGGGTCGTCTTGCCCGACCCGGTGCCCCCACTGATCAGGAACGCAGCCCGGGCGGTGATCATCGCCGTGAACAGGTGCGCACCCGCCGCCGGAATCGTTCCCGCCTCGGTCAGATCCTCGAGGCTGAGGGTCTTCCTGGCCGGCACGCGTAACGAGATGCAGGTACCCGGGTCGGCGAGCGACCCGAGAATGGCGTGCACCCGGGTTCCGTCGGGCAGCCGGGCGTCGACGAACGGCGTACTGTCATCGAGCCGCCGGCCGACCGACGCCGCGAGTCGTTGGGCGAGGCGTCGCACCTCGGCGTCAGACCCGAACCGCACGCCGGCGTCCTCCAGGCCGGAGCCCCGATCGATGAATACCTGGTCCGGACCGTTGACCAGCACGTCGGTGACCCCTTCGGTTCGCAGCAGCGGGTCCAACGGGCCGGCGCCGACGCTGTCGCGGCGGATCGCCTCGACCGTCGCCCGCAGCGCGGCGTCACTGACCAGCATCCCCTCGGCGCGCATCGCCTCGGCGACATCGGCGGCGGTGTGTGCCCTGCCCAGCGCTGCCAACTTGGCCCGGATCGGCTCAAGTTCCGCAACCGCCGTCATAACGATCCGCCCTCGTCGAGCAACCGGTCCAGCAGGCGGCTGCTCAGCCGGCCCAGGGGACTTCGCGGTAGCCGGCCCGGCGGATCACCGCGCTCAGAGCCATGCCGCAGCGTGGCATCCGTGCCGACGGCCCCGGCCAACGGCACGCCGACCGACTCCGCAACCACCTCGGCATCGATCGCTCCACCGCGGGGTCGACGCACGATCAGCGCCAGCACAGTCGTCAGGTCCCGCAATGAGGCGGCCGTGACCCGGCCGGCGGCGATCCCCCGGACATCCGCCGACACCACGAGCAGAGTGGCCGTCGATCGCCGCAGCGCCTCGACAACGGCGGGGGCCGGCGATCGTGGCAGGTCGACGACAACCACACGGTGGCTGCGGGTGGCCGATGACAACACCGCTCGCACTGCCTCCGGCGACAGTGTGTCCGGGCCTTCCCCGCGGGCGGTCGACAGGATGTCCAGGCCACCGAGTCTGGGAAGGTGGCCGGTGAGATCGCCGAGATGCCCCTGCGCCGCACCCAGCCTCGGCCATCTCCAGCCGGCCACCCCCTCAGCCCCGACGAGGAGGTCGATCCCGCCGCCGAGCACGTCGAGGTCGACCAACATCGCCGGAAGTCCGAGGGAAGCCGCACCCACGGCCAGCGCGGCCGCGAGCGACGACGTCCCGATACCGCCCGATCCACCGACAAGCGTGACCAGCCGACCGGTCCCTGAGCCACGTCCGATGACGTCGGAGACTGCCGCGGTCAAGGTGCCGGCGCCGTCGGGCATCCCGATCACCGCCGCACCGAGAGGTGCCGACCACGCCGACATCTCAGCGAGCCGGGATTCCGGGCCGACGACGTACACCTCGGTCCGGTGTGGCAGCAGCAACTCCGCAACCCCACGAGCGCGGTCGGCTCCGATGACCACCATCGGCGCCGCGGACCACAGTGACCGGATTGCTGCCGTCGAGTCGGACACGGTCGGCTCCGCACCGGCCGCCGCTGTCGCGGCGAGGACGCTGTCCAGCAACTCGATGTCGGCCGTCAGCAGGAGCGGATGATCGCTGGCCGGTCCCGCCTCGGGGCGCAGCCAGTCATCCTCATCTGTTGCGGGCGTCCGACGCCGCCCTGCGCGCTGGTCGGCCGTCGGCATCACCTTCGACGTTGCCCTCGAGGTTGCATCCGAGGTTGCATCCGAGGTTGCATCCGGGGTCGGGTTCTTTCCCACGCTGTCACCTTGCGACTGTCAGCCCCGGCTGTGCCGCGCCCAGCCGGAATCTGTGGATAACCGGCGCCCTCCGAAAACCTGTGGACAACCCATCCGGCGGGCCCGCCGACCGGAGACCTCCGTCGCCATGATCAACTATGGGACGGCTGCTTGGAGTTGCTACTGGTCGGTAGCAGATTCCTGACGTCGAACCCTTCTCAAACGGCCTGCGGTGGGGTACAAAGGAAGTCGAGCAGAACTGATGTATCTCGCACCGTCTGCCGGCCGGGATCGTCGCCCCGCTTAGGATTTTGGCGGTTAGGAGCCGTAGAGGTGGCGAGCCCGACGCTGACCGTGAGGTCGCCCGGAGGCGGCGCGTGATCGGCAGTGATGCTCGCGCACAATCCGAGTACCCACGCGGTGATCACCCATCCGTAGAGGGCAGTTGCGATCCGGGTCCGCCCGGGCCAACAGTGCGTGTGCACGCTTGGTCGCTCGGACGAGTGCGCAGGCCGGCGCCCACAGGTCTGTGGGCGCCGAGTCGCGTCCGGAACGATCCCCGTTCGTGGTTCAGCCTCGGCGGCGGCCACCCCGGAGCGTTCCGGCCGGCCGGAGCGGAGACAACTCAGCCCCTCTGGTCACGGCCGCCGCGACGTGCAGCAGCCACTCCCGGACGCCGTTGGCTGCACCGGACCGATATCCGTCCAGCGCACGGCGATAGTCCGCACCCGATTGCAGGTGTCCCAACTCGGGAACGGTGACCGGTGGCCGGTCGAGGTCACCGGCGATCATGATCATGTGCTCGACCGCTCGGCCCACGATCCCGTTGCCGATGCTGAACGGGCTCACGGTGATCAACTCGGCGTGCGCCACCGCGGCCACCACGATCACCGGCGCCGTCGTCGGTGCGGTCAACAGCCGCCCGAGCGACGCCATCCGCTCCGCCGCTGCCGGGTCGGCCCGGACCCGACCAAGATCATCTTCGGGCAGCAGACCGCGAGCCAGTACGGCATGAGCTCTGGCCACCGCCTGCAGGGGTGAGACCCGGATCAGTGCCGCACAATCGACCAGTTCGACGTAGAGACGAAGTGTTCCTGCCTCCCAGCCGGAACGACCCGGTCGTCCATCCTGGTCGGAGGTCTCAAGATCACCGAGCTCGGCGTTGGCCCGCGCGGCCCGGACCAGCGCGTCGGCCTGCTGCTCGGGTGTGACCTGGCGACGGCCACGGTCCCGCAACACGGCATCCACCGCATCCCGCGCGGCCATCACCGCGGATGCTACGCCTTCCAGACGTGCCAGATCGGCCAGCGGGTCGGAGTTCGGCGATGCCACCGAGCCATCGTGTCACGCCTGAGGCATCCGCCGATGCGGACACTAGACTCCGACCATGCCCGATCAGCGCCGTGCCCCCTTCCCCGAGGCGGCGATCTCCTGGATGCTGGGCGATTCGCCCCAGCGCCTCCTTGACCTCGGGTCCGGACGTGGCCGACTGGCCAGGATGGCCGCTGCGGCCGGCCACCGGGTGCATGCGTTGGATCGCTCCGCGTCGGTGATCGGCCGGCTGGCTCCGCGCGTCCCCACCGGATTACACGTTGTCGCGCAGGCCGAATCTCTCCCGTTCGCAGACCAGACTTTCGATGTGGTCAGCTCGGCAGAGACGCTGCACCGCTTCGCACCGGGGTTGGTCAGCGTGGAGATCGCTCGCGTCCTGCGGCCCGGCGGCAGGCTGGTGGCGGTCTACCTCACCCGCGACGACACGGTTCCGTGGGTGAAGAAGCTCGCCCGAATCCTCCAGGAGGTTGATCCCGACGCGATGAGCGGCGATTTCGGCCAGGGCTCGGTCGAGGCGATGGCACAGACGCCGTACTTCACAGACCTGGAGCGACGGAACTTCCGCAACTGGTTGCCGATCGACCGACCCGGCTTGCTGGACATGGTCGTCAGCCGTCCGGCGACCGCCGAACTGGACGATTCACGCCGGGCCGCACTGCTGAAGGAGGTCGGCGGCCTCTATGACAACTACGCGCGGTCACCCGAACCGCTGTTACTACCCTTCCAGGCCTCCTGTTGGCGGGCCCGGGTCGACCACCAGGAGCTTGCCCTGACCAGCGGTGAGGACGGGTTGGACATTCCGCTGGGTCTGTGAGCCGGCTGCGCACTGTCGGAAGCCCGACGTACCGTTCCTGCCATGGCTGATCCGGGAGTGCGCACTGGCGAGGACATCCTCGACGAGGATTGGTACGGCAATGAGCTGGACGGGCTGCGGTTCGTCGACTGTCGATTCAGCCGCGTCGACTTCACCGAGGTCCGCAGCCGCAACGTGATCTTCGATGCGTGTCGCTTCGGCAATTGCGCCTTCAACGCCTCGGAACACCACGAGACCAGCTTCGTCGCGTGCACCTTCGCGCGCAGTTCGTTCTTCTCGGCCACTCTGTCCGGCTGCAAACTGTCCGGATCGATCTTCACCGACTGCGAGTTTCACCCGATCACGATCAAGGGTGGGCTGTGGCAGGGGGTCACGTTACGCGGCGCGGATCTGACCAAGATCGACTTCACCGGAGTGGACTTCCGGGACGCCGATCTGTCCGATTCCGATTTCGGCGGAGCGACACTGCGGTCGGCCAATCTCAGCCTTGCGACCGTACGCAACACCCGGTTCGTCGACGCCGATCTGACCGGCTGCACCCTCGACGGCGTCGATCTCACGGCAGCGGTCCTGGGCAACACCCATGTCGACATCGCCGGCGCGATCACCATCGCAGCCGCGCACGGTGCGGTGCTCGACTGATCAGCCGGATCGCCGGAAGCGACGAGCCAGCCGCTGCAGTGGTCCTCCGGTGTCGGCCTGGGCCTTGGTCCGGGCCTCGGCTTCGGCACGGGCCTCGGCTTCCGCCCGGGCAACCGACGCCTGCAGGGCCGCCTCGCGGGCCGCAGCTTCCTCAGCCTCCCGGGCGGCCTGCGCCTCTGCCTCGGCGCGGTCGATCTCGGCGCGGCGGGCAGCGAGTTGGGCCTCCCGCGCCTCGCGTTCGGCCTCCAGTCGAAGCTGCTTGCGCTCCCGGCGCCCCTCCACCAGCCGATAGAGCACCGGAACCAGGATCAGGGTCAGCACCGTCGAGGAAACCAGACCACCGATCACCACGATCGCCAAGGGCTGGGAGATGAACACACCGCCACCTGTTACACCGAGCGCCATCGGCACCAGCGCGAAGATCGTCGCGATGGCGGTCATCAGAATCGGACGCAGCCTTCGCCGGGCCCCGTTGATCAACGCCTCGTTCACCGATTCACCGGCCGCGCGGTAGTGGTTCACCAGGTCGATCAGAACGATCGCGTTGGTGACTACGATGCCGACCAACATCAACAATCCGATCAGCGACGGTACGCCCAACGGAGTATCGGTGATCACCAACGCCAGCAGCGCTCCGACCGCCGCGAACGGGATAGAGACCAGCAGGATCAGCGGCTGAACCAAGCTCTTGAAGGTCGCAACCATGACCACGTACACGATCGCGATAGCGACCAGCAGCGCCAACCCGAGCTGGGAGAACGCATCGGCCTGGTCGGAGCTGACACCGCCCAGCTGCGTCGAAGCTCCCGCAGGAAGATCAAGTCCGTCCAGAGCCTTTGTCACATCGGAGTTGACCGCACTCAGGTTGTCACCGATCGGCGTCAGCGAGACGGTCGCGCTGCGCTGACCGTCTCGCCGACTGATCGACGGCGCGACCTTGGACTCGGTGACGTCAGCCACCTGGGACAACTTGATCTTCTCGGGCTGCACCGGATCCTGGGTCGTCACGACCGAACCCGTACCTGCTGTCTGCCCGGCGGCGCCACCCGGGTCTGCCCGACCTGCACCGGTCTGACCGCCGCCCGCCTGGCCGCCGCCCGCCTGGCCGGCTCCCGCCTGGCCGGTGCCAGTCTGATCCGTGCCAGTCTGATCCGGCTGACCCGCACCGGCCTGGCCTGCACCCGACGGGCCTGCTGTCGTTGGGCCTGTGCCCGACTGACGGGTTTGGGCGGACGCCGGCACGGTGATCTTGAGATCGCGCAGCTCCTGCAGACCGACCGGAGCATCGGCGACCTTGAGTACCACATCCTCGTCGTCACCGGTGGTTTCGATGCTGCCGACGACCGCCGGTGCCAGAACGCCCTTCAACGTGTCGGTGATCTGGCTGACACTCAGCCCTTTGCGCTGGGCCTTGATCGGGTCGATGTCGACCTGAACGATCGGCTGGGCAGCAACGATCGAGGAACTCAGGTCGCTGACCCCCAGCACCGTCTTCATCCTCCGGTAGACCAGATCCGCCGCCTGCTCCAAACGATCTCGGTCCGGCGCGGTGATGTTCACCTCGACGTCGGAGCTGGTACCGAAGCCGGAGCTGGCACTGACCGTCACTGATCCGACGTCGGACAGCTTGTCGATCGCCGTCCTGACATCACGCTGGATCCGTTCTTGATCATCCTCGGTGTCAGTGGTCACCGCGAACGATGCGGAATCGCTGCCGCCACCGAAGATGCCGGCGAAACCGCCGCCGCCGATGGTCGTCTGTACGGTCTGTACGCCGGGCACACCACGGATCGCATCCTCGACCTTCGACGCCTTGGTGCTCTTTGCGTCCAGGCTCAACGCCGGCGCGAAGTCCTGGGTCACCGAGAGGGTGTTCTGGCCGCTGTCGCCGAGGAAATCCGTCTTCAGCTGCGAGGACAGGGTGCCCGTGCCGCCCATCACCAGCAAAGCGATCAGGATCGTCACGATCGGATGCTTGGTCGCGGCGCGGATGATCGGCACATAGCCGCGCTGTAAAAGGTTCCGGTGTTCCTTGGCCTCGGCCTGCTCGCGTACCTGATCAGCATCGACGGTCACCTTCGGCGCCCGCAGGAACCAATACGCCAGTACCGGAATGATCGTCAGCGCCACCAACAAGGAGGCGAGCAGAGCGATGGTGACCGTCAGCCCGAAGGGCCGGAACAGTTCGCCGACCTGGCCCCCGACCAGAGTGATCGGCAGGAAGACGGCAACAGTGGTCACAGTCGCTGCCGTGATCGCAGTGGCGACCTCGCGCACCGCGGTGGTGATCGCCTTGAGTTTGGGCTCGCCGTAGGCCAGGTGACGCTTGATGTTCTCGATCACCACGATCGAGTCGTCGACGATCCGCCCGACGGCGATGGTCAACGCACCCAGGGTGAGGATGTTCAGCGAGTAGTCGGCCACCCGCAGACCGATCAACGTGATCAACACCGAGACCGGGATGGACACCGCTGTGACCAGCGTCGAGGTGCCGGAGAGCAGGAAGATCAAGATCACCAGAACCGCCATCACCAACCCGAGTCCGCCCTCGGTCAGCAGATCGTCGATCGACTGGGTGATGAACGGCGCCTGATCGAAGACCGTGGTGAACTTCGCATCGTCGCCGAGCTTCTTCGCGATGTCGGGCAGCGCGGCATTGACCGCATCGCTGACGTCGACGGTGTTGCCCTCCGGCGTCTTGGTGATCGACACCGATAGGGAGTCCCGGCCGTTGGTCCGGGAGATCGAAGTGGTCGGTGCATTCTTCTCGCTGACCTTCGCGACGGCGCCGATCCTGATCTTGGATCCGTCCGGCGCCAGCATGCGGAGATCGGCGACATCGGCGGCCGACCGCAACCGCTCGCCGACATTGACCGACATCGTGCGGTTGCCGGCGTCGATGCTTCCGGCCGATGTGACCAGCCCGGAGGACTGCAGCGTCTGCTGCACGTCGGTTGTTGTCAGCCCCTTCTTCTGCAGCTTCTTCAGGTCAAGATCGACTTCGATCCGCGGGTCCGGGGCCCCCGAGATCGTCACCGCCCGCACACCGTCGATCTTCTGCAGATCGGGTACGGCGATGTTGCTGAGTCGGTCGGCCAGCGTCGCCTTGTCGCCTGCGCTGGTGACGCTGAGCTGGACGACCGGGAAGTCCTCGACGCTGCCGGTGCTGACCTGGGTGTCGGCATCATCGGGCAGCGCCGACTTGATCCGGCTGACGGCCGCCTGCAGATCCTGTTGGGCGGCGGTCATGTCGGTGCCGTACTGCATGTTGACGATGACCTGGGATGTTCCGGTCGATGAGGTCGAGGTGATGTCCTCGATACCGGAGACGCCGCCGACTGCCTGCTCGATCGGTGTCGTCACGCTCTGCGCGACCACCTGCGGTGCGGCCTCCGAGTAGGTGGTGGTGATCACAGCCGTGGGGACACTGATTGACGGGATGAGTTCCTGTTTCAGTTGTCCGGCGGTGATCGCCCCGAAGACCATGACGAACACCGTCACCAGCGCGATCAACGCGCGGTTACGCAGGCTCAGGTTGGCCAGTCTCCCCATAGACGCTCAGTCCACCATTCGTGATCGGCCCACCCGGGCATTCGTCGTCGGGCCCGGACAATATGCGGTCCGGCGCCCGGACAAGTGTCACCCAGCATCGGCGCGAAAACGATCGGGGACAACCCCCATCAGGACGAGATGTGCTCCATCCGCGGGTGGAGAACCGGCAGCGGTGCGTACCGTGAAATTGCGGAACCGAGACTTCCGGCTGCTGTTCACCGCAGCGACGGTCGGATATCTGTGCTCCATCGGTGTCGGCCTCCGGTACGCCGCCGGTCGCCGCGACCTGCTGGGCACCTACATCGTCGACAGGGTCGGAATGTTCATGGCCGTGCCGACCTCCTGTTCCCGGCTTTCGGTATCGACGTCTCCGGTCACCCCGCGCACGTACGGGAAAGGGAACGCCGGCCGCGGCTTCCTGACCTCTAGTGGGAAACCTGTGCTGGGAGTACCCAGCACCCGTTTCCCAGAAATCAGCGATCGTTAGGCTGTGGACGCGAAGGACTTCACCCGAGGAGGCGTGCTGTGAGCGACGAGACCCTGGAGAACCTGCTGACCGAGGACCGGCGGTTCCCGCCGCCCGCGGATCTGGCAGCGCAGGCCAACGTCACGCAAGCGACGTACGACGAGGCAGCGGCCGACCCGGAGGCGTTCTGGGGGAAACAGTCGGATCGAGTCAGTTGGGCCACCAAGCCGACCCAGGTGATCGACTGGAGCAACCCGCCCTTCGCCAAGTGGTACGCCGACGGCACGCTCAACGCGGCCTACAACGCCTGCGACCGGCACGTCGAGGCCGGCAACGGCGACCGCGTCGCCTTCTATTTCGAGGGCGAGCCCGGTGACAGCCGGGCGATCACCTATGCCGAGCTGACCACCGAGGTCAAGAAGGCTGCCAACGCCCTGCTCGAGCTCGGTGTGCAGAAGGGTGACCGGGTCGCCATCTACATGCCGATGATTCCGGAAGCGGCCATTGCGATGCTGGCCTGCGCCCGGATCGGCGCGCCGCACACCGTGGTCTTCGGCGGATTCTCCGCCGAGGCGCTCGCCAGCCGGATCGAGGACTGCGGCTGTGAGGTCGTGATCACGGCCGACGGTGGATTCCGTAAGGGCAAGCCGTCAGCGCTCAAACCGGCCGTCGACCAGGCGATCCAGCACGTCGGTGGAGTCCGCAACGTACTGGTCGTCCGGCGGACCGGAGAGCAGATCGACATGACCGAGGGTCGCGACCTGTGGTGGGACGAGTTCGTCGGCAGGCAGTCCGCGGAGCACACTCCCGAGGCGTTCGAGGCCGAGCACCCGCTCTACATCATGTACACCTCCGGCAGCACCGGAAAGCCGAAGGGCATCCTGCACACAACGGGTGGCTATCTGGTCGGCACGGCGTACACCCACTGGGCGACCTTCGATCTGAAACCGGAGACCGACGTCTTCTGGACCGCCGCCGACATCGGCTGGGTCACCGGTCACTCCTACCTCGTCTACGGACCGCTGGTCAACGGCACCACCAGCGTGATGTACGAAGGGACGCCCGACACTCCGCACCAGGGCCGCTGGTGGGAGATCGTGGAGAAGTACAAGGTGTCGATCCTGTACTGCGCGCCCACCGCGATCCGGACCTTCATGAAATGGGGTTCGGACATCCCGGCGAAGTTCGATCTCTCCAGCCTGCGGGTGCTGGGCTCGGTCGGTGAGCCGATCAACCCGGAGGCGTACGTCTGGTACCGCACCCACATCGGTGGTGATCGGACGCCGGTGGTCGACACCTGGTGGCAGACCGAAACCGGCATGCACATGATCACGCCGATGCCCGGCGTCACGTCCGGCAAGCCGGGTGCTGCGATGACACCGTTCCCGGGTGTCTCGATCGACGTCGTCAACGATGAGGGCCATCCCGTCGGCAACGGTGAGGGCGGTTACCTGGTGATCACCAAGCCCTGGCCGGCCATGCTGCGGACGATCTGGGGCGACGACGAGCGCTACGTGAGCACCTATTGGTCGCGCTTCGAGGGCCTCTACTTCGCCGGAGACGGGGCGAAGAAGGACGAGGACGGCGACCTCTGGTTGCTCGGCCGGGTGGACGACGTGATGAACGTGTCCGGCCACCGGATGTCGACGACCGAGATCGAATCGGCCCTGGTCTCCCATCCGAAGGTTGCCGAGGCCGCAGTGGTCGGCGCGACCGATGACACGACCGGCCAGGCGATCGTTGCGTTCGTCATCCTGCGGTCCGAGGCGGGTGACGGTGGCCCGGATGTTGTCAAGGAGTTGCGCCAGCACGTGTCGACCGAGATCGGCCCGATCGCTCGTCCGCGGCAGATCATGGTCGTCGAGGAGCTGCCGAAGACCCGCTCGGGCAAGATCATGCGGCGGCTGCTCCGGGACATCGCCGAGAACCGCGAGCTCGGGGACGTGACCACCCTGCAGGATTCGACGGTGATGGACCTGATCAAGTCGAATCTGGCCACCGCCGGCAGCGAGGATTGATCACCCGAATCGCCGGTTCGCCGATCCGGATCGTGGTCGGATGCCCCGGGCCCGCTGCCCGGGGCAGGACGGCTGTGCTCGTGACCCCAACTCGCGGGTGGCGTCCGCAAGCTCAACGTTTGACCCTGCGGCTGATTTCGGGCAGTCCGAACGACCGCAGACTCAAACGTTGACCTTGCGATCGTCACAGCGATCGTCAGAGCGATCGTCACGGCGATCGGCGATCGGCGGTGAGGGGCTGTGCCGCGGTCTTGCGGACCGGGATCGCACCGGGTCGTGGTCAGTAGCCGGTGCTGCCGTCGATCGCTTCCCGGAGCAGGTCCACGTGTCCCAGGTGCCGGGCGTACTCCTCGATCATGTGCAGGTAGACCCAGCGCAGATTGAGCGGTTCGTCGTGCCGCAGTCCGGGCAGCGGCTGGTCGAGGTCGTCGACCGCCGCTGCCTGCTGCCGGGAGACCGGAAGCTGGGCATGGTACGCGTCGAGGTCGCGCAACGCGGTCGCCGGATCGGCCTCATTGAAGTCGCCGTCCGGATCGTTCTCGCGGTAGAGCATGGGGATCGACTGGCCGGCGGCGATGTTGCCGAACCAGTAGCGCTCGACTTTGGTCAGGTGCCGGACGATACCGATCAGGCTCAGCGTCGACGGCGGCACCGAGCGGCGGCACAACTGTTCGGCGGTCAGACCGCCGACCTTGATCGGCAGCGTCTGACGATAGAGCTCGAGCCAGGCCTCGAGGGCCCGCCGGTCGGAGTCGAGGAACGGCGGATCGGCGCGTTCATCGGCGACGAGCGGGCTGGTCGGCTCGGAAGGGTTCTGAGACACGTCCGCCGAACCTACCTGACCACCGTCCCTCGGCGAGACTCCCGACGGCAGGACCTTGGGCGATGACCTGTGAGTCTGGTGGAATCGACGCATGATCATCGTCACCACGAACGAGATTCCCGGCTACAGCATCGATGCGGTGCTCGGCGAGGTCATGGGCATGACCGTGCGGAGCGCCAACCTGGGAGCGAACTTCGTCGCGAGCTTCCGCGCCATGGGCGGCGGTGAGATCCATGAATTCACCAAGATCGTCTACGAGAGCCGCAACGAGGTGATGAACCGGATGTGGGCCGACGCGCAGCAACGCGGCGCGAACGCGATCGTCGGCATGCGGTTCGACACCGGTGACATCGCCCAGGCCTTCACCGAGGTCTGCGCCTACGGCACGGCGGTTGTTGTCCGGCCGATCCCCGACGGTGAGGACGGGGCGACGGTGCAGTCCGCCCAGCAGGCGGCGCAGTCCGGGCCCCGGGCAGCGGCTCCCTCCGAAGCCCGGCCCCAGCGTCGTCCGCCGACGGAACCGGCCCAACCGTCGGCCCAACCGTCGGCCCAACCGTCGGCCCAACCGTCGGCCCAACCATCCGTCCAAGCACCCGCCCAACCATCGGCGCACGCACCCGATCCGCAGCCCGTTCCCGGCGAGTACGGCTACTCCCCGCAGGTGCCGCCGCCCACGGGTTGGCGTCCCACCGGCCGCCCCGACAACCCGAACGACAACCCGAACGACAACCCGAACGACAACCCGACCCAGGACCCAGACCACCCGCAGCAGGGCCCGTGGCAGCAGCCGCCGTACAACCGCTGACCCGCCGCGGCCGATAGCCAAGCCCGATGCCGGGTAAGGCCGCTGCGAGCGACGGCTGGGCCCGCCCGGAACGTTCAGCCGTTAGGCTCAGGCGCAACGATCATCGTCGTCGTGGCGTCATTCGGCGCGGGAGGAGACCATGGCAATGACGAGCACCAACACGGGACAGGTTCCCCAGGCGCCCGGAGTCGGGGACATCCTCAAGGACATCCAGGCCGAGGTCTCGAACCTGATCAAGGATGAGGTCGAGCTCGCGAAATCCGAACTCGTGCCCTCGGCGAAGAGCGGCGGCATCGGCGCCGGACTCTTCGGCGGCGCCCTCTACTTCGTGCTGAACGCGTTGATTCTGCTGTTCATCGCCGGCTCGCTGGCGATCTGGAAGTGGCTCGACCTGCCGATCGCCCTCGGCTTCGTAATCATGGCCGGGGTGCTCATCGTGGTCGCCGTGATCCTCGGACTGATCGGTCTTGTCGCCGTCAAGCGGGTCAAAGGACCGGAGCGGGCGATCGCCCAG
This sequence comes from Microlunatus sp. Gsoil 973, assembly GCF_009707365.1. Classification (GTDB taxonomy): domain Bacteria; phylum Actinomycetota; class Actinomycetes; order Propionibacteriales; family Propionibacteriaceae; genus Microlunatus. The sequence continues at coordinate 3,308,986 of NZ_CP046122.1, forward strand.
GGCCAGCGCACAGCTGATTCGGTGAAGGCCGCAATCGCCCGCGGTAATGCCGCGGCGACGGCGAAGAAGATCGAGGGATCGGCGGACCAGCCGCAGATCGCCGCTCGGGCGAGCCGCAACTGACCCGCACCGCGGGCGGCCGCCGCCCGTCGTCGGGCGGAGAGCCTGATCCGTCACGCGGCGGATGTCCGTACGACCGATTGTCGTTACCGTGTCCGGGTGAGTGGCTCTGTAGCGAACGGCGCCGGCGTCTCGTGGTCCGCCCTGGACCAGATCCTGCCGAGTGCCGAACCGCCCTATCCGGGCTGGCGTCGGCCGTCTCCGGGACCGACCGGCTTCCGGGCCGACCTGATCGGCGCCGTTGCGCTGACGGTCGGAGCGGTGATCACCATGCCGCTCTATCCCTGGGCAGGCCTGATGCCACCGACCCGGGCGCCGCTGTGGCTCGAACTGCTGTGGTCGGGTGCCGTGGCACTCCCGCTGGCCTGGCGGAGGCGGTATCCGACAATCGTCGCGGTCGCCGTCTCGGCGCTCTACATGGCCGGTGGCATCGCGTTCGGCGTCTCGCTGTTCTTTCCGATGATCGCCCTGTTCGTCGCCTTCTACACGCTCGGCGCCTGGGAGTCCGACCGGCAACGTGCCTGGTGGACCCGGATGATCATCATTGCCGCAATGTTCATCTGGTTGGTCATTTCGATCTTCGTGTACGCGACCGGCCACCACAACGACGAACCAGCAGTGACCGGCCCGTTCTCACCCTTGGTATCGCTGGTGCTCATTCAGTTGCTCACCAACACCACCTTCTTCGCCGTCTCCTACTATCTGGGCAACCGCGGGTACGCCGAATCGATCGACCAGGATGCGCTGGAACGCCGCACGATCGAACTCGCCCGGGAGCGCGAGCGAGCCGCGGCGCAGGCGGTCGCACTGGAGCGCCTGCAGATCGCCCGCGAACTGCACGATGTCGTTGCCCACCACGTCTCGGTGATGGGTGTGCAGGCCAGCGCTGCCCGCATCGCCTTCGACCAGAATCCCGACGTTGCCCGGCGGTCGTTGAGCCATGTCGAGTCGAGTGCCCGGACGGCGGTCGACGAGCTGCACCGGATGTTGACCACGCTGCGCGACCCCGAGACCTGTGATCACGATCATTCATTCGGGCAGGATGCCGAGGTGGGTGCCACCGTGGGGATCCGCCAACTCCCGGCGCTGATCGGACAATCCAATGCCACCGGACTGCCCACCCGCCTGGAGATCATCGGCGAGCCCGGAGACCTGCCCTCGGTGGTTGACGTGAACATCTACCGCATCGTGCAGGAGGCGCTGACCAACGTGCGCAAACACGCAGGACCCCACGCGACCGCAGACGTCCGCCTCCGTTACTACGCCGACGAGGTCGAAGTGGAGGTCACCAACAGCGGTGCCGCACCGTCGCGTTCGGTGGCCGTGCGATCCGGGCTCGGCCAGGTCGGCATGCGGGAGCGGGTTGCCGCCTCCGGTGGCACGATCGAACTCGGTGCGCTGGCCCGGGGCGGCTACCTGGTCCGGGCGAGGATGCCGCGGTCGGACCGTGCGTCGTTGGTCGGTACCGGGAACTGATGATGAGTGACGCTATGGACCGGCCGGCGATCCGGGTGCTGTTGGTCGATGATCACGACCTGGTGCGGTACGGCTTCCGGGTCATTCTCGATATTGCCGACGGCATCGAGGTGGTCGGTGAGGCCGGCGACGGCGATGAGGCGGTCCGGCAGGCCCAGGCATTGCTGCCGGACGTGATCTGCATGGACGTCCAGATGCCGACGAAGGACGGCCTGGCGGCCACCCGGGAGATCATCGCCGATCCGCGCATCGGGGCCGCCGTACTGATCCTGACCACCTTCGATCGCGATGATTACCTATTTCAGGCCCTGGAAGCTGGGGCCAGCGGGTTCCTGCTGAAGAACGCCTCACCGGAGAATCTCGTCGAAGCCGTCCGGGTCGTGGCCGCGGGCGAGGCGCTGCTCTCCCCGCCGTGACCCGCCGGGTGATCGCCGGATTCGCCGGTCGTCGTGACCATGCAGCGCGTGAGCGACCCGGTCCCTCCTCCGGGCAGCAACCGGGCGGAGCGACAGCTGCCGGACAGGCGGACGTGCCTACCCCGCCGCTGACCGATCGCGAGTCGGAGGTCCTGCAGTTGGTCGCCCAGGGCATGTCCAATGCCGAGATCGCTGCCCGGCTGGTCGTCGGCGAGGCCACGGTGAAGACCCATGTCTCCAATGTGCTGGCGAAGTTGCAGCTCCGGGACCGGATCCAGGCAGTGATCTACGCCTACGAGCACCGTCTGGTCACCCCGGGCACGGCCTGATCGCCACAGTTCCCTCCCGAGACGGAGCCGCAAGACCCATCTGCCGGTGGATGTGGTGACGCTGTGGTCTTCCTAGCCTGAACGTGTGCTGGAGATAACCAAGATCAACAGATCATTCGGCGGCCGGCAGGTGCTGACCGATGTGAGCTTCACCGTGATCGGCGGCCGGATCACCGGCTTCGTCGGCCGCAACGGCGCCGGCAAGACGACGACGATGCGGATCATCCTCGGTGTGCTGGCCGCCGACAGCGGTGAGGTCCGGTTGGACGGCTCGCTGCTCACCCCGGCCGATCGCCGGCGGTTCGGCTATATGCCCGAGGAACGCGGCCTTTACCCGAAGATGCCGGTCGGTGAGCAGTTGATCTATCTCGCCCGGCTGCACGGTCTCAGCCACCCGGCTGCCCGGCGGAACACCGCCGATCTGCTGGAGAAACTCGAGCTATCAGACCGGGCGAGCGACAAGGTCGAGACCCTGTCGTTGGGTAACCAGCAGCGGGCACAGGTCGCGGCCGCCCTGGTTCACGATCCTCAGGCCCTCATCCTGGACGAACCGTTCTCCGGACTGGATCCGTTGGCAGTCGACGTCGTGTTGTCGGTGCTGCGGGAACGCGCCGCTGCCGGAGTTCCGGTGCTGTTCTCCTCCCACCAGCTGGACATCGTCGAGCGACTCTGCGACGACCTGGTGATCATTGCCGACGGGACCGTCCGTGCCGAGGGCCCGGGGGTGACCTCCGCGACCAGTACGCCGGCAACACCTACCAGGCGACCTTCGGCGGCGATGCCGGCTGGCTTCGTGATCAACCCGGCATCACCGTCCGTGAGTTCGACGGCCCGAACGCTGTCTTCGACGCCGACTCGCCCGAGGTGGCGCAGTCGGTTCTTGCCTCCGCGATCGGCCGCGGACCTGTCCTCAGCTTCACCCCCCGCCGGCCACGGCTGGCCGAGATCTTCAAGGAGATCATCCAGTGACCCAGACCGCCGTCCTGAACCGTCCCGCCGTTGGCCCGGGCCTGAGCTTCGGCCAGGCCGTACGCCTGGTCGCCGAGCGGGAGATCCTGACCCGGGTTCGCAGCCGCGCCTTCCAGGTGTCCACCGGAATCATGCTGGCCGCCGTCCTAGCGGGCGTGATCATCAGCGGTCTGCTGGGTGGCCGGACCAGCACAACGTCGGTGGCCGTGGTCGGCGACGTGGCCGGCCAGGTGCAGCACGCCGACGGGCTGGAGATCACCCGCGCTGATTCGGCGGCCGCCGCGGCCCGGATGATCGAGAACGGCACGGTCGAGGCCGCCGTCGTTCCCGACCCGTCGAGCCCGGCGAAGATCAAGATCATTGCCGACGACCAGGCGCCCGACGCGTTGGTCAACAAACTCAGCGTCCAGCCAGAGGTGACCCTGTTGCACCCGCCCGCGGTGTCGCCGGGACTGCGTTACATCGCGTCGTACGGCTTCGGGATCGTCTTCCTCATGTCGGCTGCGACCTTCGGGGGCACGATCGCCCAGAGTGTCGTCGAGGAGAAGCAGACCCGGATCGTGGAGATCCTGATCTCCAGCGTGACCAGCCGCACCCTGCTGACCGGCAAGATCCTCGGGAACAGCCTGTTGGCGTTCGCCCAGGTGGTGTTGCTCGGCGCCTGCGCGGTGATCGGCCTCTCGACCACCGGAGAGAACAGCGTGTTGTCCGCGCTCGGCGCACCGATGGCCTGGTTCGTGATCTTCTTCGTGATCGGTTTCGTGCTGCTGGCGGCGATGTTCGCAGCCGCTGCGTCGCTGGTATCCCGTCAGGAGGATGTGCAGTCCACCGTCACGCCGGTGACGATGCTGGTGATGGTTCCGTACTTCCTGGTGATCTTCTTCAACAACAACGATGTCGTGCTGACGATCATGTCGTACGTGCCGTTCTCTGCCGCCGTCGGCATGCCGTTGCGGATCTTCCTGTCCCAGGCCGCCTGGTGGGAACCCCTGCTGTCGCTGTTGGTCCTGATCGGCGGCACAGTCGGGGTGATCATGATCGCAGCGAAGATCTACGGCAACGCGCTGCTGCGCACCGGGGCGAAGGTGTCGGTCCGGGAGGCACTACGCAGCAGCGGGGTGGAGTGAACGGTCAGCGCGCGGTCTTCGGCCAGTCGTCGGCCTGGAACTGATCATCGATGCCCAGGTGGTCGATCAGCTCCAGCGCCTCGGTGGCCAGGTTGTGCTGGGCGGCCGGCTCGAGCACCCGGGCGGACTGGGTCCGGAAGACCTCCCGTCCGCCGAAGCGAAGCAGCACGTGCAGGCGGCCGGTGGCGAACTCCCCGTCGCTGAGCCGACCGTACTCCCGGCGCACCTGGTCGACGTAATGGCGGTACGCCTCCGGTTCCGCGGCCAGGATCGCCAGGTCGGCGTCGCAGAGCAACTCCCCGTCCGGATCGGAACCGCTGGGATGGTGGCCCTCGGTGAGCCGGACCAGGCGGGCGATCTCGCCGATCTCCTCCTGTTCGAAACCGGACCGACCAAGCGTACGGATCGCCAGCCGGGCCGACGCCTCCTCGTTGCTGATCTGACCCGGCGGGATCGCGTACACGGCGTCGTGGAACCAGGCCGCCAGCCGGACCATGAAGAGGTCGTGCTTGGCGGTCGCGAAGTCCTCGACGCGGTCCAGGACCGCGGTCAGGTGGCTCAGGCCGTGGTAGTGCCGTTGCGGTTCGCCGTACCGGCGGACCAGGTCCTCACCGATGTGCCGGTGGCCGGGCAGCAGTTCCTCGAACCGGGCCAGCAACTCCGACACCTGCTGGCCGGTGTCGTCGGGCAGGTCGGCAAGGTCGGGGGTCATGCGGGTTCAGCTCCTGTCGGTGCGTCCAGGTCGGGGCCGGCGACGGGTTGCCGGCCAAGATAGCGTGACGGTACCGCCATCGTCCGGCCCTGGTTCCACGGCCGCTGCCAGCCTCCCCGAGTCAGGACGCCGTTCAACACATAGGCGGTGAATCCCCAGATCAACAGGTCGTCGACCAGGGAATCCCGGTCCTCGCCGGCCGCTCGGGTGGACCATCGTGTAGCGGTTCCCCGGAGTCGTGAGGTCCGCGATCGGCACTCGGCGGACCGCCGCGACCTCACCAGGATCGACCACGGCGACCGGCGTGGTCTGCCGCCACCAGCCGAGCACGGGCGTCACCTGGAACCCGGACACCTCGAGATCCAGCGGCGACATCTCGCCGAAGACCTCGACACCGGACGGATCGAGCCCGGTCTCCTCGGCCGCCTCTCGGAGCGCGGCCGCCACCAGGTCGGCGTCGCCGTCCTCCAGCCCGCCGCCGGGGAAGGCTACCTGCCCGGGGTGGGAGCGCAGCGACGCGGCACGCTCGATGAAGAGCAGATCGGGCCCGCGACGATCTTCGCCGAAGAGCACCAGGACGCCGGCCGGGCGGCCTGCTGCAGGTTCGGCGGCAAACGTACGTTCTGCTTCGGAAAGGCTGTGCTGCAACGGCCGCAGCCAGGTAGGCAGCTCGTGGTCGGTCACAGCCGCACCCGGAGATGATCATGGATCAACGCGCGCAGCTGGGCATCGCTGGTCAACGGCTTGACCTGGCGGTAGACGATCCTGCCGTGCGCGTCGACCAGGAACGTCTGCGGCACTCCGATGATCTTGAGCGGACCCTTGACCTGCTGGTGCGGGTCCCGCACCTGGGGGGTAGCGCCACCTCGCGCTGCCGGCGAACCCGATCGCGGCGGCCGGATCGGGATCGGCGTAATCGATGCCGATGAAGTCGACCTTGTCGCCTGCCTCTTCGGCGACCGTTGCCAGGTGCGGCGCCTCGATCCGGCAGGGACGGCACCACTGTGCCCAGATGTTGATCACCATCGGCCGGCCACGGAGACCGGCCAGCCGGACAGTGCGGTGACTGCCCAGGCAGCCCAGGGTGACGTCGGGCAGCCCGTCGGACAGCGCAGCCCGGTCGCCGGACCTGGGGCAGTCGGGGATGCCGGCCCGTTTCCTGGCGGACTGCAACTGCTTCTCCGAGGGCCGAGGAGCGGCAGCCGTCGCCTGGTCCGGGGACGGCGTGGCCGCAGGTGATCCGCTGCATCCGGCGAGCATCAGCACGACAGCCAGGGCGGCGAGAAGGCGCCGCATCATCCTCGGGGTTCCCGGACCAGCTTCGCCGCCTTGGTCTGATCGGTCGGTCCCTCGCCGTAGGACGGGCACCAGCGGGCAATCGGGCAGGCACCGCAGGCAGGATTGCGGGCATGGCACCGTCGGCGCCCGTGCCAGATGACGTTGTGACTCAGCTGGGTCCAATCCTTGCGCGGGAACAGCGAGGCCACCTCGGCCTCGATCTTGTCCGGCTCGGTCTGTTCGGTCCATCCGAACCGGCGGACCAACCGGGCGAAATGGGTGTCGACGGTGATCCCGGGGACGCCGAACGCGTTACCGAGCACCACGTTGGCGGTCTTGCGGCCGACGCCGGGCAGGGGTGACCAGTTCCTTGAGTTTGCCGGGCACCTCACCGCCGTATCGCTCGACCAGGTCGGCCCCGAGTTTCATCAGGGTCTCGGTCTTGGCCCGGAAGAATCCGGTCGGCTGCAGCAGGGTCTCCAGCTCGGCCCGGTCGGCGGCAGCGTACGCCGCGGCGTCGGGATATTTCGCGAACAGCACAGGGGTGACCAGGTTGACCCGCTTGTCGGTGGTCTGGGCCGACAGGATTGTGGCGACCAGCAACTCCAGCGGGGTGGTGAAGTCGAGCTCGGTGTGGGCGTCGGGATAGGTCTGGGCGAGCACCCGGTTGATGGTGCGCGCCCGCCGCACCAGAGCCGTACGACTCGGGTCACCGGTCTCGGCTTTGGCGGCGCTCCGGCTGCCCCGGGTCGGACCTGACGTCATGACGATCAGCCTACTGACGGGGCCCGACAGCCCGGCACGGCGGCTTCGGGGACGTTCGGTCACGGAGCGGTCGCAGTCCGACGGTGCCTGCACCGGTCCGGGTGCGGTCCCAGGCCCATGACTGTAGCCTGTGCGAGGAAATTGCAGATGACCAGGAGGGCACGTGGACCCCGAAGTCTTGAAACAGGCTCCGCTGTTCAAGGGACTTGAGGACGAGGCAGTAGCTGCACTGTCAGCTGCGATGGGGACGGTCAAGCTCGCCAAGGGCGAGATCCTGTTTCACGAGGGTGACACCGAGGACCGGCTGTATGTGGTGGTCAGCGGCAAGGTGAAGCTGGGCCGCAGCGGCTCGGCGGGCCGGGAGAACCTGATGGCCGTCCTCGGGCCTGGACAGATGTTCGGGGAGCTGTCGGTCTTCGACCCCGGTCCTCGCTCGACCACCGCGACTGCGGTGACCTCCGCGGAGTTGCGGGTCCTGGAGCACGACGTGCTGAACAAGTGGCTGGTCGGCCGGCCGGAGGTGGCCCAGGGCCTGCTGAGCCAGCTGGCCGGCAGGCTCCGGCGGGCCAACGACACCAACGCCGATCTGGTCTTCTCCGATGTGCCCGGCCGGGTGGCCAAGGCCCTGCTGGATCTGGCGACCCGCTTCGGTGACCATCGCGAGGACGGGATCCACGTTCATCACGATCTGACCCAGGAGGAGCTGGCCCAACTGGTCGGCGCCTCCCGGGAGACCGTGAACAAGGCACTGGCCGACTTCGCTGCGCGGGGCTGGATCCGGCTCGAGCCGCGGTCGGTCACCCTGATCGACGTGGAACGGGTCGAGCGCCGCGCCCGGTAGGCCCACGCCGGGTTCCCCGTCTAGGACGCGCCGAGGGTCGCACGGGTGGTGTGTGACTGGCCGTCCCGCTGGTAGGTCAGGCTCACCGCTGTGCCAGGCGCGTAGTAGTGCGTCGCTGCGATCAGCCCGTCCGCCGTTGTGACGGTGAAGCCGTTCAACGACGTCACCACATCGCCTGCCTGCAGTCCGGCTTCGGCGGCGGCGCTTCCGGGCTTGACGCTCTGCAACTCCACACCCGTCGTGGTCGAGCCGAGGCTGCTCCCGTCGGTTCCGGAGATGGTCACCCCGAGTACCGCGTCGTCGGACTTGCCGGTTGCGATCAGCTGCGAGGCGACCCGGACCGCAACATCGGACGGGATCGCGAATCCGATACCGATGTTCCCGGCCTGTTCACCGCCAGAGCCCTCGTCGGTTGACGCGATCGAGGAATTGATCCCGACCACCGACCCATTCAGGTCGACCAATGGTCCGCCGGAGTTGCCGGGATTGATCGCGGCGTCGGTCTGGACAGCCATGTACACGGCATCGTTGTTCTCTCCGGACCGGACCGGGCGGGCGACATTGGAGACGATGCCGCTGGTCACGGTCTGCGACAGTCCGAGTGGTGCCCCGACCGCGACCACGGACTGCCCGGTGCTGATCGAACCGGACTTGGCGAAATCGGCGGGCACCAGGTTCTTCACGCCGCTGACCTTGATCACCGCCAGGTCATCGGTCTCGTCGGTCCCGACCACCTTGGCCGATGCAGTCCGGCCGTCGCTGAAGGTCACCGTGATCTTGGACGGGCCGTTCGGCTGCATGCCGCCCAATCCACCGTTGGTCTGGCTGAGCGCTGCCACGACGTGGTTGTTGGTCAGGATGTGGCCCTTCTTGTCCAGCACGACTCCGCTTCCGATGTCACCGCTGTTGCCGGCCTGCACCGTGATTGTGACCACCGACGGCTCGATCACCTTGGCCGCGCCCTCCACTGTCCCGTCGGCCTTGGCCTGTTGGGGCGCCGTCTGGGTCGTGACGGCGATCGGCGAGGCGATGCTTCCCGACCCCTGGTCGAGGAATGCATACGAGCCGATCCCCGCACCGGCGCCGATCACCGCGGCCAGGGCAAGAGAGGCGATCACCAGTGGCCCGCGGCGCCGGTTGCCGCGCCGGCTCGGCGGCTGGTTGCCTGCTGCCGGCGGCGTTGTCCCGCCCGATGTTCCGTACGGGCCGGGCTGCTCGGAGGTGAACGCCTGACCGTACGGGTTTCCCGGTCCGTACGGGGTGTGCTGCTGATAGCCGGTCCTGCCGTAGGCAGTGGTCCGGAAGGGGTCGGCCGGTGGGTAGCTGTAGCCGCCGTGCGGGCTCTGCTGATAGCCGGGATGATCGGCCGAGGGGGTGCCGAAGCCGTGGGCGGCGCCGGGCGGGTTGACGCCGGGGCCATCGGACGGGGGCACATTGGGCTGGGGCCCGTCGGGCTGGGGCGCTATGGGCTGGGTCGGCTCCGCTCCGGAGTCGGCACCGAACGGGTGGCCGAAGGGCTGCGCCCGGCCCTCCGGGTTTTCCGGCAACTGTTGGTTCATGCCAGTTACAGTTCCTCGGCCGCCTATGGGTCAGCTGTGCATCGGCTGTTGGCTCGTTCTGAACGCTTCTGCAGCTGAAGCAGGCCACCGATCCGCCGCCGAAGTGGAAAGGTGGGTGGAGAGTAGGTACGTCCCTTCCGGAGCTGCCCGATCCTGGCGGAGGACAACGATGATGACCCGTGCACGGCGTGGCCCCCGGCCGGCGCAGCTGTGGTTCATCGGCGTGACGATCGTCGCCGTCGTCGGCGTGCTGCTCGGGATTCACGTCCTGTCGGGCGATCGGGCCTACACGCCCCAGGCGGCGGTACGGCAGTACTTCACGGCCCTTACCGAGCGCGACGCCGACCGCGTCGTCGACCTGGAACCGGACCTTGATCAGCAGTCGTACGCGATCAGCGTGCTGCAGAGCCCGGACTACCGACCGCCTGCCAGGGTACGGATCGGGGAGATCGTCCGGACCGGTTCCGGCCGGGCCTCGGTCGAGACCAGCTACACGATCAACGACCAGCCGTTCACCTCGTCGATCACCGTGGTCCGCGACGCGAGACGGTCGATCCTGGGTCTCCGCACCTGGCGCACAGTCCGGACGCTTGCCGGGGTGCAGCTGAACAGCCCGTTCTTCTCCGGGCCCAAGATCAACAACCGGCTGATCCCGCAGAACAGCGATGCGGTGCCGCCACTGTTGCCCGGCGGCTACCGGGTCACCAGCGCGCCGAATCCGCTGGCGGACGTACCACCCGCGGAGGTCGCCGTACCGGTGGGCGCCGCCGGCGCGGCCGACCTCACGCCGCGCCTCAAAGCCGGTGCAAGGATGGCGATCGATCCGCTCGTCGCCGAGTACGTCGACCGGTGTATCGACGCGGTGAACCACCGCAAGCCGACCCGCGATTGCAGGTTCGTCGCAGGCGTCGAGGTCCGCGCCGGTGAGATGATCACCGTCGACCGGTATCCCCGAAGCAAGCTCGTGCTGTCCGACCACGGCATCCAGGTGACCACGGCGGAGAAGGGACGGCTTTGGGTCGTCGCCCCTGAGGCCCACGATCGGCATGTCCGCTACTCCGTGGCGGGGTTCGTCTACCTGAACACCGACAACGACCCGTTCTTCAGTCCGAGAATCTGACCCCGATCGACTCCAGATAGTCCAGTTGCGCACGCACCGACTGCTCAGCAGCCGGCCACACCGACGGATCGACATCGGCGTAGACCCGACGAACGATCTCGGTCGGTGTCCGATCACCCGCCGCGACCGCGGCCCGCACCTGGTCGAGCCGGTCCTGTCGGTGTTCGCGGTAGAAGGCCAGGACTCCGGCCGGATCGGCCACCCGGTCGCCGTGGCCGGGCAGGATCTCGGCCACATCATGCCGCGCAACAATGTCGATCATGACGTCCAGCGAACCCAGGTAGGCACCGAGGTCGCCGTCCGGATGCGTGATCACCGTGGTGCCCCTGCCGAGAACCGTGTCCCCGGTGAGCAGATAGCTGGTGCTGCCCGGTTCGGTGATCAGGAAGGAGATCGAGTCACTGGTGTGGCCGGGGGTCGCGACGACCTGCAACGCCAGAGCGCCGAGGGCACGACGGTAACCGTCGACCAGCAGATCCGCTCGGGAGTCGGCGACACCCGGATCCGCTGCCATCACACGGCATCCGGCAAGTTCTGCCATCCTGCCCGCTCCGTCGGTGTGATCTCGGTGCCGATGGGTGATCCACACCGCCGCCGCGGATCCTCCGGCAGCCGCCAGCACCCTGTCCAGATGATCTTCATCCAGTGGCCCCGGATCAACGATGATCGGCGGTTGATGATCAACATCCCCGACCACCCAGGTATTGGTGCCGTCCAAGGTCATCGGTCCGGGATTGAATGCCAGGACCTTCTGGACGACGGGGCTCACCCGTTCATAGGCGTACGGCATCAGATCCACCCGTCAACAGCTCGTGATCATGATCGCTCGGGACCGTAGTCGAAGACCCAACCGTCCGGACCGTTGACCAACCGGGGAAGGACCGTCTCGATCATGCGGTCCGTGGCCGCGGCGAGGGCGGCCGACACCGAGTCGAAGCCCGCCAACTCGATCAGGATCGACCTGGTCGGCGGCAGAACCGCGATCTCACCGGAATCGGCTGCAGCCAGCAGTTCCGTCGGAGACCTCCACTCCGCGGCGGACGTCTCGCCCGACACGTCGGCTGCCTGTTGTCCGTCCGGAAGACCCGCCAAATAGAAGAAGGTGTCGTACCGCCGCGGCTCGAACGCCGGGGTGATCCAATGCGCCCACGGCCGCAACTGCTCCGGATGGAGCCGGACGCCGGTCTCCTCCTCGGTTTCCCGGACCGCACAGGCCGTCAACGCCGGATCTGCCGGATCATGATCATCGGCGGGTACGCCGTCGAGCGGGTCGAGCCTGCCGCCCGGAAAGACCACCATTCCGGCCGCGAACGGCATCCGGGAATGCCGGTGCAGCGCGTAGGTCTCGAGCCGACGGTGATGGTCGCGCAGCAGGACGACGCTGGCCGCGGTGTGCGCGGGCGCCGGGCCGGACGGCCCGGCTGACTGCAAGCCATCGATCACCGACGCCGGGACGGCGCGATCGAGACGGGCGAGAATGTCGCGCGACGATACTCTCATCGACACTGCGTCCCGAGCTTCAATCGGTGGCGATCTGGGCGATGATCTCCACCTCGACCGGCGAATTCAGTGGCAGCGAGGAGACACCGACCGCACTCCGGGCGTGTACGCCGTCCTCGCCGAAGATCTCACCGAACAGGTCACTCGCACCGTTGGCCACCTTGGGTTGTGCGTCGAAGTCGGCGGTGCCGGCGACGAACGCGGTGACCTTGACGATCCTCCGGATGTTGTCGATGCCGCCGGCGGCCTCGGCGACCGCGGCGATCGCATTCAGGGCAGCGCTGCGAGCTGCGGCTGAGGCATCCTCGACACTGACCTCGGCACCGAGTTTTCCGGTCACTACAAGCTGCCCGCCGACCAGCGGCAGTTGTCCCGAGGTGTACACGAGATCACCGAGCACCACGGCTGGTTGGTAGGAGCCGATCGGCTGGGCAACCGACGGCAAGGTCAGGCCGAGGTCGGCGATGCGCTGGCCTGCCGTCATCCCCTGCCCGCCCTGCCGCGGTACCTCGATCGGCCGCTTCAGGTAGGCGACAAGATTCTCCGGATTCATACCCGGGACGATCTGCACCAGTTCCCAGCCGTCGGCACCCCAGTTGTCGAGGATCTGCTTGGTGGCGTGCACCAGCACCGGAACGGTCACGTACTCCCATTTCGTCATGTAGCTCACCCTACTGACGCCCCTCGGGTACGCCGTCTGTGGATAACCGGCCCAAGGCGCCGACCGACATCCCTAGCGTTCCGTGCGGGCCCGACGGTCGGGTCTGAAGGAGGAACGATTCGTAGTGGCCACCAACTCCGGCGAGGCCGACGGCGCGGAGAGTCCCTGGCTGCGGCCGGGATTTCTGGCCAGCGGTTGCGTCGTCGTGGTGATCCTCGCCCTCGGCGTCTACGTCGGTATCAGCAGGATCACCGACCACCGGGCGGACCAGGACGACACCGCCACCGTCGCGCCCACGTCACGGTCGGGCGCGACCCAGGCAGCCCGCAGTGACCGATGCGGGTTGCCGGAGCCCGCCACCACCGGTGCCGAGCCCATCGGTCTCGACCGGCGGCACACGACCTGGCGGTACAGCAATGTCACGGCCTATCCGGTGTCCGCCGTGTACGGACCAGGCAGGACGTCGGAACACGGTTTCCGGTACTGCTTCCAGCATTCCGCCGGTGGTGCGTTGTTCGCCGCAGCGAACGCGATCGCGTTCGACAACGCCGACGTGAGTCAGGCGCGGGCCTGGTCGGAGTACATGGTCGCCCAGGGACCCTATCGGCAACAGCAGCTCGCGGGCGACTACGTGCCTCGTGACCCGGACCTCCGGCTGCAGATCATCGGCTACCGGATCCTCAGCTACACCGCCGACGAGGCACTGGTCGACATCGCGGCGCGGGCCTCGACCGCTCAGGACACCATGATCATCTCCTGTGTCTTTGACCTGGTCTGGCAGCACGGGGACTGGCACTTCACCACGAACCATCCCGATCCGGTCAATGTCGTCCGCGTCGGCGACACGACCGGCTACTCTCCCTGGGGCGCCGACTGATGTGCTGGCCGGAACCGGTCTGCAACCTCGACGACATGGGCAAGGACGTCGTCCGGAAGATCTCCTACGCGATCATCGACTCCCAGACCGACACGCTGACCACGCTGGGCACGTTCTGGACCCGCTACCGGACGCCCGACCTGACCGGCGGCGCCGCACCGACCGTCGCCGGACCCGCCCCGCACGCCACGAATATCGCAACCGTTCTCGGATACGTCACCTGGATCGGCCTCGCTCTGGCCGTGCTTTCCCTGATCGCCCTGGGCGGGCTGCTCGCCGTCCGGATGCGCACCGGTGAAGGGATCGCTGCGCTGGGCAGGATGGGAGCCGTGCTCGGCGGTGTCCTGCTGCTGTCGGGCGCTACCTCCGTCGTCACCCACGCACTGCCGGCGGGGCCGCACGGTGTCGGCGGAGCCACGGGTTTCATCCAGTCGGCTCTGTGGTGGTACATGGCCGCAGCAGCGACAGCATCAGTGTTGATCGGCGCGATCCGAATGATCTGGGAGCAGCGGGCCCACCCCGGGCGCGAGTTGGTCAGGAGTCTTCTGACCTTGATCGTTGTTGCAGGCGCCGGCGTCACGATCGTCAACATGTTGATCACTGCCGCGGACTCGTTCTCGGTCTGGGTGATCGACCAGGGCATGAGGTGCGGGCCGGAGGACAGCCAGTGTTTCGTGAACAGCGTGAAACGCATCCTCAAGATCAGCGAGGGTGACGGCACCTTCGACGGGACGCTGTTGATGATCATCATCGGTCTGGTGGCGTTGCTGTCGGATCTGATCCAGATCGTCCTGATGGTGGCCCGCTCCGGGATGCTCGTCCTGCTCACCGGGGTCCTGCCGATCGCCGCGGCCGCAACGAACACCGAGATGGGCAAGCTCTGGTTCAAACGATGTGTCTCCTGGCTGGTCGCCTTTCTGCTGTACAAGCCGATCGCTTCGCTGATCTACGCAGCCGCCTTCAAGCTGGTCACCAACCAACTGCGGACCGAGGACGAGCTGTTGAGCATGTTGACCGGCACCATGCTCATGTTGCTGGCCGTCCTGGCCCTTCCGGCACTGTTGCGCTTCGTGGCGCCGATGGCGAGCGCTGCGTCGAGTGGGCATGCGTCCGGGGCCGCGGTCATGATGGCCGCAGCGCGGCTGCCCTCGGGTGCCCGGTCGACCGCCACCCATGAATCGGCCCGGTCGTCGACAACGACGTCCGCCCCCAGCGGGTCGACCAATCCGAGTGCGACCGGCGCCGGCTCCGGTGCCGGCCCGAGCGGGTCGGGGGGCGGATCGGGCGGACCCGCCGGCACCGCACAGACTGGGCGATCCGGTGGCGGCAGTGCGCCGCGACAGTCAGCCGGCAACCCGCACACAACCGGCTCCGCCCCGAACGGCTCCTCGGGAAGCGCGGGAAGCACCGACGCCGGCGCAGCGCAACCCGACGGCGCACAGACGGTGACGACGACCACCACCGAGAACACCCGGGGACGTCGGTACTCCGACGGACCGGGCGCATCCGGCCGCGCACTGCAGGGCGCCGCGCTCGCCGCGGGCGCTGTCCATGCCATCACAGAGGAGTCGACCGGGTCCGGTGGCTGACGGGAGGCGCGTGCCCGGTGCGGGCACCGGGTGGCATGTCGGGAGTGCCATCCGGTGTCCGCCTCCGGCGAGGGTGCCGCAAAGGGTTCAGCGGCAGAGACAGAAGGGGTGGCCGCTGGGGTCGAGATAGACCCTGAAGGTCGGGCTGTCGTCAGGTCCCTCGACAGGCCGGGCGCCCAGCGCGATGGCGTGCTTCTCGGCAGCATCGAGGTCGTCCACGCGGAAGTCGATGTGGAACTGTTGAGGCACCCTCGGGTCCGGCCAGGACGGCGGCGTCAGGTCCGGCGCCAGCTGAAAGTTCAGCACCGACCCGTCCGGCCCCTTGAGATCGGCCCAGTCCGATTCCACATTGGGCTCCGGCCAACCGAGGAGATCGGCATAGAACTTGGCGAGACCGCCGGGGTCCGGAGTGTCGATGACCACCGAGATGATGCTGACTGCCGGGGTTGCGTCTGTGCTGGTGTCGCTCATGGCCTCAGCTTGCCGTCCGCCTCTGACAACTCTGTTCCTGGCGATCAGGCGGCGCCGGGCTGCGCATGGGCCGTCGATGGTCAGCACATGAGCAGGTGTGCCGCCCATCGGGCCGAGGCGGCCGAGCCGAAAGTCATCCAAGTGCGCGCATTACCATCGGAGCATGACTGAGGCCCCCGCAACCGGTCCGTACGAACGGCCACGATCGATCGGCATCCTCGGCGGCACCGGACCTCAGGGGCGGGGTCTGGCCCGTCGGTTCGCGGCGGCCGGTTATCAAGTGGTGATCGGCTCCCGTTCCGCCGAACGCGCCGCGGCGGCGGCCGCGGACTTCACCGGGCTTCCGGTGAGTGGTGTCGCGAACGCGGATGCCGCCGGCGCCGACCTGGTCATCGTCGCGGTGCCCTACGACGGGCACGCCGAATTGCTCGGCGAATTGGCGCCGAAACTGGCCGGCAAAATTGTCGTGGACTGCGTCAATCGAATCGGCTTCGACAAGCAGGGCCCCTACGCAATTGCAGTTCCGGACGGATCCAGCGCCCAGGAGGCGGCCCGCATCCTGCCGGATTCCACAGTGATCGGCGCCTTCCATCACGTCAGCTCCGTGCTGCTGGACGATCCGGGCGTGGACCGGGTCGAGCTGGACGTCCTGGTTCTCGGCGAGGACCGGGCGGCGATCGAGTCGGTGTGTGACCTCGTCACGGCCATCCCCGGCGCCCGCGGCATCTACGGCGGGCGGCTACGCAACTGCGGCCAGGTCGAGGCGCTGACGGCCAACATCATCGCGATCAACCGCCGTTACAAGGTCCACGCCGGCATCCGGATCACCGACGTCTGAGGCCTACGGCGATATGGACACACCACGTCGTCCGAGCTGGTTGACGCCGCCTCCGGTCGACGGCCCACGACACACGCTGCACATCGTCACCGGCAAGGGCGGCACCGGCAAGACGACCATCGCCGCGTCCCTGGCCTGCGCCCTGGCAACCCCGGGCCGTCGGGTCCTGCTCTGCGAACTCGAAGGACGAGAGGGCGTCAGCCAACTGTTCGGCGACAAGCCGCTGCGTGGCGCCGGCGAACGGCGGCTGATGACCACGCCGGCCGGCGGCCAGGTGCACGGGCTGTCGATGGATCCCGAGAACGCACTGATGGAGTATCTGGAGACGTACTACCGCCTCGGGATCGCAGGCCGGGCCCTCGACCGCTTCGGCGTTGTCGACTTCGCGACCTCGATCGCCCCCGGCCTGCAGGATCTCCTGCTGATCGGCAAGGTGTACGAGGTGGCCCGCCGGCTGATCAAGAGGATGCCCAACGCCTATGACGCGGTGGTGCTGGACGCGCCGCCGACGGGGCGGATCGCCAACTTCCTGAACGTGCACGAGGCGGTGTCCGACCTTGCCAAGATCGGGCCGATCCGGGGTCAGGCCGACGCCATCGGAGCCGTGCTGCGATCCGAGCACACGGTCGTACACCTGGTCACCTTGCTGGAGGACATGCCGATCACCGAGACCATCGAGGCCGTGACCGATCTGGCACCCACCAAGATCGAGATCGGCACCGTGATCGCCAACATGATCACGCCGAACACACTGAGCCGCGACCAGCTCGAGATGGCCGTGGAGGGCAGGCTTCCGCTCAAGGTCCCCGGCCTGTCCGAGGTCGCCAACAAGACCCTCGCCGACGAGTTCGCCATCGACGCACAGCGCCTCATCGACGAACTGCAGCGCCGGGAGCGGCTGCAGGAACTCGGCCTCCCGATCCTGAACGTTGATCTTGATCCGTTGGGCATCGACGAGGCGGCGATCCTGGCGATCGCCACAACCTTGCGCAGCCAACTGGCCGACGAGGTGCGGGCGTGACCGATCTGGATGTCGCCGGCGCGATCAACGATCCGCAGACCAGGATCATCATCTGCTGCGGCTCCGGCGGGGTCGGCAAGACGACGACCTCGGCCGCGCTTGCCGTCCGGGCAGCCGAGTCCGGACGCCGGGTGGTGGTGCTGACCATTGACCCGGCCCGCCGGCTGGCCCAGTCCCTGGGCGTCGAACAGCTGGACAACACCCCGCGCCCGGTGCGTGGCATCGACACCTCGTCCGGCGGCAGCCTGGACGCGATGATGTTGGACAAGAAGCGGACCTTCGACGAGGTCGTCGCCGATCACGCAACACCGGAGAAGGCCGAGGCGATCTTCGCCAATCCGTTCTACCAGGCGCTGTCCACATCCTTCGCCGGGACGCAGGAGTACATGGCGATGGAGAAGCTCGGCCAGCTGTCCGCCCAGGCCGATGCCGACGGTCGGTGGGACCTGATCATCGTCGACACGCCACCGTCACGCTCTGCGCTGGACTTCCTGGATGCGCCAGAACATCTGGCCAGCCTGCTCGACGGGAAGTTCCTCCGGCTGTTGCTGAATCCGTCCAGAGGGCCCTTCCGGCTGATGGGCGTCGGCTTCAACCTGGTCTACTCGGCCATGGAGAAGATCCTCGGCGCCCAGGTGATCACCGACGTGAAGACGTTCGCAGCGGCGTTCGAAACGCTGTTCGGCGGATTCCGTGCACGGGCGGCGAAGACGCTGGCCCTGCTCGAATCCGACCGGACCACGTTCCTGGTCGTGGCGACCCCGGAACCTGACGCGTTACGCGAGGCGAGCTTCTTCGTCGATCGGTTGACCGAGTCAGGACTACCGTTGTCCGGCCTTGTGGTCAATCGCACCCACGGCAGCGAGTTGGAGATCTCAGCGGAACGGGCGCTGGCCCTGGCCGAGGATCTGGAATCGGCTGCCGAGCGTACGAACGGCGGTGATCACCAGGCGGAGATTGCTGCGCTACGGCGACACGCAGACCGAATGCGTCTTGTCGAGCGGGAACACCGCCTGCTGGCCCGGTTCTCCCTCGTCACGACCTGATGTCGCGCTGCGGAGGGTGCCGGACCAGCCCGGCGATGTCACCGACCTCGACGCGCTCCGGCTACTTGGCGCCGCCCTGGCCGACGAGAATTGATCGCCAGCTCCGGACGTTGGTGTGCTGACGAAGCAGCAGACGCCGTTCGCGCTCGGTCATACCTCCCCACACGCCCCATTCGATCCGATTGTCGAGTGCCTCGGCGAGACACTCCGAACGGACTGGACAACCGGCGCACACCGTGCGTGCCCGCTTCTGCTCGGATGCCTCGACAAAGAGTGCGTCCTCCATGCCGCGACACTTCGCTTGCAGCGCCCAATCTTC
The DNA here is from genome assembly GCF_009707365.1 of Microlunatus sp. Gsoil 973. GTDB lineage: Bacteria > Actinomycetota > Actinomycetes > Propionibacteriales > Propionibacteriaceae > Microlunatus. Next base: position 3,328,020 of record NZ_CP046122.1, read on the forward strand.
TTGAAACAACGCAGTCATTATGCGTATCCCCCAATACACCAACCGACCCGTGTCCTATGGCCCCGACGGCCTGACGGACAGTTCCCCAGCGAATCGGTGATGGAATCGTACGAAGCCGTTTAAGGTTTGACTAGGGACTAAAGACCAAGATTTTTCCGCAACACTTGCACAGCCCTAGAGATTCGGTCTGGACTTGAACGTCCCGTAGCCTGTAACGCATGCCGTTCAGCCCCAAGCGCGCGGGAAGCGTCGCCTACTCGGCTGCCATGTTTCTCGTGGTGAGCATGGTCGCAGGTCTCCTGGTCGCCGGGCTCGCCGTCCCGGTTGCGGCGATGGCGGGGGTGGGCGGTCGTGCCGCGGTCAAGACCGTCAACGATCTGCCACAGGACTTCACCACGCCGCCGCAGGCGATGAAGACCAAGGTGACCATGGCCAACGGCGACACGTTGGCGTACTTCTACGACCAGGACCGCATCTACAAGCCGCTGGACGACATCGCGCCGATCATGCGCGAGGCGCAGCTGGCGATCGAGGACCACCGCTTCTATCAGCACGGCGCGTTGGACGTCCAGGGCACGATCCGCGCGTTGCTGTCCAATGCCGCGGCAGGCGGCGTCACCCAGGGCGGGTCGAGCATCACCCAGCAGTACGTGAAGATGGTGCGCATCCAGGAGGCCCAGCTCGCCGGTGACGAGAAGGGCGTCAGAGAAGCCCAGGACGACACCGTCTCGCGGAAGATCCAGGAGCTCAAGTACGCGATCGGCCTGGAGAAGAAGCTGTCCAAGGACCAGATCCTCGAGCGCTACCTGAACATCGCCTATTACGGCGACGGTGCCTACGGTGTCGAGGCCGCCGCCCGGCACTACTTCGACACGTCGGCCAAGAAGTTGAGCCTGCCGGAGGCCGCCATGCTCGCGGGTCTTGTGCAGAGCCCGGATTCGGACAACCCGGTGCAGCACCCCGACGCCGCGATCGCCCGACGCAATGTGGTGCTGGACCGGATGGCCGAGCTCAAGGTGATCACCGCCCACGACGCGGCCAAGGCCAAGAAGACCAAGTTCGACCAGGACAAGGTCCGGAGTTCTCCGAACGGCTGTGTCAGCAGCCGGTACCCGTTCCTGTGCACCTATGTCTACAACAGCTTGCTGAAGCTGCCCGCGCTGGGCAAGACCCAACAGGACCGAGTGAACACGATCAAGCGTGGTGGCCTGACCGTCGAGACAGCGATCGACCCGAAGACCCAGGACGCGGCGCAGAAGGCGGTCAGCAACTACGTCGGGCCGAGGGACCCGGTGATCGCGACGATGTCGATGATCCAGCCGGGCACGGGATTGATCATCGGCATGGCCCAGAGCCGGCCGGAGATGGGCGGGGACGTCAAGAAGGGCGAGACCTACTACGACTACCCGGCGCCTCCGGATCTGGGCGGCAGTTCGGGTGGCTTCCAGTCCGGCTCGACCTTCAAGGCGATCACCATCGCCGCGGCATTGGAGGAGGGTGTCTCGCCGTCCAAGACCTACAACGCCCGCTCGCCGCTGCCGATGACGGGGACCCGCTGGAAGACCTGCGACGGCAACTTCACGCTGACCGAGCCGTATTCGCCGAAGAACTCCACCGGTGTCAACGGCGTGATGAACATGCGCAAGGCGGCGGAGTACTCGGTCAACACCTACTTCCTGCAACTGGAGCAGACCATCGGCCTGTGCCCGGTGGTCAAGATGGCCAGCAAGCTGGGCGTCAAGTTGGCGTCGGGACAGCCGATCGAGGATTCCGCGTACGCCTCGGCGCCCTCGCTGACCCTTGGTGTGGCCAACATTGCACCGCTCAGCCTGGCGGAGGCGTACGCGACCTTCGCTGCGCGCGGCATCCACTGCGATCCGATCATCATCGACAAGATCACCAACTACCAGGGCAAGGACATCGACCCGCCGAGCGCCAACTGCAAACGGGTGATCTCCAAGGATGTCGCCGACGGAGTCAACGATCTCCCTGCAGAGCGTGATGCAGGGCGGGGCGACCGGTTCGCCGGCACGACTGGATGACGGCCGACCCGAGGCGGGCAAGACGGGTACGACCGATGACAACCAGGCGGTCTGGTTCGCCGGTTACACACCGGATCTGGCCGGAGTTGCCTCCATCGCCGAGGACGTCACCCGCAAACCGTTCCGGCACGGGCACGTCCGCTCGGGCGGTCTGCTCGGCTACCAGCTCGACACTGGTGTGATCCTGCAGGGCACCGGTGGCGGTGACGCCGGCGCCGGAATCTGGAAACCGGCAATGACCAAGGCGCTCAAGGGCGTGGACCCCACACCCTTCCACGGCTACAAGAACAGCGACACCACCGACGGCCATCTGGTCGACGTACCCGACGTGTCGGGGATGAGCGTCGGCAAGGCGACCCGGATCCTCGAAGAGGCGGGCTTCAGCGTGGTGCCGACGTCGATCTACAGCAACTCACCGCAGGGCTACTTCCTTGGCTTCTCCCAGTACGGCGGAAAGCTGCCGAAGTTCAGCACCATCTACGCGGTCTACTCCGCCGGTCCTGCGCCACAGAAGCAATCCGGCGGAGGCAGCAAGAAGAAGAGTGGCGGCAGCGACAACAACTCCGGAGGCGACAAGAAGTCCGGCGGTGACAAGAGCTCGGGTGGCGATAAGAAGTCTGGTGGCTCCGGTGGCTCCGGTGGCGACAAGAAGAACGGCAAGCACTGACGCTGCGCCCGGGACTTGACCCGGGACTTTATGACGCCCGGACGGGCCGGTCAGGCGCTCAGCTGACGCTTGACCTCGTCCGCGACCGCCTTGCCGTCGGCTCTGCCCTTGGTCTGCGGCGTGACGACACCCATCACCTTGCCCATGCCACGCATGCCCAGCTCCGCAGCGCCGGTTGACGTGATCGCCTCGGCGACGATCGTCGACAGCTCCGCTGCGGTCAATGCCGACGGCAGATACTCGGCAAGGATCTCGCCCTCGGCATCCTCCTTGTCGGCCAACTCCGGCCGGTCGGCGTCGCGGTACGCCTGGGCCGACTCACGGCGCTTCTTGGCCTCGCTGATCACCACGTCCCGTACTTGATCGTCGGTCAGGCTGGTCGCCTGGCTGCCGGCCGTCTCGGCGCGACTGACCGCGGTCAGGACGCCACGGATGGTGTTGGCGCGCAGCTGATCGCGCGCCTTCAGCGCCGTGGTCAGATCGGCGCGCAGCCGGGTGAGCAGTTCGGTGTCGGTGGCCATGGGCCCAAGTCTGACACCCGGCGGCCACCCGCTTTCGCCGGAGTTCGGCTCGGGTAGCCTTCTCGGCATGCCTGACCGCTCCCCCGACAGACCCGTTCGGCCGCGGGTCGGATCGCCCGAGGGGCCGGAACGGTCGCCGCGTTCGGCGCCGGGTGTCTGGCCTACGCGGGGCTGTACGAGGTGCGTGCCTTCACTGTCCGCCGAGTTCGGATCCCGGTGCTCCCACGGGGCGCGCGGCCGATTCGCGTCCTTCACCTGTCCGATCTGCATCTGACGCCGTACCAGCAGGCGAAACAGCGATGGCTCTCCCGGCTTGCCGCCCTGGAGCCCGACCTGGTGATCAACACCGGTGACAACCTGGGGCATCCGGACGCCGTTCCGTACGTGACGATGAGCCTCGGGCGGTTGCTCGAGTTTCCGGGCGTGTTCGTCTGGGGCTCCAACGACTTTCACGGACCGCGGCCCAAGAACCCGCTGCGCTACCTCACCCAGCCCTCTCACCAGCCCCAGCCGCGCGAGCCGGAACTGCCGTGGGAGGACCTTCGCAAGGCGTATGTCGATGCCGGCTGGGTCGACCTGAGCGAGGTCAGGGCACGACTTCAGATCGCCGGGCATGACCTGGAGTTCCGTGGCACCAGCGACGCCCACCTGAACATCGATCGGTACGGCGAGGTCGCCGGGCCGCCCGATCCGGCCGCCTCCGTCGCGTTGGGGGTCACCCACGCTCCGTACCGTCGCCTGCTGGATGCGATGACCGCCGACGACCTGGATCTGGTCGTCGCCGGACACACCCACGGCGGGCAGGTCTGTGTCCCGGGCTATGGTGCGCTCGTCTCCAACTGCGATCTTGATCCACGGCAAGCCAAGGGTTTGTCGACCTATCAGTACGCCGGCAAGCGAACCTTCCTGCACGTTTCTGCCGGTGTCGGGACGTCTCCGTACGCCCCGGTGCGGTTCGCGTGTCGACCCGAGGTCACGCTGATGACCCTGGTCGGCCGCTGACCGAATCCGTTGTCGCGGCTCAGAGACCGCCGCCGACGTTGCGTTGCACCAACATCAGAACCCCTTTCAAGATCAAACCCGACACACCACGAACTGCTGGCCACAGACCGCCTCCGACGTTGCGCTGAGTGACCATGTCAAACCACCTCAAGATCAATCCCGACTCAACCCCCGGTCGCCGATCACAGACCACCACCGACGTTGCGCTGAACGAACATCTCCACTCCTCTCAAGATCGACCCCTATCACCGAACAAGCAGTCTCAGAGACCGCCACCGACGTTGTACTGAACGAACATCTCCACTCCTCTCAAGATCGACCCCTATTACCGACAAGCAGTCTCAGAGACCGCCACCGACGTTGTGCTGAACGAACATCTCCGCCTCCTTCCAAGATCAGAAACCAACAGCTCCGACAACCACGCCTCAGAGACCGCCACCGACGTTGTACTGAACGAACATCTCCACTCCTCCCAAGATCGACCCCTATCACCGAACAAGCAGTCTCAGAGACCGCCACCGACGTTGTGCTGAACGAACATCTGAACCCCCTTCGAAAAGGTCCCGACTCAAACCACAGATCAGCAATCAGAGACCGCCGCCGACATTGCGCTGAACAAACATCCCTGCCTCCTTCCACATCGAAATCCGATCCAGTTCCCTGCCATCAATCAGAGACCGCCACCGACGTTGCGCTGAACGAACATCTCCACTCCTTTCAAGATCGACCCCTATCACCGAACAAGCAGTCTCAGAGACCACCACCGACGTTGCGCTGAACGAACATCTCCACTCCTTCCAAGATCAGAAACCAACAGCTCCGACAACCACGCCTCACAGACCCCCGCCGACATTGCGCTGAACAAACATCCCTGCCTCCTTTCACATCGAAATCCGATCCAGTTCCCTGCCATCAATCAGAGACCGCCACCGACGTTGCGCTGAACGAACATCCCCGCCTCCTTCCAAGATCAGAAACCAACAGCTCCGACAACTACGCCTCAGAGACCGCCACCGACGTTGTACTGAACGAACATCTCCACTCCTCTCAAAATCGACCCCTATCACCGAACAAGCAGTCTCAGAGACCGCCACCGACGTTGTACTGAACGAACATCTGAACCCCCTTCGAAAAAGTCCCGACTCAAACCACAGATCAGCAATCAGAGACCGCCACCAACGTTGCGCTGAACAAACATCCCCGCCTCCTTCCAAGATCAGAAACCAACAGCTCCGACAACCACGCCTCAGAGACCTCCACCGACGTTGTACTGAACGAACATCTCCACTCCTCTCAAAATCGACCCCTGTCACCGAACAAGCAGTCTCAGAGACCGCCACCGACGTTGTACTGAACGAACATCTGAACCCCCTTCGAAAAAGTCCCGACTCAAACCACAGATCAGCAATCAGAGACCGCCACCAACGTTGCGCTGAACAAACATCCCCGCCTCCTTCCAAGATCAGAAACCAACAGCTCCGACAACCACGCCTCAGAGACCTCCACCGACGTTGTACTGAACGAACATCTCCACTCCTCTCAAAATCGACCCCTGTCACCGAACAAGCAGTCTCAGAGACCTCCACCAACGTTGCGCTGAACGAACATCTCCACTCCTCTCAAAATCGACCCCTATCACCGAACAAGCAGTCTCAGAGACCACCACCGACGTTGCACTGAACGAACATCCCGCCCTCCTTCCAAGATCAGAAGCCAACAGCTCCGACAACCACGCCTCACAGACCCCCGCCGACATTGCGCTGAACAAACATCTGAAACCCCCTTCGAAAAAGTCCCGACTCAAACCACAGATCAGCGATCAGAGACCGCCGCCGACATTGCGCTGAACAAACACCTCTGCCTCCTTCCAGGATCGACCCCAATCACCAAACAAGGCAGCCTCAGAGACCGCCACCGACGTTGTGCTGAACAAACATCCCCGCCTCCTTCCGTGTCGAATCAAGACCCGCCTCCCGGCGCCGATCAGAGACCGCCGCCAACATTGCGCTGAACCAACATCTCTCCCCTCCTTCCATGATCAAACCGACCCCCGGCCACGTACACCTGTCACAGACCGCCGCCGACATTGCGCTGAACGAACATCTCTCCACCCCTTTCCGTCGTAGACCACTACGCCATTTCAGAGACCGCGCGCGTCAAAGACCGGCGCCGACATTCGCTGAACGGACATGTTCACCGCCTCTGAAAGCAGCAGTCGGGGCTGGGAAGCCACATCCGTGGATTTCCCAACCCCGTATGTAGGCATTGTACGGATGTTGACCGGCTCCAGCCTGCGATGAAAGAACCATTGCAAATGGCGATACTCGACCGGGATACGATGGCGCGGTGGCGCCTCCCGACGACGATGACGCAGGGCCCTGCCAGACACCTGAACTGTCGGTCGAAGCCTTGCTGAAGCTGGCCAACGTCGTCCGATTCCGTGCCTACATCGCACTCCGCGCCTTTGGGTCACTGCGTGCCCGCCAGCTCGCCGAGTTCACCGGCGTGACCGAGACCAGCATGAACCGTCACCTGGACGTGCTGGCAGAGATCGGCTTCGCGACCGCCAAGCGCGTCGGCAAGACTCGCCAGTCCTGGCTCTGGTCGGCGGTCCCTGGCGGCGTACGGGTCGGTCGGATGGAAGGCGGGCAGATGCAGGATGCCGCCCTGGAGTGGCTGCGTGCCGTGAGCGGCGCCCAGGGCATCTTGGCGTCGCAGTGGCCGGCGGTCGCGCCCACTTGGCCGCAAGCCTGGCAGTCGGCTGCCGAAACGTCGGACTGGGTGATGCATCTGACCGCCGAGCAACTCGACGGGCTGGCGGCCGACCTGCGCTCGGTGGCGATGAAGTGGAAACAGGCCTCGGCCGCCAATGAACAAGCACGCGAACAACAGACGACCACGCCGGAGGATCCCGACTGGATCGCACCCGTCGTGGTGATCCTGAACGCGTTCCCCTACCCCCACCGGCCTGAATGAGCGGCTCGAAGGCGCTGACACTGCGGGAGACCATGCGCGCGGCGCCGCGGTGGGCGTTGGTCTATCTGCCCACCAGCGCGCTGGACAGTCTGGTCGAAGCGCTGTGGTTGTTCACGCTCGGGTGGGAGGCGTCCCGCGCGGGATCGGCAGCCGGCCTGGTACTTGCCGCCGGCGCCGTTCCGGCCGTCGCGTTCGTCCTCTGGGGCGGCTCGCTCGCCGACCGCCTCGGTGCGCACCGCGTGGCGATCTGGACGATGGCCGCGCGAGTGGTCGTGATGGTCGCCTGGGCGGCGGTCGTCATCTCCGACACCGCTCCCATCTACCTTGCAGCCGCGGCGGCCTTCGCGGTGGGCGCGATCGCCGGGATCCATGACCCGGCCGTGTCCGCAGTTCCGCAACTTCTGGTGCCGACCGGCGGCCTGGAAGCCAGTACGAACGCCCAACGGATCTCGGTACGGCTGGTGCAGACGGTCGGCCCGGCACTCGGTGGCGTGATCGCCGGCTGGTCGGGAATCGGCGCGGTGGTCGTAGTGGCCGCCGTCATCGGTCTGGTCCCGCTGGCCGGGTTCGCGCTGCTCCGGACAACCCGGCGGCCGGCAACCGACGGTCAGTTGCAGCATGCCGACACCGGTTGGCGCTCATTGCTGTCCGGATTCCGGTGGATCGCCCGGGACCCGGTGATCCGCCGTACGGTCCCGGTCCAGGGCGTGATCAATCTGACCACCGCCTCTATCCTGATGGCCGCGCTGCCGCTGCAGGCACGAGCGTCGGGCTGGGGTGCCGACGTCTACGGATTCGCCACGGCCGGGTTCGGCGGCGGCATGTTGGCCGGAACTGTCATCGCCTTCAGTATCCGCGCCCGCGCACCGCGACATCGGGTGGCGATCGCGGTGGTGTGTGCGGCGATCACCAGCGTGTTCGTCGTCACCACCGGATGGGCACCGACGGCCGCGCTGGCCATTGTGTCGGCCGGGTTGATGGGCCTGTTTCTCGGCCCGGTGGGCTCGATCCTCACCGGGTGGACGATGGCGACAACAGCAGCCGCCGATCCATCCATGTACGGGCGGGTGTTCGCCGTTCTGCTGCTGGTGACCACGGCGGCCGAACCGATCGGCTATCTGGTGTTCTCGGCCCTCGCGGCAGTGACCTCGGTCGGGGTGGCAGCCGCAACGTTCGGCGCGGCCGGGGTGCTATTCGCCGGTCTCGCGCTGGGAGCGCGCGCTGTGCGTACGAGCAACCACGGCTGAGGATCGTTCCCGGGCGATGTATCCGGCCAAGGATGACGGCGTCGCCGATTCGATGTCCGGATCGAAGAACCAGTTCGCCGGTACTCCGGTCGCGGCGATGAGAGCCGCGACCGTGTTAAACCTCGGATCTTCGATCTCCCCGCGGATCAACTTGTAGCAATGGTTCTTCGACAGCTCGCACCCGGCCTCGGCCATCGCTTGGCGCAGCTGAGGTCCATTGAGCCCGCTGAAGTCGATAGCGACTTGGGCCCGCTCGGCGAAGTTCACAACTCGTGTCGGCACGAGGTATATCTTAATGATACTTCTCTATTTCTGGCAAGTTCTTGCAGAATCCTCTTACGCGTGCGCTACTCTATTGACAGCGGCACAGAAGGCCGGGGCAAGTATCTTTTACATGTACCCCTTCGAAGCCGTCGTGCGAGCCACATAGTGGCGCCATCCGGGGGAATGGAAATCCGCACCTTGAGCGTGGGGTAGTCCTGACGGCCAGGTCAGGGCTACCCCGCCTCGAGCAAGATCCGATGATCACGACTTGCACCGCCGCTCAGGCATACCGATTCGAAGTGTTCGGTTGCCGTGGGCTACACTCTCCGAGGCCCTGTTCTTCAGGGCCACCGGGGTGTGGCGCAGCTTGGTAGCGCGCTTCGTTCGGGACGAAGAAGTCGCAGGTTCAAATCCTGTCACCCCGACCAACCACAACCGGCCCCTGATCAGGCAGATCAGGGGCCGGTCGCATTTCCGGGATCAGGCCTCACAGGCCGTGGTGTTACCAACTGTGTTACATCACCTCAGTCGCCACTGGCCTTGTACACCTCATCCACGACCAGGGCGCCGGTCTGGACTACCGGCCGAATCTGATGCCGATAGAGGGGACCGGGCCGAGCGCGGCGGAATGATCGACGGACGTTCGTAGCGGATCGCGCGGTCCGCCTCCGCGAAAGGGCGATCATCCCGCGCATGTCGCCTGGCTGCCGAACCGCATCGCGCCGACGGAGCATCGGAGGCCTCGGCCAAGGCGACGAGCGCCTGATCCCGGGTCGGCAGGACTTCTCCGGGTCCTGGCCGACATACCCGGCCGTCCCAGACGAGTTTCGCGTGCACGACATGGGTAGGAACATTGAGGGGCCGGTACTCCCGACCTTCCCGGCTCGCGAATCTCTGCCCGATAAGGCGGTCGTCTGCTCGGCCGCGAGGAAATCAGCAGCATCCTGGCGAGGCAGCGTTGACCGCTCGCGGCGACCCCGCCGTCGTGGTGATCTGGCGTTCCGGTCTTGATCTTGATCTTCGGCTTGATCTTGGTCGGCGTCGTCGTGCCTGCGTTGATCTGTGTCGGTTTCGACCGGCCTCGTAGACCTTGACTCGCCTTTCCAGCGTCCGTAGCGCCGCTGTCTCATCTTCCCGCGCCGAAGTGCTTGATCCGCTACCTCGGGCGTCGAAGCCGACGGCCTTCTCAGCAATGAATCGCTGGCGTCCCAGCGAACGCTGCCTCGCCGGGCGGCCTCCGGCCACTCGCGGTCGCGCCGCGCCACCCTCAACGAACTCGATCAACGCCGAACCATGGATCAGCCCACGCCGGACAACCTTGATCGAACGCAAGCAGCCGAGACTGGATCAGCTCGTACAACAGTTCACGACTCAACCGCAACGCCTGGACGGTCTCTTCCACCGAGTCGACCACCGGCGCGATCACCGATGATGCCCGGCCTTGATGGGTCATCGCACCTGACTCCCTGCAATGCCAGACTCTTGGAATTGTCGATCTTGCTCGCGGTACCGACCTCCGACGCGAGCATCAGTAGACATGCGGCGACACCGGGCGACGGTCGGTCGACTCGCGGTCCAGGAAGGCGTGATCCCAGCGAAGCACTGCAGCCCCTCGGTCAGGTGCCCGTCAAGATCGACAACACGATGTAGTTGTGCAGCCGATCCGGCGTGGTGCGATTCGAAGACCGCATCGACCTGCTGTGGCGTTGATGACTTCGGCGGCTGCCCCGGCTGACCAATCGGCATCTCCGCGAGCTCGACGACATTCCGTTTCACCCGCTCCTGATCCACCCTCTCGAACCGCTCGGTTGAGACGACCGAACTGATTTCATGATCGTCTCCTCGCCAGCCCGATGGGTACTTTGGTCCCTCATTTCGCGTTTCTCGCGCGGATCATCGATCTGCTACTTACGGTGTCTGCATTGGTCGCTTGACTCACGCGGAGGGCGCAGCAATGACCGTGCGCAAGAACGACACTGGACGCCACCCTGACGTGCACGGACCTCGGCGGCGGGTCGCTGATATCGCACTGGGCAGCCACACGACCGAAGATAGGACATTTCGAGAACGATCAGGCATGCCCGTGGCTGGTCGGACCGAGAGTCGCCGAGCGGCCTAGGCCCCTTGGTGGGTGAGGCTTTCCGATCCTCAACCGGTCCGATGACGTAAACAACCCCGGAGCTGTTACACCGAGACCATCACGAATCACCGGGACCAGAAGTCCACTAATCGGTGGATCAACTCCTTCATCGCCGAGGGGGAAATGAAGAGTAGACGGATCCTCAGCACTCATGCGAAACGAAAGGCAGCCCTGGCAACGCTGTCGTGTGTTCTGGCAGCTGCGCTTTGGCCGGCGAGTGGCGCTGACGCCGCGACGGATACATACACACCGGCAGCCGGTGTCACCTTCAATAACCCGTATGGCTCGACCGGCTCGCAGTACGCGATCGAAAACAAGGTCGTAAATTCGATCCACTCCGCACCGTCCGGCTCCGACGTAACGATCGTGACGTACAACTTCACTTATCCGAGAGCCGCGGACGCGCTGATCGCGGCCGACGCGCGCGGAGTACATGTGCGCGTACTCGTTGCTACCGTCACGTGGTGGGACCCCCAAACGACGCGTCTGAGATCGGCGCTGGGCACGGACAAAACCGACCAAAGCTTCATCACACACTGCAGACGCTCGTGCATGTCGGACCGAACTGGATCCTCGATGCACGCCAAGTTCTTTCTGTTCTCCAAAACCGGCAGGGCGTCGCACGTCGCCATGTTCGGCTCCAGCAACCTGAGTATCAACAGCGCGATATTGGCATGGAACAACCAGTACACAACGGTTGGACAACCGCGCGTCTACGCCATGCTTTACCAGTACTTCCTTGACATGACGAAAGACAGAACCAATGAGAGGTACTACCGGGTCAGGGATTTTGGCAATGTCAAGTTGTATCTCTATCCGAAGAATTACAACAACCCGACGATCCTTGATGTGCTTAATGGTACGACGTGCAAAGCCGCGAGAGGATACGGCTCGGGCCATGGGCGAACGCTGATTCGACTCGACATGTTCCAATGGACTGCGGGCAGGATCGATATAGCCAAGAAGTTGCGCAAATTGTGGCTCAATGGATGTTCGGTACGAATTATCTACAACAAGTGGCGAGTCAACGAGTCTGTCAGGGAGATCTTGATGGCTCACGACCGAAGGCGTGGCGACATCCCGATATGGAACGCGACCAGACCCCGTACAGGGGCCGAACTACTATACGCACAACAAAATCTTGAGCATCAGCGGTGGCTGGTTTGGCGATACGAGCACGAAGGTCGTCTATGGCGGCTCAGAGAACTTCGCTGCGTCGGCAACGACCGCAAACAACGAGTTGCTGTTCCGAATCGTGAACAACCACGTCTACGACCAGTATGGAGCGGACTTCGTGAAGGTCCGAAATCACAGCAAACGTCTGAATTGAGCCAACGACTTCAGAAAATCGGCGAATCTATTGACGTGACAGGCAGCCGGACTTTTCCACAGTTCTTGGTACCACCGTCCTACGGATCGGCGCCGTTGCCCTGAACGCGATCCTGCGCGCAGCGGCGAGCGCTCGGGGGCGGCATTGCGGAGGTCGAGGTTCACACCGGCGACGGCGAGGCTCATGGTCCAGTCGCGAGCCACGATCGGCTACGGGCTGGCATCAGCGGGGTATCGGTCCAGCAACGGTGGCCGCGGGTGCTCGAGCGGGTCAGCGGCCTGATCGGTTGACCCCGGCGGGAGACAGCGACTTCCGTCTGTGGATGGTTGTCGGATGGTCGAAGCCAGGGTGCGCCTCACGCGCCGTTTCCACGTAGCCGAGTTCGCTGAAGAATCGTTGGTTCGCGGGGAGTGCGATGCGTGCGCTCATCCGGACGCCGGCCAGGCCGCGCCTGGCTGCTTCGGCTTCGACGGCTCCCACCAGGAGTCGACCGATGCCGCGGCCGCGTGCCGACGGGATCACCGCGAGTCGTCCGAAGTAGAGATCGTCCTCGACGGGTCGGATCATCACGCAGCCGAGGGCGGCCTCGTGCTGCTCCGCGATGATGGCGCCGGAGCCGTCCGCGAACTCGCGGGCGATCCGATCGGGCGTCTCACCGAAGGCCGCAGACTCCGGCACGAGTCGTCCGCGATACTGCTCGAATGCCGTGGCGATCGTGGCAGCGAGGGTCGATGCATCCTCCGACGACGCAGCGCGGAGCACAAGATCATCATTGCCATGATGCCGGTCGACCGGTGACTTCTGGCGGGCGCTGTCCATGTCGGAAAGCCTCGCGCAACGCGGCCCGTCGGGTCCACCGAATTCACCCCGCATGCCGTCTTGATGGCCATCACCCTTGTGCTGGAGCATGTGAAAGGGTTCTCCTGTGCCCGACCACAGCAACGCCGACGTCATCTCGCCGTCCCTTCGGACAGCAACCACCCTGATGAATCTCCGTGAGGTCGGTGGCCCCGGTTTCCAAGCCGGACGCCGCCGCACGGTCTACCGCTCCGACACCCGCCCGGTCGATGCCGATGCCTATCCGGTCGGACTGACTGCGGTCCTTGACCTGCGGCGCGACGACGAGGTGGCCGCGGTCATGCACCCCTTACAGGCGGTCGACGGCTACCAACGGGTGCCGCTGTTCGACCCGACGTCGGCGGTCGAAGCCGCAGCCGACGCCGTGGAACTGCACGAGCAGTACATTGATTGGCTTGAGCGGCACCGGACGACGATCGCCGAGGCGTTCCGAGCGCTGTCTCGAACCGACGGCGACGTGTTGGTCTGCTGCTCGGCCGGGAAGGACCGGACCGGTGTGGTCAGCGCGCTGCTGGCCAGGCTCTGGGGCGCCGACCTGCAGCGGATCGGCAAGGACTACGGCGCCACCCGGCAGAACCTCGCGGAGCGATTCGCCGCCGAGCTCGCCGCCAGCGCCGACCCGGAGCGGACACTGATCGGTCAGCGCTGCTTCCCGGAGGTGATGATCACCGTGATCGGGCACGTCGAGGAGCAGTACGGCGGGGTCCGGGAGTATCTGCTGTCGATCGGCCTGACCGAGGTGGAGATCGATGGTCTGTAGGAACACCGCGCGCCGACGGCCCCGCCTCCGGTACCGACTTTCCGGCCGAGAACGGGGTACGTCGGATGAGCCCGAGCTCATCAGGAGGACCAGTTGATGACCGAAGACCTGCCCGACAAGGACCACACCACACCCAGCGGGGTCAGCGACGAGACGGTGACCGCCCTCGGCCAATTGTCCGAAGCGTTGGAGACGTGTGAACGCGCCCGCGGGCACCTCTACAGCTTCCACCAGCTGACCGGTTCGGCCGACATCCAGCTGGGCAACGCGATCGACGCCCTGCGGAAGGCCGGGCACGACGAGGTCGCGGGACAGCTGGAGACGGAATTGCTGGGTCGCAACGTCGTCGCCGGACGCTGGACGTTCCAGATCATCGAGGACTACGACGACAACTACTGGCAACTGTTCCGTGATCTTGAAAGAAGCGCCCGTGAGGAACTGGCCGAGGGTCGGAGGCATCTCTACGAAGCGCGGATGAAACAACACGAAAGGTCGAAGGGCCGCCCCGGGCACGAGGCGACACCTGATGAGCTGCCGTCACCGTAGCCGCGGTCACCGCGTCGGCACGGCGGGCGCAGTCGGTTGCTTCATCGTGGCCGCTGGACGCCGACGAGTTCGGGGCGGAGGCCGGCGTCGCTCGGACCGACGTGCCGGTGCACGATCCAACGATGCTTGCCGATCTGGCGTACGCGATGGAAGCCGTACTCCTCATACAGCTCGACGGTCATCTCGAACAGGAAGCGGCCGTGGGCGACCCTGCCGGATGTCGCCTCCGGAAGTGCCTCGACGAGCCCTCCACCGGCCTGTGCGATGAGGTCCAACGATCCTTCCAGTGCTGCCCGGCCGATCCCTTGCCGGCGGTGCTTGCTGTCGGTGTAGTAGCAGGTGATCCGCCAGTCCGGCGTCGGCGGTGGATCCTCGTTGTACGCGCGCCGGTTGTGCTCGATGATCGGCTGCTCGGCGAGCCGTCCGTACTTGGCCCAGCCCTGTGCCAGCCCGTCCGCGTCGAAGACCAGCGCGGCGTGAGCCCGACCGCTGCGGACCAACTCTTCCTTCTTGGCGCGCTTGTCGTACTTCTGGAAACGGTACGTCTCGCCGTTGTCCATCGCGTGATGACCCATGCACCAACATCCGCCGAAGACGCCGTTGTTGCGTTCCACCAATTCGGCGAACGCGTCCCAGGTCGACGGATCAAGGGCACGAACGGTGTATCTCCGGGTCAAACCTTCCGACATCAGCGTTCCTCCTCCGCGGTCCGACCTGTCGCTGTCCGGTGCGAACGCCTATGGTTTGCCGGATGACGCGCCCGCACGGCGCAGGCGCTCTCGAGCCTCATCCTCCACCAGTGAGGTGACAGGGCCGCCGACTGCGTACTGATACTTCGCGTCGTTGGCCCGTGTCCACACTCCGGCAGCCCAGGACCGTTCGAGCTCGTCGGTGCTGAACGTTCGGCCCCGCGCAGCGCGATAGGCGGCGAGAAAGCGCTCGGTGTCGTCCACACTGGCCAGCCGGTCGGCGCTCTTGGTCGAGTACAGCGCCGCGGCAAATCCGACCAGGACGGCTTCGCTGTCGCTGACCATGCTGTCCCAGTCGTGTACGACCAGCAATCTGTCCCCGCTCCAGCGCAGGTTGCCGGCGAGCCAGTCGCAGTGCCCGATCACGGGTTCGGATTCGCCTGTTCGCAGCCGATCACGCGCACTACGCCCGGCATCGTCGATCCACTCCGCGCCGGACACCTGATTGAGGTCGAGGTCGGTGCCTTCGGATTGTGGCCACAGCATGTCTCCTGCCTGGTTCCAGGCTGCCCACGACGGAGGCGGATCGAGGGTGGCCACCTCGTCCGGGCCGGGTGCCAGCCGGACCAACCACGCGTACGCCTCGGCGAATGCCACCGCAGCATCCGAGGTGGGGAACATCGCACCGTCCGGGACCAACTCTTCTGCAGTCGCCACGTCATGGCCGAAGGCTGCGGGATCGGTGAGCGGCCGCGGACAGGGGTACCCGGCCAGGAACAGACGTCGTTGAACGTCGACGCAGGCCGCGATCCGTGGTGAATGAGGGCGGATCTTCACCACAACCTCCTGGCCGTCGACCAGCCGCAGGCCGACGACCGACGACAAGTGACCCGTTCGGAACAACTCCTCCACCGGCGGACTGCCCAGCCGCCGCAGGCACCATTGGGCGAGGCGACCGGGATCAGGATCGGCGACCCTGAGTGGCATTCACCCATCCTCTCGCAGAAAGAGGTCGCCGGTCGGTCCATGATCGATCCCGGCCGCCACACCCGCGGTGCCCTCGGTCCTAGCAGAGCCAGTACGGGCTGGCGTTGTAGTAGTTGAGAACCGACCAGGTGTTCGGTCCGATGATCCCGTCGACGGCGATATGGGCGCAGCTCTGAACCTTCTTCACAGCCGCCAGCGTCTTGGGCCCGAAGCTGCCGTCCTGGGCCAGGCCGGCATGAATCGTCCAATTGATCTCACACTGTGCCTGCCGGACAGCCGTGCCGCTGCTGCCGTACCTGAGCAACGGCTGCGACCCGGTATAGCTGCAGAACCGGGTGATCGCGGACGGTGACACCGACAGCCCTCTCACCGGCTGAACAGCAGATCGGGAGTTGATCAGCTGCTGTGATCCAGACGTCTTCGGTTGTGCCGCTTGTGCGGGCTGCCCGAGTAATAGCAGCAGCGCCGCTGCGGACACCAGCATGGCGCCGGCCTTCGAGGCCACCGACATCCTGTTGATCAATTTCACGATGGTTACCCCTTTTCGATCTTGCTCGGTCTGATACCGATGCAGATGGATGGCCACGAGCCTCGGCCACCGGCCGGGATACAGCAATCTTTTGTTCAACATCGCAAATCCCTCGCAGATGACCCCTTCGCATGCTGTGCGCCCCGACGTTGGTCACCGGCAGGAACGCCGACGATCATGAACCTTCGTGGGGTTAGCGTCTCGACCAGATGTCCGCCCCGAGGATTGATCATGCCTACGTCGAAGCCTCTGTTGGGGCAGACCGTGTTGGAAGCCGACGATGAAGGACACGCCGCGTGCAAGCAGGGGACGAGCCGCTGATGCCCACAATCCGGTCACATCCGAAGGTTTCGGTGGTCTACTCACCACACCAGTCGGTGTTCCTCCAACTGGTGGACGGCGCACGGCGGTCGACGATCCGGCACTACTGTCCGGGGTGGCGCTTGCCGGACGCTGTCGTCCGTGCTGACCGGTGCGGAGTCCTTCTGACCTTGGCCGCCGGCGGACGAGGAACGGTGCCCGACGCGCTCGTGCCCATCCCGGCGGACCGGGATGTCGGTGCCGACGAGCAGATCGCAGCGCTGCTGGACTATCCCACCGACGAGTTTCGGGACCAGGCCCTCGCGGCGACCTCGGCCGCCTGGCGCCCGGCTGCCGACCACCCCCGGCTGTGGCTGCAGACCTACGCTGCACTCTGCAAGATCACCTGGGACCATCTCCAGCCACGGTGGCAGGCCGCCCGGCCGATCTTCGACCGGGCAGTCGAGAGGGCCGGTGTCGCATCGGTCCGCTCCGGTCTGGATGCAGTCCTGGACTCGCTCAGCCCGCGTATCCGATATCGGCACAGTGATCTTCTGCTGAACCAGGAGGAGACCATGCCGGTCGGGGACCGAGAACTGGTTCTGGCGCCGAGCATCGCGCCACGAGACACCTACTTCATCAACGACTCCGACGCGACGTTGCTGTCGGTCGCCTATCCGGTCCGTTCGATCCAGGACCGCGACGACGACCTGCCGCTGACCGACGCTCCGAGCCTGGTCCTCGGATCGACGCGAGCGTCGATGCTGAGGTTTCTCCACGGCCCGCGAACCGTGGGCGCAATCGCCACCCACCTGCAGATCTCACCATCGGCCGTGAGCCGGCACTGTGATCAGCTGGCATCTGCCGGGCTCATCTACCGGCAGCGCCACGGGCAACGCGTGGAGATCATCCGGACCGCGGCAGGCACCCAGTTGCTGGACGCCCTGTCCAGCAAATGACCAGCCGGACTGAGCAGGTCCGAACGGTTGCGCCACGGGCAGTCGCGCGCTGGATGACGCCCTCAGGGGGTTAACTGGGGCTCGTGAAGGCGCAGTGGCGGGTCTTGACCGAGCATCCGAATTTCCGGCGACTGTTCGTCGGCAACTCGATCTCCCTTCTCGGCTCGAGCGTGACGACTGTTGCGCTGCCCCTGACCGCGGTCGTAGCCCTCGGTGCGTCGCCGGTTCAGATGGGCACCCTCGGAGCCGTTGCCTTCCTTCCCCACTTGATCTTGGGCCTGCCTACCGGCGTGTGGGTTGACCGGCTGTCGTACCGCCGCGTCATCATCGCCGCTGATCTGCTGGCCGCGGCCACCCTGGCAGCAGTACCGCTGCTGGCTCTGACCGGTCTCCTGCAGATGTGGCACCTGTATCTGGTTGTGGTGATCACCGGCGCGGGCAGCCTCTTTTCCACGATCGCGGGCCAGTCGTTCGCCCCGCAGTTGGTGCCGCGTGGCGAACTGTTGGCAGCCAACAGCACGTTCGCCCTCAGCAATTCTGTCGTTGCCACCACCGGCAGCGCGGTGGGTGGCGTCCTGATCCAACTCCTGACCGCTCCGGTGGCGATCGCTGTCGACGCCGCGTCGTTCGTCCTGTCGGCTGTCTCGAAAGCTCGGATCGACGTTCCAGGTGGCTCCGCTGACACCCGGCTCGCCAAGGAGCCGATCTTGACCGGTATCTGGATCGGGGTGCGGGCCGCGCTCGCACACCCTGCGTTGCGGGCGACGACGATCGCCGCCACGGTCGGCGCGTTGGCCGGTCAGATGCAGCTGGTGATCGTGATGCTGTTTCTGGTTCGAGATCTCGGGTTGTCGGCCGGTGTCGTCGGACTGATGGTCGCCGCGGGTGGGATCGCCGGAATTGTCGGCGCGGCCGTCGGGGTGCCGATCACCAGTCGTCTCGGCAACGGGCGGCCTTCATCGCCGGCATGACGCTGTCCAGCCTGGCCGGATTGGTGATGGCTACCGCCGACGGGCCGGCTGCCCTGGCGATAACTGCCGTGATCGTGGCGCAATTGCTCCGGGGTTGGGGGCCGACGCTGTACGGGATCAACCAACAGACGATCCGCCAGACCCTGGTCCCGCGGGAACTCCTCGCCCGAACGCAGGCCACCTGGCGATTCCTGGTCTACGGAATGCAGCCGGTCGGTGCACTCCTCGGCGGCACCCTGGGCTCGGTCTTCGGATTTCGCGCCACCCTGGTGATCAGCAGTCTGATCATGTTGCTCGGCACCGGCTTCGCACTGTTAAGCCCGTTGCGTACCATGCGCCGACTCCCGGCTGCGGCCGTGGCTGGGCCGTCGACACGTTCGCAACACGAGAATGCGCAGTGATCAACGCCCTGGATCGGATGCTCCGCACGCATGACCCACGGTCAACCTCAAGTATCTCGCTTCGCAACCAAGATCTTCGGCGATCATCGGGGCCGGTCGATGATGATCATGGCGCTCGGCGCTCTCGACGATTGCGACCGTCATTCGGGGACGGCGCCGCCTGGCTGAAGCCGACCGGGGAACTCAGGACCGCGGCGGACCCTGATGGATCCGCTCCAGCAGGAAGTCGGCGGTCGTCTTCCCGTCCCAATGTGATTCGATCCACCACGTCGCGCCGGCTTCCCGGTACGCCTCGACATGGGCCACCGCGACAGCCGGATCGGCGTTGTCGGTGACGCCTTCTGCGATGATGTCGAATCCGTCGAGCGAGCCGCGGCGGTCGATCATCCAGTCCCTGATCTTGGACACGGTTTCCGGTGGAACGGAGTCGTATTCGCCGGCGCCCGGCGATCGGTCGATTGCGATGATTCCGTCCCAGCGGGCGGAACGGGCCATGGAACGGTCATGCGGCCACGCACCGACCGTCCAGACCGGCACCCGCGGGCGCTGCACCGGGCGCGGCCGGAACACCAGATCTTTCGCCTGGTAGTGCTTTCCGTCGAAGCCGAAGGGCTCGCCGGTCCACGCGAGATCGAGGATCTCCAGGCATTCGTCCAGCTTCTCTCTTCGCTCCCGGCGACCCGGCTCGTCGGTGTTGACCCGGGAGTAGCCGCCGTCCCACGCACCACCGAAACCGACCGGCAGCACCAGCCGTCCGCCGGACAGGTTGTCCAGTGTGAGTGTTTCGCGCGCCACCTTCCACGGACGCCGGCGGGCCAGTGAGAAGACCATCGCTCCGAGCTTGATGCGTTCGGTGACGACCGCCATCGCCCCCAACACCACCCACGGGTCGTACGCTTCGAGGTCACCGACACAGATGTCATCCCAGACGAAGATGCCGTCCCACCCGTAGGCCTCGGCCTCGCGCGCCATCGCCACATAGTCGTGGACGGTTCCGGCCGAGGTCACGATTCCGTACTTCATTGTCAGAACCTCCTCCCCTGAGGCTAGCGATCAGCGACCCAGCCGGTCGAGCCCCACTTCGGATCGACAAGAACGTCATCGCGGACCGCCGGTTCGAGCTGTGGGAGGAGAAAGCCCGGATCCGCGATGACGTTGTTATCAGCCGCTGCATTCGTCGGATCGGACAGCGCATGGTTGGGGATCAACTCTTGCCGTTGGCGTTGAGTCGGCGACGCACGACTTCCTCGGCCTGCTCCACCATCGGCTCGAGTCGACGGCTGTGCGCGCCACGCCAATACACGCGATCACAACCCGTGCACCGGGAGAACTCGCGATAGCTCCGACGCGTCCCCGGCTGAAGCCGGGCAACGACCGCCTCGTACGACACGCGCTCCAGCGCTGCGCCGCACTGCGGGCACCGCGTCCACGGCGACAACGGCGGTGCGAATTGGTCCAACACGTCGTGAAGTTGAGCCGCCGAACCGGCGCCACGGACGAGCGCTCCGGCGGTCACCCGGCGACGGCGCAGCAAGCCGCGATCTTGCGTCAGCAGGACGCGACGCTGATCCGCGGCCTGCTCGGCAAGAACGGGATCGTCGGCCTCCGGCCGATAGGCAACATCCAGGCCGAGGATCCTCAGCCGGCGCGCCAGGCCGCCGAGATGGACATCGAGAAGGAACCTGGGCGGCGAGGTCGGTGCTCGCTGCGGCCGTACGACCGGATTGATCACCAGGACGCAGCTCACTGCGCGCTCCTCGGCGCTGGCCACGCGGCCATCGACAAGGAGGTCCCCCACTTCGGTGAGCGGTATGCCGACTGCCTGGACAACGTGCCCGATCGTGTCGGTGTCCGATGCGGTGACCTGGAACGTGCCGGACCGTCGGGCCGGCGGGAGTAGGAATCGCAATTCCTGGGCGACCCGCAGCTCCAGCGTTGGCATACAGCCATCGTCGCACCGCTGGCGTGCGCTCATGTCTTTGCGCACGGCCCGGCTGATGACGTCGATCTTCCTCATCCGGGACAATCGGCTCCTCCTGCTCTACCGGATCGGATCATCAGCGATACCGAACTCCTGGGTCGGAATCGGTGGTCACATCGAGCCGGACGAGATTCGCGATCCGACCTCCGCCGTACTCCGAGAACTACGTGAAGAGGTCGGCATCGAGCCCGATGAGATCTCCGACCTTGCGCGGCGCTACGTCTCATTGCGTGACACCGGCCAGGAGTTGCGGTCGACCTACTACTTCACCGCAAACCTCCGTCCGGAGACGCCTGCTCCAACCGAATGCACAGAGGGTGAGCTCTGCTGGTACGACCTGGCCGGACCGAGCACACCATCGCCCATGCCGTCGCCCATGCCGTCGCCCATGCCGCCGACTGCGGCCGTTGAGCTGGAACACTGGATCACCGAGGGCCGGCACGACGACCTGCTCAGGATGATCATTGTGAGTGGAACCGGAAGTCATCTGCTGCCGCTTCACAATTCGTCGGCCGCGATGTAGTGGGCGAAACCAGGACTCGATCAACACCCTTCGAGTGGTCTGACCGATTGCCCACCTGATCAACACATCGCGCCCATGTCGATCACCGATGCCGATCGCGCAGCCAGGTGTGCCAGTCGACACCCGCTGTCTGCGCGTCGGGACCGGGCAGCATCGACCCGCCGGCCATACTCGCCGGCGCAGGGCCGGGCAACACGATCAGATCGCGTCCCCGGTACTCAACGAGATCCCGTACGAGCCCCACGAGCCGTTCGATCCGCGGCCCGGCCAGCTCCCGGTCGTCGGCGTCGGGATCTGTCGCAAGATCGACTAGGGCCCGGGCCACCTCAGCCGAATCGACCGGCTGGATCGGTACGTCCATGATCTCCACCGGTCCGGTCGGCTCCCGGCCGGCGAGCGCCCGCTGCAACACCTGCTCCGGGAATTCGTGGAACTGCGTGGTCCGCAACACCCGGGAGCCCGGCGCCTGGGCACGAGTTTCGAGTTCGTGGGACAGCGTGGCGACATACCAGTCATAGTCCTGGCCGCGGTCGACACCGACAATGGACAGCACGACCGATCGCCGGACACCCACATCCCGCGAGGCAGCCCCGAGATTTCGCGCGACAGTGGTGAAGAAGCTGCGGGCAGGAGCCAGTTCCATCCGGTCGGGGCGGGAGACGTCGATGACGGCATCGACCCCCACCAGCGCCCCCGACACGGCCTCGGAGTCGAGGAGATCGACTCCGTCGCTGCGACTCAGCCGGACCACATCGTGCCCCAGTGACTCCGCACGTCGGCACACCTGCGAACCGATCAAACCGCTGCTGCCCGCCACCGCGATCTTCATGCCATCAACTCTGCCAAATGCGGGTGCGCCGCAGCGACCAGTGGGTCAGGCTTGAGCGATGGTGACAACGCCCCGCTCGATCATCGAGTCGGTGATCCGACCGTTCGGCGGCGCCGTCACCCGCCTGGTTCCGCTCGCCGGAGGCGGAATGAACGAGACGTATCGGGCGGAGATGGCCAACGGCGCCCAGATCGTCGTCCGTATCGCCCGGCAACCGACCCCGTGGTTCCTCGATGAGTCGCACCTGATGACCCGGACCCGGGACGTCGGCGTCTCGACGCCTGAGGTGCTCGGCATCGAGCACCTCGACCACGAAGGGGAGTTGCTGTCGTTCTCGATCCAACGGTTCCTGCCCGGGCGTTCGCTCCACGACCTGGTCGGCGAGCTGCCGGTCGCTGATCTTGAACGGCTGGTGCAGGACGCCGGCGAGATCCTTGCCCGGATCCACGACGTGCCCACCGACGAGCGCGGTATCCGCCACCAGCTGCGGATGCCCGCGGAGGCCACTTTGGCCGGGATCACACGCCTCGTCGCGGACACTGTCGGACAGGAGGCGGCGCCGGTCGTCGAGCGCGGGGCCGAACTGCTCTGCCAGCAGATCATGACGGGTTCGACGCCTCGGTTCGCGCTCGCCCAGGGCGACTTCATGCCCAAGAATATTCTGGTGGCAGACATGATGATCAGCGGCGTCATCGATTGGGAGTTCGCGGGTCCTGCGCCCCCGGCATTCGACCTCGCCCGGTGGGAGGTCTCTGCCGGCGATCCGCTGCACGACCGGCTCGATCTGCTGCACCGCGGTTACGCCCGGATCACCGACCCGGAAGTTGCAGCCGCCGGATTGACGCCGTCCTACGCCGTCGACTGGATATTCGAGATGCTGGCTTGGAAGAATCCGGCCTCGCCCGCGCAGATCCGCCGCTGCGTCGACGTCCTGGCCCGGTACGCCCGCGTAGTCAGCTGAGAGGAATGATCACCGTGAATGACACTGTGATGGTCCGCTACATCGTCGACGACGTCGACGCTGCGATCGACTTCTATACCACTCACCTGGGCTTCGACGTGCAGATGCACCCGGCCCCGGGGTTCGCGATCCTGGGCCTCGGCGCGCTGCGTCTGGCACTCTCTGCGCCCGGTGGACCGGGCGGTGGCGGTCAGGCAATGCCCGACGGCACACTCCCGCGACCCGGCGGTTGGAACCGGATCAGCATCCAGGTTGCCGACCTCGCCGCGGCAGTGGAGCAGCTGAGGTCAGCCGGCGCCACCTTCCGCAACGACATCATCACCGGCGTCGGCGGGAAACAGATCCTCGTTGAGGACCCGGCCGGCAACCCGGTCGAGTTGTTCGAACCCAATCAATGACGCCCTAATCAGTCACGCACAATCCGGGTGATCAGACCGGCGGAAGCCGGCGGGTCTGCTCGTTCGGATCGGGGGCGGGTCTGGTGACGCCGCGCGGGTTCTCTTCGAGCGGTCGAGGGTCAGGCTCGGTGGCGACATATTTGACTGCCGTCCTCGCCACGCCGGCCAGCAAGGACGCGATCGCGACTCCGATGACCAGATAGAGCGCGCTGAACAAGACGTTGGAAAGCCAGTTCCCGCCGCTCAGCAGCTCCTGCACGATGACCGCGACGACGAAGATGCCCATGATCCAGGCGAAGAACGTTCCGGCCCGTGGCGTGCTCACCATGAGTAGATGGAGCAGCGCGGTCGCCAGCAATGCCACGACGGCAGCGGTGATCGCCAACGACAGTTTGTCGAACGGATAGTCCTCGCCACCCACCCGGCGGAAACCCGGGACCCGGAACACGGCATGGATGACCATG
Organism: Microlunatus sp. Gsoil 973; assembly: GCF_009707365.1. Classification (GTDB taxonomy): domain Bacteria; phylum Actinomycetota; class Actinomycetes; order Propionibacteriales; family Propionibacteriaceae; genus Microlunatus. The sequence goes on from NZ_CP046122.1 coordinate 3,352,365, forward strand.
ACGCCGACGAAGGCGACCCCACCTGCGACAAGTGCCGTGGCCAGGCCGCCGGCCCACAGCCGAACCGGGTCCACCCGACGTTTGGTGCCGTACGGTGTGTCAGCTCGGTAACTCATTGTCCACTCCGTTGGTGCTTGGTCCCTCAGCTTCGGGCATCGACCTGTGACCCCGCCGACTACCCTGTGGCGTACGACAACGCTTGTCGTAGATCACCAGATCTACGGTTACCCGCGCTCGCAACGGGCAAACAACCGGACCTGCCCCTGAGCGAAAGGCGCGCCTGATGGATGCGATTGCTTCCCACATCCTGGCACTTCCGCCATGGGTCGCGTTGTTGCTCATCTTTCTGCTCCCCGCGCTCGAGTCGTCGGCATTCGTCGGCTTCGTCTTTCCCGGTGAGACCGCCCTGATCCTCGGCGGCGTGCTCGCCTTCCGAGGGGTGGTCCCGCTGTGGGCGGTTCTGGTCGCCGGGATCCTGGGTGCGATCATCGGCGACAGCGTCGGGTATGCCGTGGGCCGCCGCTGGGGGCGCAATCTGATCCACGGAACGTTGGGCCGGCTGATCAACAGGAAGCACCTGGACCGCGGCGAACGCTACCTGGCCGAGCGCGGCGGCAGAGCGGTCTTCCTCGGCAGGTTCACCGCCGCACTGCGGGTGATGATCCCGGGCCTGGCCGGAATGGCGAGGTTGCGTTATCCACTCTTCCTCGCCTACAACGCCGCCGGTGCGGTGTGCTGGGGAACGATGTGCGTGCTGCTGGGCTATCTCGGCGGACGCAGTTGGCAGCGGGTCGCCCACTTGGCCTCGCGCATCGGCTTTGTGGCGGTCGGTGTCGTCGTAGCGCTCGTCGTCATCGGTTACCTGATCAGGCGCGCCCGATGGGGCTGGGCACTCCGCGCGCTGGAGCGGCTGCAGCACGCCCCAGCGGTCGTCCGGTTCACCGGCCGCTACCCGCGGACGACTGCCTGGGTCGTCGCCCGTTTCGATGCGCGTCGACCAGAGGGGCTCGCGCTCACCACGCTCGTCGGTGTCGCTGTCAGCTCGATCTGGATCACTCTGGGTCTCGGCCAGGATGTGGTCGATCATGAGGAGTTCGCTCTCTTGGACCATCCCGCGTCACTGTGGGTTGTCGATCATCGGATCGGTTGGCTCACAGCAATTCTTCAGGTGCTGACCTGGTTCGGATCGAATGCGGTGATCGGGCCGCTGTTGATCATCGCCGGCATTCTGCTGGTCCGACAGCGCCGGTCCTGGCTGCCTGCAGCCGACATCATCGTCACCTACCTGGGTACGATGATCTTGTACGCGGTGATCAAGAACGGCATCGAGCGGCCCAGGCCGCCCACGGTCGATCGGCTGACCCGGGCCGCCGGATGGCTGGCGCAGAAACCTGACTGGGCCTTCCCGTCGGGACATGCCGCGCAGGCCACCGCCGCCTGGGTTCTGCTCTGTGTCCTGATCTGGAACGGCAGGTCCGCCAAGATCAAGATCCGATTGGCAGCAGCAACAGCAGCCTTGGTCCTGCTGGTGTCCTTCAGTCGCTGGTATCTCGGTGTTGCCTGGCTGACCGACGTTCTCGCCGGTATGACCTTGGGGCTGGCGGTCCTCGGTGTCTGGGGCATCACGCGGATCACCATCGCGGGCACCGACCCCGAAGTGATCACGCACCAGCAACATCACCACTGACCGGTCGGCGCCGGGGACGTGTTGAGCCCGTCATTGATCGGGTATGACACGGTCATGCGATTCGGGTACACGCTGATGACCGAGCAGAGCGCACCCCGCGATCTGGTCGACTATGCCACGGCGGCCGAACGGGCCGGCTTCGATTTTGAGGTGTCCAGTGACCACTACTCGCCCTGGCTGACCAGTCAGGGACATGCACCCTACGCCTGGTCGGTGCTGGGTGCGGTGTCGCAGGTGACGGATCACGTCGAGCTCGCGACCTACGTCACCTGCCCGATCCAGCGGTATCACCCCGCCGTGGTGGCGCAGAAGGCAGCAACGCTCCAGTCGCTGTCCAACGGGCGGTTCATCCTCGGCCTGGGCTCGGGCGAGAATCTCAACGAGCACGTCACGGGCGAGGGATGGCCGCCGATCGCACAACGGCAGGACATGCTGGTGGAGGCGACGACGATCATCCGTCGGCTGCTCAGCGGTGAGTTGGTGACCTGGGAGGGCGACTACTTCCGGATCGACTCGGCCCGGGTCTGGGACGCACCCGAGGAGGGCGTGCCGATCGGCGTCGCGGTGTCCGGCGAGTCGTCGGTCGAACAGTTCGCGCCGCTGGCGGACCATCTGATCGCGGTACAACCCGATGCCGAGGTGATCAAGGACTGGGACCGGGTGCACCAGGCTGACTCGCGCAAGATCGGTCAGCTGCCCATCTGCTGGGATCCCGACCGCAACACAGCTGTGGCCCGGGGGCATGATCAGTTCCGCTGGTTCGGCGGCGGCTGGGGCGTCAACGCCGACCTCCCGACGCCCGCGGGTTTCGCCGCGGCGAGCCAGTTCGTTCGGCCGGAGGACGTCGCGGACAGCATCCCCTGCGGGCCGGATCTCGACGCGATCGTCGAGGCAGTCCGGCCCTACCAGGAGGCCGGCTTCACCGATCTCGCCGTCATCCAGGTCGGCGACGAGGGTCAGCAGCAGTTCCTCGACAAGGCAGCGCCGGACCTGCTGGACAAGTTACGGTCAGCCTTCGGCTGATCCCCCGGTCGCGTCCCGGCGAGCGGCCGACGGCACGGTCGTGTCAGGATTCCCAGCATGCCGCTGGACCTGATCCCGTACCCTGTCGATGACTCTGCCCGTCCGACGATCATGGTGCTGCCCGGCGGTGGCTACCAGCATCTGGCTGATCATGAAGGCGAGCCCGTCGCGCATTGGCTGAACAGCCTGGGGTTGCATGCGGCGGTTCTTCGTTATGCGCTCGGCGAGGACGCCCATCCCCAGGCACTGGTCGACGGCCGGAACGGGCTGCGCGCGTTGCGTTCCGGCCGGGCCGGACTCGCCGTCGAACGGGATCGGCTCGGCGTGCTGGGCTTCTCGGCCGGCGGTCACCTGGCGGCCATGTTGGCCACCGACTCACCCGATGTGATGGGCGCGCCATCACTCAGCTACGCCGGACGGCCGGATGCGGCGATCCTCTGCTATCCGGTGACCGATCTGCGCGAGGCACTGGACGGCCGGATCCCCAACCTGCACCGGGGTTCGGCGCGCACCCTGCTCGGTGAGGATGCGTCGGCCGAACTCCTGCTCGACCTCTCGCCCGCCGCTCGGGTGGACGAGGACATCCCGCCGTGCTTCTTCTGGACCACCAGTGACGACGAGGGAGTCCCGGCGCTGCATTCGCTGGAGATGATGACCGCTCTCGCAGTGGCAGGCATTCCGTTCGAGGCGCACGTGTTCCGGCACGGCAGACACGGGCTCGGACTGGCCACCGAGGAGGAACCCGCGGTGGCGCAATGGCAGCGGTTGTGTGCGACCTGGCTGGCCGGACTCGGCTGGAACCCGCCGGCGTGATCAACGGGGAACCTGGTACTGGTTACTCCCAGCACCAGGTTCCCCACTGATTGCTCAAGGAGCCAGTCGATGCAGGTCACGGGGGAACAGCGTGGCCAACCGGATGTTGTCGGCACCGATCAGCCGCGCGACGAACCGCTCCAGACCGAGCGCGAACCCGCCGTGCGGCGGCATCCCCGCGGCGAAGGTCGCCAGATAGCTCGCGTACGGCTCGAGCGGCTCGCCGCGTAGCGACAGGGCGTCCCGATAGTCCCGATAACGGTGCAACCGCTGGCCGCCGGTGATCAGTTCCAGGCCGCGGAAGAGCAGATCGAAACTGTTGGAGTATTCCGGCCTGCCCGGCTCCGGATGGGTGTAGAAGGGCCGCTTGACCATCGGGTAACCGGTGATGAAGAGGAATTCGCTGCCGTACTCCTCCTGGGCCCACCGGCTCAGCGCACGTTCGTCCGCCGGAGCAAGATCGACATCGTCCTTGCCCAACCAACGCATGGCATCGGCGAAGTGAAGTTGTGGGACCTCCTCGGGGACCTCGGGGAGCCGAGCCTCGAGGAGATCAAGTTCGGCAGGACGTCGACCGACAGCCGAGACCATCCCGGCGATCACCGCGCGCACCATGATCATCACGTCCTGGTGATCGCGGATGAAGCCGAATTCCGCATCCAGGCTGGTGTATTGGGCCAGGTGCCGTGCGGTGTTGTGTGGTTCGGCACGGAACACCGGACCGGTCTCGTACACCCGCTCGAAGACGCCCACCATCATCTGCTTGAAGAACTGCGGCGACTGCGCGAGATAGGCGGGACGGCCGAACCAGTCGAGGCTGAACACGTTCGCGCCGGACTCGGTCGCCGATTCCACCACCTTCGGCGTGTGGATCTCGGTGAAGCCGTGACCCTGCAGCACCTGCCGGAAGCCGGCGACGGCGGCCGCGGCGAGCGCATGCCCGGCCTTCAGCCTGGGATGGCGGAGCGAGGTCGGTGCGTGATCGAGAATCGTCGGCAGCGTCGCGGGCACTGTCGGCCGATACAGATCGAACGGTGGCGGTTCGACCGCCTCGGACAGCACCTCGATCGTCGGCCCGGTGACCTCGACTCCGCCGGGCGCCTGCGGGTTGGCGATCACCAGGCCTTCGATGCGGACGACGGACTCCTCGCCCAGGATGTCGTACGGCGGAGTGATCACGATCTGGGCCAGGCCCGACCGGTCCCGGATGATCAAGAAGCTCACCGACTTCAGCTCACGGATGCGGTGCACCCACCCCGAGAGCCGAACCGTCTCCCCGATGTGACCGGGCAGTTCTGCCGCAAGGACGCGGTGTTGTGGATGATGGATCATCATGTGCTCCTGAAAGCATCGACTGATCCCTTCCGAGTGCGGGCGATAAGGGCAATCGCTGTGCCACCGCACTTCACCTGCCGGTACGTCAGCGGGCCGGCAGGCCTCATTCAGGCAGTGATGACCGGGTGCCGGCCGGCGGTGCCCACCGACGCGTACGGCATGGGCGCTCGAACTCGGGAGTGTCTTCACCTCGGGGCGCAAGGCCGCCTTTCCAGCTGCCGGCGGCTCTCTGGGCTCGCGGGGACCCGGGCTACTCGTCTCCGTCAACGCGTTGGATGGAACGGTAGATCGGTCAGGGCTGCACGGCAACCGGAATTGCGCAGGGCAGACTGGGCCGGTGACTATCGCATTGATCACCGGTGGCTCGCGGGGCATCGGGGCCGCGACCGCGGTCCGGCTCGCGCGGGCGGGCGTCGACGTCGCGATCAACTATCGGGACAAGTCGGCGCGCGCCGAACGGGTCGCCGCGCAGGTCCGAGCCCACGGCCGGCGGGCCGTGCCCGTGCAGGCGGATCTCACCGATGACGCAACGCTCCGGTCGATGGTCGACATGGTGGTTGAGCAACTCGGTGGACTCGACCTGCTCTGATCCTGAATGCCAGCGGCGGGCTGGAGCGGGATGCATCGGCCGATTACGCGCTGCGTCTGAACCGGGACGCCCAGGTCCGACTCGCCGAACTCGCCGTCGGCGCGATGGCCGGCAGCGGTCGGATCGTCTTCGTCACCAGTCACGAGGCGCACTTCTTCGGCGAGCATCCGACATTGCCGGAGTACGAGCCGGTCGCGGCGAGCAAGCACGCCGGGGAGCGTGCCCTGCGGGAACGGCAGAGCGACTTCACCCGGCGCGGAGTCGACCTGGTCGTCGTCAGCGGCGACCTGATCGACGGAACTATCACCGCCAAACTGCTCGATCGGGTACGGCCGGGGTTGATCAAGGCCAGGCGGGACGAGGCCGGTTACCTTCCGACGGTCGAGGATTTCGCCGCCCGGGTGGCCGATGCGGCGCTGGCGCCCGACCCGGCAGAGATCATCTTCGTCGGCGAGACCCGCTGACCCGGGCTACCGTCCGGTGCGGCCGTCGATCTGTTCCCGGATGATGTCGGCGTGTCCGAGGTGCTGTCGAGTCTCGCCGATCACGGCAAGGATCGCCCACCGGAGATCATGTGTCCTGCCGTTCCGTTCCACCGGCGCGTCCGGTTCACCGACCTCGGCGATGATCCGGTCACTGACCGCCCAGGCCTCCCTGTAGGCGGCTCTGAGCCGGCGCAGCGAGACCGCCGGATCCACCTGCATCGACCGGATGCCACGCGGTTTCGACCGCCCGCCGACGACCGTCTCGAACCACAACGACTCGACGAAGGTCAGATGCTGGATGAGCCCGGCAAGATTGGTCCCGGATGGCACGGTGCTTCGCCGGGCGTCCTCCTCGCTCAGCCCGTCGAGCTTGCGCAAGACCTGCGAACGCGCCTGGTTCAGCTCCCGCAGGAGCGCGTCGACCTCCCGGCTCATGCAAGGACAGTAACGGGATCGGCTGGGCGAACCGGCGGCTATCGGGAACGCGAGCCGAACGATCGCAGCCGGAGACTGTTGCTGACCACGAACACCGACGACAGTGACATCGCCGCACCGGCGATCAGCGGATTGAGCAACCCGGCGGCGGCCAGCGGGATGGCCGCAACGTTGTAGGCGAACGCCCAGACGAGATTGCCCCGGATGGTGCGAAGCGTCCGGCGGGCCAGCTGGATCGCGTCGGCGATCACGCCCAGGTGCCTGCGCACCAGGATCATGTCGGCCGATTTCAGCGCGATGTCGGTCCCGCTCAGCACGGCCAGGCCGAGGTCGGCGGTGGCCAGCGCCGTCGCGTCGTTGATGCCGTCACCGACCATCGCAACCTTGTGTCCCTCGGCCTGCAGTGCCGCGATCCGTTCGGCCTTCTGGGTCGGCAGCACGCCGGCGATCACCCGATCGATGCCGAGCCGGTCGCCGACCGCGGTAGCCGCGCGGTCGTTGTCCCCGGTCAACAACACCGTGGTCAAACCGAGGTCCTTGATCGCCGTCACGGCCTCGGCGGCCGAACTCTTGATCCGGTCGGCGAGCACCAGTACTCCGACGACCTCACTGTCCGCGGCGAGCAGCACGGCGGTCCGGCCGGCCGATTCGGCCACCTCGATCGCATGCTGCGCGGCTTCCGGAATCATGATCGACCGGTCGGCCATCAGGGTGGAGTTCCCGATCAACAGATGATGATCACCGAGCCGCCCCGACGCGCCGAGCCCGACCAGCGCCTGGAAGTTGCTGATCGACTCGGGCTGCTCCACCGCGCCGGCCAGCGCCCGGCCGATCGGGTGCTCGGAGTGCGACTCCAGGGCAGCGGCCCAGGAGCGTAGGCGATGCTCGTCGACGCCGGCCGTCGCGACCACCGACTCGAGGGTCATCTCACCGTCGGTCAGCGTTCCGGTCTTGTCCAGAACGACCGTGTCGATGCTGCCGCTGGCCTCCAGCGCCTCCGGACCCTTGATCACGATGCCCAGCTGCCCGGCCCGGCCGACGCCGACCATCAACGCTGTCGGTGTCGCCAGACCCATCGCGCAGGGGCAGGCGATGATCAACACCGAGATGGCGGCGCTGAATCCGCCGCTCACCGAACCGTTCGCCGCCAGCCACCCGAAGAAGGTGACCACGGCGATGACCAGCACCACCGGGACGAAGATCGAGACCACCCGGTCGACCAGCCGCTGCACGCGGGCCTTGCGCGCCTGGGCCTGTTCGGCCAATTGGGCCATCTGCGCGAGTTGGGTGCGACCGCCGACCGCGACGGCGCGCACCAGCAGCCGGCCGTTCAGCGCGATCGTGCCGCCGAGTACCCGGGAACCACGCCCGATCTCCGCGGGGACCGGTTCGCCGGTCATCATCGAGGTGTCCACCGCCGACATGCCGTCCAGCACCTCGCCGTCAGCGGCGATCGTCTCTCCGGGGCGTACCGAGAACGCCTGCGCCGATTGCAGCTTCTCGATCGGGATCTCGAACTCGCGGTCCTCCACCACGACACGGACCGTCTTCGCGGCGAGATCATTGAGCGCACCGAGCACGTCGGCCGCCGATCTGCGCGCCCTGGCCTCGAAATAGCGGCCGGCCAGCAGGAAGGTGGTGACGACCGAGGAGACCTCGAGATACATCGAGTCCGCACCGGCCGGCGTCCGGCCCCAACCGATCCAGTACCCGGGCTGATCATCGAATCCGAAGGTGATGGTGATCACCGCGAAGAAGAAGGCGGCCAGGACGCCGATCGACACGAGGGTGTCCATGCTGAAAGCGCCGTGCCGAATGTTCCGCAGGGTTGCCCGGTGGAAGGGCCAGGCACACCAGAACACGACCGGGACGGCCAGAGCGACGCACACCCATTCCCAGCCCGGGAACCGGAGGTCGGGAACCAGCGCCAGCACGATTCCGAGGTTGCCCAGCGGCAGGGTGATCAAGGCTGACACCAGCAGCCGCTTCAACAGCGCTCGGGCCCGATCGGGCCGACCGGTCTCGTTGGGATCGGCGTCGGGTGGCACCGGCGTCGCGCTGTAGCCGGCCTTCTTGACGGCCTGCACCAGGTCCGGGGTCGCCGACGTCGGCAGCCCGGTGATCACTGCACGGTCGGTGGCGAAGTTGACGATCGCCTGCGCGTTGTCGATCTTGTTGAGCTTCTTCTCGATGCGGGTGGCGCAGGCAGCACAGGTCATCCCGCCGATGTCCAGCTCGATCCGCGTCGGCTGTTCCTCCTCGACCGGCGCAGGCAGCGGCCGTGCCGTTGTCATGACCGTACGCTCCCGTCCTGGTGATCGCTGCGCTGATGATCATCGCCGGCCGCCCGCTGCCGCTGGGCGCGGTCCCGGGCGGCGAGGGCAGCCAGCATCTCGTTGTACGCCTCCAATGAGTCGTCGTGGCCGGTGTCTGCTGCCCGATCCTTGCGACGGGCCTCTCGCTGGTCCTGTTTGAACCACTGGCCGACCAGGGCGATGATCACGATGAACAGCGGTACCTCTCCAGTTGCCCAGGTGACCTGTCCGCCGGCCCGTTGCTGCGCGGCAAGATCATGCAGCCAGGGCAGGCCGAGCGACACGTAGAAGTTCTGGCCGATGATCGCGCCCCCGGACAGGATGGCGACGGCGAAGAACGCGTGGAACGGCATCGCGGCGAAGATGTAGCCCAGTTTGGCGATGTGCGGCAGCGGCCGCGGCGGTCGGTCGACGCCGATCACCAACCAGTAGAAGAAGTAACCGATGACCAGGAAGTGCACCGCCATCAACTGATGGGCCCAGTGATAGCGCATCGCAAGACCGAACAACGGTGTGAAGTAGAGGATGTAGAGCGAGCCGACGAAGAGCAACCAGACCAGGATCGGGTTCAGCAGGAAGGCCACCAGCCGCCAGCTCAGCAACTGGCTGACGACCTCGTGCAGTCCGACCGGCTGGCCCGCGCCGTGTGCCCTGGTGGAACGCAGCAGCAGCGTGATCGGCCCGCCGAGCACCATCAGCACCGGTGCACCCATGTTGAGTGTCATGTGCACGACCATGTGCCAGCTGAAGGTCGCCGACGAGTAGGTCCACATCCGTGACCCGATCAGGGTCACGACCATCAGCCAGCCGGCGATCCAACAGAGCACGCGGTTCACCGGCCAGCGATCGCCCGACCGGCGGAGCCGGAGGTACCCCCAGAGGTAGAGGCCGATCATCACCACCGACACCGTCAGCAGCAACAGGTTCGGACGGCCGGGCAGGAACGCCAGCGCCACCTGCGGCGGATGCGGAACGTCGTAGCCGAGATAGTTCTGGGTGGGGCTCTGGGGTGCGAGATAGCGGGCCGGCACCAGCCGAAGCAGTGCGGTCTGGACGCCGAGCAGCACGACGATCAGAGCCAGGTCGATGCCGTACCCGGCAAGCCGCCGTTCCGGCCGGTCGACCGGACGGCTCGCCGCACGATGGTGGATGACCATCCGCAGGCCCAGGACGACCAACAACGCGATGATCACCAGGATCCCGATGCCGTACGCCGAGTGCAGCGGCGACTGGCCGGCCAGTTCGAAGACGCCGATGCCGATCCGGGTGAGGACCGCGACGGCGGCCGCGACCAGACCGATCCGGGCGACGCGCAGGAAGGTCAGCCGGAAGCCGATGACGGTCGCGGTGTTGCGGGCCGACCAGACGGCGGCGAACCAGATGGTGGTGGCCAACGTGAAGATGATCGCGGCGTCGGTGGCCAGATCATGGCCGGTGCCGACCGAGACCTGGGCGGTGACGACGGTCGGCAGCGCCGCGAGCACGGCGAGAATCGTCATTCCCACCGTCCAGCGCCAGGTTGTGCTCAGCCAACAGCCGATCGCCAGCGCGCCGGCCGTGACTGCGACCAGCAGCCAGGCCTGTGAGGTCTGTGTTCCGGACAGGAAGTCGCCGAGCGCACCCAGCACGTAAGACATCGGCACGCCATTGGTGTCGGCGGCGTTGACAGGAATCAGGATCACCGCCGCAAGTGCCCAGAGGCTTGCCCAGCGCCGTGCCCTGGCCAGCAGCAGGTAATCCCGTTCGGTGAGTTTCCACGCCGCTGCGCGCTGGGGATGTCGGTAACCCCACGCAACCGAGAGCAGTGAGCCGACCGTGCCCAGGGCGGCGATCCCCGCGAGCCATTCCAGCGGGCCCGCAATGAAGCCGGTCACCGGGCTGGCGTTCTGGTGGCCGGGAAGTGTCGGCTGTCCGACCTGGAAGGTCTGCGCGGCAGCGACCGCGGCCAGCGAGAGCACTCCGGCGATGAGCAGCGCGACCCGGGTCGAGCCGGGCATGCCCGATTCCCGCGCCGCGGCGGCGGCGTCTGCGGTGTCGGTCCCGATCTGATCGGTGCTGCTGTCCATCGAGTCCATTCTGAACCTGACCGCACCGCCAGGAAGAATCTGTCCACTACCGCTTGTCGTAGACGGGCTCTGTGTCGGCGTGTGACCGGGCCCGGCCATAATGGGCGGGTGCCGACGACGTCTGATCTCGAACCGACCGATCCGATCAAGGCCGAGTGGGAGTGGCTCGAGGGGCGCTCCGGGATCGGCGGTGATCGCACCGTGCAGCGTTTGTTCACCGGCGGCGCGTGGCTGGAGGGTCCGGCCTACTTCTCCGCCGGCCGCTACCTGATCTTCAGCGACATCCCCAACGACCGCATCCTGCGATGGGACGAGGTGACCAACCAGGTCGGCGTCTTCCGACATCCGGCCGGCTACACCAACGGCCACACCGTCGACAGACAGGGACGGCTGGTCAGTTGCGAGCACGGCACACGTCGGGTGTCACGCACCGAGCACAACGGCCGGGTGATCACGCTGGCCAGTGAATACGGCGGCAAGCGGCTGAACAGCCCGAACGATGTCGTCGTCACCCGCGACGGTTCGATCTTCTTCTCCGATCCGGCCTACGGCATCGACACCGACTACGAAGGATTCGCTGCGAAGTCGGAGATCGGCGCCTGCCATCTGTTCAAGATCTCACCGGACGGGGAGCTCAGCATCGCCGCCGACGACTTCGGGCGGCCCAACGGCCTGGCCTTCCGGCCCGACGAGTCGCAACTGCTGGTGGTCGATTCCGAACGCGGACACATCCGCAGTTTCGACGTCGACGACGGCACGCTGCGCGGCGGCGATGTGGTGATCGAGGACTCCGGCGGAGCGGACGGCATCCGCTTCGACAACGCAGGCCGCCTGTGGACCGCCACCCACGACGGTCTGCGCATCTACACCCCCGGCCTGGAACTGATCGGCAGACTCCACCTGCCGGAGGTCGCCGCCAACCTGTGCTTCGGCGGGCCGAAGCTCAACCAACTCTTCATCACCGCGACGACGACGCTCTATACGCTGCGGGTGAAGGCAACCGGGGCCCGCTGAGCCGAGGAGGAGTGCATGGACAAGGTCGTCCGCACAGCAGCCGAGGCGGTCGCCGAGGTCAGATCCGGATCAACCCTCGGTGTCGGCGGGTTCGGCATCTGCGGCATCCCGAACACCTTGATCAAAGCGGTGCTGGATGCCGGCATCGACGATCTTGAAGTGGTGTCCAACAACTGCGGCGTCGACGACTGGGGCCTGGGCATCCTGCTGGCGAACCAGCGGATCCGGCGGATGGTCGCCTCCTACGTCGGGGAGAACAAGGAGTTCGCTCGGCAGTATCTGCAGGGCGAGCTTGAGGTCGAACTCACTCCCCAGGGCACGCTGGCCGAGCGATTGCGGGCAGCAGGTTCCGGCATTCCGGCGTTCTTCACCGCAACCGGCGTCGGCACCCAGATCGCCGATGGTGGTCTGCCGTGGCGGTATGACGGGCAGGGCGGAATAGCGGTGCAGTCGCCGGCCAAGGAGACCCGGACCTTCGACACCGCCGAAGGCGAGAAGACCTATGTCCTGGAACGAGCGCTGGTCTGCGACTTCGGTCTGGTCCACGCCTGGAAGGGCGACCGGCACGGAAACCTGATCTACCGGTCCTCGGCGCAGAACTTCAACCCGCTGGTCGCCATGGCCGGCCGGTTCACCGTTGCCGAGGTCGAGGAACTGGTCGAACCGGGCGAACTGGATCCGGCCGAGATCCACACCCCCGGCGTGTACGTGCACCGGGTGTTGCAGCTGACCGCAGAGCAGAACACCAAACGGATCGAACGCCTGACCGTACGACCGCGAGCCGCCGTCGACCAAGACTCCGCGGGCGCCGGATCAGAATCGGTCGGAGGTGCGGTATGAGCTGGACCCGCGACCAGATGGCTGCCCGGGCCGCCTCGGAACTCAGCGACGGCAGCTACGTCAACCTCGGAATCGGCCTGCCCACCCTCGTGCCCAACTTCGTTCCCGACGGCGTCGAGCTGGTGTTGCAGTCGGAGAACGGCCTGCTCGGCGTCGGACCGTACCCCTACGCGGGCGAGGAGGATCCCGATCTGATCAACGCCGGCAAGGAGACGGTGACGTTGCGGCGGGGCGCCTCGATCTTCGACTCGGCCACGTCGTTCGGGATGATCCGCGGCGGGAAGATCGACGCCGCGATCCTCGGAGCCATGCAGGTCTCAGCCTCCGGCGACATCGCCAACTGGATGATTCCGGGCAAGATGATCAAGGGCATGGGCGGTGCCATGGACCTGGTGCACGGCGCCAAGCGGGTGATCGTCCTGATGGAACACGTGGCCAAGGACGGCTCCTACAAGATCGTCAACGAGTGCACGCTGCCCTACACCGGCCGAGGCGTGGTGGATCGGATCATCACCGACCTCGGCGTGATCGACGTGAGCGAGGACGGACTGAGACTGGCCGAACTCGCCCGCGGAGTGACCGAGGACGAGATCCGTACCAAGACCGAACCTGAGCTGATCAGCTGACCAGGCTCGCCCGGCCGGTCTGCGGCTGCAGGTATCGGGAGGCGGCCGGGCGGAACATCGCGATCAAGCCGACCGGCACGAGCACCAGGTGCAGCGACCGGACGACCGGGAAGACCGGGTCGACCTCACCCCCGAGGACCGTCCACAGCCCGGTGCCGCCGCCCAGCTCCCCCAGCATCGGGATCACCAGGGTGACCGACCAGAGTAGGCCGAGCATGATCAACAACGCCCAGCGCGCCCAGCGCCGGCGCCGATAGAGCAGAAATGCCAACACCAGCCCGGCGGCGTACACCACGCCGCGGACCGCGATCTGCACGTCGTCGGCGAGCGACAGGCCGCTGCTGGTGGCGATCTGCACCACCGCGAGCGCGGATTCAACGATGCCGGCGCCAACCGCAAGGGCCAACGCCGTACTGGCAACAACGATCGACTGTGGTCTTTTCATGACCACAACGATTCCGACGTTCGGCGGCGGCCGGAATCCGGCCGACCGGCCGATTCCCCGTCGGGTTAACCCACGGTCGGTGGCCGGTTGTAGCCGTACGGTCCGGGTTGGGCCGGCTGGACGGCGGGCCGGTTCACCACGATCGCCACAGCAAGAATGACCATCTCGATGACGTGCAGGATCATCAGGACGATTCCCCAGAGGGTGTTGACCAGGGCGAAGGACGATCCCAGGCTCGGCAGGATCCGTGGCAGCAGGATGCTGACCGTCTGGGTGATCAGGCCGATCACCGCCGCGACCCCGAAGCCGATCAGGCCGATCGTCCTCGCCCGACCGCGACCCCGGATCGCAACAATGATCAAACCGACCACCGGGGGGATCACTGCCACGAGAAATCCGATTGCGTATCCGAAGCCCAGCATGCACCTGCCCTTTCCGTTCGGGCCAAGCTATCGGTCGAAAGGAGCAGACCTACTGGTGCAAAGCAGCGGCCCGGTCGACAATCAACAGTGGGCGCGATTGGAGAGCCTGGAACGGGGGAATTGATCGGCATGCATACCACCGGCTCGGACGCGGGCGCGTCGGCCAAGCGGGCGGCCGCGGAAGCGGGCAACAGCCGGATCGTCGGGATCCTGATCAGCCTCGGTCTGATCTCCTTCGGCCTGGTGCACCTGGCCGTCACCTGGTTGGCGCTGCAGCTCGCCTGGGGCCATTCGTCGGCCAAGCCCAATCAGCAGGGCGCGATAGCCGAACTGTCCCATACTCCGGTCGGCCCGGTGCTGCTGTGGATCCTCGCCATCGGCTTCTTCACCCTTGTGGTGTGGCGGCTGACCCTGGCGGTTCGCGGCTTCGCCTGGATGCGTGGCCGGAAGCGGACCGCCAAACGATGGGGTTCGGTCGGCCACGCCGTGGTGTACGGCTTCCTGGGGGTCATCTGCCTGCGCTTCGCGCTCGGATCCGGCTCGTCGGGAAGCAGCGGACGTGGAGTGACCGGCCGCTTGATCAACAACACCGCAGGTCAGATCCTGCTCCTCGCGGTGGCCGCGGCGGTCTTCGGGATCGGCGTACATCAAGTCGTCAAAGGGATCCGCACGACCTTCCGGGACGAACTGCAGGACCGCGGCGGTCCGGTCCTGGTGACCTTCGGCCAGATCGGCTACATCGCCAAAGGCATTGCCGTGATGATCATCGGCGTGATGATCGCCTGGGCTACCGTCAGTCACCATCCGGGCAAGGCGGGCGGTCTCGACGTCGCCTTCCGAACGATCAAGGACCAGCCGTTCGGACCGGTGCTGCTGACCGCACTGGCTGTCGGCATCGGCTGCTTCGGCCTCTACTGCTTCGGCTGGGCCCGGCGACACCGGACATCGTGATCGGCGCCGATCAGCGACCCGAGCCGGCGTAGACGACCGCTTGTTCCTCCGCGTCGAGACCGAAGGCGGTGTGAGCCGCCCGGACGGCGCGGTCGACGTCGTCCTGATCGACCACGACGGAGATACGGATCTCCGACGTCGAGATCATCTCGATGTTCACCTCGGCCTCGGCCAGCGCAGCAAAGAACTTGGCGGTGACGCCTGGATGGGAGCGCATGCCGACGCCGACCACCGAGACCTTGCCGATCTGATCGTCGTAAAGGATGTCGTCGAACCCGACCTCGTCCTTGATCGCGTTCAGGGTGGCCACCGCCGACTTGCCGTCCGACTTCGGCAAGGTGAAGGAGATGTCGGTGCGGCCGGTCGCAACGGCGGACACGTTCTGCACGATCATGTCGATGTTGACCTCGATCGACGAGATCGCCTCGAAGATCCGGGCCGCCTCCCCGATCCGGTCCGGGACACCGGTGATGGTGATCTTGGCCTCACCACGATCGTGGGCAACGCCGGAAATGATGGCCTGTTCCATGGCTGATCCCTCCTCGAGATCGGTGACCCAGGTGCCCTCCTTGGTGGTGAAGGAGGAACGGACGTGAACGGGGACGTGCTCGCGGCGGGCGTACTCGACGCAGCGCAGGTGCAGGATCTTCGCGCCGCACGCAGCCATCTCCAGCATTTCCTCGTAACTGATCCGCGGGATGCGGCGGGCGCTCGGAGCGATCCGCGGGTCGGCGGTGAAGACCCCGTCGACGTCGGTGTAGATCTCGCAGTAGTCGGCGCCGAGCGACGCGGCCAGGGCGACCGCGGTCGTGTCGGAACCTCCGCGGCCGATGGTGGTGATGTCCTTGGTGTCCTGGCTGACGCCCTGGAAGCCGGCCACGATCACCACGTCTCCGGACTCCAGGGCGGACACGATCCGCCCGGGAGTGATGTCGATGATCCGGGCGTTTCCGTGCGTGCCGGTGGTGATCACCCCAGCCTGGGAACCGGTGAAGGACCGGGCGTTCATGCCCTGATCACCGATTGCCATCGCCAGCAGTGCGGCGCTCATCCGCTCGCCTGCGGTGAGCAGCATGTCCAACTCCCGCGGTGCGGGCTGCGGCGAGACCTCGAAGGCGATATCCATCAATTCGTCGGTGGTGTCGCCCATCGCGGAGATGACGACGACCACCTCGTGGCCGGCCTGCTTGGTCGCCGCAATGCGCTTCGCCACCCGCTTGATGCTGTCGGCATCAGCAACTGATGAACCACCAAATTTCTGCACGACCCGAGCCATGCCCGCAACTCCTTTTGTACACCGCGCCCACCTGGGCACAATGCGGGAAATCTTACCGTGTGAGGCTTCGGCCCACGAATCGCCCGAGAACCCTCGACAACTCTAGACGCCGACCTCCTCACCCGGCGATTCCGTCCGCCGGAGTCATCAGGTGCCGGCGTCGCCCACCTCCGCGCTCTCCCAGGTCGACAGGCAGAACGGGTGACCGGCCGGGTCGGCATAGACGAAGCAGTGATCGGAGTTGGGCTGGAACTCAAAGCGGGTGGCGCCGGCGGCCAGCACGCGGGCGCCGGTCGACTCAAGATCATCGACGAAGAAGTCGAGATGCATCTGCATCGGTACGGCGCCGTCCGGCCAGTCCGGAGGTCGGAAGTTCTCGACCCGCTGGAACCCGATCTCGGCGTAGGGCCCGGTGACGACCGCCCAGTGCCGGTTGCCCTTCGCCACGCCGCCGGTGATCTCGGCGTAGAACCGCGCCAGGGCGATGGCGTCGGGTGCGTTCAACGTGGTTCCGCTGAGCCTGATCGTGTTCGACATCAGTTCACCCCGAGTTGCTGGTAGGCGGGCGTGAGCTCGGTCCATCGGTCATGCCAGACCGACGCGCCGCCGGACAGCGACCGCGCAAGATCTTCCAGATGCGCCTGCCATCCGGACCCGTAGTAGTGCAGTGAATCCAGGGGCAGCCCGCGCTCTTCGACGACCAGCCGGGTTCGGGTCACCTCGGCGGTCACCCGCTCCTCGGTCAACCAGGCCTCCATCTGCGTTTCGTCATCTGCCCCGAGTCCCATCGTGAGCAGCAGGTGGTGTGGTGGTTCGCACACCTCGACGCGGCCGGGTCCGGTCCAGCTGCTGGTGAAGGACGCCCGGATCGTCCCACCGATCCGAAGATCACCGGAGAAGTCTCCGAGCCAGCGCGCCAGCCGCTCCGGCACGGTGCAGGCCCGCCACAGGTCGGCGATGTCGGTGTCGTAGACGTCCTCGACCCGGACGACCCCGCGGGTCGCGTCCAGCGCCCGCATCGTTCCGATGATCTTCATTTCCGTGCCTTCTTCCCTCGGGCGATCTCGGTGTGCAGCGCATCGAGCCGGTTCTGCCAGAGTGCGCGATAGTCGTTCAGCCAGTCGTCGAGGTCGACGAGCGCTTCCGGTCGCAGCGTGTAGATCCGACGCTGCGCATCCTGATGTACGTCGACCAGCCCGGCCTCTCGAAGGACACGCAGATGTCGGGACACACCGGGTCGGGCGATCGGAAGGGCGGCTGCGAGTTCACCGGCAGTTGCCGGGTGTTCCCGCAGAATGCCCAGCACCGTGCGCCGGCTCGGGTCCGCGAGTGCTTGCAGAACCGCATCCATGCGGCGAGCGTACCCGATGGGTTACGTACCCGCAACGTTACAAAGCGGTCGCCGGCGGTGCCGGTCACGGCTTACGGCTGGTTGGCCCGAACCCCCGGGCTCAGGCGCTCACGTACCGGCGGCCCTCGAAGGCCCGCCCCAGGGTGACCTCGTCGGCGTACTCGAGATCACCGCCGACCGGCAGCCCCGACGCCAACCGGCTGACCTTGACACCCATCGGCAGCAACAACCGGCTGAGATAGGTTGCGGTCGCCTCGCCTTCCAGGTTGGGATCTGTGGCCAGGATCACCTCGGTGACAGTCCCGTCGGCCAACCGCTGACACAGCTCCTTGATCTTGAGATCGCTGGGTCCGATGCCGTCGATCGGGCTGATCGCACCACCGAGAACGTGGTAGCGGCCACGGAACTCGCGGGTCCGCTCGATCGCCACCACATCCTTGGACTCCTCGACCACGCAGATCAGCGCCTCGTCCCGGCGTGGATCCCGGCAGATCCGGCATTGATCATCTTCAGAGACGTTGAAGCAGATCTCGCAGAATTTGACCTTGCTCTTGACCTCGATCAGGACGTCAGCAAGTTTGCGAATCTCGTCCGGGTCGGCGGCCAGGATGTGAAAGGCGATCCGCTGGGCAGACTTCGGTCCGATACCCGGCAGTCGGCCGAGTTCGTCGATCAGATCTTGGACCGGACCCTCGTACACCTATCGATCTCCCACGTCTGTGAATCCGTACGCCCGCAGCCGGTCGGCGCAGGTCAGATGCCGAGGCCGCCGGCCATAGGGCCGAGCTTGTCCGCTGCGGCCTGCCGCTGTTGATCGGTCGCCGCCCGGACCGCCGCCAGCACCAGATCGGCCAGTGTCTCGGTGTCCTCTGGATCGGCGGCCTCCGGCTTGATGCTCAGCTCAAGCAGTTCGCCGGTGCCGGAGACCTTGGCAGTCACCAGATCGCCGCCGGAAGTTCCCTCGAAGACCGCGGCCGCCAACTCCTCCTGCGCCTGCATCAGCTGCTGCTGCATCGCCTGGGCCTGGGCCAGCATTCCCGACAGGTCCATTCCGCCGGCGCCACCTCCGGCGAGGGCGCCCAGATCCGGAAGCCCCGGGATGCCCGCCGTCTCGCGCGGATCGTCGGGCCGATTCGGATCGGATCCACTCGGATCGGGCAGGTGCGGGTCGGACATGGATTCTCCCCTTCGGGTGGTGCGACACGTCGCTGAGGGGTCAAGCCTATGCGCCCGACTCCTCCTCCGCGATGATCTCGGCGCCGAGTCGCTGCTGCAGCAACTCCGTGTGCGAAATGCCGGCGTCGTCGAGCACATCGTCGTCCCGGTGCGCGGCGGCGTCCCGGACCTCCCATTCATCGGTCTGCGGTTCACCCATCCGTCCCGGTGGCACGGCGGCGCCTCGTGGCTGGGGATCGTCGACTGCCCACGGTGGCGGGTCAGCGGGGTCACCCGTCCGCGGCCGGGCGGTCGGCCCGGCGGCTGGCCCGGAGCCGGCCGGATCGGGAGGAATCGACCGGCCCGCAGACTGGTCCGGTGCTGCTGTCGGCGGCGCCTGCGTCCCCGCGGGAACATCACCGGTCCATCCCGCGGACACACCGGAAGGCGTCGTGCCGGACGCGGGCGAGCCGGACGGTGCCGTACCGATTGATGCCGAACCCGACGAACCGGACGGACCTGACGCGGAGGCGCCACCCCTGTCGGGCGTCGCCGGACCGGACGGTCGGTTTCCCCGGCCGGCCGAGCCGCCGGCACTCGGATCGACCATCGTTTCGATCTTGAGGTCCGCACCGATCACCGTGATCAGCGCTTCCCGGAGGACGTCCTCGCTACCACCGCGGCCGAAGCTGTCCCGGGCACCGGCATTGGGCATCGCCAGCACCAGCGTGCCGTTGGTCAGATCAGCCAGGTGGGCGTTCTGGCTGAGCAGGATCCAGGTGAACCGGCGGCGGTCCTTGACCTCTTCCAGAACGTCCGGCCAAAGCCGGCGCAGATCGGTGATGGTGAAGCCCTGTGCGGCCGGCGGGGAGGCCTGCTGGGGAGGTGCCTGACCCGGTGGTGGCTGCTGCGGTGCAGCCTGCGGCTCCTGGCCGGACGGTGACACAGCGTCGTCGGACCGTGCCGGTTCGGGCGGTGTCTGGGACGCCACGTTGCCCGGCGTCGCCGGTGTCGGCCAGTCCTCGGCAGCAGGTTCGCGGGATGGGGCGGAAGCCGGTTGCTGACCGGTGGCGGACTGCGGAGCGGCCGGCTCCGGGGTGTGCCCGGCCGGCTGTTCAGCCGGTTCGCCGCTGCCGGTTGCAGGCTGCGCGGTCTGGGGTTGGGCCGGAGCTGCAGTCGGTGCGGCGGCACCGGTCATGCCGATCCTGCGTTCCAGCCGGTCCAGCCGGGCATGCACACCGCGGTCGTCGAGATCGGTCCCCGGCAGCAGTACCCGGGCGCACATCAGCTCCAGATGCAGCCGAGGCGCCGTCGTCCCGCGCATCTCGGTCAACCCTGCGGCGATCACCTCACCGGCTCGGGTGAGCTCGCCGGCGCCGAGCGCCGCGGCCTGGCTGCTGAGCCGCTCGGCCTGGTCGTCGGCGACGTCGACGAGCCCGGAGGTGAGGGCGTCCGGCACCGCGGCGACGATGACCAGGTCGCGGATGCGGCGGAGCAGGTCCTCGGCGAACCGCCTGGGGTCCTGGCCGACCTCGATGACCTTGTCCACACACCGGAAGACGCCGCCGGAGTCGCCGGCCGCGAACGCGTCCAGCATCTCGTCCAGCAGCGAGTCGGGGGTGTAGCCGAGCAGCGCCGCCCCCTGCGCATAGGAGACGCCACGCTCCGATGCGCCGCCGAGAAGTTGATCAAGGACGGACAGCGAGTCCCGCACCGATCCTGCGCCGGCCCGCACCACCAGAGGCAGCACGCCGTTCTCCACCTCGATCCCCTCGGCGGAACAGAGCTTGGCGAGGTAGTCGGTGAGCACTCGGGGCGGCACCAGCCGGAACGGATAGTGATGGGTCCGAGAACGGATGGTCCCGATCACCTTGTCCGGCTCGGTCGTGGCGAAGATGAACTTGACGTGCGGCGGCGGTTCCTCCACGAGCTTCAGCAACGCGTTGAAGCCGGCCGTGGTGACCATGTGGGCCTCGTCGACGATGTAGATCTTGTAGCGGCTGCTCACCGGCGCGAAGAAGGCGCGTTCCCGAAGATCACGGGCGTCGTCGACGCCGCCGTGGCTGGCGGCGTCGATCTCGATCACGTCGATGCTGCCTGGTCCGCCGGTGGCCAGGTCCCGACAGGACCGGCACTCGCCGCAGGGCTCCGCGACCGGCGCCTTCTCACAGTTGAGGGCGCGGGCCAGGATTCGCGCCGAGGTCGTCTTGCCGCAGCCGCGCGGGCCGGAGAACAGGTACGCGTGGTTGACTCGGTTGTTGACCAGCGCCCGCTGCAGCGGCTCGGTGACATGCTCCTGGCCGATGACGTCGGCGAAGGTGTCCGGACGATAGCGGCGGTACAGCGCCAGGGGTGGCGCAACCGCCGGCGCCGGCGCGGAGTCGAAGAGCGCGTCGGCGCCCGCGGCAGCCATCGCCTCCGCGCCTCCGCCGAGATCGGCATCAGGGGCGGCGGCTGTCCCACCGATCACCTCGCCGATCGGGCCATCGCTCTCATCCTGCACGGCTGCCACCCTAATGGCCTTTCTGCTGCCTCTTCCATCGTCCGGATTCCGTCCTATCAGCCGCCTGGGACAGTGGGCGGCTGATTGATCCGCGGCGACCGTCGCGGTGAGAAGGCTGGCATCATGCGTCTGTGGACAATCCGATCAGCTGGATCCTGTTCGACGCCGACGGCGTCCTGCAAGGGAGCCCGGACGGATGGCGCCAGACCCTCAGCGGACTGCTCGGCGACGATCCCGATGCGACCATGGAGGAACTCTTCACCCTGGAGGAGAGGCGGGCTCTCACCGGCGGCGACTTCCGGGACCTGGTCGTCTCCGTCCTGCGCCGCCATGGGATCGGCAGCGATCCGGAGCGCGTGCTGGACTGCTGGCGGCTGCTCGTGGTCGACCCGTCGATGACCGAAAGGATTCGCCGGTTGCGGAGCAGCGGCGTCCGGTGCGGCCTGGCCAGCAACCAGCAGAACGTCCGGATCGATCACATGCGTTCGATGCCTGAGTACGTCGGCCTGTTCGACGCCCAGTTCTACTCGGCGGAGCTGGGACTGGCCAAGCCGGACCCTGCGTTCTTCACCGAGATCGTCCGCCGGCTGGCTGTCGCGCCGGAGGGGGTCCTGTTCGTCGACGACAAGCAGGACAATGTTGCCGGTGCCCGGGAGGCCGGACTGCAGGCCGAGGTCTTCGCCTTCGACGGCGGGGCGGCCGAACTCGACCGGATCCTCGACTGCCACGGCGTCGTGGTGCCGGCCTGACCGGCCGCCTGCCGGCACGTCCAGAGGCAGAAGGAGCCCCCCGCGTACCCGAAAGAGCTCGCTTACCCTTGCTGCCTTCCGACCCTGGGGGAGTTAGGCAAGATATCGCCACGCGGGGGACCGACAGCCGAGTGTACGCGATCGGCTGGCCGGTTCCCAGCCGGAAGTCTGTGACCATCGGTTATCGACCTGACGGTTGCACCGGCCGGTGACGATAATGGGGTCCGTGAGTGGTGGTTACCCCGTTCCCCAGCGCATCGGCGACGCCGAACGGGACAGGGCTGTGCAGTTCCTGCAGGAACATCATTCCCAGGGCCGGCTCGACCCAACGGAGTTCGACGAGCGGATGACCGCCGCTCTCCGCGCCAAGACGCAGGCAGACCTGGACCGCCTGTTCACCGACCTGCCCTCGCCCACGCCGCGGTCGCCGGGATCCGACGTTGCCCCGCTCGCCGGACAGCCGCCCGCCAGTCAGCCGTCCGCGCCGGCGTCGGTGGTGCCCAAGCGCCTCTGGGGCGCGATCGACATCGTGGTCGGCGCGATCTGGCCGATCACACTGCTCGTGCTGTTCGCCCTGCACTGGGACCCCTGGTACCTGATCTTCGTTCCCATCATCGTCAGCTCCATCTGGGGCCGGCGGAAAGCACAGGAGCGGGCAGACCACGAGCGGATCGAGCGGGCCAACCGGCATCAGCTGGGGCACGAAGGCATGCATGGTGGTGACGGAGCCGAGGACGACGGCACTGACCCTGGCAGACCCCGAAACTCCCCTGACCGGTGACAATCGCCATGGCCAGACGACCCCTTCAGGCCTGACACTGGATCCGTGGGTTCCTCATCTCCGACACCGGGCGCCGTACGCATCGGCGATCGCGAACGCGACCAGGCGACCGAATGCCTGCGCGAACACATGGCTGCGGGCCGACTCGACGCGACGGAATTCGACCAGCGCATCGAGGCAGCACTGACCGCCCGCTACGCCGAGGAGTTGCAGCCGCTCTTCGTCGACCTGCCGGCGCCTCGACCCGATCTTCCGACGGTCCGGCGCGAACCGACGGCCGGGCCGACCGCGCAGAAACTCGTCGCTGAACCCAAGCCCACCGCCCAGCAGCCGTCTGCGTACAGAGGCCTACGAGCTGCCACGGCGATCATGTGGGCCGTCGTGATCATCGCCTGTGTCGCCAGCCATTGGCAGCTGTGGTGGCTGCTGTTCATTCCGGTGTTGATGGGAGGCGGCTGCGGCGGGCAGCGCCATCACGAGCTTCGTCAGCAGCGCCGGATGGCTGCCCGGCAGATCCGCTGGGACGACCACCGCCAGCGGTTCGACGCGCGGATGCGCCGGCTCGATCACCGGCACTGGTGAGACTCGCTGGCTGACCTGGTGTCGATTCGCGCCCACCCGCGGTGGACCTGTAACCTCCTCCTGCCGGGAGGATTCGCCTAGAGGCCTATGGCGCTCGCTTGGAAAGCGGGTTGGGTTCACGCCCTCGCGGGTTCGAATCCCGCATCCTCCGCCACGAAGACCGCACCAGCGATGCCGGCCGGTGGCCGCCGGACTGGGATTCAGCTGGTCCCGCTGGGATGAAAAGTTCGGCCGCTTTCAGCTGTCTGGCCCGGGCTGAGCCGCTTGATCGATTCGGCCCGACTGGTCGACCTGCGGAGTGCCCAGAACGCCCGACGTCTCCTCCTTGAACTCCTTGATCGCCCGGCCGGCGCTCTTTCCGAGCCCGGCCAGTCGGGTCCCGCCGAACAGCAGCAGTGCCACCACAACGATCATCCCCACTGCCCAGGGGCTGTCGATCATCAGCGCAGTCATGCGCCGAGCCTAGGCCGCCGACCAGGATCGGAAAGCCGTCATGTTCGGTCGCTCGCCGGTCCCCCGGCCGTCCCTCTCAGGATCGGCACGCAGTCTGTGGTGGGACTGAGCCCTGCTCGCCACGGAGCAGGCGTAGATCACGTTCCGGGTGAGG
The DNA here is from genome assembly GCF_009707365.1 of Microlunatus sp. Gsoil 973. GTDB lineage: Bacteria > Actinomycetota > Actinomycetes > Propionibacteriales > Propionibacteriaceae > Microlunatus. The sequence goes on from NZ_CP046122.1 coordinate 3,376,415, forward strand.
GCCGACTACCAGTCCTCAACGCCGAAGAGCCGACGACCCAACTGGCCCATGGCTGCGAGTTGATCACTGTCGTACTTGCCCGGCTCGGGCTTGGCGCCTTCGCCCCAGCTCTGGTCCTCGCGCACCCAGCGGACGAAGTACGCCACCCGCGCGGTCGGATTGCGGTTGTGGGAAGCGCCGTGCGGCATCAGATGGTGCAGCATCGCGAAGTCGCCGGCCTGACCCGTGATCTCGACACTCTCCAGGTGCTTGATCTGCTTCCAGTTCTGATGCAGGTGGCGGCCACCACCGCCGGCAGCACGCGCCTCAGCCTCCACGATCTTGTGCCCGCCAGGGACCACGTGGATGCCGCCCCCATTGGGTTCGACGTCGGTGAGGTAGTAACAACCGCCGACCTGGAGCTCCCGCTGCTCGAAGGTGAAATCGTCGGCGCTGGTCGGCACCGACGCATCGAGATGGAGTGTCTGGCTCAACGGCTGATCGGCATGGAGGTCGTTGCGGATGGTGATGCCGATCGATCCATCCATCACTCGCAATGCAGTCGACCCGAGCAGTTGGCAGGCGGCGCCGTACAACTTCTCGTTGGTCATCAGCGGCAGCAGGTCGGGCGTGTCGAATGTCTGGACATTCGGTCCGGCCATCGGCTTGATCCGGCCGTCGGCGACGTGCCAGACCGGCGGGATCTCAAGAGTCGGAGGCAGCATCGACAAGATCGACTGCCGGTACGCCTGCGTCTCCTCGGGCGACAACGCGCCCCTGATGATCACGTATCCTTGTTCATCGAACTCGGCCAGTTGCTCATCGGTCAGCACGGGATGTGCCGTCAACGCTGAGGTCATGGCCTCGACGGTATCGACAGCGGTGACCCGCCGACAAGGGTCCGGCCGACAATCCCCTCAGTCGGCCCGAATCGGCCTACCGTCGGGACGAACCCTTCTCCAGAAGGACCCGTCGGGCATCGGCTCGGACTGCGCCCCGGACGCAGAACGGCCAGACGATCGGGATGATGATCACCGAGCAGAGCATCCACCAGAGCATCGTCGGCAGGCCGAGCTTCCGTGATCTCCGTACTTGTGACCGCCCGGGCCCATGATCATCAGGTTCCCGGGCGTCGAGATCGGAGTCAGCAGCGATGCGCAACCGGCGACCGCGACCGGCAACGATCATGCCGGCTTCGATCACGGCGAGTCAGTCCGCTGAACGCGGCATGCCTGTTCGACGGTCCCGGCCCGCCCCGGCGGCAGGCACTAGACTCCGCAGGAACACCCCGCGGGGTGGGCACAGCTCAGACCATCCGCATCGGACGGAGGCAACGTGGCGATCTCTGGTGGTTCGCTCACTCGTCGGGTCACCGGCCGATCCCGGCGGCTGTTGCTGGTGATCATCGCCGCCGGCGCCGCCTTGAGTCTGCTGATCAACGGCCAGCCCGCCCAGGCAGCGTCCCGGCCGGCCGTCGTGGGCAAGCTGGTGATCGGTCAGTCCGTCCAGGGTCGGCCGATCCGTGCGTGGCATCTCGGCCAAGCGGGCCACGGCTACAAGACCGTCGTGCTGATCGCACAGATGCACGGCGATGAGCGCAAGGTTGCCAACATCCTGACCAGCATGCGGGACGGGAAGCCGATCAAAGGTGTCGACCTCTGGGTGGTGCCCCGCTACAACCCCGACGGACGCGCCCATCATGCACGGCGCAACGCACACGGGGTGGACCTGAACCGCAACTATCCGGCGTCATGGCGGCACACCACCGGCGTCTTCAACTCGGGCAATCGTCCGGGATCCGAACCGGAGACCCGCGCGATGATGCGGTTCCTCCGGCAGGTCGATCCCGACTATGTGCTCAGCTTCCATCAACCACTGCACGGCGTGGACACGCTGACCAAACGCAAGGCCTTCTCCCGGAAGGTCGCCACCGCACTGCATCTGCCGCGCAAGGAGCTCAATTGCAACGGCGGCTGCCACGGCACGATGACGATGTGGTTCAACCGCAACTTCCACGGTGAGGCCATCACCGTGGAGTACGGCGCCCATCCGTCGCGGAAATACCTTCGCCACAAGGTGGTCCGACGCGTGCTGAGCATCTTCGGCGCTCATCGCTGAGCGGTACAAGATCAACTGGACAGTGACCCAGATCACGGACGACCCCGGAATGGAGCGGCCTCTTCGGCTCGTTCTAGAATGGTGAACGTCATTGTCGACGCAATCGTTGACACTGGCGACGATCGACCACGGTGCAGCAGTGAGCTGATGAACCTGACTCGGTCTGGCCGACGATCCAGCCGTCGACGATCCGTTCAAGATCGGCATTGTCGCCGTCGGCCACTACCAGCAAGAAGGTTGCAGCACCATGTACTACGGGAACTTCCCGCGTCCATTCCAGAACGAGATCACCAGCCCGCGCGCTCGTGAGATGTACGAGATCGAGCGCAACATGCGGGAGGCCGACGCCAGCTACCGGGCGGCACGCAAGGCTCGCCGGGGCGCACGACGTCGGACACTGAAGCACGCCTGATCCTCAGCGGCGGGTGCGCCGCCGCGCACGTCGGCGACGCGCCCGCGCGCTCCGAACAGCACGCTTCGACCCACACGGGCCCGGGACCGCATCAGCGGTCCGGGCCCGTTTGCGTTCCCCCGACCGGCCTCGCCCAGCCGATCGCTGGCAGACCATCGGCCGGACCATCGTGCAGATCAGCGCGCCGGTCGGAGCAGGAGCTTGGCGCAGACTCCGGCATGCGTCGACGGGTGCACACCGTCGACCGGGTCCAAACCGATCATCCGGGCACCGAGCACGCCGGTCGACAGCCCGACCAGGATGTAATCGATTCGCGCGCTCCGGGTGCCGGCAGCCAGGAAGCTGTTCTCCCATCGCCAGGTGTAGCCCGGTCCGGCGGGATCGGCATAGTGCCAGACATCCTCAAGACCCAGGCCCGGTACGGCCGGCGCCGTGAGCAGGCCGCCGAGCAACCGCACTTCGTCCGATCCGGGCTCTGCGTTCAGGTCGCCGGTCACGATCGGGCCGAGATCGGCGTCGGCGGCGCCGGCCAGCTCCCCGGTCAGCTCCGCGACCGCCCGCACCTCGCTGACCCGGTCCCCCGACCCGGTCGGCGAGGAGTTGAGGTGGGTGGTGACGAGCGGCAGCGCACCGGCCGGATGATCAACGACGACGCCGAGCATGCCCCGCCCCTGACTGCGGGCCAGGGCACTGGGCAACGCTCGGCTGACCGCATCGCGCAGCGGCCATCTGCTGATCACGGCGAGCACGATGCGCTGCCCGTCCGGGCCGGACGGTCCGGCGTACGGAGCAACCTGGACATGTTCGAGTCCGAGCGCGGCGGCGATCTCGGCCGGCTGATTGCGATCGTTGGTCACCCAGGTCTGCTGCAGCGTGATCACGTCGGCAGCGGCGAATTCGAGTGCATCGATGATCATCTTGTGCCGCTGCTCCCACGGACCGCCACGGCGCCAGACGTTCCAGGTGGCGACGGTGATGTCGCGCCGGCTGTCCTGACTGCCCGCCCGAGCACCAGACTGCGTGCTGGACTGAACGCCGGACTCCTTCGATGTTTGGCTGCCGGGCCGGTTACCTGGCTGGTTGCCCGACTGGTTGCTGGTTGTCGTCACTGATCATTTCCTTCGATCACTTCCGGCTGCTCGGCCGCGCCGTCTGCTGGTGAACCTACTCACCGGGGATCGCCGATCGCCAACCGGCGTCGGACGACCTCGGCGATTGCATCCCGTCGCCCGTCCGACGTCCTCGGGGCCACGGGATGAATCACCAGCCGATCCGAGAAACGACCAAAAAACCGTTGCATCGCGACGACTCCGCGCCGTAATCTTTTCCAGGTGCCAATCGGCGCAAGGATCCACGCAGTTCACAGGAGGTGACACCCATGACCAAGATCGAGTATCCGCTCACCGGCGAAGACGCCCTGGGTGCCGGCCTCGCCGGCCGGCAGACTGCCTGCTAGGTCTCGGCCCGCCGTCCTTCGACGGCCAAGTTCCGACCTTCGTACATCGACCTAGTCGACGCGCGCGCGCCGCCCGCGCGTAACACCCACGCCTGCCGTCATGTCAGCTTCCTGACCTGACATCCACGACCTTCGAGCCCTTCCGCACTTACGCCTGCCCGAAATCTGGCCGGCCGGTGTCGGATCCTGCCCGCGGCGTCCGTAGCAGAGGTGGGACCACAACACCCGACCGGAACCCGCCGGCCAGGAAACCCTCCACCAGAAGGAACGCCATGTTGTTCAACATCGAGGCGCTTTCACCGCACCTCAGCACGTCAACGTACGACCGCAGCCTCGAGGCCGCGCGCGAGTACCAACTGCGCACTGCCCTGAGCCGACAGCGCGAGGACCTGCGCAGCCAGAAGCGTACGGAGCCCTGGCGGTGGTTCGCCGCCCGACGGGTCGCCTGAGCACTGCAATGGCCGCGTCATCACCACTGAAGAACGTCATTTCGGACGACACCGGGAGAGGAGGAACAACCATGTCTTTCATCATCAACCCTGACCACGTCACCTACGACGACCGGGATCGCAGCATGCGCGCTGCCGAGCGCTACGAGATCGAGCGCGCGATGCGGGAGGCCGACGAGCAGCAGCGCGCTGAGCGTCGAGCCAAGCGACAGCGCCGCACGCGTCACTACGTGCACGCAGTCTTCGGTCGGTTCGCGTGAACCCGCTCACCGTGATCGAGCCTGATCGTCGACGAGGTCGACGACAACCCGACCACCACACCAGCCGAGGCCGGTGGGGTTTCCGAAACCTGGAACTCCACCGGCTTCATCGTTTCCGGCTTCTGTTCAGCGGCGGCGTCGCCGGTACGGATTGCTCCTGACGTCAGTTGATCCCAGCTGCGGCTCAAATCGTAATGTTGTCGTGTTCTGGTTGGCGGTGCTGGTGTGACTAGAGTGTCGGCGTGATTTTCAAGCGCGTCGGCGACGTCAGGCCGTATCCCGATCACGGGTACGCCCAGCGGCAGTGGGCCGCCATTGCGCCGCACCAGGTGCGCCTTGATCAACTCGTGACCACCAAGCGGACCCTCGACCTCGAGGCGCTGCTGGAGGAGGACTCCACCTTCTACGGCGATCTGTTCGCTCACGTGGTCGCCTGGCGCGGCGACCTCTACCTGGAGGACGGTCTGCACCGAGCGCTGCGCGCAGCGCTGCAGCAGCGGCAGACGATGCACGCCCGGGTGCTCCAACTGGACGGTTAGTCACACACCGAGCCAAGGCTGTAGGACAATTGCAGCGCCGGTCACAGGACGGGGCCGCACCAACCTCCGGGAGGGGAAGAATCGCATGGTCGGACGCGTGTTCCGGATCATCCGCACCCCTCTGACCTTGCTGATCCTGCTCGCCATCCTGTGCTACGGCGCCTGGTGGGGCTGGAAGAACATCATCGCCCCGCCGCAGAAGACCCCGCCGCCCCCCTGTGTGCCGACCAAGGTCACCAACAAATCGCTGAAGAGCAGCCAGGTGACGGTGCGGGTGTACAACGGCGGCGACAAGAAGGGGTTGGCCGGCGATGTCACCCGATCACTGCGGGCCAAGGGCTTCAACGTGCTGGATCCGGCCAACACCGATGAGAAGGTGTCGGTCACGGTCATCGTCGGGAACGCCGCCAAGAACCCTGAGGTGCGGCTGGTGAGGAGCTTCTTCAAGGGATCCAAGGTCCGGGCCGACGGAAGGACCGATCACACCGTCGACGTACTGGTGGGGAACCGGCCGGTGCACTTCAACTCCAAGGCCAAGACCTCCTACCCGGTCAAGACCCGCACTGTCTGCCTGCCGCAGGATTCGACCAGCGCGCCCACGCAGAGCTGACCGTTGCCGACTACTCGGCGGCGGATTGTCGCCAGGCGGCCAGCCGCCCGCCGCGCGCCACCGCACGGATGCGCTGTTCGGTCTGGGCGCGGAGATGGCTCGGAGTGACGACCAACAACTCATCGCCGGTCCGGATCAGATCACGTGCCCCCGGCACCATCGGCTCGTTGTCGCGAATGATGAGCGACACGGCAGCATTGCGGCCGAGACGCAGCTCACCGATCTCCACGCCGTTGAGTTTCGACCCGACCGGGATGCGCAGTTGCATCAGGTCGGCCGACATCCGCTCCAGTGGAGCGACCTCGACCTCCACGTCATGCGGTTGTCCGCGATCGGCCAGACCGAGCCGGTTGGCCAGCCACGGCAGGGTCGGCGCCTGCAGGACCGTGAAAACGATGACAAAGATCAACACGACGTCGAACAAGCGCTGCGACGACGGCACCCGAAGTGCCAACGGAATGGTGCACAGCACGATCGGCACCGCCCCGCGAAGCCCGGCCCAGGACAGAAAGATTTTGTCCCGCCATCCGATCCGGAACCAGACCGTCGACACCAGCACCGACAGGGGCCGGGCGATCAGCGTCAGGAAGAGCCCGGCAGCGACCGCGATCGCGACGTCGTTCCAGGAAAGCAGTTTCGGAGATGCCAGCAGGCCGAGCATCACGAACAAGCCGATCTGGGCGATCCAACCGATACCCTCGACGAACGCCCGGGTCGCCACCCGGTAGGGCAGCTTGGCGTTGCCGAGCAGGAGCCCGCAGACGTAGACCGCGGCGAAGCCGCTCAGGTGCAGCTGGGACGCGACGGCGTAGGAAAGGATCGCCCAGCCCAGAGCGGCCAGGGCGTACAGGCCGGACGACGGCAGGCTGATGCGTTTGAGGAGCTGGATCCCGAGCCAGCCGAGCGCGAGTCCGACCGCAACACCGCCGACCAGCTCGCCGACGATCTCCACAGCCAGCACCGGAACCGACTCGTGGGGCTTCTCGCCCGCGGCCCACGAACTCGCCAGGGTGACCAGCAGCACCGTCGGTGCGTCGTTGAGACCCGACTCGCCCTCCAACACGCCACGGACCTTGTGTGGCAGGGGCACGCGTCGGAGCACGGAGAAGACCGCGGCGGCGTCGGTCGGCGAGGTGACTGCACCGAGCAGCAGGGCGATCGACAGGTCGAGCCGGAGGACGAAGTAGCCGAACAGGGTCATCAGGCCGACGCTGGCGGCGACGCCGACGGTGGCGAGCACGACGGCGACGCCGGTCGAAGACTTGATGTCGTCCCACTTGGTGGTCAGACCACCCTCGGCCAGGATCAGCACCAGCGCGCCGAAACCCACAGCGTTGGCGATATCGGCATCACTGAACTGGATGCCCAGGACGGCATCGCCGAGCAGCATGCCGATCCCGAGGAACAACAGCAGTGCCGGAAGGCCGAACCGGCTGCCGACCCGTGCCGCGAAGATCGAAGCGATCAGGACCAGGGCGCTGACCAACAGAATGACGTCAAGGTCAATCATCGCGCCCCCTCCCGAGTCGTCGTCACGTCAGGTACGAACAGCCTTTGCCAGCAAGCCCTCCAGCTGCAGTCGGTCCTGGGTATCAAGCCCGCCGAGCGGTGAGTCCTTGGTCAGCTCCCGCATCAGCCTGGTTCGCAGGATCCTGCCGTCGGCGGTCAACCGGACGCGGCGGGTCCGACGGTCACCCGGATCGGCCGTACGCTCGACCAGACCGCCGGCCTCCAGCCGATCGATGACGAACGTTACGTTGGACGCCTCGCAGGACATCCGACCGGCCAACTCCCGCATCGTCAGCGGCGAGCGCAGTTCTCGCAAGGCCATCGCCTGGCTCGGAGTCAGCCCGAAACCGTGCAGATGCGATCGCAGATGATCATCGATCTGCTTCGCCAGCTCGGTCACCAGCAGACAGACCTCGCGATCGGTTCCCTTGGCCACGAACAACACCAACCCAACATGGGGACATCGACCCTCCCGGACCGACACCCGAACGCTATCAGATGCGCCGACCGATACATGCTCCGGATTGAAATTGTTTCAATTTGAAGTATTCGATGCGCCGTCCACAGGGCCCGAGTGGGATCGGACGCATCACAACCTCCGGTGGTGTGGGGGCCATGCCTTTCGGGTTCGGTCCCGGCAGCTCCGCAGCAGACGTCAGTTCCCGGCGCGACCGACCGGCTCACCGGCCAGCGACGGGGCGAGGCTGCCTCCGTCCAGCACCACCTGGCCTCGGACCAGGACGACGTCGACCCCTTCGGACAGCTCGGTCGGATGCTCGAAGGTCGCGCGATCGCGTACAGCGGCCGGATCGACCAGGGCAAGATCGGCAACACCTCCGACCCGGACCCTGCCATGATCAACCAGCCCGTACCGGCGCGCCGCATTGTTCGCCGTGATCGCGGCCAGTTCGGGCCAACTGAAGTCTCCCCTTTCCCGACCGAACAGCCGATACATCCGGGCCGTACAGCCGTACGCCCTCGGATGCGGCGCACCACCGAAGAAGATGCCGTCGGATCCGGAACAGGCTCCGGGCAGCCCGAACTGCCGGGCGAGATCGTCATCGGTGCGCGGTTTCGGGATGGTCATCACGGTCGTCGTGGTGAGTTCGGAATCGCCCAACACCGAGTAGGCCAGCTGCAGCGGATCGAGTCCACGGCGTCGGCCCGCCTCCGCCAGCGTCAGACCTTCAAGATCGGCATTGTGGGGGTCACCGGCGGCGGCGATCCGCAGCCGGTCCTCCCAACCTGGTCCGAGGTTGGTGTCGCCTCCGGATCGTGCCTCGAAGTCGGCCCGCAATCCTGACCAGTTGTCACGGTCCCGCAGGAAAGCCGCAGCGACCTTGGCGCCCCGCGCGACAAGATCGCGAGGCAGAAGTGCCATGCTGAGCAGGCTGAATCCGGCGAAGTACGGATAGGCGTCCCAGCTGAGGTCAGCGCCGGCCACTGATGCCCGCTCAAGCAGTTCCGACATCAGGTCCGGTCGGGCGTGAAAGTGGGAGATGTGCGCCCTGACTCCCGATGCCCGGCAGATCGTGATCAACTCGTCGACCGCTGGAGCGGAATTCTCTTCATAGCCACGAATGTGCGTCACGTAGAGGCCACCCGCTGCTACCACCGGCCGGCATAGTGCAGCCAGTTCTTCCGCGTCGGCGAAGGATCCTGGGACATAGTCCAGGCCGGAGGACAGGCCGAGCGCGCCGTCGGCCAGCCCGTCCCGGATCATCGCGATCATCGCGTCGAGTTCGGAGCCGGTCGCCGGTCCGGGATCACGACCCAGCACCTCGTGGCGTACGGTGCCGGCCGGCACCAGATAGCCGACGTTCAGCCGAGTGGTGTGATGCCAGGTGTCCAGCAACGCCGCCACTCCGCCGCCGGTGTAGTGCGGGTGCCGGCCGATCAGCGGACCGAAGTACTCGGTGGCATAGCGGCCGTCGCCCGGCGCATAGGAGACACCGTCCTGCCCGGTGATCACGGTGGTCACCCCGGACCGCAGCAGGGCCAACTGCACGTCATCGTCGAGTATCCGTGCGTCGGCATGGGAGTGCGCATCAATGGCACCAGGCATGATCAACAGACCTTCGGCATCGATCACCCGATCCGCCGGACGGGATGCCGCGGCCGGACCGATCGCTGCGATCCGCTGCCCTTCGATCAGCACGTCGGCCGGATACTGCCCGTCGACGGGGTCGACGACGACACCACCGGCGATGAGTACGCTCATGATCAACTGCTCCCGGTCAGAAGAAGGTCGGGATAACGCCGCGCACCCGCGGCTGCTGACCCTCGACCAGGAGCGCCGAACGCCACTTGTCGAACATGGTGCACGGATGGGACAGCCCGAGGCGGACAACCTCGCCCACGGCCAGCGATCCCGGCTCGTCGAGCCGCACGTAGGCGTGTTGGTCGTTGGTGTTGAAGACCTCGGCGGACGGTGCATCGACCACCTCGCCGGCCCGCACCACCTTCTGCACCATCGGTAGGCCGGCGTCGTACGGGATGTCCCGCTTGCCCACGTCGAGCAGGACGAGATCGGGCTCGGGATTGGAGATCACCCGCGCCCAGACGTGCGCCGCCGCGGCGAAGACCGGGCCGCGTCGGCTCGCCGCCGGTGTGGAGAGCGCATAGATGCCATCGTCGTGCACGACATAGGCCCCCGAGCGCAACACAAGCCGGGCATCAGGTGTGCCGGCGGCCACCGGCCCGAGAATCTCGACAACAAGATCGAAAAGGGCACTGCCACCGGCGGTGACCAGCGCCTCGTCGGACTCGACCAGCGGTGAGATCTCGGCGAACAGCTCCCCCATCGCGGTCAGGAACTCCCGCACCCCGGCGAGGCGCTGCTCACCCTGGCCAGGGACCGATCCCTCGTACCCGGATACACCGCGCAACTGCAGGCGGTCGGAGTCGATCACTGCGCGGGCGATCGCGACTGCATCGTCATGATCGCGTACGCCGGCGCGGGCCTTCGGGTGTCCAACCTCGAGGCACACCGGCAGCGTCCGGCGTGCTCCGGCGGCGGCCAGCGCACGGGTCATCGTCTCAACCCCGGCGATGGAGTCGACCCAGGTGATCACGTCGAACCCCGGATCGGCATCCAGTTCACCCGCCAGCCAGGCCAATCCCTGGGGCGACAGATACTCGTTGGCGACAATGACCCGAGGAATGCCGGCACTCCGGGCGACCCGCAGCTGGGCCTCGTTGGCGACGGTGATCGCCCAACAGCCCTCGCTGAGTTGCCAGTGCCACAGGGCCGGGCACATCGTGGTCTTGCCGTGCGGCGCCAGCGAGACGCCGTTGCCGGCGACCCAGTCGCGCATCGTGGTGATGTTGTGCTCGAGCCCGGCAAGATCGAGGGTGAAGACCGGCGTCGACATCTCGGCCAGCCCAAGATCGATCTCCGGTCCGCGCTGCTGCGCGGCAGCCAGCGATGCACTCCAGTTCTTGTCCCGGACATCCAGGGTGATCAGGTGCTCGCGGACGGCGTCAAGGCGTGTCACAGCTCGACCCTAGCGGGGACCGGCAGGCCGAAACCCGGCCGGTCCGGCACCGTCAGCAGGCCGCCGGCGAAGGTGTAGGCCGACATGTCGACGCCGTCGGTCCGCCCCGGTACGCCCTCGACGATCTCAATCCGGCCGAGACCCGCGGCCAACTGCGCGGCGTAGAGGGTCTTCAGCGGCTGGCCCCAGGCGTGGGGTGACGCCTTGACCCCGGTCGCTGCGACCTGGGGCATCAACCGTCGCCACGCGGTCAGCCCGAAGGACATCACGTCCATCAACAACACATCCAGCCCGCCGTCGGCGGCGATGCCGAGAAGGAGATCGGTGTCCGGCCGCGCCTCACCGTCGGCGATCAGCGTCGAGGGACTGACCAGATCCCGATGCCGACGGAGCCGGGCAAGATCATCACCGTCGTCGGGGAACGGTTCCTCGACCCAATACAGGCCGACGTCGCCGACGGCATCGAGGTAGCGGCAGAAACCTGCGACGTCGTAGCCGTCGTTGGCATCGACCAGGATTCGTGCGTCCGGCCAGGCCTCCCGGACCGCGCGGGTGACGGCCACATCACGCGCGTCACCCTCGGCGCGTGCCATCCACCGATTTCCGCGACCGATCTTGAGCTTGAAGTCGCGATATCCCAAGTCCGCATCGGCGCGGCAGTTCTCCAGCACAGCAGCCGGCCCACGCGGCGCGTCGTCGGGGTCAAGATCATCGAAATAGACGGCTCCGCTGTAGACCGGGACGGTCGTGGGCCCGGCCCCGCCCAACAGATCCCAGACCGGGCGGTCGGCGACGACGCCGAGCAGATCGTGCAGGGCGATGTCGAGCCAGCGGCTGCTCTCGTCGCGGACCCCGTCGGCGGGATCGATCAACTCGGTGAGCGATCGGCCGATGATCGAGTCGTTCCCTCCGGATCTGCCTTCGATCAGGCCCCAGCCAACCGCTCCGGAGTCGGTCGTGATCACCGCCGCGGTGGCCATCGGGCCGGATCCTTGACTGCCCAGTCTGGCGTTCCTGCCGACCGTCCGCGGATAGTGGGTTCCGAGATCGACCAGACGGACGTCGGTGATGATCGGGTCGGACAGCGACATGGAGTCTCCTTGCGCCGGTGCAGTGGCAGTTCCGAAGTCTGCATCGTAGGGGTCCCGGTCTTTCCACTCGCGGGAGGAGTATCACCATGACAGCGGATATCGCCGCGGATTGTGACTGGGCACTCCTGATCATGCCCCGGGCCATTCCATCAGCCAGTGATGACGAGAACGAGGAGAGATCATGCGATCCGATGTCGCGTTGACCGACGGCTGGCAGTTGGCCGATGCCGCCGACTGCGCCGACCTGACCGAGGTGATCAACGGCGCGGAGGCCGACGGCACGTGGTATGACGTCGCGGTGCCCACCGGCGTTCATGAGGTGCTGCTCCGGGAGGGCCGGATCCCGGACCCGCATCTGGGCCGAAACGCGGCCGAGGCCGACTGGGTGGGTGAGCACGACTGGGTCTACCGGACCCGGTTCCCATCGCCTGACCTGCCATCCGATAACGCTCGGCTGATCCTTCGCGGGGTCGACACGCTGGCCGAGGTCTATCTCAACGGCAAGCGGATCGCGGACCTGGACGACATGTTCGTCGAATACGTGTTGCCCGTCGGCGAAGCGCTGTCCCCAGCCGGGCGGGGAGAACGTGCTGGCGATCGTGATCAGATCCGCGACGCGGTTCGTCGAGTCGGTGGTCCAGCCCGACGACTTCGGTGATCATGTTCGACCAACGTGGTACTTGCGCAAGGGTGGCGGCGACTTCGGCAGCTACCTCGGCGCCCGGCCGCGGCTGGTCAAGGCAGGCGTCTACCGCGAGGTCATTCTTTCCCTGACCGACATCACCTGGATCGATGACGTGAGAGTTCGTCCCGAGCTGGAGGCCGATCGGACAGCGCTGTCGGTGGATGTTGAGTGCGGTGGTCGGGACGGAGCCCTGTTGCGCTGGCAGTTGCTGGATCCGGACGGAGTCGTGGTCGCCGACGGGGAACGCGATTGCTCGAGTCGATCATGGACTGTCACGGTTCCCGATCCCCGGCTCTGGTGGCCGCGTGGGCACGGCGAGCAGGCGCTGTACCGATTGATCACCGAACTCGTGGCCACCGACGGCCAGGAGTTGGACCGACAGGAGGTCGAAGTCGGTCTGCGGGAGGTCACGTTGGTCACGACCGAGCCGGATGACAAGACGCCCTGCTTCCGCCTGGTCGTCAACGGGCGACCGATCGTTGTGCGCGGCGCGAACTGGGCACAGGTGGAAGGCATCACCAACGTCTGGCAGCACGAACGGGCGATCCGCCTTCTCGACCTCGCCGAGCAGGCAGAGATGAACCTGCTCCGGGTCTGGGGCGGCGGTGTGATTCCGGAGCCGGATTTCTACTCCGAATGTGATCGCCGGGGATTCCTGGTCTGGCAGGACTTCATGTTCGAGTACGGCATGTATCCCACGGATCTGCCGCACTTCGAGGCAGTCGTCGAGCGGGAACTCATCGATGTGGTGCGCCGGCTGCGCAACCATGCTTGCATCGCGCTGTGGTGCGGCGGCAACGAAAGTCATATGGGCTGGGACTTCCAGTACCACACCCCACCGGCGATCGGGACCGCCCTGTTCGATGTGCTCATGCCCAGGGTGTGCGCCGAGCACGACGGAACCCGTGCCTTCCATCCGAACTCGCCGTACGGCGGCCCGGTGGCGAACTGGCCACTCGCGGGAGACTGGCACGACTACACGACGTTGACCTATGCGCACCGATCGGCGGTCCCGACATTCATCTCCGAGATGGGACGGGTCAGCGCGCCAAACCTCCGTTCCATGCGCCGGTTCCTCCAACCGCAGGACCTGTGGCCCGATGATCATGATCCGACGATCCAGTGTCCGGGCGAGCCGTCCTGGCCACCGATGTGGGGGTATCGGGCACCCGACGGTGCCTGGCAGAAGATCGGCCCGATCGAGCAGTACCTGGAGCCACGCGACGCCGACGGCTTCATCCGGGCGCTCGGCACCGCCCACGGCGAGTATCTCCAGGCGAGCGTCGAACGGCATCGGCGCGGCGTTGCCGACGGGGAGCTCCGCGGCGCCGGACCCGAACGGAAGGCCCGGCGCCGCAACGGTGGTGACCTGGTGTGGCGGCTCAACGACCCGTGGCCCATCCCGTATTGGAGCGTCGTCGACTCCTATCTGGAGCCGAAGATCCCGTACTTCTATCTGCGCCGGGCGTATGCGCCACTGCTCATCTCGTTCGAGCAGACTGTCGACGAACTTGCCGTCTGGATCACCAACGACACCGCCGAGTCGATCGCCGGTGAGCTGGTGGTGCGTCGCGTCCGTTTCGACGGTTCGATCGTCGGCGAGCTGCGGGAGACCGCCACGGTCGCGCCGGCGGAATCGATCCGGCTGGTCGAGACTGCTGCACTCTTGCCGATCGGGCTGCGCAATGAGCTGCTGGTCGCGGAGTTCGCCGGCCGGACCACCAACCATCTCCTGATCGGCGAGCGGTATCTGGAGCTCCCTCCGGCCGGCCTGCGAGCCCACGTCGAGGGCGACATGCTGCACCTCACCGCGGATGCATTCGCCCGCCAGGTGATCATCGATTGGCCGGACGAGCTGGACGGCCTCCGGGTGGAGGACAACTACGTCGACCTGCTGCCCGGGTGCGAGCACCGGATCCGGCTGGTCGATCGCCCCCACCTGGACAGCTACCTGACCATCCGTGCCCTCAACGCCCAAGCCGTGACAGTGCCCGTTCCCGCCGATCTCCCCCGGACCTAGGCCGCGCCCTACCCGTCACCGGACGACTCGTCACCCGCGGACGGACGGCACCGATCCAGGACTGAACTCAGCGAGCAGTTGCTGGGCGGCGTGCTGTGCGGCCTCTGCGCATTCTCGGGTCAGACCGTCCCAGGCCGGTGCCCCGGCGCCGGCGCGGTCAAGATCATCGGCGGCGGCCAGAAACTCTGCCTGCAACGGATCGAAGGCTCGGCGCACCCTGGGTTGCCGGTCGGCGTAGCAGACTCCGTCATGATCGCCGCAGACAGCCTCGAGCAGCAGCTGGAAGGTCCACCAGTAGGACCCGGGCACCGGCTCGTCGAGAGCCGCCGACTCCGGATCCGGACCGGCGTCCGCGGCTGTTCCCGCATGCTCCAAACCGGCAGGCAGTCTCGACCCGACGACAGCGACCGGGAGGTAGATGCTGGTACACGGCGTGGTGGCAGCCCACCACCAGTAGGGCTGCCTGGCGCCCGGCACGGCAATCACCGAGGCGGCGGTGTTGCCCCAGGTGAACCCTGCGGGACTGGCGTGCATGCACAGGGTGAGGAAGTCCGGTCGGGCTGCATTGAAGGCCGGACCGGAAAGGAAGGTCTGCTCATAGTGATCGGACAGGACCCCGCGGGCAGCGGCCCAGTCGACGCCGCCCGTGGTTGCGGCCGAGTCGAGCAACTGCCGCGATCGCTGCAGCCGGATGTGGGACACCTGCAGCGGCGTCCCGGGATCGGTGATCGCTTCGGCGACGTCCAGGCGGGAGCCCGTGCCCGGCCAACGATTCGACCGCGCCCGGTTCTCCAGCCCGCTGGAGACTCCGGTCCAGTCGGTCCGAATGGTCGGTTCGTTGGAGATCGCGGCCGTGCCCGACTGTACGCGTCGCACGGCCCAGTCCCGTCCGGTGGTTTCCAGGACATAGGCGTCCTGTGAGTCGGCGATCGCGTAGGCGTTGTCGTAGGCGGCCGACGCGCGATCCCGATCGGTGGTGCCGGCACCCCACTGCCCGTACCGCTCGAGCATCCCGGTGATCACCTCAACGGCCTCAGCCGCCGTGCCGCCGCGTTCCACGCCGAGCCTGAGCAACTCCATGCCCAGCAGGCCGGGCACCGGCCGCTCGGCGCCTCCGGACACGGCCCGCCGATCGGCGGCGGCGGTCGCTGCCAGGTCGCGGGTGAACAGCGCCTCGTTGCCGATCACCACACCCCGTGAGTTCATCGCGATCTCGTGGCCCCAACACCAATAGGGCGACGAGGCGACGTGGTCGTAGGTCAGGTCAGCGTCGGGAATCCTCAGGTACGCCAGCTGCAACGTACCGCCGCCGGACCGAGCCGCGACGCGTCGCAGCGGCTGACACTCGCGTGCCGGTCGATCGCTGTTCTTACCGAAGAGCAGCCGGCCGGTGGCAGCCGCATCCGGCATGACGACGAAGCTGTCACAGCTCCAACTGGGCGACGATGTTGCCATGGATCGAACCTAGCGCCGCGACGAGGTCGCGGTCAGGCGACTGCCACGGGCCGGATCAGCGTCCGCCGGCCTGCCGAGTGATGTAGGTGACTGCCACGAATCGGGTGAAGATCGACAGCAGGTCCTCGCCGGCGACCCGTACCTGACGTTCGTCGCTGCGCTCGACACCGCCGATCCAGGTTGCGACCTCGGCCATGTCCGCCGTACCAAGATCAACTTCCAGGGTCGCGGGTCGTGTGATGCCGGGCAGCGGAACGGATCCAGCCGCAACCTTGCCTACGGCGTTCGCGGCAGCTTCCTTGATCAACCGGCATGACTCGTCCGGATGCAAGCTGTTCGCCGCGCCGCGGGTGATCGACTCCTTGGTGATCACCGACTCCGCGCCGGAGGCGTACGGTGCTGTTTCGGCCCAGGTGACCTGATCACCGGTGACCAGCGCGATCGGCACACGGTGATGCTCGGCGACCAGGGCGTTGATCCCGCTCTCCCCCACCTCGACACCGTTGAGCACCGCCCGGGCGATCACCTCCGGGTTGTAGGTGTGGGACAGCGTGGACGGATGTCCGGAGATCGATCCGTGATAGCCGACGAAGAAGATTGCGTCGAAGGTTCCGTCCAGGCCCTGCATCATGTACAGCGGCTTGTGCCGTCCGGAGATGTAGCGGGCATTGCCGTTGACCTTGCGCGGATCGAGGTTGGCCATCCGGCCGTGGGAGTCGTTGAGCACGATCTCGGTGGCGCCGCCTTCCAGAGCACCGTCGATCGCGGCGTTGACCTCGGCCTGCAGCAGCTCACAACCGGTTGCGTAGCCGGGATGGCCGGGTCGGCACTGCTCCCAGTCGACGATGCCGGCCACGCCCTCCATGTCCAGTGATATCCAGACCCTCACTGATTCTCCTTGACGGCGGCTGCGAACCAACCGGTGATGCTGGTCGGGTGTGTGATCGCTGTCCCGACCACGACGGCAAAGGCCCCGGCATCGATACATTCCCGAGCCTGGTCGGGGGTGTGAATCCTGCCCTCGGCAAGGACCGGTACGTCGACCGCCCCGGTCAACTCCGTGATCAGCGCAATGTCCGGTCCCTCCGTACGGTGCCTGCTGCCGGTGTAGCCCGACAGCGTTGTGCTGATCAGATCGGCGCCGGCCTCGGCACTGGCGATGCCGTCGTCGAGATCACCGACGTCAGCCAGCACCAATACGCCCGTCCGGTTGTGCAGGGCCGTGATCGTCTCCGCCAGTGACCTGCCGTCCGGCCTGGGGCGTCGGGTTCCGTCGATCGCGATGATGTCGGCGCCGGCCGCTGCGACCTGGATTCCATGATCAACGGTTGGGGTGATGAAGACGCCGGAGGTGCCGATCTTCCACAGGCCGATCAGCGGGACCTCGATCACGTCGTGGATGAGGCGGAGATCGTCCGGACCTTGGGCCCGGATGCCTACCGCCCCACCGAGTACCGCGGCCTGGGCCATCCGGCGCATGGTGTCAGGATCCCGGAGGGGCTCGCCCGGGTAGGCCTGGCAGGAAACGATCAGCCCGCCGCGGAGTCGTTCGATGATCGGCGGCGCGCTCATCGGGCCGCCACCGCGTCGCGAGTGCAGCGCGCCGCGCCGATGATGCCGGCGTCGGCGCCCAGCTGTGCAGGGACGATCGGCGTTTCTGCGACGAGAGGAAGGGCAGCCGACGCGGCGGCAGCCCGCAGGGTGTTCCACCACAACGTCCCGGCACCGGCCACGCCACCGGAAATGATCACGACATCGGGATCGACGATGTTGACCAGGTCTCCCACTGCCGCACCGAGTGCGTCCGCCGACTTCTGCATGGCCCGGTCAGCATAACCGTCGAATCCCGACCGCCCGGCGACCTCCCGCGCCTCGGTGACCGTCGGGTCACCGCCGATGCTGCGATACAGCTGCACGATGCCGTAGCCGGAGGAGATCGCCTCGAGGTGACCGGTCGCACCGCAACTGCACGGCAATCCGACCGCTGCCGGTGAGGCGATATGGCCGAAGTGTCCGGCGAGACCGTGTGCCCCGGTCATCGGCCGCCCATGCTCGATCACGGCCCCGCCGAGACCAGTTCCGGCTGCGACGACCAGCACGTGGTCTCGGCCGGCTCCGGCTCCGCACCAGGCCTCTCCGACCCCGTGCGCGTGGACATCGTTCAGGGCCGTTACCACGAGCTGGGGTCCCAACCCGCGGAAGACCCGGGTGAAATGCCCGACGAGATCGGTTCCGACCCAGCCGGTCAGCAGGCCGGTGCCGGCCGTCACCACACCTCCGGCGATCACGCCGCCCGAGCCGATCCCGATGCCGACGATCGGCCGGTCGGCACGCGCCTCGTCGGCGAGCCGCCGGATCGTTGCCAGGATCGCGTCGCGCCCCTCCGTGGCCGGTGTCGGAGCCACGGAGCGGCGCAGCACCCGACCGCCCGGGTCGACCAGACCGACAGCGATCTTGGACCCGCCGAGGTCAACGCCGAGGGCAGGCGACTCCGCGGTCATGTCGAGGCACCGGACCGCACGGCGAGATGATCTTGGTATTGCCGATGGAGGTTCCGGGCGGACGCCGTCGTCGAGGCCGGACCGCGGAGACGGGAGAACTCGACGGTGATCAGCTTCTCGACGCAGGGCTGCACGACATCAAGTCTGTACGCCGGCGTCCCGCCAGTCCAATGGCGGGAACGAGCCCGGCCCGGGAAGCAAGCGGCCCGGACCGTCCAACCGGGGGTCCGGGCCGTCGTGATGTGCTGTGACATCACCTGGGCGGTGGCGGCGGGATTTGAACCCGCGGAGGGTTTCCCCTCACGCGCTTTCGAGGCGCGCTCTTTAGGCCGCTCAGACACGCCACCGCCGGAGAGAGTACCAATCGGATCGGCCGGGCACGAAATCGTTCGGTCAGGCGTCGGCGTCGCGGCGGGTGGCGAAGAAGTCTCTGATCAGGTCGCCACAGCGCTCCTCGAGGATCCCTCCGACGACCTCGACACGGTGGTTGAGCCGGGGATCGCGTACCACGTCCCAGAGCGAGGCGATCGCGCCGGCCTTGGGATCGTAGGCGCCGAACACCAACCGACCGATCCTGGCCAGTACCAACGCCCCGGCACACATCGTGCACGGTTCGAGGGTGACGACCAGGGTGTGTCCGTCCAGCCGGCAGCTGCCGATCGTCTCGGCGGCTCGACGGATGGCCAGCACCTCGGCGTGTGCGGTCGGGTCACCGGCCAACTCGCGCTCGTTGCCGGCTGACGAGACCGCGCGGCCCCGCTGATCAAGAACGATCGCACCGATCGGGACGTCCTGGTGAGTGGCGGCGATCGTCGCCTGCTCCAGGGCCAGCTCCATCGGCCGGCGCCAGTCCTGGCTTCCGATCACGGATCAGTCGCCGAATTCGGCCTCGACGACCTTGCGGAACTGGGCACCGATCTTGATCTTCTCGGCAACCTCGGTCAGCAGTTGATCACTGCCGATGTCCAGGTCGTCGCACAGCGCGGTCAGGTCGAACTCGGACACCCCGAGATCCTTGAGGAGTCCCAGATCGCCGATCGGTTCGGCCTCGTCTTCGTCATCTTCCGGGATGTCTTCACCGAGATAGTCGGCGACGTCACGGGCGATCGGCCAGTCATTGGCTGCGGCGCTGTCGTTGAGCAGCAACTGGACGTGCCGGCCGCGGACCCGGACGATGACGGCGACCTCGCCCACCAGGCTGACC
Source organism: Microlunatus sp. Gsoil 973 (assembly GCF_009707365.1). Classification (GTDB taxonomy): domain Bacteria; phylum Actinomycetota; class Actinomycetes; order Propionibacteriales; family Propionibacteriaceae; genus Microlunatus. Next base: position 3,396,200 of record NZ_CP046122.1, read on the forward strand.
AGACCCAGCGCACCTCCGTCGCCGGGCAGCCGCCGCAGCTGCACGATCAGCTCGTCAAGATCATTCGCCAGCTCCTCGGACAACGCGTTGACCATGCTCTGGCCGTCCTCGCGGTAGGCGGCGACGATGAAGTCGACGTCCTCCGGCTCGGCGTCCTCAAGATCATCAAGATCGTCATCGTCGTCGTCAGTGTCGGGGTCGTCGTCGGCCTCGGCCAGGTCACGGCTGGATGCGGCCTCGCTCGGATCCTCGTCGTCGAGCTCGAATGACTCGTACTCGTCGTCGTTGAAATCGGCCACGATTTCCCTCCACTAGCTTCTCAGCGCGGTCCACTGTCCGCCCGCGTGCGGACCGACTCCCTATCGTGTCAGATCATCTGCCCGAGCGGATAACTATTGCGTCCCAAATTGCCGCTCCCCGTGGCCGGGTGTGGCCCCGGTACGGTGCACCTGTGAAGCTGCTCGCCGTCGACCATCCACTGGTCAGTCACAAGCTGACCGTGCTTCGTGACCGGGACACCGACTCGCCCACCTTCCGGCGGCTGACCGAAGAGTTGGTCACGCTGCTCGCCTACGAGGCGACCCGCGACATCCGGGTGTCTCCCCACACGGTCCGGACCCCGGTCGCGGCTGCCGAGGGCGTCCGCCTGTCACTACCGCGCCCGTTGGTGGTGCCGATCCTGCGCGCCGGCCTGGGAATGCTGGAAGGCATGACCCGGCTGATGCCGTCGGCCGAGGTGGGGTTCGTCGGCATGGTCCGCAACGAGGAGACCCTGCAGCCGACGACCTATGCCGAGCGGTTGCCGGAGGACCTGTCCGGCCGACAGTGCTACGTACTGGATCCGATGTTGGCCACCGGCGGCACGTTGGCGGCAACCGTACGGTTCCTGGTTGATCGGGGCGCCGACCACATCACCTGCATCTGCCTGCTCGCCGCGCCCGAGGGCCTGCACCGGATGGAGCAGCTGCTGGACGATCTCAACGTGCCGTGCACGGTGGTGGTCGCCGGCGTCGACGAACGACTCAATGAGAAGGGCTACATCGTGCCGGGACTCGGCGATGCCGGCGACCGCCTGTACGGCGTGGTCGATCACTGATCGTGCACTTCGGCCGCCCAGACTCAGGCAAATCTGGCTGCACATGCGTTCCGGCCGGTCCGGACGGCCGACGTGCACGTCCTAGGCGAGGACCGGAACCCGTTGCCTGGCCCGGCCGACCATGATCGACATCACCGCGGCCGCCAGGCACAGCGACCCGGCGAGCAACCAGGCCAACTGGTAATCACCCATCCGGTCCCGGATGACGCCCGCTCCGGTCGCGGCGACCGCGGCGCCGACCTGGTGTCCGGCGAAGACCCAGCCGAACGCCACCGGCGCATCGGAACCAAAATGCCGACGGCACAACGCGATCGTCGGCGGAACCGTCGCCACCCAGTCCAGTCCGTAGAAGATGATGAACACCCACGTCGACGGTTCCGCGCTGGGACCGAGCAGTTCGGGCAGGGCGTACAGCGACAGCCCACGCAGCGTGTAGTAGATGACCAGCAGCAGACGGGCGTCGACCCGATCGGAGAAGAAGCCGGAGGCGATCGTGCCGACGATGTCGAAGATGCCGACCACCGCCAGCAGGCCCGCGGCCGTCGTCGGCGGCATTCCGTGGTCATGGGCAGCAGGCACGAAATGGGTCTGGATGAGCCCGTTGGTGCTCATCCCGCAGATCGCGAACGAGCCCGCCAACAACCAGAACGCGGGTCGCCGCGCGCAGCGGGCAAGGACCGTCAGCGCCCGCTGCAGCGAACCCTGGGATGATGCCTCGGCTGCGACCTGAGGCACGACATACTCGGCGGGCGCGCCGAAGGGCGTCAGTCCGAGATCTGCCGGCCGGTTGCGGATCCCGGCGATCGCGATCGCCATCGCGACCAGGGCGGCGCCCGCGGCAGTGAGCGCGGCGGTTCGCCAGCCGACGTGCTCGTTCAGCCGGGACAGCACAGGCAGGAAGATCAACTGACCGGTCGAACTGCCCGCGGTCAGCACGCCGGTGACCAGTCCGGCCCGGCGCAGGAACCACCGTCCCGTGATCAACGCGGCGAAACTGAGCGCGATCGAACCGCTGCCGAGGCCGACCACGAATCCCCACAGCAGCACCAACTGCCAGGCCTGTGTCACGAACACCGCGGCGCCGGACCCGACGGCGATCGTCAGCAGCGCGAAGCCGGCCACCCGGCGGATGCCGAACCGCTCCATCAATGCGGCGGCGAAGGGTGCGAAGCCGCCGAAGAGCAGCAGATTCACCGATACCGCGAACCCGATCGTCCCGCGGCCCCAGCCGAACTCGGTCTGCAGCGAATCCATCAGGACTGCGGGCACCGACCGGAAGCCGGCGGCGCCGACCAGGGTGAGGAAGGAGGCGCCGGCAACGATCCACGGCCAGCGGGTAACGGTCCGGGGTGGCGTCAGCACGGGGGTCGGCTCGGGAATCTGCACGTCCGACATCCTTCCGGGGACCTCGCTCACCAAACCAGTGGCCGGATTGCCACAATGTGCAAGAATCTGGCCATGAACCTTCGGCGTTCGACCCCGCAGCACGTTGTGGTTCTGGCGATCCCACCGGTGATCGGTTTCGACCTGACGATCCCGGTTCAGGTGCTACCCAGCGGTCGGGACAGCGACGGTGAGCGGCTGTACCAGGTGTCGGTGGTGACCCCGACCGACGAACCCGCGATGACCACCCACGGGTACGCGATCGCCCCCAGTGCCCCGGTCGAGGCGCTGCGGACCGCGGAGACCGTGATCATCCCCGGGACGCGGAATCCCGCGATCCGCCAGGCGGGCCGACTGGACGGACCGACCGCGGCCGCCCTGGCCCTCGTCCCGGCTGATGCCCGCAGAATGTCCATCTGCACCGGCGCCTTCGCGATGGCAGCGGCCGGCTGGCTGGACGGGCGGACGGTCACGACTCATTGGCAAGCCGCCGACGACCTGGCTCGGCTGCATCCGGGCGTGACGGTCGACCCGGACGCCCTGTTCATCGACGACGGCGACATCCTCTCCTCGGCGGGGCTCGCTGCCGGCATCGACCTCTGCCTGCATGTGCTTCGTCGCGACCACGGCGCCGCTGTCGCCAACCGGGCGGCTCGGTATCTGGTTGTGCCGGCATGGCGGGACGGCGGCCAGTCCCAGTTCATCGAGGCGCCGCTGCCCGACGTCACCCGCGGCGGCACTGCCGGCGTCCGGGCCTGGCTGCTGGAACGACTCGACCGACCCGTCAGCCTGGCCGAGATGGCCGCCCACGGATCGATGAGCGTGCGCACCTTCACCCGACGGTTCCGGGACGAGACGGGACAGACCCCCGGCGAATGGCTGACCAGACAACGGCTCAGTCGGGCCGCCGAACTGTTGGAGGCGACCGATCTGACCATAGACCGGGTTGCCGAAGAGGCCGGGCTGGGCTCAGCCGCATCGCTGCGCCAGCATTTCAAGATCACCTACGGCCTGTCGCCGCTGGCCTATCGCAAGGCGTTCGCCGGCGAACCGGTCCGGAATTGATCACCGTCCGGTTGGGTACGGACCGACCATGGCACGGTATCCGGGAGCAGTGGAGTTCCTGCCCGCGCGGCACAACCTCACAGCGTTGCGCGCCGGCATCGAGTCCTGCCGGGGCTGTGATCTGTATCGCGACGCGACCCAGGCGGTGTTCGGCGAAGGGCTGAAGCGGTCCCGGCTGATCATGATCGGCGAGACGCCGGGTGATGTCGAGGACCGCACCGGGCGGCCGTTCACCGGGCCGGCCGGACGGCTGCTGGACAAGGCACTGGAGGTCGCCGGCCTGGAGCGTTCCGAACTCTTCCTGACCAATGCCGTCAAGCACTTCCGGTACGAGACCCGCGGCGCCACCGGCAAGCGACGGATCCACAAGACGCCGAGCCAGGCGCAGATCACCGCCTGCCTGCCGTGGCTGGAAGCGGAGCTCGACGTCGTCCGCCCCGAGGGTGCTGTGGTGATGGGAAGCGTGGCCGGCCACGCCCTCTTCGGCTCGGACTTCCGGGTCGGTGATCATCGCGGCCGGGTCAGCGAACCGCCGGATCGGCAGTTCTGGTCGGTGGTCACCATCCATCCCTCCGCCGCCCTGCGTGCCGACGACCGGGCCGCCGCGTTCGACGGGCTGGTCGCCGATCTTCGGCTGGCAGCGGAACGGCTGACCGGCTGACCGCTACACCGTACGAGCGGTGTGGCCCGGATGCTCCGGGTCAATGCCCCAGCTGATGATCCGGCGGGGCGTGATCCGGATGAGTTGTCGGCTGAATCCCGGCCGCGGCGGGTCGACATCCGCCAGCGCCTCCGCCGTGCCCCGCACCTCGACACCGCGCACCGTCCAGGGACTCCGCGATGCGAGGTCGTCGATCACCACCGCGACCTGCGGACAGGTGGCGATGTTGCGGAACTTCTTGGTCCGGGCGAGGTTGTGACCGCCGATGTCGATGGTGCCGAGGTCGGTGTTGACGAAGAAGCCGACCGGGGAATTCTGCACCGTCCCGTCCGGTGCGACGGTGGCCAAACGGGCCAACACCTGGGTCGCCAAATAGCCCAGTTCCGACTCAGTGAAACTCATTGCCTCACTATCCGACCTCAACCTGCGTTGAAGTCAAGCGTCGCCCGGGGCCGGCGTGCTCAGTAGTAATAAGGTCAGTAGTAATAAGGGAAGTTGCTCCACTCCGGATCGCGCTTCTCCAGAAAGGCATTGCGGCCTTCGACCGCTTCATCGGTCATGTACGCCAGCCGGGTCGTTTCGCCGGCGAAGACCTGCTGACCGATCAGTCCGTCGTCGATCGCATTGAACGCGAATTTGAGCATCCGTTGCGCGGTCGGGCTCTTGCCACAGATGATCTTCCCCCACTCCAGACCGACCTCCTCCAGCTCGGCGTGCGGAACGACCTTGTTGACCATGCCCATCCGGTGGGCAGCCTCGGCGTCGTAGGTCTGGCCGAGGAAGAAGATCTCCCGAGCGAACTTCTGCCCCACCTGGCGAGCCAGATAGGCCGAGCCGAAGCCGGCATCGAAGGAACCGACATCGGCATCGGTCTGCTTGAATCGGGCGTGCTCGGCACTGGCCAACGTCAGATCACACACCACGTGCAGGCTGTGGCCACCGCCGGCCGCCCAGCCGCCGACCAGCGCGATGACCACCTTGGGCATGAATCTGATCAGGCGTTGCACTTCCAGGATGTGCAGCCGGCCGAGCTTTGCCGGGTCGACGTCCTCCTCGGTCTCCCCGGCCGCGTACTGGTAGCCGGCCCGACCACGGATCCGTTGATCACCGCCGCTGCAGAACGCCCAGCCTCCGTCCTTGGGTGACGGTCCGTTGCCGGTCAACAGGACGCAGCCGACGTCGGACGACGTCCGGGCATGGTCGAGGGCCGCGTACAACTCGTCGACGGTGTGCGGCCGGAACGCGTTGCGCACCCCCGGCCGGTCGAAGGCGATCCGGACGACCGGAGCGTCGACCGCCCGATGATAAGTGATGTCGGTGAAGTCGAAGCCCTCGACCGAACGCCACAGATCCGGCCGGAACGGATTGTCAGTCACCGGGCCAATCTATCGACTGAGACCTCGCCGGATCCCGATCGGACGGCCCGTGCTGTCCCCGTACGCGGCCCGCGGTCCGGCTCCGATGGCGCACAAGAGGAAGGGCGACCAGCTGGCCGGGACGGGTCCTCAGCCTCGCACTTCAGGCGTCGGTCCGAGGCTCATTGGATGTCGAATTCATTGCCCTCCGGGTCGAGCATGGCGATCCAGTGGCCGCCCGGCTCCGCGATCTCGCGGACCTGCGTCGCGCCGAGGGCCACCAGCCGTTCGGCCTCGGCATGCATCCGGGCCTCGCCGACGTTGATGTCGACGTGCCAGCGGTTCTTGACCGTCTTCTCCTCGGGGACGGTGTGGAACAGGATCCGTCGGCCAGCGCCGCGGATCGCTTCGAAGCCCTTCCAGGAAAGTATGCCGTCGGGTCGCCGGAAGGTCAGCTCCTCCGGGGCGGCACCGTGCTGCAGAAGACCCTCGATGAACGCCGTGTTGTCCTCCAGCTCGTAACCGAGCGCCTGGATCCAGAAGTCGGCGAGGGTGTGCGCGTCCCGGGCGTCAACCTGGAGCTGCCAGTCGTACGGCCCCCGGGGAGTAGCTGCAGGTACATCGGACATCTGATCACCTTTCGTCGGGCCGGCCGGTCGTCCTGACGAGCTTCCCAGCTCCCGGTGACACTCACCTCCGCGCAAACTAGTACATATGTGCTAGTTTGACTGCTGTGGTGAACACGATCGACGGCGAGCGGCGCCGCCACGAACTGTCCGAGGCGGTGTGGCGGCTCATCCTTCGCGACGGCCTCGGCGCCGCATCCGTGCGCGGCGTCGCCCAGGAGGCAGGTCTGGCGACAGGTTCAGTGCGGCACTTCTTCCCCACGCAGTCCGACCTGTTGGTGTTCGCGATGCGTGAGCTGAGTGCCACCGTCACGGCGCGGGTGCAGGCCACGTCGGACAGTCACGAACCGGCGGCGATCATCGACCGGGCAATAGCGATCTTCGCCGAACTGCTGCCGCTCACCGACCGCACCCAGGCCGAATTCACTGCCTACCTGGAGTTCATGATCCGCGCCCGGGTCGATCCCGCGTTGCAGCCGGTCGCGAGGCAGACCGTCGAGGACGTTCGGGGTCTGGTGATCACGGTGCTGACCGACTTGCAGCAGCTCCGGGCCATCAGCGGCGCTGTCGATCCACGGTCCGAAGCCGTCCGACTGCACGCCTTGATCGACGGCCTAACGGTGCAGTTGCTCATCGCCCCGACGACCCTGTCCCGCAAGGACGCTCACCAGACGCTGGCCGACAGCCTACGAGCACTGGAGCAACATCGATGATCATCGCCGGAATCCTCGGCGCCGAGGTCGCGTTCTGGGTCCTGTTGATCATCGCACTCGGCTGCCGTTATCTGCTGCGCCGCCGACGGCTGAGCACAGTGCTGTTGCTGCTTCTCCCGGTGGTCGATCTGACGTTGCTGGCGTTCGTCATCGCTGATCTTTTGGCCGGTACCACGCCGACCCAGCAGCACGCGCTGGCCGCCACCTACCTGGGTTTCACGGTGGCATTCGGCCACCCGCTCGTCCGGTGGCTGGACGGCAGGTTCGCCCACCGGTTCGACGGGCGGCCGGCCCCGACCCGTCCGGCGAAGGGCAGCCCGCGCTACGTCCGCGGGCTGTGGGTCGAGTGGCTGCGGGTCCTCGCCGGCGCGGTGATCGCGGTGTTGGTGCTGGCCTTCCTGGCCGTCGGTGTGCACGGCGAACGCCTGCCGCGATCCCTGGACCAGGCGGCGACCAACCCCTTCTGGTCGCAGTCGATCACCCTGGGCATGGTGGTGATCATCTGGTTCCTCGCCGGTCCGGCCTTCGCCCGGCCGGCCCACAGCCGCTGACCCGGCAGCATTTCCCCGTGGCCGCTCCGGTGGCGGAGAATGCGGACATGGCAGAGTTCCGCATCGTCCGGCTGCAGATCCAGACCCGGCCGTTGAAGCCGGGGCGTGCGCCGTACCGGGAATACCGGCCGGAAGCGCTGCAACCGGTCGACCGGTTGGTGGTGTCGCCGCGCGGCAACCACGGCGAGTGGCAGGACGCCGACGGTGATCATTCCGCCATGGACGTCCACCATCAAGATCATCCGCAGTCCCGGGATCGTGCCGGCAAAGGTGGAATCTCGGTCATGGGCACTGGCGACTACCGGCAGCTGCGAGAACGGTACGGCACCCATCTGGTGGACGGAGTCGCCGGAGAATCGGTGTTGGTCGATGCCCCGGCCGGGCTGGCCGAGGGCAACTTCCCGAGCGACTTCTCGATCCGTACGGTTTCGGGCGAGATCGCCTTTCGGATCGGCCGGGTCGCCGACCCGTGCGTGGAGTTCTCCCGGTTCTGCCTGGGCGAGGTCCCATCACCCGCGGTCAGCGATGCCGTCCGGAAGGCGTTGATCGAACTCGACGACGGCCATCGTGGATATCCGCGCGGCTGCCGTCGGAACTGGTGTGGTCAGCCGGGAAGATGCCCTGATACTTCCTGGATTCTGAAGCCGCAGCGTTCGACAATCGGGTATGCCGAACGACCTGCTGCACGACCCCGTGCGACACAACAACTGGGCGAGCATCCGGTTGCTGGAGTTCGTCCGTGATCAACAGTTGACTGCCGGTCAGTTGGCTGCGACCGGAGTCGGGACCTTCGGGAACATTCCGCAGACCATTGATCATGTTCTGCGCAGTGATGCCGGCTATCTGGGCAGGCTCATCGGCACCGCCCAGGACTGGGTCGGACGGCCGGAGGAACTCGAGCTCGGAACTCTTCATGATCATGCCCGGCGACGGCCCGGCTGTGGGAGCAATTCCTGGCCGAGCCGTTCGACCCGGAGCGAGTGGTCATCGTCGACGACGGGACCGAGGGCGTCCGCGCCGGTGTCGTGCTTGCCCAGGCAATCAATCACGCGAATCACCATCGTGAACAGGTGTGCGCGATCCTGACCGGATTGGGCATCCAACCGCCGGACATCCAGGCCTGGGCGTACGCCTGGCACACCGCCCGGATCTGGCGGATCGGTTCGTGACGGCCGACCAGAACGCCTCGTCACCCGGGGCCGACCCGCGGGCGACCCGGTTCGCCGAACTGGTTGCGCCGGCCGTCAGTCGCACCTTCGTCTCCGGGATGCGTCCTGATGACCGGTTGCGCAGTGTCGTCCGCACCCATTGCGGTTCGGCCGTCGGGTATCTGATCGATCTGCGCAATCCGCTGGCAGCCGGTCGTCCGATCTCCCGAAATGATCTTGCCGACCTCTACCGCTACGCCGACCCCGCCGAGATCGACGCCACCATTGCGCGGTCGATCGGGCACGGCCTACTGGTCGAAACCGACGCGATGTTTCGGACCACCGCTGCGGGACGCGACTTTCTCCATGACCTCTTCCAGGTCCAGGGCGTCGTCCTGGCCGAGCGCTGGGGATCGGTGGCCCACGTCGTACGGGCTCTCAACGAGTTGCTCGGAGCGGTGCTCCGGAAGGCCGAAGAGTCTGCCGGGCCGGCCTTCACGATCCATGCCCCGCCGTACGAGCCATCCGGTGCGCCCGCCGAACTCGTCCTGCTCAATCGACTCTCCACACTGCGCTACCACCGGGCCGACGCCCATGCCTCCGCCTGGCAGGCTGCGGGAATGACGGCAGCACAGGTCGCGGCGGAACCGTGGGGCACCGCCTGGTCGGAGCGGAGGCGCCAGGTCGAACACCACACCAACGTGCTGGCCGGCCGCCCCTTCGCGGTCCTGGACGGCGACCAGCGCCTGCAGCTGCTCGCCGGTCTGGCGGCCCTGCCCTGACGAAACCGGTGTCCGATCCCGTCCCCGGGACCGGCGACACGCCGCAAATATGAGGGATTTATTGACCCCTCGGCGATGAGGGGAGGGGGCCGACGGAAGTCAGCCGGATGACCGGGACGCCCTCGACGTCGCTGGCGTCAAGATCGACGACGGCGGAGAAGCCCCAGTCGTGGTGACCCTCCGGGTCGTCGAAGATCTGCCGGGTACGCCATTCGCGGCCGGTCTGTTCCAAGATCAACAGGCCGGGTCCCCGGGCATCGGCGCCGAGCTGGATCTCGTCGTGCTCCTCGTAGTACGGCTCGATCGCATCGGCCCAGGCGTCGGCATCCCAGCCGGCTTCGGCGTCCAGCTCGCCCAACGCCTCCCAGTCGTCGCGGGCCGCGAGTTCCACCCGACGGAACAGTGCGTTGCGGACCAACACCCGGAACGCCCGGACATTCTGCGTCACCGGCGGCGGGGCAAGATCGACTTCCGGCTCGACGGTGTGCAGGCGTTCGGGATGAGCCAGCAACTCCCATTCCTCCAAGAGGCTCGAGTCGGTCTGCCGGACGACCTCGCCGAGCCACTCGATCAGATCCAGTACCTCCTGGGTCTTCGCCTCGTCGGGCACGGTCTGGCGCAACGCGCGATAGGCATCGGCGAGGTAGCGCAACACCATCCCCTCCGAGCGGGCCAACCGGTAGAAGGAGACGAACTCGGCGAAGTTCATCGCCTGCTCGGTCATCTCCCGGACCACCGACTTCGGCGCCACCGGTGAATCGGCCAGCCAGGGGTGGGTCTGCAGGTAGGTCGCGAACGCAGCCTCCAGCAGTTCCGCCAGCGGACGTGGATAGGTCACACCCTCCAACTGCTCCATTCGTTCCTCGTAATCGAGGCCGTCGGCCTTCATCTGGGCGACGGCCTCACCGCGGGCGCGGTCGCGTTGGCTCATCAGAATCGGCCGAGGGTCCTCCAGCGTCGCTTCGATCACCGAGACGACGTCCAACGGATAGGACGGCGACTGCGGATCCAACAACCCCAACGCCGCCAGCGCGAACGCGGACAACGGCTGATTGAGCGCGAAGTCCGCCTGCAGGTCGACGGTCAGCCGGGCTCGTCGCCCGAGCTCGTCCGGTTCGGCCAGTTGCTCGACGATCCCGGCCCGGCGCAGACCGCGATAGATGGCCAGCGCGCGCCGGATGTGCCGACGCTGCCTGGCCGGTGGCTCGTCGTTCTCGGTCAACAGATGCCGCATCGCGGCCATGCAGTCTCCGGGCCGGTTGATCACGTTGAGCACCATCGCGTTGCTGACCGCGAAGCTTGACTCCAGCGGTTCCGGCGGGGCTGAGACCAGCCGGTCGAACGTCGGCCTGGCGTAGCCCACCGTTCCTGGTGGTGGCTTCTTCTTCACCACCTTGCGACGCCTCTTCGGGTCGTCACCGGCCTTGGCCAACGCCTTCTCGTTGGCCACCACATGATCAGGTGCCTGGACCACGACCATGCCGACCGTGTCATAGCCGGCCCGGCCGGCACGGCCGGCGATCTGATGGAACTCGCGGGCGGTCAGCAGCCGGGGCCGGACGCCGTCGTACTTGCTCAACGAGGTGAGCAGCACCGTACGGATCGGCACGTTGATGCCGACGCCGAGCGTGTCGGTGCCGCAGATGATCTTGAGCAGTCCCGCCTGCGCCAACCGTTCGACCAGCCGTCGGTAGCGCGGCAGCATCCCGGCGTGGTGCACACCGACGCCGTTGCGGACCAGGCGGGAGAGCGTACGGCCGAAGCCCGCGGTGAAGCGGAAATTGCCGATCAGGTCGGCGATCTTGTCCTTCTCGGCGCGGGTCGCGATCCGCAGACTGACCAGCCCCTGCGCCTGTTCGACCGCCGCAGCGCGGCTGAAGTGCACCACGTAGATCGGCGCTTGATGGGTCTCCAATCGCTCGGTGATCGTCTCGTGCAATGGCGTCGTCACGTATTCATAGATCAACGGCACCGGTCGGTCCGCGGACTCGATCACCGCGGTCGGACGCTTGGTCCGCCGAGTGAGATCATCGCGGAACTTGGTCACGTCGCCGAGCGTTGCAGACATCAGGAGAAATTGAGCCTGGGGCAGCTCGATCAGCGGCACCTGCCAGGCCCACCCGCGATCCGGATCGGCATAGAAATGGAACTCGTCCATGATCACCGCGGCGATATCCGCCGCGGTTCCGTCGCGCAGTGCGATGTTGGCCAGGATCTCGGCCGTGCAGCAGATGATCGGAGCATCGGGATTCACTGCTGCATCGCCGGTCATCATGCCGACGTGCTCATGCCCGAAAATCTCCGTTGCAGCGAAGAACTTCTCGCTCACCAAGGCCTTGATCGGAGCGGTGTAGTACACCCGACCGGCACCGTCACGGCGCCCCGCGAGGGCGGCGAACTCGCAGGCCGTGGCGACCAGGCTCTTCCCCGAGCCGGTCGGCGTCGCCAAGATCACATTCGAGCCGGTCAGCAATTCGATCATGGCGTCCTGCTGTGCCGGATAGGGTGTTGTGCCCTGTTCCGTAGCCCAGGTCGTGAACGTCTGGAAAAGATCGTCCGGGTCCGTAGTTGCCGGCAGCCGATCGGTGAGAGTCATCGCAGGAGGAAATCCGTTCGGAATTCGGTCAACAATTTTCGGGGCTATATCGCAACGCCATTACCGTCCGGATTAGCCGAATGCTGAGCAAAAGTCGCGTCGCTACCAAGGGGTACAAAGGCCCCTCGGGTCACCGTGGACGCCCAGGGTAAGGAGGGCCCATGCCGGAAGTTCACGGACGCAATACAGCTGCGGAGAAGGAGTTGCGGGCATTGTGTTCGGCTCTGCATCTGGACGCACCTGTCGTTCGTCGCTTCATCGGCGACTATCTTCGCCTGCTTCAATTCCGCCTCGATCGGATCGATCGCGATCTCAGCAACGGCGACGTCCCCGCCGCTGCCGTCGGACTGCTCAGCCTAGCCACCTCCAGTTCGATGCTGGGCGCAACCGACGTAGCGGAGGCAGCCGACCAGCTCCGCCGGCAGGCCGCGGCCGGCGATCTGGCGGCCGTCGCCGAGGGCCTGAGCGCGCTGGTGCAACGAGCCCACGCCGCCGAACTGCGGCTGGTCCGGATGGAGAGCGTCGAGACCTGGGGCGCTCGACCCGGACACACCGCGCCGGGTTGCACCGCCTGATCCGTCCTGCCTGACTCAAGGTTCCGGATCTGGTCGCCGCTGCTCGTCTCCTTTGGCCAGGCAGGGTCAGGGCGCCAACCGGTAGCCGACGCCCCGAACCGTCTGGACGAATCGTGGCTTGCCGACCGGATCCCCCAGCTTGCGCCGCAAATTGGCCAGGTGCACCTCGACCGCGCGACGGTCGTTGTCGCTGATGTAGCCGCCGGTCCCGCTGTCACCGCGCAGTTCGAGCACCAGCTCGTTCTTGGTGATCACCCGTCGCCGACGTTCCAGGATGGCAAGCATCAGGTCGAACTCGCTGCGGGTCAGCTCCACCGGCTCGCCATCGAGTTCGCTGAGCCGCATCTGCGGATGCATCCGCAGGCCGTTGTGGGAGAGCCAGCCCGAGTCCTCGCCCGTCGTCCCCGTCGCCACCTCACCGTCGGCCTCGGCGTCCGCCTCGCCACCCAGCGGCCCACCCGGGACCCGGCGCATCCGGCGCAGCATCGCCTCGACCCGGGCACGCAACTCGCGCGGCCGGAACGGTTTGGTCACATAGTCGTCGGCACCGGCGTCGAGCCCCATCAGGGTGTCGATCTCGTCGGTCCGGGCGGACAACATGATCACGTAGGTCGTGCTGAACTCGCGGATCCGGCGAGCAACCTCGAAGCCGTCGATCCCCGGAAGACTGATGTCGAGGGTCGTCAAGATCGGCTGGTGTTCCCTGACGGCCTCGATCCCCTCGACGCCCGTGGTCGCCTGGAACGACTCGAAACCCGCTTCTGCCAGCACTGCAGCCAGCAGATTGCCGATGTCCGCATCATCCTCGATGATGACCGCGACCCGACGTTCATCCCCGTCTACCATTACCTCACCGTACCTGGATCTGTTCCAAACAAGTGAATCGCTGCCTGACCCCGGCAACGGACGACAATCGCTTGTCCTGTCGAGACCGTACAGGTATATCTGTCGGCCTGCATACCGACGCCACAGGAGGAACGACGATGTTCAAGATCGGCTTCAGCACGCTGGGCTGTCCGTCCTACACGGTGGCCGAGATCGCCGATCTGGCCCGGGTGAACGGCTACGACGGGGTCGAGATCCGCTTCGTCCGGGGCGTCGTCGACCTGGCCGCCCTTGAAGAATTCTCCGCCCGGCGTTTGGCTGAAACCAAGAAGATCTTCGACGACGCGGGCGTCACGGTGAATTGCATCGACACCAGCGTGCGGTTCACCTCAAATGATCCCGCCGAGCGGACGGCCCAGCGGGACCTGGCGAAAGCCAACTGTGCCATCGCCAACGGACTGGGTGCCACGTTCATCCGGGCCTTCGGCGGACCGGTCCCCTGCGGGCAGCGATCCGTTCGATCACGTCGCCAGGATCGCCGACGGTCTGGGTACGGTCGCCGAGGACACCTGGGCCGAGGGTGTACAAACCCTGCTGGAAACCCACGACGATTTCAGCACTTCCGACAAGGTCAACCTGATCCTCGACCAAAGCAGCCGTCGGCTCGGCGTGCTCTGGGACTTGCTGCACAGCTGGCGGCACGGCGAGCCCGTCGAGCAGACCCATGCCAGGCTCGGCGACCGGATCCGGCAGGTGCACGTCAAGGACTCGAGCACGGCCACAGCCGAGGGCTTCGACCTGGTGTTGACCGGGACGGGCATCGCCCCGCTGGGTGACCTGGTGGCGACGCTGCTCGCCGCGGACTTCACCGGCTACGTCGACTTCGAGTGGGAGAAGGCCTGGCATCCCGAGATCGAGGAGCCGGAGGTTGCCATTCCGCATTTCCGGCGCGCGTTCGCCGAGATCGTGGAGCAGGTCGAGAAGGAAGCGGCCTCCGGCAGCCCGGTGCCGAACGGCTGACTCGTCAGGCGGCCTTCTCGACGGAGGCCGCGATCGCCACCAGGTCCCGGCCCGGACCCTGACTCGGATACCGGCCGGTGCGCCAGATCGCCGCCAGCGGCCGGGTCAGGTCATGATCGCGGACGCGGACGGCCGACAACCGCCCCAGGGCAAGATCATCAGCCACCGACAGCCGGCTCAACACTCCCGGCGCCAGCCCGCCGCCGATGGCGGCCGTGATGGCGCTCTCGGTGCTCAGCTCCACAGCCGGTGTCGCGCGCTCCAGACCGGGCAGGGCATCGGCCAGGATCAGTTCAAGCGCGCGACGGGTGCCCGAGCCCGGCTCGCGGGCGATTAACGGTGTCCGGGCGAGTTGTTCCAGGGTGATCCCGGAGCGACGCCGGGCCCAGGGGTGTTCCGGGGAGACCACGACGACGAGTTCGTCGTAGCCGATCACCCGGTGCTTGAGATCCTTGGGCAGCTCCGGTGTCTCGATGAACCCGATGGCCGCCTTCTCGCTGCGTACGGCACTGATCACCTTCTCGCTGTTGCCGGTGATCAGCTCCACATCGGTGGGACGCTGGTTGATCCGAAGCTGAGAGCGGTGCAACTCGACCAGCCAGCCGGGCACCAGATGCGCCGATGTGGTCAGGCTGGCGGCCACCCGGAGCCGGGCCGCGCGGCGTTCGTGCAGTGCCGTGATCCCGAAATCCATCCGTTCCGCCGCTCCCAGCACATCCTTGGCCCAGCCGGCGACCAGGCGTCCCGTCTGCGTCAACTGGGAACCGGTCGGGCTGCGGCGGACCAGCTCTGCGCCGATCTGCGACTCCAGTGAGCGCATCCGCGAGGACGCCGCCTGCTGGGAATAGCCCATCTCGTGCGCGGCCGCAGACAGACTGCCGGTGCGGTCCACCGCACACAGCAGCAACATGGCAGACAGATCGGGTACGCGCCCACTCAGCACGGTCACTCCTCATGATCATTTCCAGTGCGGCGTGACCGAGCCTCCCCGGGATTGCCGCGTACAACCAGCGGTTGTGCCAGGACAAGAGTAAGCCGCATCCACTGAGATGACGCTTAGAGGAGTTTCCGTAACAGAGGAACCGACGGCCGGTCGTGACCGATCACCGGCCGGGATGGGCTTCCGCGTAACCGGCAAGATCATCGGAGCGGATCGCGTCGGCCAGCTCCCCCAGGGCCGCCTGGTCCACGACGTCGACAGCGCCGACGCCCGGAACGTCGGCGAATCCGGAGATCGGCGCCTGCAGTTGCCTGATGTCGTCCGGCGACATCCGAAGGGACAGCGCGAGCCGGCGCATCTCCGCGTTGGTGAAACCGTTGTCGACGGTGATGCTGCCGGCCAGATCACCGACGAACCGGGTGAACCGGGATGGGTTGCGGATCGCACCCGGGCTCAGGCCCTTGGCCAGCACCGCCTCTACGACCTGCCGGTTGTTGGCTGCCCGATCAAGATCGCCGTGCGGAAGAGCGAAGCGCTCCCTGACGTACCACATCGCGCGGTCACCGGAAATGGTGATCTTGCCTGCCGGGTAGCGGTAACCATGGCTGAAGAAGTCGTAGCGGTTGGTGATCGTCACGCCGCCCAGGTCGTCGGTCAGGTCGACCAGTCCGGTGAAATCCACCACGGCCGCGTGGTTGATCTTGATCTGCAGCAGGTCCTGGACCGACCGTACGGCCAGTTCTGGTCCGCCGAGCGCGTACGCGGCGTTGATCTTGTTCTTCCCCTTTCCCGGGATGGGAACATACATGTCGCGGGGGAAGGAGATCAGGTATCCGGCATGCCGATCGGCGTCGAGATGCAGCACCATGAGTGTGTCGCTGCGGCCGTGCTGCGCATTCCTCCCGTCGATGCCCATCAAGAGCAGGTTGATCGGTGCATCCGATGCGTCCTTGCCGGTGCCGTCGCCGCTGCGGTTGAACTTGCCGTCGTCGGACTCGATCGCCCCGCCGGCATCCTCTGACGGCATCAAGCGGGCATGTTTGACATGCTCGGTCGCGGCCCGCGTTGCGCTGTAGAGATACGCGCCGATCGCGCTCAGGGCCACCACCGCGAAGGCGAGACCCAGCGCGATCGACAGCACCACCTTCCGCCGACGTGGCCGTAGCGCGCGACGCGGTCGTGCCCGACGCTGGCGCAAGTCGGTTGCCACCTCCATGCTGGAGACCCCTTCCAGACATCGATGTGCTCTCGACGCTAGGAGGAGTGACGCGAGGTCGCGCAAGATAACGGTGAGATAACGGTAAGGTTCGGCGCACCGCAATATCTTTCGCGGATGGGCTCGAGGTGAGCCAGGAACAGGACACAGTCAGCGGAGGAGACACCGTGGCACAGCCGATCACCGGGGTGATCCCGCCGATCGTCACGCCGTTGACCGACGGTGGCGACGTCGACAGCGGATCACTTCGCCGACTGATCGATCACGTCCTCGCCGAAGGCGCACGCGGAGTCTTCGTGCTCGGGAGCACCGGCGAAGGGACCTCGTTCACCGCCGCCCAGCGCACCCGGGTGATCGAACTCGCCGCCGACCATCTCGACGGCCGCGGGCAACTGCTGGCGGGCGTACTGGCGCCGAGTACGGCCCAGACCGCCGAGCTGATCCCCGGGGCGGTGGCCGCCGGCGCCGATGCGGTCGTCGCCGCAGCACCGTTCTACGTCGCCACACATGCCGCCGAGGTCGACCGGCACTACCGTCGGCTGGCGGAGGTCGCCGGACCCGTTCCGTTGGTGGCGTACGACATTCCTCCGCGGGTGCACAGCAAACTCGGCGCCCAGGTGGTGATCGGACTGGCAGCCGACGGCGTGATCGCCGCGGTCAAGGACTCCAGCGGCGATCTGCCCGGCCTCCGCGGGCTGCTGACCGAGCGGGAGAACCACGGCATCACAGGATTCACGATCCTCACCGGTGCGGAGCCGACCGCCGACGTTGCCACGGCGCTCGGCGTTGACGGCATCATCCCCGGGCTGGGGAACCTGACCGTGTCACCGTTCGTGACGATCCTCGACGTGGTTAGCGGCGGCGACCTCAAGGCCGCCGCCGCTGCCCAGGCCAAGATCCTGGATCTGATGGCGGTCTTCGATGTCGGCGATCGCGGCCGGATCAGCGACAGTTCGGCCACCACGGGTGGGATCAAGTCCGCCCTGGTGATGATGGGCGTCATCGACTCCGCCGCGGTGGCCGAACCGTTGAGCAGGCTCGACGACTCCGAGACTGCCCGGATCCGCGACCTGCTGGTCGCGGCCGGACTGCTCAGCCCTCGCGGACCGGCACCGGCTCGGGCTTGACCTCGCCGTGCGCGCCGAGAGCGGGATCGGCCGGAACTGCCCGGGTCACGAACAGCGACAGGGTGAACGCGCCCACCGCAGCGACCGCCGCCGCCCCGAAGGCCAGGTGGAAGCCGCCGAGCTGCGCCTGCAGCGGGGTGGCGCCGGCCCTGACCAGCATGCCTGCCCGCAGCGACAGCAACGCGATCAGCAGGGCGGTGCCGGCCGCGCCGGCGACCTGCTGCAGGGTCATCAGCGTTGCACTCCCGTGGGAGTAGAGGTGCGGCGGCAGCGGGTTCAGCCCGTTGGTCATGGCCGGCGTCATCAGCAGACCCATACCGGCGCCGATCATGACCGCGTACTGGGCGGCCAGCAGCCAGACCGGGGAATGGGTCGTGGTGAAGATCATCGTCGACAACATGACGGCGAGCAGTCCGGTTCCGCTCAGCATCAGGCCGCGCGGACCGTACCGGTCGTAGAGCCGCCCGGTGATCGGCGACAGGATCGCCATCACCACGCCACCCGGCAGCAGGACCAGGCCGGTGGTCAGTGTGTCGAGCCCGCGGACCTGTTGCAGGTACAGCGGCAGCACCAGGATCATGCCGAACAACGAGACCATCGCCAGCAGGGTGATGACCAGGCTCTGCCGGAACGCCGTGAAGCTGAAGACGCGCAGATCCAGGAGCGGGTTGCCGGCCCGCTGCAGGCGCAACTGGCGGGTGCTGAAGATCGCCAGGAAGACGATGCCGATCAGCAGCGACGCGATCCCGGTCACCGGGACCTTGCCGGCTCCGGCCTGGCCGAACTGGTTCAGGCCGTACACGAACAGGCCGAACGCCGGGATGGTCAGCGCGACCGAGACCAGATCGATCGGGTGATTGTCCTCCTCACCGACGTTGACCAGGCGCAGCGCGCCGATGACCAGTGCGGTGAGCGCGATCGGTAGCACGATGAAGAACATGAACCGCCACGACAGGTACTGCAGGATCAGGCCGGAGATGGTCGGGCCGATGGCGGGGGCGACGGCGATCACGATGCTGACGGTGCCCATGAACGAACCCCGGCGCTGAGGCGGCACCAGGTTCAGCACGGTAGTCATCAGTAGCGGGATCATCACCGAGGTGCCTGAGGCCTGGACGATCCGGGCGAGCAGCAACACCGGGAACCCGGGCGCCAGCCCGGCCAACAGGGTGCCGGTGCTGAACAGGCCCATCGCCATGATGAAAACGGTGCGTGTGGTCAGCCGCTGCAGCACGAATCCGGTGGTCGGGATCAGCACCGCCATGGTGAGCATGAACGCGGTGGTGAGCCACTGACCGGTGCTGGCCGAGATGTCAAGATCTGCCATCAACCGCGGCAGCGCGACACTCATCACCGTCTCGTTGAAGATGACCACGAACGCTGCGATCAGCAGGATGCCGATCACCGTACGGTCGCGCGTGGACATCTTCTGGGTCGCCGGCATCGGCGCAGTGTCAGGGATTGTCACGGTTTGGTGACCTTTCCGTGCGTCGCGATCCTCAAGCTGAAGAGTTTTCACGACCATTGGTCGATCCGGTTCGCTGGATATCGACAACTGTCGCCAATGAGATTGACCAACAGCTTCTAGCCTGTCCCCCGGGCCGCTGGCCTAGAACGGTCAACGCCGACCGCAGCAATGTCAGCAACTCTAGAGCGCCGGGGTATTCCCCGACATCAGGTTTTCTCCCGATCCCGGCGGCATTCTGCTCCGGGCAGACCGGGCCGGGCGTGGACCGGCCCGCGGGCCCGTGGCACGGCCGTGATCGACTTGATCCGTGCCCGACAACTTCCAGACCACAACCATCGACGTCGCGCTTCCCGATGCCGCCTTCGTCGTACGCGATTACGCCGGCGCGCCGGAGTCGGCGACGCCTGTACCGGACGGTTTCGCTGCGGGAGCGACCCGGATCGAGCTGACCGCACGGCCGGAGGGACTGGCTGTGTCGATCGAATCGCGCGGGACACCGCTGGTGACGGTCGCGCTGCGGTGGCGCAACCCGCAACCGGACTCGGCGCTGATCCTCGGTGACGCCTGGGAGCGGTCGTACGGCGACCTGCAGTGGCGGCACAGGCAGCCGGAACGAGTGTTGCCGTGGTACTGGCTCGGTCACGATCCAGCCAGCGGCGAGACGGTCGGCATGGGCGTACGGGTCCGGCCGGCGGCCTTCTGTTCCTGGTCGGTGGACGAGGACGGAACAACCCTGTGGCTGGATGTCAGCAGCGGCGGCGTACCTGTTGAACTCGGAGATCGGCGGATCGAGGCCGCGACGATCGTGGAGGTCAAGCAGACGTCATCGGCGTACGAGTCCCAGGCCGCGCTCTGTCGGGCCATGTGCGACGACCCCTTGCTCCCCGACGGTCCGCTGGTCGGCGCCAACAACTGGTACTACGCGTACGGCGCCGACTTCGGCCCTGCGGAGGTTCTCACGGATGCCCGGACCATCGTCGAGCTGGCCGACGGGCATCCGGTCCGGCCATTCAGCGTCGTCGACGCCGGCTGGAGCGTCGGCGGCGGTGCACCGGGCGGACCCTGGACCGAAGGCATCCCCGGATTGTTCGATGACATGCCCGGATTGGCGTCCGGGATCCGGGCCGAGGGCGCCCGACCGGGCATCTGGATCCGCCCCGCGGCATTGACCACCGTCGACGATCCGACCCGGCTACGCCGCGGTCCCAGGCCGGCCAAGGAAGAGCCGCTGGATCTCAGCCGACCCGAGAACCTGGAGCAGATCGGTGCCGACATCGCCCGGCTGACTGGTTGGGGATTCGAGTTGATCAAGCACGACTTCTCCACCTTCGACCACTTCGCCCGGTGGGGGTTCCAGATGGGTCCGCGACTGACCGAGCCGGGCTGGGCGCCTGCGGACCGTTCGCTGACCAACGCCGAGATCCTGCTCGGCCTCTATCGGACCATCCGGCAGCACGCCGGCGACGCCATGATCCTGGGCTGCAACGTGGTCGGGCATCTCGCCGCCGGGCTGGTGCATGCCCAGCGCACCGGGGACGACACGTCCGGCCGTGCCTGGGAACGCACCCGGCAGATGGGCGTCAACACGCTGGCCTTCCGGCTGGCCCAGCATCGACGGTTCTTCGTCATCGACGCGGACTGCGTGCCGGTCACCGCGGCGACGCCATGGCGGCGGAACCGGGAATTCCTGGATCTGGTCGCGCGGTCCGGCACCGCACTGTTCGTGTCCGTCGACCCCGGTCAACGCACCCCGGCGATCGATGCGGATCTGAAGGCGGCTGTACGGATCGCTCTGGACGGCGGGGAGCCCGGCGGGATCGAGCCGCTCGACTGGCTGACCTCAACCAGCCCGCGGGACTGGCGGACCGGTTCGTCCGAACGCAGCTATCACTGGCTCGAGCCGTACGGCGTCGGCAGCCACTCGGACTAGCTGTGGCCGACGGCCGCGATCGGATGATCTGTGGCAGGGACGTCCCTGCCGCAGATCATCCACTCCTGCCGGCGATAGGGTGGAGGTGATGATGCAGTCCTGAGCGCGTACGACCCGGCCGCAGCGTGATCGTTGCGGCTGCTTCGGCGCGCCGGCTTCGTTCCCGTCCGTTCGGAACAAGCTCAGGGGCACATCATCACCACCCATCACGCGGCGACCCGGCTCGCCGAATTCGTCATCCCCGTCCACCACGTCGTCGACGACCTCGTGCTGACCACGATCGTCGGCGCGGCCGATCTGCTGGCCGACGACCTGCAACACGTCGGGTCCCACATACTGCGGACCGATGGTGATGCCGTTTGGTGCCGAATCGCCGGTGATCTAGGTGACCTCTGGGCCGTCCGCACGTACCGCAGCGCGGCGGTCCAACTCGGCGTCGACGCGCTCCCGGACCTTGACGCACTGCACCGCTCGATACGCAGCGGGGTCCTGGTCCCGCTGGCGTCCACGAACTCCATCGGTTTCCGGGTCGGACACCCGGATACTGCCCGGCGTCGGCAGGTGATCGACGCCGTCGAGGGCCGTACGCCCTGGACCAATCGACCGGCCGGCTGGGACGTCAACCTCACCCAACATCACGGAACGTGGTTGGCCGAGGTCGGATATCTGCACAGCTCCCGGCGGTTCGGCAGACTGGCACGCCGGCCGTGGTCGACCAACCCGGTGCTGGCCGCAGTGCTGGTGCGCATGGCAAAGATCACCGACAACCAGCAGGTGCATGATCCCTTCTGCGGCACGGCGACCCTGCTGATCGCCGCCGACGCCGCCGCTCGATCCGTACGGCTCAGCGGCTCCGACATCGACCCGCCCGGTCTGGCGATGGCCCGGCAGAACCTGCACGATCATCAGCTCGATGCCGAACTGCGGCACGCGGATGCGATCCCGTTCCCGCATCCCGACGGCAGTCTGGATCGCATCGTGTCGAATCTGCCGTTCGGCAAGCGGGTCGGCAGCCACGTCGCGAACACCCGGCTCTATCCCGCAGTCCTGCAGGAGATCGCCCGGACCCTGCGGCCGAACGGGCGGGCGGTTCTGCTCACCGAGGACAAGCGCCTGTTCGTCGACGCCGTTGCGCGGACCAGGGGCATCAAGATCATCCGCGACCGCCTGCTCGGCTACAACGGGGCGACGCCCAGCGCGTACGTCCTGACCCGGACCCGGCGACGGTGACACAAGCCCAGCTTGTGTCGCGACAAGCTTGTTGGGTCTACTCCGGCGGTCGGGTCTGACGGACCATCGAGTCAACATGACCGCCATCGCCCCTCCGTTGCCGCGCCGAACGCTGGACGTGTTGCCCGGCGTGGTGCTCTGTGGGGTGATTGCCGCCGTCGCGGTGTTGATCGGCACGATGGTGCCCGTCCTGGGCAGTGCCGTGCCGGCGATCCTTCTCGGCGTCCTCATCAGGTTGGTGCGGCGCCCTGACCACACCCTCGTGCCGGGAGTCCGCTTCGCCGGCAAGACTCTGCTCCAGGTTGCGGTTGTGCTGCTGGGGAGCCAGTTGTCCATCGGCGAGGTCGCCGGCGTCGGCCTGAGCTCCCTGCCGGTCATGCTCGGCACGCTGGCCGGCTGTCTGTTGGGCGCCTGGTTGGTCGGCCGTGCACTCGGCGTGGTCGGCGATCTGCGCACCCTGATCGGCGTCGGCACCGGCGTCTGCGGCGCCTCCGCGATCGCCGCGGTATCGCCGGTGATCGTGGCCGCCGACGCAACGATCGCGTACGCCATCTCGACCGTGTTCGTCTTCAACATCGCCGCGGTGCTGACGTTCCCGCTGGTCGGCCACCTGCTCGGGTTGAGTCAACAGGCGTTCGGCCTGTTCGCCGGTACCGCGGTCAACGACACCTCGTCGGTGATCGCGGCGGCATCGGCGTACGGCCCGGAGGCGATGCGGCACGCCGTCGTCGTCAAGTTGGTCCGGTCGTTGATGATCATCCCGATCTGCCTGGCGCTCGGCGCATGGGTGAATCGGCGCACGCCTCCGGCGTCCGACGCCGGCTCGCGCAAGCGCCGCGTTCGGATCGTACGACTGGTGCCCGGCTTCCTGGTCGGCTTCCTGGTGATGGCTGTCGCCCGTTCGGTCGGCGTGGTCCCGACACCGATCGCGTACCGGCTGGCCCCGGTGGCGGCCTACCTCATCGCCGTTGCGATGGCGGGCATCGGCCTGTCGACCGACCTGCCCGCGCTACGCCGCACCGGCCCACGACCGCTGCTGCTCGGCGGTGCGCTCTGGTTGATCGTCGGTGGGACCAGCCTCGGCATCCAGCACCTCGTCGGCTGAGCCGGTGGCGCCGGCGAGTTCGGCATAGCGTCCGGGCCCGGGCGCGCAACTCGGACTCGGTTGCCCAGCTCGATGAGCCGTCCATGATCGAGACCACCTATCTCAACCTGGCCCGGCCGAAGCCGATCGGACCGTCCCGGCGGGTTCGCGCCGGGCCTCTCCTGGGCTTCCCGCCCCAGTTGGCCGACATCGCCACCCCTGCTCGGCGGCGCACCGGCTGCATCGGGTGCGCGGACAGGCGGCCGGTACGGGATCGAGCAAGTGGTGCGCCGTCGAGCAAGCGGTGCGCCGCACGCGCCCCCTGTACGCAAGCTCAAAGTTTGACCCTCCGGCGCGTTCGGCGCCCGAAATCCCGCCACACCATCAACGTTTGACCTTCCGGGTCACCGCCGCCGACGGGGCCAACGGGCCGCCCGGCTCCGGTACGCAAGCTCAAAGTTTGACCCTCCGGCGCGTTCGGCGCCCGAAATCCCGCCACTGGGTCAACGTTTGACCTTCCGGCGGCCCCGCCGATTGGGGCGGGCGGGTGATCGCCCGAATGCCTGGGCGAGAGGCGGATTCAGCGGCGAGCGCGCAGGGCCCGCAGTTGCAGATACGTGGGAGCGTACGGCTTGACGCGGAGTTTCATGCCGGCCTCGGCCGGCGTCCGGTTGCCCTTGCGCTCGTTGCACCGAGCGCAGGCGGAGACCAGATTGGTCCAGGTCGAGCCACCGCCCCGGGATCGGGGGATGACGTGGTCGACGGTCGTCGCCTTGCCGCCGCAGTAGGCGCACACCCGATCGCGGGCGTGGATCCCGACCTTGGTACACGGAGGCGTACCGCGATGCACCCACTTCATCACCACGTACCGAACCAGGCGGAGGACCCGAGGCATCGGGTACGGACCGAACCGGGAGCCGTCGACCTCCTCCTCGACGACGGCGACCTGCCGGTACAGCATGCCGATGGCATGCCGCACGCTCACCCGCTGCAGCGGCTCGTAGCTCGCGTTCAGCACCAGCACGTCGGTCATCCGCGCCTCCTGCGCAGATAGTAGACGCCTCAACCGCAAGAACCATCGAATAAACGGGCGCCGATCCGAAGATTCGCCCCGCGAATGTCGCCCAACCGACCTTCCGGGCGACTCGGCCGGGTTCCAGGGCCAGGAGACACGCTGAGGGCTCAGGCCGCCAATGTGAATCAGTGGCCACGGTCCGGATACGGTTGTCCGCATGACAGACCGGGGAACTCTTGTGCGCATCCCCGGGCCGTCGGAGGAAGCGCAGCCGGACGAGGCGCGGGCCGAGCAGACCGAACCAGCACTCAGTCGGCGGGCAACGTTGCGGACCAGGTGGCAGACCAGCTGGCGGCCGGCGTTGCGGGCGAACTGGCTCTTCGTGGTGTTCCTCGGCATCGGCACCGTGCTGCGCGTGATCACGTGGCTGGCCTACCAGCCGGCGATGCTCTACATCGACAGCTTCCGCTATCTCATCATGTTGAGCGATCCGGCCGTCGACGGACTGGATCCGATCGGCTACACGATCGTCCTCTATCCGCTGATCTTCGTCGGCAAGTTCTTCGGCGCCGGGCTGGCCCTGACGGCCGCGGTCCAGCATCTCGTCGGGCTGGCGATCGCGGTCCTCATGTACCAGATCTGCCGGGGCCTCGGCGCTGCCCGCTGGCTCTCCGCGCTGATCACCACGCCGATCCTGATGGACGCCTACCAGCTGCAGATCGAGCAGAACATCATGGCCGAGATCTGGTCCGATGCCTTCCTGCTCGTCGCCGTCTGGTTGCTGATCGCATGGCGGCTGCGCCGGCCCGGCAGTCCCGGGAACGACGCCGACGCCGAGACAGGCTCCGGCAGGCACGCGCCCGGCGCGGGGCCGATGTGGCACCAGGCCGCCATCGCCGGAGCGCTCCTCGCGGCCAACGTGCCGATCCGGATCATCGGCATCGTCGCGGTGGTCCCCTTCGTGCTGTATCTGGTGTTCGTCGGTGCCCGCTGGCGCAACCGGCACTGGTGGCGGACCATGCTCACCCGGCTGACCGCCGGCCTGGCCGGGTTCGCGATCGTTCTCGGCGGCTACCTGGTCGTCTACCGGGTCGCGACCGGGCACTTCGGGCTGAGCGGCGCCACCGGCTCGGTGCTGTACGGCCGGGCTGCCACCATCGCCCACTGTGACGAACTTCCGCTGACCCGCTACCAACGGATGGTCTGCCCGAAGGAGCCGCTCGGACAGCGTCTCGGCGTGGACGCGTACGCGCACAATCCGATGGAACGCCCGCCCGGGTTCCCGCCGGGCAAGTCGCTGCACAGCGTGCGGTCGGAGTTCGGCAAGGTGGTGCTGCGCCATCAGCCGCTGGATCTGATTGTCGCCGTCACGCGGGACTTCCTCAAGGGTTTCGAATGGTCGAAGGTCGACCACCCCGGCGACACTCCGCTGAAGCGCTGGCAGTTCCAGATCGACTATCCGCGCTGGGAGGCCACCGACGCTGACAAGTGGACGCTCTACTTCGACGGCACGGTGCCGCACGTGATCACCCCGCTGACCACCTTCCTGCGCGGCTATCAGCTGCATCATGGCTACGTACCCGGCACGCTGCTCGGGATTGCCGGCCTGTTCGGCGTCGCGGGCGTGGTGCGCCGCCGTCGGGGCGGTGAGTCACTGCGGTCGGAGTCGCTGCTCACCGTGGGCATGGCCCTTGCGCTGCTCGGTGGCGCGGCCGGTTTCGAGTTCTCCTTCCGCTACCAGCTGCCGGGACTGGTCTTCCTGCCTCTGGCCGGCGCGATCGGATTCACAGCTTTGATTTCACGAGAAAGGGGCCCGATGGAGGCCTACCCCGACGATGTCGACGCGATGGCGGTCCGAGGATTCGAGGATCGCTACGGTGACGTCGAATTCCCCGATCTCGTTGTGGTCATTGCCGCCTACAACGAGGAACGCGGCATCGGCCGGGTGCTCGACCGGATGCCGACGACCTGCCCGACACCCGACGGCGGCAGCCTGACCATCGCCACCCTGGTGGTCGTCGACGGGTCGGTCGACAACACGGCCGAGATCGCCGACCAGCACGGGGCGTACGTCTGCGTCGCCCCGGTCAACCGCGGCCAGGGTGGTGCGCTGCGATTGGGCTACCACCTGGCCGCCGAGCACGGCGCGACCTACGTCGTCACCACCGACGCCGACGGACAGTACGAGATCGACGAGTTGCCGCAGTTGATTGAGCCGATCCTCACCGATCGAGCCGACTTCAGCACCGGTTCGCGTCGGCTCGGGACCGGGGAGTACGACAGCAACGTCCGCTGGGTCGGCGTGCGGGTCTTCGCCGCACTGGCGTCCATCCTGACCCGTACGAAGATCACCGACACCTCCTTCGGGTTCCGGGCGATGCGGGCCGAGGTGGCGCAAGGCGCGGTGCTCACCGAACCCCAGTACCAGGCCTCGGAACTGCTGCTGGGCGTGATGGCCCGCGGTGCCCGGATGGTCGAGGTGCCGTTGACCATGCGGCTACGCAACAACGGCGCGTCCAAGAAGGGCGGCAGCATCACCTACGGCGCCAACTACGCCAGGGTCATGCTGACCACCTGGGCGCGGGAATGGGTCGGCAGCAGCGAGAACCGCCGGCTGCGGAAACTGGCCAGGACCGACCGTCAGCAGTGGACCGACCGTCAGCGGTGGCGGAAGACCAGCCGGTCCAGCAACGTGAACTTGAAGAAGAACACCACGCCGTAGCTGGCGATGTTGGCGGCTTCCAGCACGATCGTCCGGCCGGCTGTGCTGAGCTGCATCGGCCGGATCACGTGGTCGGTGAGAGTCGCGACACCGATCGACAGCATGCCGCTGGCGGCAATCACCGCGATGTACGGCAACATCTCGCGGATCGGATGCGGCCGGTTCGTCCGGCCCCAGGTGATCCGGCGGCCGACGAAGTAGTTGAAGCTCGCGCCGACGAACCAGGCGATCGAACTGGCGAGGGTGGCCGAGGAGTGCGCGGCTGCCAGCAGTCCGATGTAGGTGCCGTGGGACAACACGGTCGCCACCACAGAGGTCGCCCCGGCCCGGACGAACCGGTTGATGACCCCGGGTCTGGCGACCGGTTCGGCGGTGTCCGCGGTCGCCACAGAGGCCCCGGGGGCCGGCTCGGTGGCGTCAGTAGAGGCAGACACAGTCTCAAATGTCTACCCGGTCAGATCGCCGACAAGCAAATCGCCGCGCCGGGTCACTCAGATCCGGGTCTGTCAGCCAGGTCCCAGAACAGTCCGGTCATCAGCTGCAGCGCCCTGCCGGGCCAGGCTGCCGAGCAGGTGTTCGTCGGCAGCGTGCTGGCCACAGGCCGGGTAGGAGTGCGGCACCCAGATGGTCGGCAGTCCGAGGGTGCGGGCGAACGCCGCGTTGGGCAGGGTGCCGCCGAGATTGGGCAGCCGGACCGGGGCGACACCAGCGGACCGTTGAATGGAGTCTGCGACCCAGTCGACCAGCGGATGATGCGGATCCGGCCGGGTCGCCCGGACCCGGTGCCCGACCGTCAGCCCGACATCGGTGAACCCGTTCGCGTCCAGGTGCCGGCGCAGGATCTCTTCGATGTGGTCCTCGTCGGTGCCGACCACGAACCGCAGCTGGCAGTGGGCGGTCGCGCTCGCCGGGATGGCGTTGACCGGCGCCTCCGGACTCCCGGCGGTGAACGCGAGGACCTCCAGAGTGTTCCAGGCATAGAGCCGCTCGGCGGGTGTCAGACCCGGCTCGCCCCAGTTCGGATCGACCGCCGGCCCGTCGCCGGGATCGACGGTCACCCCGTCCAAGGCCGACCGGACCGATTCCTCGATGGTCGGCGGGCGCAGTCCGTCGATCCTCAACACACCGTTCGCGTCCACCAGGCTGGCCACCGCGTTGGCGATCCGGGTTCCGGGGTTGGCGATCAACCCGCCCCAGTTGCCCGAGTGATAGCCGTTGCCGTACGGCGACAGGTGCAGCGAGAAGTTGATCACCCCGCGGGAGCCCAGGAAGACCGTCGGCAGGTCGGCGGCGACCCGGCACCCGTCGGATCCGATCAGCAGGTCGGCGCCGAGCTCGTCGGCCAGCTCCGCACAGACCTCCTCCAGCCCGGGGGATCCGGTCTCCTCACCCATGTCGAGGATGATCTTGAGGTTGAAACCGAGCCGGCCGCGGACCGCAAGTACCTGCTCCAGGGCGGCGAAGTTGATCGTGTGCTGGCCCTTGTTGTCCGCGGTACCACGCCCGTACCACCGGTCGCCGTCGACGACCATCCGGAACGGTTCGAGATCGGAACGCCACAACTCGGGATGTCCGAGGACCACGTCGCCGTGACCGTAGACGAGCACCGTCGGACCAGCCGGGTCCTCCTGCCGTTCGGCGATCAGGAACGGGCTCCAAGACTGCACCGGATTGTCCACGATGCGTGACCGGCAACCCAGGCGTTGCAGTTGCGGGATGATCTCCTGCCCGAGGTAGGCCAGCTGCAGATCGAGGCTCGACGGGTCGGCGCTCTCGGTGGGGATTCTGACCCGCCGACCAAGATCATCCGCAAACCCGCCGGTGTCGAAATAGCGGGTTGCGGCCTCGATTGCCGTCTCTCGGGTCACGGTCCTCCCTCAGCCCCTCGGGTGCGGGGTTGTCCGGCACCCTATCCGGCCCGGTTCGTCACGGCCACCCGGTGGACGGCCGGACAGCGCGGGGCGGATGATGGTTGGCGTACACCGTGCTACCCGGAGGCGACATGACCCATCAGACCCCTGAGGAGATCCGCGCACTGGCCAGGAGGAACCTGGTACCGCACTTCACCCGGGCCGAGGCCTGGCGATCACCCGAGCTTCCGGTAATCGACCACGGCGAGGGCTGCTATGTCTACGACGACAGCGGCCGACGCTATCTCGACGGGCTGTCGGGACTGTTCTGCGTCAACATCGGGCACGGCCGGACCGACATCGTTGCCGCCGCCATGAAGCAGATGGAGAAGCTGGCCTATTGGCCGAACTGGGGCGCTGCGCATCCGTCGGTGATCGAGGCCGCGGCCAAGATCGCCGAACTCACGCCCGGTGATCTTGATCGGATCTTCTTCACCAACTCCGGTTCCGAGGCCGTCGAGTCGGCGTTGAAGTTCGCCCGCCAGTATCACCGCAGCCAGGGACAGCCGGAGCGGACAGTGATCATTGCCCGGGATTTCGCCTACCACGGCGTCACGATGGGTGCCCTGGCGTTGACCGGAATCCCTTGGTACAAAGAACCGTTCGAGCCGGTGATGCCCGACGTCCGGCACTTCCCCAACACCTTCGGCGAGGTGGTCCCCGCCGGTGGCAGTGCCGCCGACCTGCCGTCGATCACCAAGCTGAGGTCGATCATCGACGAGGTCGGTGGGGACAAGGTTGCGGCGATCTTCGCCGAACCGGTGCAGAACTCCCGCGGCGCGCTGGTGCCGCCGGACGGCTACTGGCAGGAACTGCGGAAGATCTGCGACGACAACGGAATCCTGCTGGTCGCGGACGAGGTGATCTGCGGTTTCGGTCGGCTCGGCGAGTGGTTCGGCACAGGACGCTTCGGCGTCGTACCGGATGTGATCACCTTCGCCAAGGCCGCAACGTCGGGCTATGCCCCGTTGGGTGGCATGGCGATCCGGACGCCGCTCGTCGAGCGGCTGTGGGATTCACCGGACGGCGGGTCGTTCTTCCACGGCAGCACGTGGGGCGGCCATCCGGTCGCCACGGCTGCGGCGATCGCGAACATCGACGCCATGATCGAGATGAACGCTGTCGGCAACGCCCGGTCCCTGGAAGATCATTTCCGGTCCGGACTCGACGGGTTGATCGCAAGCCACCCGACGCTGTCCGAGGTCCGCGGCACCGGCTACTTCTATGCGCTGGAGTTCGTTGCGGATCGGGAGTCCGGCACCGCACTGACGACCACACAGGCACAACAACTGGTCCGCACGGTGATGCCGGCCGCGATGCGCGAATCCGGGCTGCTCACCCGGCCGGACGATCGCGGTGCGACGATGTTGATCTTGTCTCCGCCGCTGATCGCCGACGCCGCCGTACTCGACGAACTGATCGGCCACGTGGACCACGTGCTCGCCGCCGTCGACGCCCACGTCGCCGGCACCGCCTGAACCCGCGCTTCCCTTCCACCCCGCTAGGCCGAGGTCATGCGCTCGGCGAGTTCGACCAGGTCCACGTCGGTGCCGGGAGCACCGACGAAACAGATGTTGTACGGCAGCGGCCCGGTCCCCAGTCCTGGGACCGAGACCGACGGGAGGCCGCCGAGTCCCGCGAGGCAGGTCTGCCGGAGGTTGCCTGCCCGGACGCCGGTGATCCGGTCGGCATCGTCCGCTCGCGGCGGCACCGAGGCCGCTGCCGGCTGGACCAGCACGGCATCGCTGAGCAGGTCCTGGACAGTCGCCCGCGCCTCCCCGGCCACCCCACGAGCCCGCTCGACCTGTTCGGCCGCGCCATCACGACCGGCGGTGAAGCGCGCCTCGATCTCCGACTCGAGCGCACCGGGATGGGCCATGATCCACTCGCCGCGGATCTGCCAGGCCTCGTACGCCTGGATCGTCCGGAACGCGTCCAGCCAGCCGTCCAACCGGCCGGCATCGATGTCCCACTCCTCCAGCGGCACCCCGAGGTGTTCGGCGGTGCGATCCGCAACCCGGGTTGTCGTGTCGGCGATGTCCTGCTCGGCGGAGGTCTGCAGCTCGGGAATGATCAAGACCCGGTTGACCGCCAGCGAGCGCCGCCGCGGCTCGGGGATCAGCAGCCGGCCGACGGTGGACAGCAGCGCGGCCTCCCGGGTGAACCAGCCGACCGTGTCGAAACTCGGTGCCAGATCGAGCAGGCCGCTGCGATCCACGAGGTCATGAGTGGTGCGGATGCCGAAGATTGCCTGGTAGGACGCCGGCACGCGCACCGAGCCGCCGGTGTCGGTGCCCAGCGCAACATCAACCTGGCCAAGGGCGACCGCCGATGCCGAGCCGCTGGACGACCCGCCCGGTATGCGGCCGGGCGCGGCACCGTTGGGTGGCGTGCCATAATCGGCGTTCCGGCCGGCCATGCTGAAGGCGAACTGGTCGGTCCGGGTGATTCCCGTGATATCGATCCCGGCGGCCAGCAGTGTCTCGACCACGCCCGCGCTGCGCTGCACCGGTTGCTGCTCGGCCAGCCAGGCCGCTACCCCGGCACCGACCCGTTGTCCCGCGACGGCGTACAGGTCCTTCACCGCCACGGTCCGACCGTGCAGCGGCCCGGCCGGATCTCCGGGCACCAGGGGGTCGCCCAGCACACGCCAGATCGAGCGGTCGAACGGATGCTGGGACTCGGGCATGATCAGACCGTATCGTCCCTCAGGCATCCAGCCGCCGCGGAGCCGTTCATACCATGATCAATCCGGGGAGGGTCAGCCGTCCTCGGTGAAGCTCTGCTCCATGCGCAGCAGCGCGACCTCCCGCAGTTCGTCGGCGATGACCTTCAGTTCCTCGGGGTTGTCGTCGAGGCGCTTCCGCAGGTCCCTCAGCAGCTCCGACCCCGGTCGGGCGATGTCGTCGCCGACGCCGGCGCCGGAGGGTCGGGTGCCGATCCGTGCGTGATGGGACAACGCGCGCTCGACCTCCTCCCGGGTCAGCGGGTCCGCCGCGGTCCGCGCAACGTCCAGCAACTCGTCCAACGACCCGTAGGGCGCCCGTTCGACGATCGAATCGATCCACCGGGGCACATCAAGACAGGTGGACAACCGTCCACGAAGGACGGCTTCCTGCAGATTGATCATGTAGGCGGCCTCACCCCAACAACGACTTCCTCCGGTCGGTGACCAGTACGATCTCCCGGCTCGGACGGCTTCTGGACATCCTGTCCAGCATCCTTGCATCTTTGCCGATGGTTACCCGGAATGTGCCGTTCCCCACAGCTTCGGCCCGGTCGGGGATCGTCGTTGGGAAGCAAGCAGGTAGACCGGATCGACCCGATGGGAGACCAGCCTCACCCGGCCGGGCTGCTGGTAGGCGAGCACGTCGATCCTGACCGGCCGCGTGGCCGCAAGGTCAACCGGTAAGGACAGGTGCCGGGTGGACTGTTCCGGCACGACGTCGACGATTGCATCCTCCGGCGGCTGCACGGGCCGCAGGATGGTCTTGCGGGTCGTCGGTTGGCCGGCCAGCCACACCGGCCGCGACGAACGGCCGGTCCGGACAGCGGTCACGACCGGACGCTCCCCCGGATTGCTGAGCGTCACCAACGCGACAGCGGCGCCGGGCTGCTCACTGGACTCGACCCGGACGTCGATGCCGAGGTCTCCGAGTCGATCACCATCGCGGACGCCGAGCCAGGTCATCGCACCCACGGCCGCGAACGCCGTGACCGAGAACACCACAATCGCAGCTGCCACCAGACCCATGGTCGTCACGCCGTTTCGAGCTGGCTGCGGACGGCGCGTACCGCAGCGGCTGCTCGCTGCGGGTCAGCCTCGGCGACCCGGCCACAGGCGGTGAAATGATCTTCGCCGCACGGGCACTCCCACCACATGACCATGACTCCGGGTTCGAGGTTGAACAACGAACGGACCGACTCGTATCCGATGAGAAGCCGACCCTTGGTCGGACAGACACCCAGCAACATCGTCGTACCCCTCAACCAGTCGTACGCGTCCCGATGGACACCGCCTACCGGTGATCCTGCGGTGGAGAGGAGGACCGCTGAAGAGCCAATCGGCCGAGATTGGCTCGTTCTCCGCGGCTCAGACGGCGAGGACGGGGCTGCTCTGGGTTGCGCGCCTCGGAGCCGCGTAGTCCGACCAGGCGTCGGCCAGTCTGCCGACGGCCTCGGACAGCAGTTGTTCCGATGCCGAGAAGTGCACCCGGATCCGATCACGACTCTGCCGGGACGGGTCGAGCCCGTCGCCGGGGACGACGGCGACACCGTGCCGGACGGCAGCCTGGGCGAAGGACGTGCCGTCCCCGCGCGGCAGCCGGATCCATAACGTCTGCCCACCCCCGGCTGCGGGCACCGACCATTCCGGGAGCGCCGCGCACAACTCGGCGCGCAGTTGATCATGTCGGGACTTGAGGAAGGCAGCCCTGCGCCGACAAAGCTCGTCCATGATCGGGAGCAGTTCGGCGGTGGCCATCTGAGCGGGGAGGTTGCCGCCGAGATCATGGATCGCGCGGATCCGCGCGGCACGATTGATGATCGACTCGGGCGCCCTGATCCAGCCGACCCGCAGCCCGGCCCAGACCGACTTTGACAACGAGCCCACGGAGATGACACAGCCACGCCGATCGGTCGCGATGGCCGGCGGCACCCGACGGCCCGGGAAGCTCAGATCGGCGACGACCTCGTCCTCGATCAGCGGGATCCCTGCCGCGGCGGCGATTCCGGCGAGCCGACTCCGGTGCAGCCCCGGCAAAGTCGTGCCGGTCGGGTTGTGATTGGTGGCGATCACGTACGCCATCGCCGGCGGGTGGTCGCGGAACACCCGGGTGAACTCCTCCAGTCCGATGCCGCACGGAACCGGAATCGCGCCCGCCTCGCGGATCACCTCCAGTGCTCCGGGATAGGTCGGTGACTCGACCGCCACCGCATCTCCCGGCCGGAGCAGGCTCATCGCCAGCAGGGAAAGGGCCTGCTGGCCGCCACTGGTGATCATGATCTGTTCCGCCGAGGTGGGAATGCCGCGGTCGGTGAAGCGGCGGGCCAGTCCTGCCCGCAACCGGTGATAGCCAAACGGGTGATAGCCCAGGTCTTCCTTCAACGAGGCCAGTTCGGTCGCTGCGGACCGGTAGGCATCCACCAGTTCGGCTGGGGGCCCGGCAGGTGCGGCGCAGGCGAGACCGATCACCTCCTCGTCCGGCTCGAGCAGCGCCAGGAACATCGGCTGCGTGGTCACCGGCACGCCGTCCGCGTGCGGCTCGGTGCTGCCGGCGATCCTCGTCCCGCTGCCCTGTCGACGGACCACCCGGCCGTCCGCTCGCAGCTGTTCGTACGCATTGACCACGGTTCCCCGGCCGACCGCCAGTTCCCGCGCCAGCCGGCGTTCGGGCGGCAGTCGGGCTCCCGGCTCGAGCTCACCGTCGTCGATGAGCTGGCGCAGCCGGGCGGCGAGCAGGAGATAGAGAGGTCCGCGTCCTGCGGACCAGCGCCCCAGCTGCTCGACCAGTCGCCGTGTATCCATGGTGTCTTCACCGTAGCCGGATTGGATCGGCGCGCGATCCATTTTTCGCAGTGGACGGGTGGCCCGGTGGCGGCCCCGGACGACCCGGGCAGACAATGGTGCCGAACACGTTGTGAGCCCCAACTGCGACGAAGCGAGGACGGATGAGCGAAACGACCGGGGCGGCGAGTCTGCCGACGAACGAGCTGGGTCGGACCGGGCTGCAGGTCACCAAACTGGGCTACGGCGCCATGGAGATCCGCGGTTCACGGATCTGGGGTGGCCGGGCGGTCGAGGACGGCCAGGCCGAAACGATCTTGAACGCCGTGCTGGACAACGGCATCACCTTCATCGACACGGCCAACGACTACGGCCGGAGCGAGGAGTACATCGGGCGATACATCGCCGGGCGCCGGGACGAGTACGTGCTGGCCACCAAATGCGGTTGCCAGGTGGTCCGCCGCGACGACGAGACCGATGACACTCCACACGTGTGGACCAAGGAGAACCTGTTCCGCGGCTTGCACGAGAGCCTGGAGCGGATGAAGACCGACTACGTCGACATCATCCAGTTGCACAACCCGACCGTCGAACAGACCGAGCAGGGTGACCTGGTCGCCGCGCTGCAGGAGATGAAGGACCAGGGCAAGGTCCGCTGGATCGGCATCTCCTCGACCGACCCGCACCTGCAGACCTACATCGAGCAGGGCGTGTTCGACACATTCCAGATCCCGTACTCCGCTCTGGAGCGGCAGCATGAACAGCTGATCCAGGCAGCCTCCGATGCGGGTGCCGGGGTGATCATCCGCGGCGGAGTCGCCCGTGGCGAGCCCGGTGCCGGGCTCGGCGACGCCGATCGTTGGGACGTCTGGGAGGAAGCCAAGCTCGACGCACTGCTCGACCCGGGTGAGAAGCGGACCCAGTTCCTGCTCCGTTTCACCAACGCCCACCCGGGGATGAACACCAACATCGTCGGGACACTCAACCCCGAGCACCTCGTGGAGAACATCGCGGCGGCAGCCAAGCCACTTCCGGCGGACACCTACGCCGAGGCGAAGCGGCGGCTCGACGCCGTGACGAAACCGGCCGCATAGGACGCCGAGTAAGGAATCGCGGAGCAGAACTGCGTCTGCCCGCCCCAGACGGGATCACGGTCGGGGGTCCGTGTGTCGCCGGGGGCGGGCACGCAACGTCGAAGGCCCCAAAAGCACTGCTGGGGGAGGTTGACGCGGAGCGTCCTGCCTCGACGTACAGGCTGCGTCGCCTGCACGTCAGAAATTACCAACAGAACTGTCCGCGCACCGGGCTTTGACAAAAATGGTCGCAAAAGGGACTTTGGTCCCTATCTCCGCAGGTCGGCGCCGAGCCGACCGTCGGCGCGCAGCCGGTCGACCGCCTCGGTGACGGCCTGCAACGAGCTGTGCCGCGGGTGATACCCGAGCCGATTGCGGGCCTTGTCGATGCTCACCACGTGGCTGCGGGTGATGTGCTCGCGGGCCGACGCCGACTCCGGCTCGGGCAGCGCCGCAAAGAACTCCTCGTACGGGACGAAGCGCAGCACCGCCTCCCGTCCGAACCAGCCGGCCATGGCCTCGGCGAAGCCACGAAGCGTCAGCGCCTGCGCCGACACCGCGTGGAATGCCTCATGATCAGCCTGTTCGGGGTGGTCGATGCACAGCCGTACGATCTGCGCGACGTCCTCGGCGTGGACGTGATGCAGGGTGTCCAGTCCGAGCCCCGGCAGCAGCAACTCCTCGCCGAGGGCCAGCGTCCGCCAGGCGTCGGTGTTCACCGTCCCCCTGCGGGTTGATCACCGGCCATCCCGGTCCGGAAATGTGTCCGGGATGCACGATCGCCGTCGGTACTCCGGTGCGGGACTGGCTGAGCAGGTATTGTTCGATGGCATTCTTCTGGGTGCCGTATTCGCCCCACGGATGGCGTACCGCATCCTCGGTCACCGGCACCTCGGTCAGGCGGCCGTGCACCCAGATGGTCCCGATATGCACCAATCGCCGCACGCGACCGGTCAGGCCCGCGACCAGCGCACGCGCCGAATCCTCGGTGAAGCAGATCATGTCGACGACCACGTCCGGACCAAGATCGGCGATCTTCCCGGCGAAGGTACCCGCCGCATCTTCCGCGGTTCGGTCGAGCGCGACCTTGTCGACCTGCTGCCAGGCGGGATCGTCCCGATACTTCGGTGAACCGTCGCGGGAGACGACGGTCACCCGGTGCCCGTCCTCGACCAGCATCGGAACGAGGTAGCCGCCGATGTGGCCGGTGCCACCGATCACCACGATCTTCATCAGACCTCCTTTGAACTTCGTGTATACGCCCGAGCCTGTCGGCGCGTGCGGACGGGTCGGACCACAGCTGGCCGACGACCTGGACCTTCTAGGACGTTTGCCCCTCCCGATCGCCCCCGGATGCGAGATGCTGATGCTGTGAGCTTCGGCACGCAGCCAGACGATTCCGACCGGTTGCAGCACCTGGACAGGCTCAGGACCGCGCTGGTCGCCTGGGTCATCGCCTGCCATGCGCTCCTTGGCTACTCCGCGGTGGGCGGGTGGCCCTATGACGAGGTCAACGAGGTCACTTTCGCACCCGGGACCGAGTTGTTGTTGATGATCATCGTCGGTCCGTCGGGTCTAGTGATCATCGGCCTCTTCTTCTTCATCGCCGGTCTGCTCACCGAGCGGTCCTACCGTCGGCACGGCTGGCTGCGCTACATCGGCGGACGGGTGCAACGACTTGGCCTGCCCTGGTTGGTTTCCGCACTCGCACTCTGGCCGGTCGCCGTATGGATCGCCTATCGGGGTGCCGGCCGGCATGTCTCGTTGTGGTGGATCTTCCGACATCGCGACCCGTTCCTCGACTCAGGGGCGTTGTGGTTCGCGTTGGTCCTGATGATCTTCTCCGCTGTGTTCGCGACGGGAACCAGCCTCGAGCGGATAGCGGCCCGCTTCGGCTCGTCGAGATCAGGCGCTCGCCGTCGAGGACCGGGCCCGCTCACGGTGACCCGGCTCGGCGGGGTGGTCGGCGCGATCAGCCTGGCATCGTTCGTCGTCCGGATCGGGGTCCCGGTACACAGCGGACAGGTAGGCGACCTGCACATCTGGTGGTGGCCGCAGTGTTTGGGAATGTTCCTGCTCGGCATAGCGGCCGCGCGCCGCGGCTGGGACACCCACCTTCCGCCTCGGGTGCGGCGCGGCTGCGGCGTCGCGGCTCTGGTGACGTTGGCGGTGGCGCCGGTGCTGGCAGTGGCGAGCGGCCTGCGCGACGACCTGCACGGTGTCGGACCGTTCCTCGGCGGATGGCACTGGCAGTCGCTGGTCGCCGGCACCATCGAGGCGACTCTGTTGGTCACCAGCTCGATCTGGCTGGTGGGCGCCGCCGAACGTCACCTCGCCGGCACCGGGCGACGGGTCAGCGTCTGGACCGGGGCTGCGTTCGCCGCGTTCGTCATCCAAGGTCCGGTGTTGATGGTGCTGAGCACGGTGGCGCGGCTCCTCCAGGTTCCGGCCGAGGTGAAGGCGCCGCTGGTCGCGGTAGCGGCGATCGTGCTGAGTTTCTGGCTCGGAGGACTGATCGCGGCGTTCTTCCGCTCGCGGGCCAAGGTGGGTTCAGGTGACGGACGGCCGGCCACCGCGCTGGGCTCTTGACGCACTTTCGAGAAACGATTCCTGATCCAACACCGAATTGACGGGAGGAGTGGTGGGCGACCCGGACATCGGCAGCAGCCGCACCGTCGACCTGACGGGCCGGATACTGCACTATGTCGACTTCGGAGGATTACCTTCTGGCCCGACCGTGCTGCTGGTGCACGGACTGGGCGGGTCGCACCTGAACTGGGATCTGCTGGCGCCCAGGCTGACCGAAGCCGGGCGGGTGTACGCGTTGGATCTGCCGGGCTTCGGTCTGAGTGCGCCGACCGGACGGCCGGCAACGGTGAGGAGCAACCTGCAGGTCCTCACCGAATTCATCGAGCAGGTTTGCCGGGCCCCGGTGATACTGGTCGGCAACTCCATGGGCGGGTTGGTGGCGATCCTGTTGACGGCCGCTCGGCCCGAGCTGGTACGCAGTCTTGTGCTGCTGGATCCGGCGCTGCCGGCCCCGAGCCGGGTCTTGGGCTCGCCGTCGGATGCCTGGACTCTTGCCGTCCACGCTGTTCCGGGGGTCGGCGAGCGCTTGCGCCGGTCACGACGGGACAGGATCGGCGCTCTCGCGACCCTGCGTGAGACTTTGCAGCGCTGTGGTGTCGACGAGGCGGCGCTGCCGGCCGGGCTGGTCGAGCGGTCGATCGCCCTGATCGAGCGGCAGTCCGATGTCGCCGGTGTGGACCGGGCGCATCTGTCCGCCTCGCGCTCGCTGGCCTGGACCCTGATCCGGTCCAGGCGCTATTACGCGACGATGGCGTCGATCAGCGTGCCGGTGCTACTGATCCACGGGTCACGTGACGGGATGGTTCCCGTCGCTGCCGCGCGCAGTACGGCCCGGCGCTATCCCGGCTGGCACTACCTGGAACTCGAGGGTGCCGGTCATCTGCCCCAACTGCAGGTCCCGGACACGGTCGCGGTACGCATCCTCGACTGGCTGGGCGGGCAGCTGCCCCCGTCCTCATGATCAACTCGTCCAGGGCACGAGCGGTGACCGCGACCGCGGAACGCCGGGTACCGGAGGCCGTGCGGCGAATTCGGTCGCCTTCCGTTTGTCAAAAGTTTCCCCGCCGGTGAAGGTTCTATCAATCCGCAACTTCTAGCGTCCCTGTCGAGGTTCACAACCCCAGGAGCGCACATTCATGGATCAGATCCCGGCGATACGGGCTCGCGGCATCAGCAAGTGGTTCGGCGATGTGCTCGCGCTGGACAATGTTGATCTTGAGGTGGCGGCCGGGCAGGTTCATGGACTGCTCGGGCCGAACGGGGCAGGCAAGACCACCCTGCTCGGCCTTCTTCTCGGCCTCGCCGTCGCCGACCGCGGACGGCTGGAGATCCTCGGCTCAACCGTCACCGGGACGTTGGCCGTTCCGGATGGTGTCGCCGGTTTCGTGGACGGTCCCGGGCTCTACCCGTCGCTGACCGCGTGGCAGAACCTGCGTGCGCTGGCGGCCCTGCGCGGTTCCGGTGCGGAACGGGTCGACGATTCGTTGCAGCAGGTCGGCCTCGGCGAGGTCGCCGATGATCCGGTGCGCGGCTTCTCACTCGGAATGCGCCAACGGCTCGGCCTGGCCGCCGCGCTCCTCACCCGCCCCCGGCTGTTGGTGCTGGACGAGCCTGCGAACGGGCTCGATCCAGCCGGCACGCGGCACGTCCACAGGGTGCTGACGACGCTGGCCGCAGGCGGTGCCGCTGTCGTGCTGTCCAGCCATCGGATGGATGATCTCGCCACACTGTGCGCCGAGGTGACCATCCTGAACACCGGCCGGCTGGTGTTCAGCGGCCCGGTCGGCAAGCTGGCGGCGGAGAGCGGTGAACTGGACTACCGGTTGCAGGTGACCCAAGCCGACGTCGCCCGACGCATTGCGTCCGAGGCTCCCGGCGTGCGGCTGCGGCCCGCAGCCCGGCAGACGCTTGCCCCAGACCCGGAAACGATCATCGTCGCAGGACCCGTCCCCGCCCTGGACGAACTGGTGGTCCGGCTGGTTGCAGGCGGTGTCGCGATCCGCGAACTTGCTCCGGTCGTCGCGCCGCTCGAGGCGGCTTTCCTGGCACTGACCGGGGACGGTTCCCCATCGGTGCAGGAGGGCTCCTGGTGACGACCTTCGTGCTGTCCGGACATGCCGCGCGGACGGCGCCGCTGTTGTCCGGCTGTCGGTTCGAGTTGATCAAGCTGCTGGCCCAGTGGCGGGTACGCCTCCTGTTACTGGCCTGTTGGATCGCCCCCGGTGGCTTCGTTGCCGTCGTGGGCACCCAGAGCTCATTGCCGTCCGACACGGTGTTCGGCCGGTGGATGCACGCGACCGGCTGGTCGGGTGCGTTGGTGATCTTGGCCTTCTCCTGCGAATGGGCGCTGCCGTTGGTGGTGTCCCTCGTGGCCGGTGATGTGTTCGCCGTCGAGGACCGGCTCGGCACCTGGCGGCATCTGATGATCGCCGCGCGGTCGCCCCGCCGCATCTTCGTCGCCAAGGCGTTGGCCAGCGGCTCAGTGATTGTGCTGTCGACGGCAGGGCTGTTGCTCTCGGGCATCGTCGGCGGTCTGCTGTCGTCCGGAAACCGGCCGCTGGTCGGTCTTGACGGCCACACGTTCTCACCGGCGGAGACCGTCGCCCGGCTGCTGCTGGCCTGGTTGTGCGTGCTGGCGCCGACGCTGGCGTTCGCCGGTGTCGGCCTGCTGGGCTCGGTTGCGCTGGGCCGCTCACCGACGGGGCTGGCGTTGCCGGCCGTTCTCGCGGTCGCCCTGGCCCTGCTGCAGCTGCTGCCCCTGCCGGTGGCCGTACGGCTCGCGCTGCCGAGCCAGGCGTTCGTCACCTGGCGCGGGCTCTTCACCGATCCGGCACAGGTCGGCCCGATGATCATCGGCATCGTGGTGGGCCTGGTGTGGGCCTGCGTCGCGACTGCGGGTGCGTACCTGCTGTTCCTGCGCCGCGACTTCACCGACCTGGCCAACGACGGGTCCGGTCGCCGAATCGTCTCGGGTCTGTTGCCGCTGGTCGCCGTCACGATCTTGTCGGTGCTGGTCATCGGATTCGCCGGCGGAGGGACCGGTTCGGGGATCGGCAGGGCGAAGATCGAACGGTCGCTGGAAACCTCCTTCGCTCACCTGTACGTGCTGCAGACCACAGAGTTGCACCGACCCGCGGTCACCGAGGAACAGCTCCGGGCGAAGGCTCACTGCGACAAGGGCGGCAGCCTGGTGGCCGACGAAGGCGCCGGCAACGACTGGCGTTGCGTCGTGTCCTGGCACCTGCCCGGTGCCACCGCGGTCGGCCAGGCGATCTATCAGCTCGACCTGACTCCCGACGGCCGGTACGTCGCCGACGGCGACGGGCCGAAAGAG
Source organism: Microlunatus sp. Gsoil 973 (assembly GCF_009707365.1). Classification (GTDB taxonomy): domain Bacteria; phylum Actinomycetota; class Actinomycetes; order Propionibacteriales; family Propionibacteriaceae; genus Microlunatus. The sequence continues at coordinate 3,437,740 of NZ_CP046122.1, forward strand.
GTCAACGGCTTCTTCCAACTCAGGGCGCCGTACGGAGACGCCCCAAACCCCCTATGGCAGTTCGACGGCACTGTCGATCTGCTCGCAACGTCCGGAAAGGGATGATTGATGCACGTCAAACGCCAACGCCGGCAGGCCACCGGGAGCCGATTCTCCTGGCGCGGTCGGCCGGTCCGGATCGCACTCGCCGGCCTTGCCACCATGGCGGTGACCGGTGGAGGTCTCGCGTACGCGACCAGCGCGGTCTTCGGCACCAACCAGGTCGGTACGACCTATCGCAGCGGAATCCAGGTCTCCGACGATCAGATCATCAAACCGCTCGGTGATCGACTGGAGACTCCGTACGGAAAGTTCATGAGCTCCACGGTCAGCCCCGACGGCCGGTTCCTCGCGGCGACCAGCACCGACAGATCGGTAGTCCTGCAGATCTTCGACCTACAGACGTACAGGCTGATCTGGACCGTCGGCTCAGCATCGACCGTTGATCAGAAGTTGTCCGACGGCAGCGTCGGGCAGGAAGGTCCGACGTACTCACCCAACGGCCGGTACCTCTGGCTGCCCGAGACCAACGGCCTGACCAGATTCGCCGTGAACGACGACGGCACACTCGGTGCAGCGACCAAGATCACGATCCCGACGGTCGACGGCCACTCGGCCCTGGTGGGTGCCGCCGCCTACTCACCGGACGGAACGACCCTGTACGCGGCGGTCAACGGCCAGAACACCGTCGCCGCTCTCGATCCGTCGACCGGGACGATCAAGCAGACCTGGGACGTCGGCATCGCGCCCCGGGGACTGCAGTTCGTCGGCAACAGGCTGTACGTCAGCAACGAGGGCGGCCGACAATCGAAGCCGGGCGAGACCACGATGACGTCCTACGGGAGCGACGTGCCGTCCGATCCGGTGAAGGGCACGTCGACGACGGGTACGGTCAGCGTGATCGACACCGCGCATCCATCGGCAACGATCCGATCCATTGCGGTCGGGCTGCACCCCACCGCGATGTACCTGGCCGGGAACGCGCTGTTCGTCGCCAACACCTTCGACGACAGCATCTCGGTGATCGACACCAACACCGACAACGTCGTCCAGACGATCTCCAGCAAGCCATGGGCGTCGTCAACAGTCGGGTACGCACCCACCAGCATCACCCTGAGCCGGGACAACCACCTGTTGGTCACCCTCGGACGGGCGAACGCAGTCGCGGTCTACAAGTATCACGGCGACCCCCGCGAACCGGTCAACTACCTCGGCCTGCTGCCCACCGACTACTACCCGTCCCAGATCGCCACCGTGGGCAACCAGATCGTGGTCACCAACACTCGGGGAATCGATGCCCGCGGCCCGGAACTGACCTACAACGAAGGCGCCGGGACGGTTCCGGCGACCGGACACGGGACACACAGCACCACCGCGAGCCTGACCCGGTTCGTGCTGCCGAGTGATCAACGGATCGCGGGCTACACCTCACAGGTGTTCGCCCAGAACGGCTGGAGCGGTTCCGATGTCAAGCGGGCCGCGCACGGCAAGGCCAAGCCGGTCCCGGTGCCGGCCCGCATCGGTGACCCGTCGACGATCAAGCACGTGTTCCTGATCGTCAAGGAGAACCGCAGCTACGACCAGGTGTTCGGTGACATGCCCGAGGGAAACGGTGATCCGCAGCTGGCCCAGTTCGGGGCGAAAGTGACGCCGAACGAGCATGCGCTGGCCAGGCAGTTCGGGCTGTACGACAACTTCTACGACGTCGGCACCAACTCCGCCGAGGGCCACAACTGGATGATGCAGGGCGACAACCCGGAGTACACCGAATCCAGTGCAGGCGAGTACATCCGCAGCTACGACACCGAGGAGGACGTGCTCGGCCACCAACGGTCCGGCTTTCTGTGGACGGCTGTCCAGGCCGCGGGTGGGACCGCCAGGAACTACGGGGAATTTGAATACACCGAGGGCAAACCGGCGGGCTCGACCTGGCAGCAGTACTACTGCGCGGCAACCAGCGTGGCGAAGGGCGGTGATCCGGCTCAGCTCACGACGCCTGAGCTGAAGGGTGACTACGGTTCGGTGATCCCATCACTGAACGCCATCGCCGATCACGCCTCCCCGCCGTTCGACACCTCGATCCCCGACGTGTACCGCGCCCGGCTCTGGAAGCAGGACTTCGAGAAGAACGGGCCGGCCAATCTGAACATGTTCTGGCTGTCCAGTGATCACACCGGCGGCACGGCCGATCCGGAGGCACAGAACGCCGACAACGACCTGGCGGTGGGCCAGATCGTCGACGAGATCAGCCACAGCAGGTACTGGAAGGACTCCGCGATCTTCGTGGTCGAGGACGACAGCCAGAACGGAGCTGATCATGTCGACGGCCACCGTGCCCCGATCCAGGTGATCAGCCCGTGGGCGCAGCACGGCAAAGTGATCAACACCTTCTACAGTCAGATCACCCTGGTCCGGACCATCGAGCAGATCCTCGGTGCCCAACCACTGAACCAGAAGGTGGCTGCGGCCACACCGATGTATGGGGCGTTCACCGGTCGACCGGACTACCGGCCGTACGACGCGGTATCCAACCAGGTGCCGTTGACCGAGGGCGTGGTCACCGAGCCGTCCTGCGGTTGGGACACCCTCGGCAAGACCGGTGCCGCCGCCAAGGAGCTCAACGCGGCAGTCGCGAAGAAGACGGCGATCTCGGCTTCGCAGCTGAGCACCGCCACGAAGTGGGAGAAGTGGACCCAGAGCCAGCATCTGATCGGCAACGGCGCCGTGCCGGACTACGCGCACCCCGAACAGCTCAACCGCTACATCTGGTACCAGACCCACCAGTGGAAGGTGCCGTACCCGGGTGATTCGAGGATCTACGCTCCGGTCGACGTACCCGGAGCCAACATCCCTGGCGTCGACGGTGATCACTGAGCTCCAATTTGATCATCTCAAAGGCGAGACAACGGATATTCGATCACTGCTGATCAGCATGTGATCGAACGCGATCGCCATGCTTCGGCCCGCCGGACCACCGGCGGGCCGTTCGTGGCTTCCGGCGCCGACGGGCCGGATGGTGCCGCAGCGACCATCAATCGGGTTGTTAGCCTTGCGACCGAACATGGGGTGTGCCGGGAAGTCTGGTCGGCGATCTACTGTCGCGACTCCGGAGGCGTCTCGTGTCTGATGCGGTTGGGTTCGGCGTCGCCGTGCTGGTTGTTTCGGGCGCGATCATCGCCGCGATCTTCGGCGGCAAGGTCAGCGCCTGGCTGCGAGTACCGGCGCCGGCACTGTTCCTGATCGCTGCAGCGGCTGTCGCCCTGCTGTTGCCGCCGGTCGGGCAGACCGGTCGGCAGTGGGGCGAGTCCATCGTCTCGGTCGCCCTGGTGTTCATCCTGTTCGACGGCGGGATGCACATCGGCTGGCGGCGGTTCCGGTCCGCGGCGGGTTCGATCGCCTGGATCGGAGTCGCTGGAACGGCAGTCTCTGCGGCTGCCCTGGCGACCTGCGCACACTTTCTGTTCGGCCTGGGCTGGCAGCCGTCACTCCTGCTCGGTGCCGCCTTGTCACCGACCGACCCTGCCGTGGTGTTCTCCGTTCTGGGCGGCAGTGAGATCGCCGGTCGTACCGGCACCATCCTGGAGGGTGAGTCCGGCGCGAATGATCCGGTGGGCATCGCGCTGTTGACGAGCCTGGTCGCGGCCACAGGTTCCGGGCTGGACGCGCTCGGTTCCGGCCTTCTCGAGTTCGCGCTGCAGATGGTGGTCGGCGCCGCGGTCGGGCTGGTCGGCGGCTTCGGCCTGACCGTTCTGGCCCGCCGGGTCCGGCTGGGCAATCAGGCCATGCACGCGGTGTTGATCGCCGCGAGCGCGGCCGCGCTGTACGGGATCGGCTCGGCATTGCACGGTTCGGGATTCTTGGCGGTGTTCATCGCCGGCATCCTGCTGGGTGATGTCCGGGTGCCGTACAAGCGGGAGATCGAACAGTTCAGTTCCGGACTGGCCGGTCTTGCCGAGATCGTCGCCTTCATCGTGCTCGGCCTCAACATCGACCTCCGCGAAGCAGTGCATCCCCGGGATCTGTTGGTCGGTCTGTCCATCGGGCTGATCCTGATCTTCCTGATCAGACCGATACTCGTCGGACTGCTGACGTTGCCGATCAAACTCGAACGCGGCGAGCGGGCGTTTGTGCTGTTCGCTGGTCTGAAGGGTGCTGTGCCGATTCTCCTCGGATTGTTCATCCTGGACAGCCGCCGGCCGGAGGACGACTTGGTCTTCGCGGTGATCTTCGTCGTCGTGCTGATGTCGGTGGTGCTGCAGGGCGGGCTCGTTCCGTTCCTGGCGGACCGGTTCGGCGTACCGATGCATCAGAACCCGCCCCGACCCTGGTCTCTTGATGTTCGTTTCGCCGAAGAGCCGCAGGGCCTGCAGCGCCACGTGATCGCAGCGGGTTCGCGCGCCGACGGCCGCACGGTATCGGAGCTGGGCATCGGTGACCGCGGTTGGATCAGCATGATCAGCCGGGCCGGCCGACACCTCCCGATCCGCAACTCGACGCGGTTGCAGGCCGGTGACGTCGTCTTGACCCAGGTCGACGAGGACGTTTCGCTCGCCGATCTGCTGGATCCGCCCGATTCGTGATCATGGCCGGATGGGCGACTCCCAGCGCTGGTCAGAGTCGTAAGAGATGATCAACGATCATGCGGCGTCGGATCGCGCCGCTTCCAGCTGGGCCATCATCTCCCGGAGTGGAATGTAGGCGCGTAGTGCGCTGATGCCGGCGTCGTCCAGGTCGTAGAAGATGCTGTACGGCAATCTCACCTCGGCGCCGGTGGGCGGAATACCGGCGAGCTCTCTGACGTGGACGCCGACGAAGTCGGCCTCAAGAGCCGCCCGACCATCGGTGATGGTCAGCGATCGCAGTTCCGGATGTGCGTCGAACGATTGGGTGTGGAAGCCGGCGATGAAGTCCCGGACCGCTTCCCGTCCGCGGACCTCCTGTCCGTTCTCCATCGTCGTCCACACCACATCGTCGGTGAAGTACTGACCGAAGTCTCCGCCTGTGAGGAGTGCGTCCATGTAGGCGTCCATGGTCTGCTGGGTGCTCTCGAGTGACATCATTTCCCCCGTTCGTCTGTCCGAACTCGAGGCGGCACCCGAAGATGGAACCGGCGATCGCCAGGCTTGAGAATCCGCGCGCGCCGCACTTTCGACGTTAGCACCGAACTGCGCCGCCGTTCCTCCCAACGAAGTTCAAAGTTTGAGTCAGGGGCTCCCGCGACCGCCGATTTCGAGCCGCACCGTCGAAGTTTGAGTTTGCGTTGATCGGCGACTCCGGGCCGCGCGATCAAAGTTTGACCTTGCGAAGAGGATCGGGGCGGATCCATGGGTCGCTCGAGACCGACACGGCGGGTTCAACGCCAAGTGGCGGCGACTCCGCGCCTGTCCGGCCTAGCATCGCTTTGCCACCTCGGTGGCATCGGGTACGCGTCGGAGGTGCTCTTTGCCCGTGAATCGCAAGCGTCGCATGGTGATCGGCGGCATCACCGTGGGCGCACTGGCACTCGCCGTTGTTCTCGGCATCGTGATAACGGGCCGGCATCGCGCGACCACCCCCGTCGCCGGACCCACACCGACAGAATCCTCTCCGCCGCCGCGGACGACCTCCTCGCCACCACCGACGCGCCGGGCGGTCAAGCACACGGAACCCCTGACCGGACTCCCGGTGACCAAGGGCATGGACCTCGACCATCCTGCGGTGGCGATCAAGATCTCCGATGTGCGCCAGGCGCATCCCCAGATCGGCGTCGACAAGGCGGACATCGTCTTCACCGAGCCCATCGGAGTCGCGTACACCCGGCTGCTCGCGGTGTTCCACTCCCAACTGCCCGCCGAAGTCGGACCGGTGCGGTCCGTGCGCCCGCCGGATGTTCCGCTGTTGTCACCGATCGTGCCCGTCTTCGGCAACACGATGGGCGCCCGATGGGTGGTCAAATACGTGGATTCGGTCGGCCGCCTGGACGACCTCGGCACGCTCCGGGTGCCCGATTCCGGTGCGTACGCGCCGAAGTACGGCCGGCCGCAACCCGACAACATCTTCGTCAAGCCCCGGAAGCTGATGGGTCTGTCGAAGCTGCGGGAACCGCCGGCCGGCTACTTCGACTACGCCGGCGACCTGGCTGCGTCGTCGGCGGCACGGGGCAGCGGTGTGGCATCGTCCGCGGTCGTTCCGTACGGGGCCGGATACGACATGACCTGGACCTACGACCGCTCTCGGAAGCGATACCTGCGGTCCGAGCCGTGGGGACCTCATCGAATGGCCGACGGCACCCGGATCAGTGCCGCCAACGTCCTCGTCCTGAAGGTGTCCTCGTCGGTGAGCAAGATCGGAAAGGGCTCGGGTGCTCCGGTTCCGATCTTGAAGCTGACCAACGGTTCGGGTCGCTTCGTGGCACTGGCCGGCGGACATTCGGTCAAGGGCACCTGGACCAAGGCAGGCGTCTCCGACAGGTTCATGCTCCGCACCGACGACGGGAAACCACTGCTCCTCGCGCCCGGCAACACGTGGGTCGAACTGCCGGCTGCCGATGCCTTGGTGAAACTTCGCTGACGCGACGCCCGGACCCAGCTGGCCCCGGGCGTCGCCCAGTGAACCGGCGCAACCGCCACTCCGCGTCCGCGCGCCTTCGGGTCAATCAAATCCGTAACCACGCGGCGCGGACGGCAGCGATCTGCGCGTGCAGCGTCAAGCCCGAAACGTCGAGGTCGGAATCGGTGTCCAGCGGCGCGAGTTGCTGACGGTGGAGCGACTCGAACTCCTGATCCGTGAGATGGACGCGGCGGGTCCGGGCCCGAGCGCGCGCCATCTCCACAGTGATCACCAGGCGAATGACCGCCACGTCCGGGACCAGGTCCCGGTACAGCCGGAGGAGCTCGGCGTCGATCACGTCGCTCATCGTGACGTCGAAGCCGTCGGCTCTGAGGTTCGCCGCCAACGCGGCGGCGTTGCGGACGCCGAGTCTGTGTTGCGCGCGCCCTTCGGCTCCGTCCCACGGGGCGGCGTGCCCGGACTTCACGAGCTGGCGTACGTCGTCGACATCGATGTAGGCGCATCGCACCGTCGATTCCGCCAAGGCTCGTGCGGTTGCGGTCTTCCCGACGGCAGGGCCGCCGGTGAGAAGGAGCGGGCGAATCGCGGACATGTGCTCGAGGCTAATTCAGGAGTACGCGCGGATACACGACTGACCTTCGTGCACATCTGCCGTCCAAACAGGCGGCGGAGGCCGGATCAGTGACGCTCGCCTCGTCTGGACGGCGAAACTACTCGCGGCGGCAGAGGCGAGGTCGTAGTTGTCGAAGAAGTCGGTGGTGTCGCGGGGTGGCGGTCAGCGGCCGGTGTCCCGGGCCGGGAAGTCGAGTCGTCGCGACCGAACGGTGCTGTGGTGGTTTGCAGCCGACCGGTTCCCGGCGGCCGTCAGTGCCGCACTTCTCAGCCAGTTTGGTGTTTGCCCTTGTCAGGGCCAGTTCGGGAAGCGCGCCCGGAGGGATTCGAACCCCCAACCTTCTGATCCGTAGTCAGATGCTCTATCCGTTGAGCCACGGGCGCTCGTTGCCGGACAGGCCGGCAACGCCGACTCAGCTTAGCGGGCAGGTGCGGATGCGCCCAAATGCATGCCGCCACGAGTGGGGCCGACCCGCCCGAATCGTGCATGTCAGTCCTCGGTCACCTATTGTTCAGTCCAGCGGTTCGGTCCATGGCGGCCCGCGGCCGCACTGGTACGTCTACCCCAGTCCCAAGGGGAGCTGTGACTGTTGCGCTGTTCGTCGTGGTCTGCGTTGTCGCCGTCGCACTGATCTTCGACTTCACCAACGGCTTCCACGACAGCGCCAACGCGATGGCAGGTCCGATCGCCACCGGCGCACTCACGCCTCGTACAGCCGTCATTCTCGCCGCCGTCCTGAACGTCGTCGGCGCCTGCCTTTCCACCGAGGTCGCCAAGACCATCTCCGGTGGATTCTTCGACGAGACGCTGGTCACTCCGGTCATCGTCCTGGCGGGACTCACCGGGGCGATCATCTGGAACCTGATCACCTGGCTCTTCGGCCTGCCGTCCAGTTCCTCCCACGCCCTCTTCGGCGGCCTCATCGGAGCTGTGATCATCGGTGCAGGTGTCGGCACGGTGCATTTCGGCGTGGTGATCTCCAAGGTGTTCCTGCCGGCCGTTGCCGCTCCGGTGATAGCAGGGCTCGCTGCTGCCTCGGCGATCAAGATCTCCGATGCTGTCACCTCGAACCTGCCGAAGAAGAAGTCTGCCAAGAAGGGATTCCGTAACGCGCAGGCCTTCACCGCCGCACTGGTCGCCCTCGCCCACGGCACCTCCGACGGGCAGAAGACGATGGGCGTCATCACCCTGGTGCTGGTCGCCGCCAATCTGCAGAGCCCCGACACCGGTCCGCACTGGTGGGTGATCGGATCGGCTGGACTGGCGATCGGCCTGGGCACGTATTCCGGCGGCTGGCGGATCATGCGCACCCTGGGCAAGGGGATTGTCAAGATCGACACCGAGCAGGGCGCGGCCGCCGGGTCGGCCACGGCGGTAACCATCCTGGCGTCAGCACATCTTGGCTTCGGCCTGTCCACGACCCACGTCTCCACCGGAAGCATCATCGGCTCGGGCATCGGACGGAAGGGATCCGACGTCCGGTGGGGCGTTGCCCGCAGAATGGTCTACGCCTGGCTGCTCACCCTGCCGGGTGCCGCAGTCGTCGGGGGTGCAGCCTCGCTGCTGGCCGATCAGGGGATCGCCGGCACGATCATCCTGCTGGCCAGCCTCGGCGTCGCCTGCCTGGTGATCTACCTCGTCTCCCGCCGAAACGCGGTCGACCGCACCAACGTCACCGAGAGCCCGGAGGTGCTGGTGCTGAACGCGGCCAAGCCGAACAAGATCGCGAAGGCCCAACGCAAGTACGCCAAACGGCTCGCCAAACAAGCGGCACTGGACGCCGGTCGCGTACCGGCGCACGTCGGCGGAGTCTCGTCCGAGGTGACGGCAACCGAGGAAGAGCGTGCCCAGCATGCCAGTCGCGAAAGTGAAGCATCATGATCGACTGGGTTTCGCTGATCATCGTCGGTGTCGTCTCGATCGGCGTCACGGCCCTCTTCGCGGTGCTGCTCTCGGTCGGCATCCGGCTGCTGTCGGTGGCTCGGGCGGCCGCCGACAGCCGGGCGGCGATGCCCGCCACCGTCGGAGCCTGGGTCCTGCTCGGGTTGATCGGCGTGATGCTGCTGCTCGGGCTCTATTTGATCATTCCGCAGTTCCACTGAGGCTTCGACCGGCACCCGCACAGGAGGACTCGGCATGTGGTGGCACGCGCTCATCGGGATCGCTGTAGGGCTGCTGGTCGCGTACCTGATCCTGCTCGGCCTGCTGTGGCTGGCCTCCCGCCGAGCCGGCGATCCGGTCCGGCTTCGCGAGGGCATGCGACTGTTGCCCGACCTGATCCGGCTGATCCGTCGCCTGGTCGCCGATCCCGACCTGCCCCGAGGCGTGCGCGTCCGGCTGGCACTGTTGCTGGGCTATCTGCTGCTACCCGTCGACCTGGTGCCGGACTTCATCCCGGTTCTCGGTTACGCCGATGACGCCATCATTCTCGTCATCGCCCTCCGTTCCATCACCCGCCGAGCCGGTCCGGAGGCTCTCACCCGACACTGGCCGGGAACGCCGGCCGGTCTCGCCGCGGTGCGCCGCTTCGCCGGCCTGCCGGCGGAGTAACACGACGACGGCCGGTCAGGAGAAGTCACCGACACAGATCGCGTAGTCGGCGACCCGCTCGAATCCGACCCGCTCAGCGACGGCGATCGACGGCAGGTTCGTCGCCCACGCATCCCAGTACGCGACCAGCCCGCGCCGTACGCACTCCGCGACGAACGCGCTCGCGGTCAGCGTCGCCAGTCCGCGCCGACGGTATCCGGGCTGGGTCTCGATGCCGGTCCCGCAGTGCCGCGCACTGCGGTACTCGGCGGTGCACCAACAGGCGATCGTCGATGCGGTGTGCGCGACGTAGCCGAAGCCCCTGTGCTGGAACTCCCGCACTGACGGCCATCCCGATTCAATCTCGGCGACGACGTCGGAGAATCCGGACAGGGCGGACAGGTCGCCGAATCGCTCGGTGATCGACGCTATGCCGAAACCCTCCGGCAGTCGCTCCGAGCGATCCTGCGGGTTCGGCCGGGCCAGCCGGTAAAGGACCCGATCGCGTCGCTCCAGGTCCCGGTCGGGGAAGACCGCGGCTGCGGTGGCTTCGGAAAGGTACAACTTCAGGAATCCCGGACGGGAGGGCGCGACCACTTCGTCGAACAGCTGCCGCCAGGCTCGAGCCTCGTCACCGACCGCACCGGCCAGGTAGACGGTATGGCTGCCGTCCCAGATGAGTGAAGCCGCGGGGACGGCGACGTCGTCGACCCAGACCCGGGCCGGCGTGGCACCGGCGACCATCGCATCGACGACGAAGCCCAGATACTCGGCATCGAACAGCCGACGGATGCCGAGAGCTTCATCGGTGGGCACCAAGATCACGACGCGAGCGTAGCGGGGTGCGGCTTCGCCGGGAGACTCCTGGAGCGGAGTCCCCCGGCACTCGGCCTGGTCAGGGGCGGAGGCGGCGGGATTTGAACCCGCGATGGGCTTTAAGACCCAAACCCGCTTAGCAGGCGGGCGCCATAGACCGGACTAGGCGACGCCTCCCGACCGATTCGGCCCCATGGCCAACACCGCAACCACTCAGGGCAGTCACAGACGGTGGTGCATGGAACGCCCGGCAAGACTACCGATTGGACCCGCACCTGAGCAAAAATGGGCCGACTGACGGCTGGGTCAGCTCTCCGGTAAGGTCCGCGAGGTACGGAACTCTCCCACCGTGCACCTAAAGTTGAGACGGCCCTGCCGCGACCAGGCACCGGCCGGCTGACTGACTGAACTCAAAACTGGCGCCAACCGGCGAGGAGAGTACGTGGCCGAGGACGACTGGAACTGGGAGTTGCCCAGGCGCGCCCTGGAGCCACAGCACGGTCCCGACCGCCCCCGCCCGCGCCGGGCACGCCGGGCCGCGCCCGAGGAGGGCATTGCGGGCGGCTTCCGTCGCAGCGTCCTCTTCACCATCCTAGGCTCCTTCCTTCCCGGTCTCGGTCTGATCGCAGCCCGCCGGCGACTGGTCGGCGGCATCATCCTCGCGGCGTTCCTCACCCTGGTGCTCGGCGGCCTGATCTGGGCACTTGCGGATCCGCGGTCACTGCTGGCCACCGCTGTCGATCCCGGCCTACTCAAGTTGATCACAGTCGGACTGATCGTGCTCGGCGTGGTCTGGGTGCTGGTGATCATCGCCAGCCATCTCAGCCTGACCCGGGGACCGTTGCGGCGCGGTCAGCGGGTCGGCGCCAGCATCCTGGTCGGTGCACTGACCTTCGTGATCGCCGCACCGGTGGCCGTCGGCGCCCGCTACAGCTATGACCAGGCCAGCCTGGTGTCGACCGTCTTCCACCAGCAGAAGCACTCCGAGAGCGCGACGCGGCCGAGTGCTGAGCCGACCGCCAAGTCCGACCCGTGGAAGAACAAGCCGCGTGTCAACATCCTGCTCCTCGGCGGTGACGCTGGTCCGGACCGCACCGGGACGCGGACCGATACCGTGATGATCGCCAGCATCGATACCAAGACCGGCGACACGACCTTGATCAGTCTGCCGCGCAACACCGCGCGGATGCCGTTCCCGCCGAAGTCCCCGCTGGCCAAGTACTACCCGAATGGATTCACCAACGGTGACGGCAACAATGCCGAGTACTTCCTGAACGCGATGTACGACAACGTGCCCGCGACGGTGCCCAAGAACATCCTCGGCAAGACCGACAATCTCGGCGCCGACGTGCTCAAGCTGTCGGTCGGCGAGGCGATCGGGCTCAAGATCGACTACTACGTGTTGATCGATCTTGCCGGGTTCAAGAAGTTGATCGACGCACTCGGCGGGATCACAGTCAACATCAACACCTACGTCGCGATCGGTGGGAGCACCGACGAGCACCGGCCGCCGAACTCCTGGCTGCACCCGGGTGCCAACCAGCACCTCAACGGCGCCAAGGCGCTCTGGTTCGCCCGCGGCCGCTACGGTGCCGACGACTTCCAGCGGATGGACCGACAACGCTGCGTGGTGGACGCGATCATCCAGCAGGCCAATCCGGCCAACGTGCTGACCCGCTACGAGGCGATCGCCCGAGCGGGCAAGGAGATCGTCAAGACCGACATCCCCCAGGAAGCTCTGCCCGCCTTCGTCGAACTGAGCATGCGGGCCAAGAAGGGCAACGTACGCAGCCTGGTCTTCAAGCACGGTGTCAACGGATTCTCCAGTCCCGACCCGGATTTCGATCTGGTACGCCACCAGGTCGCCAAGGCGATCGACGAAACGGTCCATCCCCCCAAGAAGGCCAAGAAGCCGGGCAAGTCCGGTTCGGCCAAGGGCTCCGGCGGATCGTCATCATCCCGGACGTCGCCCTCGCCGCAGAGTGAGTCGGCCGCAGACGCCTGTGCGTTCGATCCGCAGATGGCCGCGAACGCCCAGCCTCCGGGCTGATCCTGTGCTGTCTGAGTCCTTCGAACAGCGGTCGCGGTCTGTGCTCAGAGGTCGCGGTAGCCGCGGCTCTGGTCGAGCCGGGCGACCAGCGCGCCCGACAGCCGCTGGAGCACCGGGTCTCCGGCACCCCGCGGACTGTCGATCTTGAGCGCTGCCTGCCGATCCCGCCGATTGAGATAGATCGTCTGACCCGCAGCCGAGACGTCGTCGATCTCCGACCAGGCCGCTGACGCCGACCGCCCACCACTGGTGATCATGATGTGCTCCCGGTCCAGGACGACCCTGGTGGTCACCCGTCTCCCGACGGCCATCGTGGCCACGATCACTCCGGCGCCGACCAGCATGACGGCGACACCGGCGATGATCAGATAGGACTTCCCGAACGCCAGACCGAGGCCGAGGAGGACTGCGCCGAGCCCGTCGACCACGGCAACGTTGCGAAACGTCTTCACCGGCGGAGCCGGCGCCAGGACGTAGGACTCCTCGGTCACGTGTCCCCTCTTCCAAGCTGTCGACTGCGGCGAGGGTGGGATTCGAACCCACGGAACGGTTTGAGCCGCTCGGCCGCTTTCAAGGCGGCTGCACTAGTCCACTATGCGACCTCGCCGGGTGGCCCATCGCCGGTGATGGAACCAGTGGGTGATCCTACGGGAGAAGCAGGATCTTGCCGACATTCTCCCCGGACTCCAGCCTGGAATGAGCCTGGGCGGCGTCGGCCAGACCGAACCGCGTCTCCGGCGCCGCCCTGATCCGGCCGGCGGCGTACATCGGCCACACCGTGTCGGCCACCCGAGCGACGATCGCGGCCTTCTGTTCCACCGGGCGTCCGCGCAGTGAGGTGGCGGTCACCGAGCACCGCCGACTGAGCAGCCGTCCGAGGTCGAGCTCGGCACGCGACCCGCCCTGCAGGCCGATGATCACCAGCCGGCCGTCGGGTGCCAGGGCAGCGGTGTTGGCGTCGAGATACTTCGCGCCCATGTTGTCCAGGATCACGTCGACGCCGCGGCCGGTGAAGTCGGCGATCGCCGCAGACCAGTCGTCGCGATAGCTGACCGCAAGATCGGCGCCGAGTGCGCGGCAGTGATCCAACTTCTTCGGGCTGCCGGCGGTGGCGATGACGGTCGCGCCGAGTTGCTTGGCGTACTGGATGGCGAAGGAACCGATACCGCCCGCGCCGCCGTGCACCAGAAACGTCTCACCGTCATCGAGCCCGACCAGGTCGGCATTGGAGACGACGGTCGCGGCGACCTCCAGCAACCCACCCGCGGTGACCAGATCGATTCCGTCCGGCGGCCGGACGACCTGACCTGCCGGCACGGCAACGCGTTCCGCATAGCCGCCGCCGGCCAGCAGCGCGACGCACGGGTCCCCGACCTGCCAACCGTCGACCTCCCCGCCGACGGCCGCGATCCTCCCCGAGCACTCCAGGCCGATGATGCCGGAGGCACCCGGCGGCGGCGGGTAGACCCCGATCCGCTGCTGCAGATCGGCCCGGTTGACCCCCGCAGCGACGACCTCGACCAGCAGTTCGCCCGGCCCGGGGACGGGATCGGCCACCTCGTCGAGCTGCAACACCTCAGGGCCGCCGGGCTGATCCACCGTGATTGCACGCATGTCCGCAGTCTGCCCGGCGGGCAGCGGGCGTGCTCGTCAGGGTCGCCCGGTCGGCCCGGTTCGGCGGGATGACGGTGCGCTGAGGCCAGACTTTGATGGAACGCCTTTGCGAAATGCTGCGCAGGCCGTAGGTTGTTAAACCATTAATCGTTTGACGGGCGGCCGCGGATCTGCAGGGCACCTGCGGCGCCCCGGTCACCGGGGAACAGTGTGGCTTGCCGACAGGAGACTTGCCGATCAGACGGATCGAACCGGCGCAGGGCGCGGTCGGGCAGGAGGTGACGATGCGGGACAAGGCTGGGAAGCCCGCTCGCACCACCTTGCGCATGGTCGCCGAGCTCGCCGGCGTCTCCACTGCGACAGTCTCCTACGTGCTGTCCGGCCGGACGGGCGGACGCACCGGAGTCTCCGAGGCGACGATGGCCCGCGTCCGGCTGGCTGCGCAGGAGCTCAACTATCACCCCAACCAGGCCGCAAGGGCGATCCGTACCGGCAAGACCAATCTGGTGCTGCTCTCCCTGACGATGCTGTCCGATCCGTGGGCCCAGGAGGTCGGCCGGGCGGTCAGCGCGGCGGTGACACCTGCCGGTCTGACGGCGCTGATCCTGGCCGACGGTGACTGGGCGACTGCGATCACCCGTCAACCTTGCGACGTTGCCTTCATCGACAGCGCAAGGACCGCCGACCAGCGGGAAGTGCTCCGCCGACTCGCTCGCAGCGGTTACCGGCTGGTCGTGTTCGATGACGAGTTGGAACCGGACGGATTCGATGTCATCCGGTCCGAGGCGACCGAGGGCTGCCGGCTGGCTGTCCGCCACCTGCTCGAGTCCCATGATCGGATCGGTTGTCTGACCACCAGGATGGGTCGCAACCTGGAGCACCGCCGCTATGCGGTCTATCTCGAGGAACTCGAGGCGGCCGGGATCGCTCACCGCGAGGACTACGTCGAGACCATCGATCTCGACCCGACCAGCGCGTACGCCGCGGCGGTACGGATGCTCAGCAGTCCGGATCGGCCAACGGCCATCTATGCGATCTCCGACTTCGCAGCGATGAGCGCCGTCCAGGCCGCCCTTCGATTGCGACTGCGGGTTCCCGAGGACGTCGCGATCATCGGAGTCGGCAACACTGTGGAGGGTGAACGGATGGAGCCGTCGCTGTCCAGCGTCGGCCCGACCGACTTCTTCACGCGGCTTGCCGAGATCCTGCGGGACCGGGCCACCGGCGAACAACCCGGTTCGGGCACGCTGTACGACTTCAGCTGGT
This sequence comes from Microlunatus sp. Gsoil 973, assembly GCF_009707365.1. Classification (GTDB taxonomy): domain Bacteria; phylum Actinomycetota; class Actinomycetes; order Propionibacteriales; family Propionibacteriaceae; genus Microlunatus. The sequence continues at coordinate 3,453,216 of NZ_CP046122.1, forward strand.
CACTGTTCGCCCGCGAGACGACGCTCGGCCAGCCCGTCGGATCGGCCCTGCCGTCCAACAGCACCACCAATCACTCCCGATCACATCGAACAGAAAGTTGACCATGAGCCAACAAGCGACATCGGTTGGTACCCGTGAACTGTCCATCGGCCTTGTCGGCTTCGGCATGCGCGCCGGACTCTGGCGCTATGCCCACCGGCCGGACGATCCGACGCTGCCCAGCCGCGTCACGATCGTCTGTGATGTCGGCGAACGCGGGCGGGCGGACGCCCGCAAGGCGCTACCGGAGGCCGAGATCACCGACGATCTTGATCGGCTTCTTGCCTCAGGCATCGACGCGGTGCTGGTGACCACTCCGGATGATCAACATTTCCCGGTGGCGCTGAAAGCGTTGCAGGCCGGGGTTGCGGTCTTCTGCGAGAAGCCGCTGGCGATCACCATCGAGGACTGTGACTCCCTGCTGCAGACCGCGATGCAGACCGGGACCCGGCTCTACGTCGGCCACAACATGCGTCACATGCCCATGGTCCGCCAGATGCGCGAGCTGATCACCAGTGGTCGGATCGGGGAGGTCAAGGCGATCTGGTGCCGGCACTTCGTGGGCAACGGCGGCGACTTCTACTTCAAGGACTGGCACGCCGATCGCAGCCGGTCCACCGGTCTGTTGCTGCAGAAGGGCGCCCATGATCTTGATGTGATCCACTGGCTGGCCGGAGGCTACAGCGAGACGGTGACGGCGATGGGCGACCTGATGGTCTACGGCAACATCGCCGATCGTGCCGATCACAGCGAGGAGCGGATGCCGGAGTGGTACAGCCTGGACAACTGGCCGCCGACCGAGCTCACCGGGCTGAACGAGGTGGTCGACGTCGAGGATGTGTCGATGATGCAGATGCGGCTGGACAACGGGGTGCTCGCGTCGTACGAGCAGTGTCATTTCACCCCGGACTACTGGCGCAACTACACGGTGATCGGCACCAGGGGCCGGATCGAGAATCTCGGTGACGGACCGGGCGACAAGATCGTGATCTGGGACCGCCGCCACGACGGCAGTGCCGAACCGGACGAGACGGTGATCATCGGTGCCGCCGACGGTGGCAGCCATGGTGGCGCCGATCCCCGGCTGATGGAGGAGTTCCTGCGGTTCGCGGCCGACGGTGGCATCACCGACACCTCGCCGGTGGCCGCCCGCCAGGCCGTGGCTGCGGGTGTCATCGCCACCCAGTCACTGCGCTCGGACAGCTCTGCCCGTCGAGTCCCGCCGCTCCCCCAGGAGTTGATCGACTACTTCGAGAACGGCCAGTCCCGCTGACACCCGCCGAGGGGTCACAAAATCCCTCATCTGGGCGGAGTGTCGCCGGGCGCGCTGCGCGCTGTCCGGCGACACGCCGCCCAGATTGAGGATTTTGTGACCCCTCGCCGTCTGGGGCGTCAGGAGGTCCAGGCGCGCCAGAGAGCCGCGTACTCACCGTCGGCCTCGAGCAGCTCGTGATGACTGCCCAGCTCGGCGATCCGACCATCGATCACCACCGCGATCCGATCGGCATCGTGCGCGGTGTGCAACCGGTGCGCGATCGCAACGACGGTCCGGTCCTCCAACAGCGCCGCCATCGAACCCTCCAGATGACGGGCGGTCCGCGGATCGATCAACGACGTCGCCTCGTCCAGTACCAGAGTGTGCGGATCCGCGACCACCAACCTGGCCAGCGCGATCTGCTGCGCCTGGGCCGGAGTCAGCGCCGCGTTGCCGGAGCCGATCATGGTGTCCAGACCGTTGGGCAGCCGTTCCACCCAGTCCCACGCGTCGACCGTCCTCAGTGCGTTGATCACCACCTCGTCGGGCGAGTCCTCCCGGGCCAGCACGATGTTGTCCCGGATGGTGCCCACGAACACGTGGTGTTCCTGGGTGACCAGTGACACCTCGGTCCGCAGTTGATCAAGCGGCAGCTTCACCAGATCCACGCCGCCGACGGTCACTCGGCCGGTGCGCGGCCCGTTGATGCCGGACAACAAGCGGCCGAGCGTCGACTTGCCCGAACCACTCGGGCCGACGATCGCCAACCGCTCACCCGGCTGCAGATCAAGATCAACACCGTGCAGGACGTCGTGCCCCTCGCGGTAGGCGAACCGCAGATCATCACCGTGCAGATGTGAATCGGCCGGCTGTTCTGCTCCCGGCTCCCGGTCCTGCGGCACCGCAGCGATACCCAGCAGACGGGTCGTCGAGGCGACCCCCACCTGCAACCGGTCGATGTTGTAGATCAACTGATCCAGCGGCCCGACGACGGCCTGGATGTACAGCGTCGCGGCCGTGATCTGGCCCAGGGTGACCCAGCCGTTGGCGTAACCGAGGCCGCCGAGCAGGATCGTCCAGACCAGTGGCGAGTTGTAGGCGACATCGATCACGCCGAACAACAGGTTCCGCAACGACATCGTGTAGCGCTCGGCCTGGGCGGACTCCTCGATGTCCTCGTCGGTCAACTCGATCCGCTTCTGTTGCAGGCCGAGAGCCTCGACGGTCCGGGCCCCTTCGACGGTCTCGGTCAGTGACGTGTTGATCTTGGAGTAGGTGCCACCTTCGGTGATGTACCCCATCGGCGCCCGCTTGAAGTAGCGCCGCACCGACATCCACAACGGCACCGCCGAGACCAGGATGGGCAGCGCCAGGAGCGGGGAGTTCAGCACCATCGCGACGATGGTCAGCACCGTGGTGATCAAGGCGATGACGGCCTGCGGCAGACCCCAGCGGACCGATTCGCTCATCGTCCCGACGTCTCTGGTCACCCGGGTGACCAGGTCGCCGCTGCTGGCACTTTCCACCCGGCTCAGCGGCAACCGCAGGACGGTGCGGACGATGTACTCGCGCGCCGCGGCCAGCAGGTCCTGTCCGAAGATCGCCGCGGAGCAGCTGGCGCCGAAGGTGAAGACGGCCTGCACGACGATGACTCCGATCACCACGACCGCCAGGCCGTCGATGGTCGCCGTCACTGTGCCCTCGGCCCGTGCCACGTCGACCAACCGGCCGAGGATCCTCGGCACCACCAGGCCGGCGATCGCAGCCAGCCCGTTCATGATCAGCAACAGCACCGCCAGGGCGCGCCGCCTGGTGAGCAGGGTCTTGATGAAATCGGCAACCGCCGGCCAACCGGCGACCGGCAGCCCGCGGACCGGATTCCGCGACTGGGCGTAGAACTCCTGGGCACGACGCTCCCGCAACAGGTGTCGGCGTCTCCACGCCCGCAACCGCTCGCGCACCGTCGCGGTCTCCGGCGGTCGCAGTTCGTCCGGTACCCGGCGTGGCAGGCTGCCGGCGGCCGACCGCTTGGTCCGGTCGTAGTCCCAGGTGGCCGCCGAGTCCGCCATCGGAGCGAACACGGTATCGGCCGTCCCCACGGCCGAGCCGGTCCGGTTCATCGTTGTCCTCCGTCGAATTCGGTCTCGAGGTGTCCGGTGGTTGCGCCGGTCAACTGCGGGGCGCTGATCTCATCCGTTTCGTCGTCCAGTGCGCGGGTGACGACCCGGCCGTATCGCGGATCACCGGCCAGAAGCTGATCATGGGTGCCGACGGCGGCGATCTTGCCGTCGCTCAAGAGGGCGACCCGGTCGGCATAGTGCAGCAACAACGGCGAGGCGGTCACCACGATCGTCGTCCGGCCCTTCCGGTGTTCGGTCAACCGCTCCGCGATCATCGCCTCGGTGTGCGCATCGACGGCCGACGTCGGCTCGACCAGCACGAGCACCTCAGCATCGACAGCCAGGGCCCTGGCCAGAACGAGCCGCTGGCGCTGCCCGCCGGACAGGCCACGACCCCGCTCGTCCAACCGGCCCTGCCAGCCACCGGGCATCGCCTCGTACACGTCCTCGGCCGCGGCCGTGCGCATCGCCCGTTCCGCCTGCTCCAGGTTGAGCCGGCCGTGCGGATCGATCGCCTCCTGCAACGTTCCGGCGAACACCATGCTGTTGGTGTCGCTGACCAGGACCGTCCGTCGGACGGCTTCGAGTGACGCATCGGCCAGATCGACGTCGCCGATCCGTACGCCCCAGCGGCCGCTGGCTGCCTCGCGGTCGGCGATCATCAGCTCACGCCGCTGACGCTCACGATCGGCACGGGCCCGGCGGGCGGCACGGCCCTTCAGCGTTTCCGGAACCTCCATGCTGACCGGTTCCCGATCGACGACCAGATACCGGCCGAGCCGGTCGGCCAGCGCTGCGGACGCGTCGGGCACGGCCGAGACGACCATGGTCAACTCACCCGGCTCGGCACGAAAACCGGTCTGCTCATCGACGATCGGAGCACCGAGTGGCAGCGGTGCCGGGTCGGCGGGTTCGGACCACGGCGGCTCCTGTTCCAGGACGGCGACCGTCTTGGTCGCCGAGACCAGCGCGCGGACGGCCTTCTGGGCCAGCTCGAAGAAGGTGCGGATCGGCGAGACCATGAACAGGGCGTACCCGAAGAAGCTGACCAGCTGTCCGACGGTCAGCTCCCCGGCAAGCACCTCCCGCGCACCCAGCCAGGTCAGGCCGATCAGGAACAACCCGGAGAACAGCACACTGGTGGACTCGGTCACCGCCTGCCAGACACCGGCGGCGACGCCGGCGCGACGGACACTCTGGGACTGCTCGGCGTAATTCTCGCCGAAGGTCCGCTCGCCGCCGACGCCGCGCAGGATCCGCAGGCCGGCAACGATGTCGGTTGCCATCGAGGTCAGCTTCGACGACCGGTTCCGCTCGATCGCCTGGCGCCGCTGCAACGGCCGCAGCAGAGGAAGCGCGATCAACAACAACACCGGGGCGGCGATCAGGACCAGCACACCCAGCAACGGCGAGGTCGACAACACGATGCCGGCGACGATCAGGAAGGCCACCAGCGATCCGACCGCTCGGGAGAAGACCTCGGTCAGCGCGCCGAACTGATCACTGTCGGAGGACGAGACGCTGAGCACCTCACCGGTCGGTGTCCGCTGTGGCAGTACGTGTCCGAGGTGGCCGGTCTTGCGCGCAACCAGCTTGGTCGTCCGGTACAGCGCGAGTAGCCAGCTGCGTACGACCCAGGTATGACCCAGGATGCCGAAGCCCGCCCCGATGATGATCACCGCCAGCAGCAGGACTGCCCAGAACACCAGCGAACCGGCGGAGTGAGCCGAGATCCCCTGATCGACGGCGCGGCCGATCAGGAACGGGCCGAGCGTGCCGGGCATCATCCACAGCACCGCCACGCCCGCCCCGGCCAGCACGACATCCGCCTGCTGCCGGATCAACCAGAACAGGAACCGGAACGGGCCGCGGGTATCGGGTTGGCCTGCCGATCCTCGGGTCCGACGGCTCGTCCGGCGATCCGGATCTCCGGTGCGTCGGATGGACCCGGTACTGGTGGTCCGGGCCTCCTCGAGAGCTGGCTGGTCCGCAGGCTGTCGGACCGCTGTTGTGAAACCGGGAACAGCCGGCGGGAAGTCGTGCATAGCCGGACAAGCGTATGCGGATTTTCCCAGAACCTGCCATTGGTTTTGCCGTTTCCGCGATCGGGTATTCGCTGACTTTGCCCGCCGGGTGCGGTGAACGAATCCGGGCTTCCACTCCTAGGATCGAATCATGACCGAACAGCAGCAACCTCAAAGCAACGAGCAGTCGACCGGGACGCCGCCGGTGGCAGGTCAGACCGAGGACGGCCGGGTCTTCGTGGTCGCGCCGCAGGCGATGGCCGTCGAGCGGGCCCCTGAGGTGGATGAGGGCACGAACGAGGAGCGCGAGTCGTCGGTCACGGACATGGTCGAGCAGCCGGCCAAGGTGATGCGGATCGGCAATATGATCAGGCAATTGTTGGACGAAGTGAAGTCGGCTCCATTGGACGAGGCTTCACGGCAACGCCTGCGTGATATCCATTCCGCATCCATTGCGGAGTTGAAAGACGGTTTGGCCCCGGAACTCGTTGAGGAATTGGACCGACTGGCACTTCCGTTCGCCAGTGATCAAGCCCCCAGTGATGCCGAGTTGCGGATTGCACAAGCCCAATTGGTGGGCTGGCTCGAGGGCCTTTTCCATGGAATCCAGACTGCGCTGTTCGCCCAGCAGATGGCTGCCCGGGCGCAGTTGGAGCAGATGCGCCGCGCCCTGCCGCCGGGCGTGATGCCCGGCCAGGGGCAGCCACTGCAGCAGCCGGATCCCCGCGGGCGTGCCGACGGCATGTACCTGTAGCACCCCGGTCCGGGGCGAGAACAGTTGCGTTTTTGATTAGTACGTTTCAGGCCACCTGTCAACCATTGGAAATACGCAACTCCCCTACATTTATGGTCGCCGGTTATGCAACGCCATTCCGTCCCGGGAATGACATAGATCCTTCTCTGGACTGATTCCCCCGCACCGAGTATTCCGGTTAACTGACATTGCGCGCTCGGGATGAGCCCGCGGACGTTTGATCCCCGGTCGGGGTGGTTCTCGCCCAGCCAGGTCGAGGCCGAGTCCGGCCAGTCCGCCGGAACGGGTGATCGCACGTCCGTCCATGTCAGTTTGGGAACGGCAGCCGATCCCGACTCTCCCAGATCCACGGGAACCGGCCTGTCGACCCGCACGTCTCAGGGCAACAACACGTCCTGCCTGAGAGACCACAAGGGGATGTCAGTAATGACTACGTTCGACGATCGCAGTACGCAGGCAGCAACCGGCTGCGTACAGTTCGCTGATCTGTTCCAGGACAGCCTGCTGGAGGAGCCGCCGACCAGCAGCGCGCCGGCCGCTGTCCGGCATCGTTACGCGGGACTGGCCGAGCGCGCAGGTGAGATCTGCGCCGAGTGCCCGATAGTCCGCAGCTGTCTGTACGACGCCGTCGTCCGGCACGATGTGTCCGGCTACGTCGCCGGCACCACTCAGCGGCAGCGCATCGATATCCGCCGCCGCCTCGGAATCGTCGTCGATCCGGAGGACTTCGACACCTTCGCCGGCGCCACCGCACGCAATCGTCCGGTCGATCATGAAGAGGTCATCCGCCTCCGTCGCGCCAATCCGGACGAGACACTCGAATCGATCGCCCAACGGCTGGGGTGTTCGTTGTCCACGGTGAAGCGGCATCTGCGTCGGGAACGCGCCGCACGCACCACAAGGAGCGGGATCACGCCGATCCGTCGGTCACTGCCGACGATGTCGCAGGTGCTGGCCGCGGCCGCACAGGTGATCTCTCCGCTGCGCAGCCGCTCCGAGCGTCGCGCCGCCTGACCCGGTGGGTGTGAGCGACCGCTCACACCCACCGGGACAGCTCTTCGACAGTGCCGCCGTCGTCGAACCGGCCGGTCACGTGATCGGCGATGTCCTTCACCTCGTCGGGGGCATCGCCCAGCGCCACGCCACGACCGGCCCAGCTGAGCATCTCCAGGTCGTTGCGGCCGTCGCCCATCGCCAACACCTCGGACGGATCGATCGAGAGGCCCGCGGCAACATCGGCCAGTGCAGTCCCCTTGTTCACGCCCTCCGGGACAATGTCCAGCCAGGCGCTCCAGCCGATGAAGTAGCTACATCCGGTCAGGCCGAGACTGTTCGCCATGTCGACGAACTCCTGGTCGGTGCTGCTCGGATCACGCAGGATCACCCGGGTCACCGGCTTGGCGATCATGTCGGCGACATCACTGATGATCATCTCGCCGGTCAGGTCGCCGTCGGGGAACGTCCCGCTCACCCGGTATCCGCGCCCGACCTCCTCGACCGCGACCAACGTGTTCGGCTTGTGGGCCAGCACCCGGCGGACCACCTCCGAGGCATCGAACGTGACCGATCGCAGCACCTCGGTCGGCGGATAGCGCACCTCGACCGCACCGTTGGAGCACACCACAGGACCGGCCGGCAGCTGCAGGTCGTCGACGATCGGCCGGGTGCCCTGCCAGGACCGGCCGGTGGCCAGCACGACACGGATGTCGTTCTTGATCAACTTCCCGACCACGTCGCGAATGGGGTCGGGAAGCTTGCCGTCCCGGTCGACGACGGTGCCGTCGACGTCGAGCGCGACGAGTTTGGGGCGCCAGTTCATCGAGCCTGACTGCCTGATGCTCGCGCATCGGTGAGCGGCACCAGTCGATCCCGTCCGGCGAGGAAGGGCCGCAGCGCAACCGGCACGTACACACTCCCGTCGGCCTGCTGATGGTTTTCCAGCAGGGCGATGATCGTCCGGGTGATCGCGCACAGTGTCCCGTTCAACGTCGCCACCGGCGCCGTACCGTTGCCGAAGCGCGCCCGGATGTTCAGCCGACGCGCCTGGAACTCGGTGCAGTTGGAGGTCGAAGTGATCTCCCGATACCGCTGCTGGCTGGGGATCCAGGCGTAACAGTCGAACTTTCGGGCGGCGCTCAGACCAAGATCACCGGCAGCCAGCTCGAGGACCTGGAACGGCAGCTCCAACATGCTGATGAAGTCCTTCTCGAATCCCAGCAGACGTTGGTGTTCTGCCTCCGAATCCGCCGGGTCGCAGTAGGAGAACATCTCGACCTTGTCGAACCAATGCACCCGGAAGATGCCGCGAGTGTCCTTGCCGTACGAACCCGCCTCACGCCGGAAGCTCGGGCTGTAGCCGGCGTAGCGCAGCGGCAGCTTCGCGGCGTCCAGGATCTCGTCGGAATGGTACGCGGCCAACGGCACCTCGGCCGTTCCGACCAGGTAGAGGTCATCGGCTTCCAGCCGGTAGACGTCCTCGGCCGCCTGGCCGAGGAATCCGGTCCCCTCCATCGCTTGCGGCTTGACCAGGGCAGGCGGGATCATCGGGGTGAACCCGTTGCCGATCGCCGTCTGCATGGCCAGGTTGATCAGCGCAAGTTCCAGTTCGGCGCCGACGCCGGTCAGGTAGTAGAACCGGGATCCGGAGACCTTGGCGCCACGGGGCACGTCGATCGCACCGAGCGCTTCGCCGAGGTCGAGATGATCACGAACGGTGATGCCTTCGGCGGCGAAGTCCCGCGGCGCGCCGACGGTCTCCTTGACGACGTAGTCGTCCTCACCGCCCTCGGGGACGTCGTCGAAGACCAGATTCCCGACGCCGAGCAACAGCTCGTTGAACTCGGCCTCCAGTTCCTTGGCCGTGGCCTCGTTGGTCTTGACCTGCTCGGAGAGTTCCTTGGTCTTGGCCAGCAGCGCGGTCTTCTCCTCACCCTGTGCCTTGGGAATCTGCTTGCCCAGGTCCTTCTGCTCGGCTCGCGCGGATTCGTACGCCGCAATCGCCTGCCGCCTCGACTCGTCGACTCCGACCAGCTTGTCGACCAGGTCGACCGACTCGCCACGGGCGAGTTGGGACCGGCGGATGCGGTCAGGATCGGTACGAAGCAAGCGAGCGTCAATCACGCGTCCAGCCTACTTGGCGGCCCGGCAGGGTCGACGAGCCCTTTTCTGCCCGTCGTCTGGTGCCCAGCACGCCCGCTCGGCCGGCATTGCCTGCAGATGCTCGACTCCGCCGGATGCGGGCAGCTGCATGCGATGATGGCTGCACCATGGTACGCAAGCCGCCGTCTGCCGGATCTCTCGGCGTCACTGCTGTGCTGGTCGCCGCCACGGTCGTCTGGACCATGTTGGTGATGCATTCCGATCTCATCGCACCGCTGGACGAATGGGCCGGACACTCTCCGGTGGCGCCGCTGTCGGTACTGGGTCAACTGGCCGCCGCGTTCGCCTTGATCACCGAGCCGCTGTTGATCTACTTCAGCCTGCTGGTGATGGCGGTCTGGGCGTTCCGCAACCGGATGCGGCATCTTGCCGGGGCGCTGGCGTTGATGGTGGTGATCGGCTGGGGTGGCGGAGGCTTGCTGCGGTTGCTGCTGGGCAGGCCGCGGCCGGCGGACGCGCTGCACTTGATCAGCACGTCGGGCTATTCGTTCCCGAGCAGTCACATGTGCGCGGTGACGATCGGGGTGATCGCGATCGGGACGGTGCTGGTGATCACCCGCAGGCGCCGGGTGGCGCAGCTTCAGTGGGCGCTGCTCGGCTTGGTGATCTTGGTCGCGGTCGGTCTGAACCGCTGGCTTCTGGCCGCGCACTACCTGTCGGATCTGATCGGCGGCGTGCTGTTCGGATCCGCCGCCGCTGCCGTCTGTCTGCTGCTGGCGGGCGTGTCGGTGTTGCCACCGTTCGTCACCCAGCAGGCGGCCGGTCGTGTGGCCCGGCACGCGGTGGAGTCGCCCGGTCCGCAACCGACGTCGCGCCGGTGTGCGGTGATCTACAACCCGGCCAGAGTGTCGGACTGGCCCGGCTTCCGGCGGTCGATCGCGTACGAACTCCGGACCCGGGGCTGGGACGAAGCAATCTGGCTGGAGACGACTGCCGAGGACCCCGGCCGTGGCCCCGCCCGCCGGGCGATCGAGAGCAAGGTCGATCTGGTGATCACCGCCGGAGGCGACGGAACCGTACGGCTGGTGGCCGCCGAGCTGGCCGAGTCGGGGATCCCGTTCGGTGTCATCCCGGCCGGCACGGGCAACCTGCTGGCCAAGAACCTCGGCATCCCGCTGGACGAGCGGGCCGCGATGGAGGTTGCGTTCAGCGGCCGCACCAGGCCGGTCGACGTCGTACGGGTGACCATCGACGACGACCGTGTTGATCATTTCGTCGTGCTCGCCGGGATCGGCATCGATGCGACGATCATGCAGGACACCAATCCCGACCTGAAGCGCGCGGTCGGATCGGTCGCCTACTTCCTGGCGGCTGCCCGGAACGCCAACCATCCGGCACTGCACGCGACCATCACCATCGATGACGGCGAGCCGATCAGGAGGCGGGCGCACGTGCTGGTGCTGGGCAACGTGGGGTATCTCCAGGCCAACATTCCGTTGATCCCCGACGCGAAACCCGATGACGGACTGCTCGACCTGTTGATCGCATCACCCCGCCGGCCGTCGGACTGGCCGCGGCTGATCGCCCGAGTCCTCACCCGACGCGACCGTGGTGTCGAAGAGCTGGAGCGGATGATCGGGAGCAAGATCAGGATCGAGGTCGCCGAAGGTGACCACTTCGAGCTGGACGGCGACCCCTCCGGCGAACTGCACACGATGACTGCCGAAGTCCTCCCCGGCGCCCTGCCCATCCGCGTACCAGGCTGACCCGCCGGACCCGGCGCCGAATCACCGCCCGGTCACCTTCCCGCACCAGTTAGTGCGCGGCGCACCAGTTCGTCGACAGCGCTCCCACCGCCGGCCCCGTTCCCGCACCAGTTGGTCAGCGACGCACCAGTTCGCCGACGGCGCACCCACCGGGACGGCCCATTTCCGCACCAGTTGGTCAGCGACGCACCAGTTCGTCGGCGGCGCACCCACCGGGACGGCCCATTCCCGCACCAGTTCGTCGGCGGCGCACCAATTACTCGGCCGCGCACCAGCTGCAGGCGGTGCGACGTCGAGTTGCTGCCGCGGGAACGAGCAACTGGTGCGGGAAGGTGCGGCGTGGCGGTGTCGGGCGGGCGACTACCGGGCGGGCGACTACCCGACGGCAACCGACCTGACGGCAACTACCCGACGCGGGCGGCCGGCTCAGGGACGGAACGGCGTACCGCGCCGGAACGCACGGCGTACGCGCGCCACGAGGACCGTCCGGGTGAAGATCTCCTCCCACACCCACCGCGTCATCTGGAGTCCCAGATCGCGTACCGCATCCTCCCGGCGCTTCTCCCGGACCATGACGTCGGCGGGTGTCTCGCCGGGGCCCACCAAGCGGCCGTACTTGAACTCGCCGTCGAACTCGCCGACCGTCCCTTGTTCGGGCCAGAGAAAGTCCACCGTGGCGATCTTGGTCGCTCCGTCGAAGAGTTCGGCCTGCAGCTGAGGCATCGGCAGACGTTCCTCGAAGAACACCACCCTGCTCAGTGACTCGCCGGGGCTTTCGCTCAACGGGTCGAGCAGTCCTGCCGCCGCCCGTGCGCGACGCGATCCGTGGCGCCGACGGGCTCGCTCCAGCTGCGCGGCCACGTCGTCCTCCGTCATCCCGGCGCGGAGTCCCGCATCTCCCGCGGCTACGCCCCACCCCAGCGGAACAGTCCGTGCGAGGTCGACGAAGGTACGGGCCAGGCTGGTCACCGGCAGCCCGTCGATCATGCACACATCATCGGACCGCAGCGGTGCTACGTGCACGTGGACGAGTGACCGGATCCGACCACTGTCCGCGCGGTTGCGGGTCAGATGAACCTTTCTCAAGGCCGACCACGGCACCGGAAGTCCGTGCATCACCGCGGCCGATGCGAAGCTGATCACGGAGTCACCCAGGCCGAGCGCGACAGTCGACTCGATCATCAGTCGGTGCAGCTCGTCGGGCTCGCGGTCGCTGTTGAGGACGTACGCCCCACGTCTGAGCCGGGTCAACGAACCGGCTCGTCGACGCCTGGCCAGCTCGTCATGGGTTGTGCCGATGGCTACGAGATCACGGGTCAGCCGGAGTTCGCTCACATCCTTACATTGGGCAAATTCGTGTCGGGTGGTTCACCCGGACAGCCGATCTGTGGATATGTCGGCGTGTTCTGCGGCCTGTGGACAGCGCGAGGTCCGTACGACCACCGCAGGTGGCGCACCCTTTCCTCGATCACGCGACCTTTACTCGACTTCGCACCGGCTGCAGGCGGTGCGCGGCCGAGCAACTGGTGCGGCACCGAGCAACTGGTGCGGCACCGAGCAACCGGTGCGCGGCCGAGCAACTGGTGCGGCACCAGCGCCGGGGCAGGGCGCGAGCACGGGACGGGCTCGAGTGGCGGTCAGTGCGGGTGGTGTCGCAGGGAGTCGAGCCACTCGCGGGCGGCACGGTAATCGGCGTTCGACGTGCCGGGGAGGACGTGCTGCTGGGTCGCATCGGCACGCGGGAAGCTGCCCAGGAAGATCACCCGGGCCGAAACCCGATGCAGACCCATCAGGGCCTCGGCGAGGCGATCATCGTCGATGTGGCCCTCCACGTCGATCGCGAAACAGTAGTTGCCGAAGACGGTCTTGGTGGGCCGGGACTCGATCCGGCACATGTTGACCCCACGACTGGCGAACTGGTCCAGCAGCTCCAGCAGCGCCCCGGCACGGTCGGCCCGCATGAACAGCACCAGGCTGGTCTTGTCCACTCCGGTCGCCGGTCCGACCGGACCGGGCCGGGCCAGCAGGATGAATCGGGTGACGGCCGCCTCGTTGTCGGCGATCTCCGAGGCCAGCGGGGTCAGTCCGTACAGCTGTCCGGCTATCTCCGAGGAGACGGCTGCGTCGAAACCCGACGACGGGTCCGCCACGGTTGCGGCCGCCGCGGCTGTCGAGCCCTCGGTGGTGATCGTCGCCTGCGGCAGGTTGGCCGCCAGCCAGTCGCGGCACTGGGCCGCGGCATGCGGATGGGTGATCACCCGGCGGACGTCTGCCAACGCCGTCCCGGCCCGGGCGAACAAGGTGAACTGCACCGGCAGCAGCACCTCACGCGTGATCATCAGCGGTTCGCCGTAGGTCAGGTTGTCCAGCGTCGCCGAGACACCGCCTTCGACGGAGTTCTCGATCGGTACGAGCCCGGAGGACACCTCGCCCGCGCGGACCGCGTCAAGGCAGGCCGCCACCGTCGTGTACGGGATCAGCTCGCCGCGGTCGCTTCCGGGAATGCTCAGCAGGGCCTGGTGGGTGAACGTCCCCTCCGGCCCGAAGTAGCCATACCGCTGCGGTGTGGTGGATTCCGGTCGATCGTCTGGCACCCGATCAGGGTAGCCATCGGCTGACCCCCGTCGCATCCGGTCGAGCCCGGGCGCAGTAATGACGTCGGAGCCGGTGCGTGCGTCCGGCCAGGCCCGAAGGTCAGGTCAGATGGACGGTGTCGATGGAATCCTGCAACGCCTTCTTGGTCCGGGCATCGGCATCGTTCGGCCGGGACGAGATGAAGGCGACGTATTCACCCGACGGACCTTTGGCGACCAACACGCTGACGCGGTCATAACTGCTCTTCACGCCGTCGACCTTGTAGTGCAGGTCGGCCGTGACGATTCGCGCCGGGCGCGGCAGGTTCTTGGTGATCGTGCTCCTCTTCGCGTTCTTGACCGTCACCACCGTGTCGTTGAAGGCGTTCTGCTGCCACCACGCGATGATCTTGTCGGCAGTCTCGGCGATGTTCTTGCCCGCGTGTTCCGTCGGGACACTGCCGACATCGAAGGCGGCAGTCCAGTCGCTGCCCGAGCCGTTGTAGTCCTCGTGCACCGGAGCACTCGCCGTCATCCCCGGCGAGCCACCAAGATCATTGAACTCCGTGGACCGGACCACGTACGGCTTCGCCGGCAGAGTGATCTCCAGACCGTCGAAGGCGAACTTCCGCGACGCCGGGTCGTACCCGGCCGACGGTTCGGCGGTCGGAGACGGTGCCGGCAGTGAACCGTCGGCGGCCGGCGGAGGTGGTTGGAGGCCGACCGGTGTCGGCCGGCCGAAGACGGCAACGGCCAGCACGATCAGGCCGACCAGTACGACGGCCCCGATCCCGAGCAGCGCGGGCCTCAACGAGAACGACCCGGACGACCCGGAACGGACCGGCCGCTCGTAGCCGGGCGGGCGCGACCCTCGCGACGCCTGCGACTCTGCGGCGACCACAGCCCCTGCGCGTTGCCACGGGCTCGGGTCGGTCGCCTGGTGCCGTCCGGCGCCCGAGATGTCGCGCGCGGATGCGCCGTCCGCAGGATCCTGTGTTCCGGCGGGTGCGGAGGATTCCAGGTCCTCCGGTTGGGGTCGCGGCGCCGCGGGATCGGCGGCCAGGAAGCGCGTCCAGGCCGAGCCGTCCCACCACCGGTAACGGGCAGGACGCCCGGCCGGGTCGGGATACCAACCGGCGCGCGCTGTCACGAGGCCGAAGCATACGAGACGAGCAGACCGCATCAGCCACTCCTCCGAATCCACATTTCTCAGTACTTTGAGTATCGGATACCCTCGGTATCGCCATTCAGCAGGAAAGAGGACGGGATCATGGCAACAGCTGGAAAGGTTGATCCGCCGTCGGCGCAACCCCGGCCCAAGCGGGCGGACGTCCGTGCCCGGATTCTCGGCGCCGCCCGCGCGGCCTTCGTCCGGGAGGGATACCAGCGCACCAATCTCGGCGACATCGCAGCCTCCGCCGGGTTCTCCAAGGGCGCGGTGTACTCCAACTTCGGCGGCAAGGCCGATCTGTTCACCGCGGTGATCAACGAACACACCGCGATCTTGATTAACACGGCACTGAGTTCCTCGGAGCGGCTGGTTGCTGCCGTGACGGATCCGGCCGCGATCGACGAGGTCGCCGAGGACGTCGCCGGCATCATCGTCGCCAACGCACCCGCCCTGACGATGTTGACGGAATTCCGATCGTTGGCCGCCGGTCACCCCGAGTTGGCGGCGGTCTACGCCAGGCTCCGCACCGAGCAACGGCACAATCTGCTGACCGATCTGCGCCGGCGAACAGCCGGCACCGCAGTGACCATCGACGAGGCGGATGCAGTGTTGATCCTCTCCCTCGTGCAATCACTCTCCGCCGAACACGCGATTGCCCCGGATGCCATGCCCGGTGAGTTGATCAAGAAGACCGTTCGTGCTGCGATCAAGGGAATCCTGCAATGACCCAGCCGACTCCGCAGCGTGCCGCCGAACTCGATGACGACGATGTGATCAACAAAGGTGATCCGCAGGAGCGTCCGGCACCGTTGATCACCGCCGAGGGCCTCGATTTCGGGACCGGCGCCCTGCGGGTCTTCGGCGGCCTCGACTTCGAGATTCCGGCCGGGCGGCTCGCGGTGATCATCGGACCGGCCGGTACCGGGAAGTCGATCCTGCTGGCCGCGATGGTGGGCAGATTCGCAGGATTCCGCGGTCGACTCCAAGTCGCCGGCCTCGACGCACACTCCGCGTCCCGTCAGCTCCGGATGATCAGCACCGCTGCCCGGATCGGCAGCTACGTCGACCTGGAACCCAAGCACACCATCGCCGACGCAGTCACCGAACGAGCCGCAATCGAGGGCCTGCGCGGACACCAGGCCGAGGCGAGGTTCGAGCGGTTTGCTCATCTCGTCGATCTTGACCTTGATCCGGAAGATCTGATCGATGATCTCGACGGTTACCACCGGACAATGCTGACCGTCGGGCTGGCCATGCTCCGACCGTCCCGGGTGCTCGTCCTCGACGACGCCCATCGCGATCTCAACACGGCCGACCAGCGCCGACTCCTCGGCGGCCTGGTGGACCTGGCCGCGAGCACAACGACGACCATCGTCACCTCATCCGTCGAATCGACAACGATCCCCTACGACGCGGTACGGATCACCCTCCCTTCCCCCGGCACCTCCGTCCGTACGACCCCCAGCAGGTGATCATGAGCCAGCCCACACGCTTCGACCCGATCGGCATCGCGGTCGCCGAGTTCCGCCGGTTCCGCGGACCCGTCCCGAAGATCGCCCTGATCTTCGTTGCACTCGTACCGCTGATCTACGGCGCCATCTACCTGGCCGCGAACTGGGACCCGTACGGACGTCTCAGCGACCTGCCGGTCGCCGTCGTCAACCAGGACCAGCCCGCGAAGGCCGAAGGACGGACCATCACCGCCGGTGACGATTTCGTCGCCGAACTCGTCGCCGAGCAGGAGTTCGACTGGCACGAGGTGGACCAGCCCACAGCCGACCGCGGCCTGGCCGACGGCGACTTCTATCTCGTCGTCACCGTCCCGCCGACCTTCTCCACCGACCTGGTCAGCGGACAGACCACCGATCCGGTCCAGGCCCACATCCAGGTACGCCGCAACGACGCCAACGGGTTCGTCATCGGCAGCATCACCAACACGGCGCAGACCAAGATCGAACAGGCGGTCGATCAGTCGGCCGTCCGAAGCTACTTCGAGGTCGTCTTCAAGAATCTCGCCACCATCAACAGAGGCCTGGACGACGCAGCCCAGGGGTCGGCCAAACTCCACGACGGCCTGGTCTCCGCCCACTCCGCCTCCGAAAAGATCGCCACCGGCGCGGCATCGCTGAGCGACGGCGCAGCTGATCTTGAAGCCGGATCGAAGAGCCTCTCCGACGGCTTGGCCGCCGCCGGCACCGGCGCCGACGACCTCTCCGACGGCCTGAACGCGATGACCACGAAGTCCGGTGATCTTGCCGACGGCGCAGACCAGGTCGCCACCGGAACCCAGCAACTGCGCGACCGGGTCGTCCCGCCCCTGACCGCGCTGCAGAAGGCGCTGCCGCAGATGCAGAGGAACGGCGCTCGGGCCGGCGACGCGCTCAACGACATCGCCGGCACCGCCGCCGGAGGAAGCCAGTCGATCACCGATGATCTTGACCGGGCCGGCTCCGACCTGGACCGGATCAGGCGTCGCTATCCCCAGCTCGCCGAAGATCCGGCGTTCCAGAGACTGTCCGGCCGGATCGACACGGCGTCCGGTCGCGCCACGACCATCGCCGGGGCCGCTCGGACCAATGCCGTGGTGATCTCCTCCCTCACCGCCGACGCCCGATCCGCCGGTGATGACCTGTCCGGGTCTCTGGCCGACAGCAGGAGGGACATCAACCAGCTCAACAACGGCGCCCATGACGTCGCTTCGGGCGCCCACGCGCTGAACGGCGCGATCAGCAGCGCATCCACCGGCGCCGAGTCACTGGCCACCGGGGTCTTTGATGCCGCCGACGGCGCCGCGGCCCTCCACAACGGCGCCCGCCAGGTCTCCGACGGCGCCGACAGCCTGAAGACCGGCACCCACGACCTCGACTCTGCCCTCGGCCGACTGTCCGACGGGGCCGCCGCGCTCCATGATCAGCTTGCCGCCGCTGCCAAGAAGGTGCCGGCGATCACGGCCGATCAACAGCGCGACGCCGCGCAGGTGCTGTCCTCGCCGGCGTCGGTCGAGATGCACGTGGACAACCCGGCGACCTACTACGGACGAGGGCTGGCACCGATGTTCTTCTCCATCGCCCTGTGGGTGTTCGGAATCTCTGCCTTCCTGGTCATCCGCCCGCTGGTCGGCCGCACCCTGGTCGGCCGGGCGAATCCGACGGCCCGGCTGCTCGGCAGCTGGCTGCCGGCCGGCCTGCTGGCGATCATCGGCGGCTATCTGACGATCAGTACCGTCTGGCTGTTCCTCGGCCTCGATCCGGTGCGACCGCTGGCCCTGTACGGCGTCACCGCGCTCGGCGCCGTGGCCTTCTCGGCGATCGCCCATCTGCTCCGATCTGCCCTTGGCACACCCGGCTCGGCGCTGTTACTGATCTGGCTCATCCTGCAACTGGCATCGGCCGGCGGCACCTACCCGCCGGCCGTTCTGCCGCGATTCTTCTCGGCGATCAGTCCGTACATGCCGATGACCTATCTGATCGACGCGTTCCGGGTCACGATCTCCGGCGGCGAAACCGGCCACCTGATCAGGGACGTGGCGGTGTTGGCGTCGATCGCGGTCGCCGCCCTCGGGTTGGGCGTGCTGATACTGATCAGGAAGCAGCGACTTTCGATGAGGGATCTGCGCCCTCCGCTGGCTCCGGCATGACCTCCGGCTCCGGCCCGTCGCCGTCGGGCGGGGACGCCTTGTCGCCGGCCTTGTCGCCGGCCTTGTCCCGCCAGATCATCCACAGCGACGTACGGTTCGGCCACTTCCACCACAGGAAGATCGCCACCAGCACCAGCATCTGGATGATCGGGGAGACCGGATCGCGCACCCGGGCCGCCGTCCACTCCAGTGCAGCACCGAAGGCGATCGCACGGCCAGGGACGAAGGCCGCAGACAACACCGCGCCGCGCACCACCAGCAGCCGCTCGAGCTTGCCACCGGCCACCAGTGCCAGCGCCATCCAGACCTGGAGATCGTAGGAACTGAGGGTGTAGATCGACGTACATACCCAGGCCGTACCGATGATCATCGCGGTGCGCAGCGCCACGGTCATCGGATCCCGTTTCGGCTCGACCCCTGCTTCCGCGACGGGCGCGATCTGCCACGGGACCACCCGGGACAGCCAGAAGACGATCAGGGCAAGCAACACATAACTGACCACCCCGACGATGACCTTCGCGGTGTTCGTCCCGACGATCCCGACCAGCAGGGTGAAGAGCGGATTGACCCACCCTCCGGTCGAGATCAGCGCACCGTTGCGCACGGCCCGTTCCAAGGCGGCCGGCTCCCACAGCCCGTACGCGGCAACCATCGGGATCGCCGCACCCAGGCAGATCAGGAACAGTTGCTTGGGCTGCCGACGGTACGCCCAGAGCATTCCGAGTCCCCAGATGCCGATGCTGATCTTGGCGCAGCCGGCGATGCCGACGCCGAGGCCGGCCAGGAACGGACTCTTCCGGATGAACATCATTCCGGCCACAGCGAAGACGACCGACAGCGCCTCGTTGTGGGCGCCCGCGACCACGGCCCAGATCAACACCGGGTTGGCGATGGTCAGCAGTGCGGCACGGGCTCGCCGTTCCGGATCGGCCGTGCGAGCGATGAGCAGGACGCCGAGACAGGCCAGCACGAACGGCACGGCGGAGAACAGCTGCAGCCAGAACACGATGTCGTGCATGTTGGTGCCGCCGAGCTTGTTCGCGGCGAGCTGCGTCCACGACGTGATCGGGCCGTACACGCTGGGCGTATCGGTCCACGGCCGCTCGGTCCAGTGCATCACCGGGTCGTACTGGCCGCGGAAGATGTCGGCCGGCGTGATCTGGTACGGATTCCGCCCGGTCACCTGCAACCGTCCGTAGGCCGCGTACATCAACACGTCGGCCGACGTCAGCGGTGGCACCAGCACTGTCGCGGTCACCAGGCCGACACCCAGCGCAGCCAGCCGGCGGGCCCGCGGTCGCCAGCCGTCGGCCAGTGCCCGCAGCGCGATCACCAGTCCGATCGCACCGACCGCGATCGCTGCCCAGATCATCAGCGAGACCAGCCATTCGTTGGGCTCGACGACACCCTGCGGCAGATACCAGGGCGGCAGCGGATTGCGGCGCGGACCCAGCGTGATCGTGATCACCGAAGGCCCGAGGACCCCGACGATCACCTCCAACAGCGTGGCACCGATGATCGCGGCCAGGGCGAACCGGTGGTCGCGGTGCCAACGGACCGGACGGTAGGCCGCCGGCCGCTGATCCTCGGCCGCCGGCAGCTCGGCTGCGCTCATCGTTGCCGGAAGCGTTGCAGCAGGTTGTTGACCGCCGAGGAGTTGCGCAGCTCGTCGGTCGCCTTGGAAATCATTCCGCGGGCGGTCAGCGCCCGGGTGACGTCGGCGAGCTGACGGGCGCGGTGCAGCTGCCCGGCGAGATCGTTCGAAGTTGCCCGGTGGCCGAGATCGACGTCGATCTCGGTCACCGTGAGTCCGGCCCGGACGATGTCGATGGTCATTCCGGTCTCCACACCCCAGCCGGCGGCCAGCGGGCTGGCCAGTTCGAAGGCGCGCCGGGTCAGGCAGCGCTGCCCCGAGAGCGGCGCCCGGGCCTGGAAGCCGGACAGCTCGGCGATGCCGCGCCGGGCGGTGTTGACGACGATGCCCATGCCTCCGGCCGGGGATCCGTCGTCGGTGGTCTGCTGCGGCAGCACGCCGATGGTCAGGTCGGCCTCGCCGGCCACCACCGGTGCGATCAGCGGTGCGGCGTTGGCGGCGGTTTCGCCCAGGTCGGCATCCAACAGCAGGATGATGCCTGCCTCGGGGCGTCCGTCCCGCTGCTCGATGACGCCGAGCGCGTTCACCCCGGACTCGATCGCGGCCGACTTGCCGCGATTCCGATCGTGCCGGACGACGATGGCGCCGGCTCCGGTCGCGTACTCACCCGTCCGGTCGGTGCTCCCGTCGTCGACGACGATCACGGTTGCCACGTGGGGCAGTTCCCGTACGGCCGTCACTGTGGCAGCGATGCGCTGCTCCTCGTTCTTGGCCGGAATCACTGCTGCGATCCGACTGCCGGTCGTACTCACGCCTACAGGTTATCGGGTCGCCGGGGCCGTTCCTTCGGGCTATTTTCCGCGGCCTGTGGGCTAATCTCACCGCATGGCCCAGGTCCCCGATCCGGCAGTCGGCGTCAGGTCAGAGGTCGGTCGGCTGCGGACCGTGATGCTGCACCGACCGGGCAACGAACTCCGGCGACTCACCCCGCGGAACAACGACGCGCTGTTGTTCGACGGAATCCCCTGGGTCGCCCGGGCTCAGGACGAACACGACGCGTTCGCCACCGCTCTGCGCGACCGCGGCGTCGAGGTGCTTTATCTGACCGAGCTGCTCGTCCAGACGCTGCAGAGCGACGCGGCACGCAGCATGGCGATCGAGCAGACGCTGCGCGACCTGCGACTGGGCGACCGGTTGCGCCGGTATTTGCGCCAGGAGCTGTCCGCGGCCGGTGCCGATCGGCTGGCCGAGGTGATGACGGCCGGACTGCGCAACGACGAGGTGTCCGGGATCCGCACCCTGGTCACGGGTCTGCTTCGCCCCGAGGACTTCCTGATCGATCCGCTGCCCAATCTGCTGTTCACCCGGGACTCCAGTGCCTGGATCGGCGACCAGGTGGTGGTCACTTCGCTCACCATGCCCGCCCGGCGCCGGGAGACCCAGCTGACCGAGCTGATCTATGAGTTCCATCCCCGGTTCGCCGGTGTGAAGCGGTTGGTCGGTGCCGACCGGTCGGATCCGACCCTGCCCGGCTCGGAGCACATCGAGGGCGGCGACATCATGGCGCTCGGTCCCGGTGCGCTGGCCGTCGGCGTCGGCGAGCGCACCACCCCGGCAGGAGCCGAACAGCTCGCCCGGACGGTCCTGTCGGCCGGCCTGGCCCGCACCGTGCTCGCGGTGCCGATCGCCCAGGATCGGGCGACCATGCATCTGGACACGATCTGCACCATGGTCGACACGGATGCTGTGGTGATGTATCCCAACGTCGCCCATGATCTCCGGGCGCTGCCGATCCGGCTCGACGATGGCGGCGAGTTGGAGATCGGAACGCCCCGGCCGTTCCTGGAGGCGGCGGCCGAGGCGATGGGGATCGGTCGATTGCACTTGATCGACACCGGTCTGGATCCGGTGACCGCCGAGCGTGAGCAATGGGACGACGGCAACAACACGCTTTGCATCGCGCCGACGGTCGCCGTGGCGTACGAGCGGAACACCCAGACCAACGCCCGGCTGGAGGCCGCCGGCATCGAGGTCATCACGATCGCCGGAGCCGAGTTGGGTACCGGCCGCGGCGGGCCGCGGTGCATGTCCTGCCCGATCCTCCGGGACGATCTCTGACACCTTTCTGATACCGGCGACCTTCTGATGCCGGCGACACCCCACCGGACGAACCTGGACTCAGCCGACCGGTTCGCGTTCCTGCTCGGGCTCGACCACCACCGGTTCCGGGACGCGAAGCCTGCGCCGCGGCCAGGCCGCGACCCCGAAGCCCGCGACGGCGACCAGTGCGCTGAGCAGCAGTCCCGGACGGTACGCATCCAGCATCTGACCGGCGCTCGCACCGGCCTGCGGCATGCCGCTTGCCACCACCGCGGTGGTTACGGCGAGCACCAACGCGGCCCCGACCTGGGTACTGGTCTGCACCAGGCCGGCGGCCAGGCCCTGTTCGTCGTTGGAGATGCCCGCGGTCGCCTGCACGTTGATCGACGGGAAGGCCATGGCGAACCCGAGCCCGATCAGCAGCACCGACGGCAGGATCGCCAACGGGTAGGACGGGTGGGTGTCCACACGCAGGAAGAGCAGGTAGCCGATCACCTGGCTGGCCAGCCCGAGCATGATCAACCTCGGCGCTCCGAACCGATCGATCAGCCGGTCGGCGAACGGCGCGCTGCCGGCAACGATCAGGCCCGCCGGCAGCAGGGCCAGGGCGAGGGTCAGCGGCTGCCAGCCGAGCACCGACTGCAGGAACAGCGTGATGATCGTCTGGAAACTGAGGTAGGCACCGAAGAGCGCCACCGCCGCAAGGTTCGCCCGGGCGACCCATCCTTGTTTCATGATCGAGAACCGGATCAACGGGTGCCGGACCCGTGATTCGACGACGCCGAACAGGGCCAGGATCAGTGCCGCCACGAGGAATCCGATGATGGTCCGCAGCGAGGTCCAGCCGGCTTGGGGCGCGGTGACGACGGTGTAGACCAGCGTCAGCATCCCCGCCGGAAGAGCGATGGCTCCGGCGAGATCACTGCCCCTGCCGACCTGCGGCCGGTCCTTGGGGATGACCAGCGGCCCGAGCGCCAGCACGGCCAGCGCGAACGGCATCGAGAAGATCATGGTCCAGCGCCAGCTGAGCCCGGTCACCAGGCCACCGACGATCAGACCGAGCGAGAAGCCGGATGCACCGAAGACCGAATAGATCGAGATGGCCTTGTTGCGCTCCTGCCCTTCGGCGAAGTTCGTGGTGATGATGGAGAAGCCGGTCGGGGCGGTGAAGGCCGCCGCCAAGCCCTTGATGAAGCGGGCCGCGATCAGCAACTGGGGGTTGTCGGCCACACCGCCGAGCAACGATGCGAGGACGAAGACCGACAGCGCGATCAAGAAGATCCGCCGCCGGCCCAGCAGGTCGGCCAGCCGTCCGCCGAGCAGCAGCAGGCTTCCGTACCCCAGGACGTATCCCGAGACCACCCATTGCAGGGTGGCGGTTCCGATCCCGAGCTGCGCGCCGATCGTGGGAAGTGCGACGCCCACCATCGAGACGTCCAACCCGTCGAGTGCGAGGACGGTGCAAAGCACCAGGAGCAGCGCCCAGCGCTGCTTTGACCACCGGACGGTGGCGGTGTCGGGTGTGTTCACGTCGACTACATTAGATGCTGTGTCATCTAATGCGCAAGCATTTTATTCGGTAGTATTCGATGCACGGTCATGATATATACTGCGAGCATGGCTGCAAACGATGCGGCCCTGGTCGAGCAGTGGCGTGACCTCCAGGGTCGCTACCTGAAGATGTCCACCGAACTGGACCGGCGGCTGACTGCCGAGCATCAGATCGGACTCAGTGAGTTCGAGGTGCTCGATCTGATCGCCGAGATCGACGTTCCGGGCGGCCCGTGCCGGATGAAGGATCTCGGCAGCATCTCACCGATGACCCAGAGCGCGCTGTCCCGGATCGTCGACCGGCTGGTGAAGGCCGGCCTGGTCACCCGGGATTTCTGCGCGGAGGACCGGCGGGCGCTGCTGGTCCAGCTCACCGACAAAGGCAGGGCGCTGCATGCGGAGGCGGCGAAGACCCACCGACGACTGCTCCGCGACCATCAGCCTGCCTGACGCCGGTCAGCGAGCCGCGGACAGCTCCGCCAGCGATTCCGCGACCACGTCGGGGAAGTCCGTGGTGAAGCCGGTGACGCCCAGATCGAGGCAGAAGCGTACGTCCTCCGGCGTGTTGACAGTCCATACGTGCACCTGATTGCCGGCCTCGATCATCCGGCCCACCCAGTCCGGGTCCCTGCGCACCCGTTCCAGGTCCGGCCCGACGATCCGCACACCGTCCGGCAGCGCACCGTCCCCGGCCGAGGACAGCTCGGAGATCAGGAAGGTGCGTCGCAACTCGGGCAGCACCTCACGCATCTTCACCAGGGCCTCAGGGAAGAAGGTGATCAACCGGATCGGCGAATCGGCACCGGTCCAACCGTGGCCGGCCAGCAACTCCGCGACCCGGTCCTCGATCTCCGTTCCACGGGGATTGGGATGTTTGGTCTCCAGGTTGAGCGTGATCCGTACGCCGCGGGCACGGGCCTCGGCGATCATGTCCAGCAACTCGACCAGGGTGGTGACCGACTTCTCATCCGGCGTCGGATCGGCGGTGAACCACGAGCCGAAGTCGACCGCGCGCAACTCCTCCAGCGTCTTCGCGTATGCCGGACCAGTGGCGTCCGACGTTCGGTCCAGATCAAGATCGTGCAGGCAGATCAGATGATCATCCGCGCTGAAGTGGACGTCACACTCCAGACCGAGCTCAAGATCATGTTCTTCGGCGTAGGCGATCGCCGCGCGATACGACGCGAGGGTGGACTCGGGGTAGCGGCCGCTGAAACCGCGGTGGGCGAAGATCTCCTGACCGTTTGTCGTCACACTCCCAGTCAATCACGCGACCGGCGCAGCCGATCATGCACCGGCGCGCCGACGGCCACCCGCTGTCAACGCAGTTCGCGCGCCGCCGTGCTGATCATGGCATCGGCCAACTGGTCCAGCATCGGCGTGTGCAGTTTCCACTGCTGCCAGTAGAGCGGTACGTCGACGTGTGCCGGTGGGTCGAACTCAACCAGGCACCCGGTGTCCTCGAACACCCGGCTCTGTTGTGGCGGGACCATCCCCCAGCCCAGGCCGAGAGCGATCGCCCGGGCGAAATCGGCGGAGACAGGGATGAAGTGCCGCGGCGGGTCGAGCCGTCGACGGGTCCTGCGCCGCAGATACCGGTCCTGCAGTGTGTCGTCGCGGTCGAAGACCACCACCGGTGCGACCGCCAGCGCCGCGATGGTCGGCCCGTCGGGGAACCAGCGTTCGACATAACCGGGACTGGCCATCGGCCGGTAGCCCATCGTGCCCAGCCGACGCACGCTGCATCCGGGGACCGGCTCGGCCACCGACGTCACGGCCGCCATCACCGTGCCGTTGCGCAGCAGTTCGACCGAAAGACCCTCATCGGCACGGTGCACCTCGAAGGAGATCCGTTGCTCCGGGTCGACCTCGGCCAAGGCCTGCAGCGCCCAGGTGTTCAACGAGTCACCGTTGATCACCACCGGAATGGTTGTCGCACCCTCGGCCCCTGCTCCGGCGAGTTCCACACCCGCCGTGTCGTTGAGCAAGATCATCTGCCGGGCCACCCGGAGGACCACCGTGCCCGGTTCCGTCGGCCGGGCCGGCCGGGACCGGCGGACCAATACCTGGCCGACCGAGGACTCGAGTGCTTTGAGCCGCTGGCTGACCGCCGACGGCGTCACCCGGAGCTCACGTGCTGCGGCATCCAGGGTGCCGTGGTCGACGACCGCGACAAGGGTTCGTAACTGGTCGATCTGCAGGTCCACAACCGTCCTTAGCAGTTCTTACGTATCTGCAGAAACTTTAGCTGGTCTGACGCTGTCGGGTCGCGTACGGTCTGGCCGTGCTGGTTGATCAATTCGCGACACCGGGGCTGACGAGTGCCGTCCAGGGGTTCGCCATGATGATGTCGCTGATCGTCGCGATCGGAGCGCAGAACAGTTTCCTGCTCCGCCAAGGGATCCTGCGGTCCCACGTGACCGTCCTGGTGCTGATCTGCTGGCTGTCCGATGTCGTCCTGGTCACTGCCGGTGTCGGCGGGCTGGGCGCGATCGTGGAACGTGCCCCGGTGGCGATGACCGTGATCAGGTTCTGTGGGGCGATCGTGCTGTTCGGCTATGCGGCGGCGGCGATCCGCAGGCTCTTCGTCGGTGAGCGCCTCGAACTCGACAGCGCCGGCGTGCGACCTTCCCTGTCCTCTGCGGTCGCCGCCTGTCTGGCGATAACCTGGCTGAACCCGCACGTTTATCTGGACACCGTCCTGATGATCGGCGGTGTCGCCAACAGTCACGGCGGTCAACGGTGGTGGTTCGCCGCCGGCAGCATGCTGGCCAGTGTCGCCTGGTTCGCCGCCCTCGGGTACGGTGCCCGCCTGCTGCGCGGCGTCATGACCACGCCACGTGCCTGGCGGATCCTCGACGCCGTGATCGCGGCGATCATGATCGCCACGGCCCTCCGCCTTCTCGCCGAGGGGTCACATATTCCCTGATATTTGCGGCGTGTCGTCCACGTTCTTGGCTGTTCTACCTGCTCAGCCGCGAGAGACCGGCCGGTCATCGGCCATCCACGCCCGGATGCCGCCGTCCAGATTGATCGCGTCACGGCCCGTTGACAGCAGGTACGCGGTCGCCTGCGCCGAACGCCCGCCCACAGCGCAGATACAGATCACCTTGTCGCTGACCTCGTCGATCCGGGACATCAGTTGGTCCAGCGGGATGTGGATCGAGCCCTCGATCCTGCCCTCCGCCCATTCGGCATCGGTTCGGACGTCGAGCATCATCCACTCCGGTCCGGGCAACAGATCGACCTCGGACGGAGTGATGGTGGGCAGTTCAGACACCTCACCATTGTGGAGCCGTGCCGCACGTTGCGTGTGAGAACCGTGTGATTACTTGAGCAATCGTGAGAGTCGTCGATCGGCCAGCTTCTTGCCGCCGGTCTGGCAGGTCGGACAGTACTGCAGCGACGAATCGGCGAAGGAGACCTCGGCGATCGTGTCGCCGCAGACCGGACACTTCTCCCCGGTCCGACCGTGCACCCGCAGGCCCGACTTCTTCTCGCCCTTGAGGTCCTTGACCGCCAGCCCCTCCGAACGCTTGATGGCGTCGGCAAGTTCGTCCTTCATCGCCGCGAACAGGCCGGTGCGCTCCGCGTCGGTCAGGCTGTTGGACGGCTTGAACGGGCTCAGCTTCGCCCGGTGCAGGATCTCGTCGGAGTACGCGTTGCCAATCCCGGCGATCACCCGCTGATCCTTCAGCACGCCCTTCAGCTGAGCCCGTCCGGCCTCCCCCAACAGCTTGGTCAGCGTCTCGAGGGTGAAGGTCTCATCCAGTGGATCCGGGCCGAGCCCGGCGATGTGCGGCACGAGCATCGGATCGGTCGTCACGTAGACCGCGAGCTTGCGCTGCGTGCCCGCCTCGGTCAGATCGAAGCCGGAGTTGTCGTCGAACACAGCCCGCAGCGCCATCGGTCCCTTGCCGGGACGCAGCGGCTTGTCGGTCATCTCGTCGCGCCATCGCAGCCAGCCGGCGCGGGCCAGATGGAAGATCAGGTGGACGCCCTGGGCGTCGATGTCGAGGAACTTGCCGTGCCGGCGTACCGATTCGACCTCGAGGCCCTGCAGCGCCGACAGCGGCGGATCGTAGGTCTTGAGCGCGCTGAACGCCGCCAACTCGACCCGCGCGAACGCGCGACCGGCCAACCGCTGACCCAGGAATCGGACCAGCGACTCGACCTCCGGCATCTCCGGCATGCAGCCATTATGTCGCGGGCCGCAGACAGTGCCGTCGATCGCGCAACCTGCCCGACCCCTACCAGGCGAGCCGGCCGGCATCCTCCTGAAGCGTGCCGGTCGGTCCGTCCCGGCCGATCGTCGCCATCCGGACGATGGGTCGGGCTCCTGCCTCGACCGGTTGGGCGCCTTCCAGCACCGGACCGCCGCCGAGTTCGGTCGCGGTGTATCCGGGCTCGACCGCGTTGATCCTGATCTTCGGATAGGCCAACGCGTACTGCAGGGTCAGCATGGAGACGGCGGCCTTGCTGGCGCCGTAGACGATCGCCCGGACGTGATGGGCCGGTCTGGCCGGGTCGGTGACCGCGCCGAAGGAGCCCAGTGCGCTGGAGATGTTGACGATCACCGGATTGTCCGACCGCTCCAGCAGCGGAAGTGCAGCCTCGGTGACTCGGAGGATCCCGACGGCATTGGTGTCGAACACCTCCAAAGCCTCGGGTCCGTTCAGTGCCCACTTGGCGATACCGGCGTTGTTGATCAACACGTCAAGGCCGCCGTCCGCATCGATGGCGGCGAACGCCGCAGTGACCGATGCGTCATCGGTGACATCGAGTTGGATGAACCGACCGCCCAGTTCTGTTGCGGCGGCGCGTCCGCGATCAGGATCGCGCGCCCCGATGTAGACCGTGTGCCCCGCAGCGATCAGGTGCCGGGCGGTTTCCTTGCCGAGACCCTTGTTCGCCCCGGTGATCAGTGTCGTCGTCATGGCCCCAGCATTCGTCGGTCGAAGATCGCCAACGAGTCGTCCGGTTCTCCTAGGACTGACAGGGCCAGGAAAGCCGGGCCGGGCCGGAGCACACTGGTGTCATGGATGCGTGGGAGTTCGGCCTGGCTCTGCGGCGTTGGCGGGACCGGATCGCCCCGGGAACCGTCGGTGTGCCGAACGGCTCGCGCCGGCGCGCACGGGGCCTGCGTCGGGAGGAGCTCGCCGGACTTGCCGGGATCTCCGTCGACTATCTGACCCGGCTGGAGCAGGGTCGGGCGACCTCACCGTCGGCCCAGGTGGTCGAGGCGTTGGCCCGGGCCCTGCGGCTGAGCCACGACGAGCGCGATCTGCTCTTCCGATTGGCGGGCCTTGCCGCACCGGGGCCGGGAACGGTTCCGACACGTATCGCGCCGAGTGTGCAACGGCTGCTCGACCGGCTCTCCAACACTCCCGTCGCGGTCTTCGACGCCGCCTGGAATCTGCTGATCACCAACGCGCCGTACGAAGCGGTGCTGGGCGAGACGACGAACTGGCGAGGTCTGGAACGCAATGCGGTCTGGCGCAATCTGACAGGTGCACCGAGTCGGGTGGTCCACCTCCCGGTCGAGACCGCGGAGTTCCACGCCGGGATCGTCGCCGAGTTGCGCGCGACGTCGGCGCGCTATCCGGCCGATCCGGGGCTGCAACGACTGATCGACCAGCTGCGTACGCACCATCCGGGATTCGTCGGCCTCTGGGAACGGGCCGAGCCGGCCCCGTCGGCGCACAGAGCCCGGCACAAGACGATCGATCATCCCGAGGTCGGGCTGATCAACCTCGACTGCGACACGCTGGTGGTCGCCCATGATGATCTTCGGATCATGGTCTACACCGCCGAACCTGACAGCGAGGATGCCGAGAAGCTCGCCCTGGCCGTGGTAGTGGGGACCCAGTCGCTCGTCGACTGAGCCACAAAGCGTCAGCCACCGGTGCGGTCGAGGCTGCGGCGACGCTGCGGCCGTACGGCGATGATCACGCCGACCAGCGTCAGGGCGCAGCCGAGAATCTTGATCAGACTGAGTCCCGCGCTGGTCGGCGCAACCAGTTCGACGACGACAGCGCCGGTGAGTTGGCCGGCGATGGAGGTCATCCCGAGCAGCAGCACACCCACCCAGCGGACGATCAGTGCGGCCGAGGCAATGAAGATCACGCCGATCAAACCACCGAGATAGAGCCAGGGCTGGCGCGGCAGCGCGGCAGGAAGCCCGCGGGCCAGCACGCTGACCGCCGCCGCGATGATCAACGCGGCTGTGCCGACCAGGAAGTTGATCACCGTCGCGACCACCGGGCGGCGACCACCCCGACCCGCCCGTTGACCGCCTGTTGCCAAGCCGTGCCGAATCCGGCCAACGCAGGCAGCAGCGCCAAGGCGTACACGGGGAGGCCGCCGGTGATGCCGTTGGCACTGGCCACCAGGACGGCGATCAGCGCAATGCCTGCACCCACGGCGCGATTGAGCGTCACCGGAGCCTTGCCGGCCGGCCCCAGTCCGGCACGGTCGACCAGCAGACTGCTGATCAGCTGCCCGCCGACTGCCGCGACGGTGAAGGTGGCCAGGCCGATGACGGTGACCGTGACGCCCTGGGACAGCACCAGGAAGGCTCCCGAGAACCCGCCGAGCAACTGCCACCAGGCCAGGCGGCGGTCGCTCAATGCTGCTCTGAGCCCGGAGAACCGACGCCGGACCGAGGCATTGCAGAGTGCGACGACACCGAGCAGCACCAGACCGGTGGAGAAGCTGATCAGGGCCGCGACGATGCCATTGCCCAGTGTGGTGCCGAGCGCCCCGTTGACACGTGCCTGGACCGCGACCAACCCGCCTGCCACGAAGGCGAGGATCAGGCCGAACACCCGGCGGCGGGTGGGCACGACTGGCATGCGGCACTCCTCGATCGAGTTGGTGGGTTCAACGGTTCGGACGAACGGTGTCCAATGACTCTTGCCGACGGCCCTCGTGCACATCCGCCGTCCAGACAGGCGACGGATGCCGGATTCGAAGCACGCGGCTCGTCTGGACCGCCAAAGTACTCACAGCGGGCAACCGTACGGTCTGCTGCGTGGGGCTGGTCAGCCCGCCGGTGCCCGGAAGTCCGGTGCCGGCAGTGTTACGGCGACTGCGAGCCGGCGAAGATAGTCCTCCCGCGGGATCTCGATCACACCAAGGCTGGCCAGATGCGGTGTCTGCCACTGGACGTCGAGCAGGCGGTCCTGCCCGTCGCCGCGCAGGAGGTCGACCAGGGCGACCAGCGCGGCCTTCGATGCGTCCCGGCCGATCACCGGGTCGTGGAACATCGACTCCCCGGCGAACAGTCCGCCGATGCTCACTCCGTACAGGCCGCCCGCCAGCCTGCCATCGGCGGTTCTGGCCTCGACGGAGTGCACGATGCCGGCCTGGTGCAGCCCGGTGTAGACCTGCAGGATCCGCTCGTCGATCCAACCGCCCGGTCGCGACGGATCCCCGCAGCGCCGGATCACCTCGTCGAAGGCAGTGTCGACCGTGATCGCGTACCGCTTGATCATCTTTCGCAGCGACCGTGACACCCGCAGACCGTCCAGCGGCAGGATCCCCCGGTCCAACGGCGAGTACCAGCCCATCAGTCTCCGGCCACGGAAACCGTGCTGCGGCATCGGGAAGACGCCCGCGCGATAACCGGCGACCGCCAGCTCCGGTCCGAACTCCTCACTCATCCCGATCAGGTCGCTGTCCGGCCAGCGCCGCGGCGACCCGAAGACCGACGACGCGCCGAAGAAGACACCCGACCGATCCGCCACGTCTCGAGTCTGGCACGCCGGGTCGGTCGACGCCGCGGCACCCGGGGAGCGGACGACCCAGGGATAACCCCACTCTTTCCCGCTCGGAGTCGGCATCCCGCTGCCCGACACGTACGCTGGTCGCTGCCGGGTGGCCCGAGTCAGGCCGGTACGAATGAGGTTCGGAGGTTCGATGGCGACAGCCAGGGATGTCGGTAGGGCGGTTGCCCGTCGGCTGCAGCCGGTGACCACCGGTGGGCCACAGGTCGCCGGTTCCGCGCTGCGGCGGATCGTGGAGGTAGCCATCGACGGCACCGGACGGCTGCCGGGGGCCAAGGCCGCCGCCGGTAAGCATCTGGAGCGTTCCGGGGGTTCGGTGGACGAGGCGGTCGAATCGATCATCGACAGCCACATCCGGCTCGGTACGGCCCAGGGTTTCGTCACCAACGTCGGAGGTTTGGCCACCGCTGCCCTGCTGGTTCCGGCCAATATCGCCGGTGTCGCAGTGGTCCAGGTCCGGATGGTTGCTGCGATCGCCCATCTGCGCGGCTACGACATCAACGACCGCAGAGTCCGCACCGCACTGGTGATGTGTCTGATCGGCGGCGAGCAGCTGGGACGGCGGATCGCCTCCGGCAAGTTGCCGACCACGCCGATGGCGGTCGCCACCGCTCCGGTCTTCGATCCCGAATTGGACGCCCAGGTGGCCGAGATCGCCTTCACGGGTCTGCTGACCCGGGTCGGCGGCAAACATCTGCCGCTGATGGTCACCCGCAGCATTCCGCTGGTCGGCGGTGGCGTCGGAGCCGTTCTCGACGGCATGGCGACCTACCACATCGGTCAGTTCGCCAAGAAGGAACTGGTGCAGCGCCGCGCCATCAGGTCATAGCTAGTTGATCAGGCGAGTTGACCAGCCAGGTGATCAAGCGCGCTGTCGCTCAGCGGTGATCCGCCGAGCGAGGCGGCGAAGAGTGCTGCTCCGATCGCCGGATCGAATCGCGGCGTTCTGAGCTCGTAGGCATACGGTCCGTCGGCCAGCCGCTCGGTGAAGGCGGTCAACACCGCCGGTGCATTGAACACCCCGCCCGAATACGACACAGGCACAGCGAAGCCGTCATCGAAACCGACGCGACCGCGTACCGCTGTGACATGCCGGACCAGCTGATCGGCAGCCTCCCGGATGATCGCGGCGGCCTGTGCGTCTCCGGCTTGTTCCGCTTCGGCGACCAGCCGGGACAACGCAGCGATCTTGCCGCGATCGTTCCCCCAGCGATGTTGCACGACATCGAGCAGATCGAAGTCCGCGGTCAGCGCGAGCCGTTCGCGGACAAGATCACCGAAGGGGCTCCACGGCAACCGGCCGTCGCTCAACTGGGAGAAGACCTGAAGGCCACGCAGACCGATCCAGTAACCGGACCCCTCGTCTCCGAACAGCTCGCCCCAGCCGCCGACCCGGACACCGCGGTCGCCGTTCCTGCCGTACGCGATCGAGCCGGTGCCGGCGACCACGTTGACGCCGTCGGTCAACGCCAGCGATCCGGCCCAACCACAGACAACGTCGTTGTCGACGCGATAGCGATCATGCCCGAGCACGGCGCGGGGAGCTTCGTCGAGCAGCGGCTGGTCGGCACTCAACTCTCCGTAGGCGGGGATGCCGAAGAAGGCGAAGCCGATCATCGCGGTGGTCACACCAGCCGACTCGCACAGCGACGGTACGGCGTCGGTCAGGACGCGTCGAACGTGCTGTGGCCCGGCGCCGGGTGGACCGGCGAAGTAGCTGGCTCCGGTCTGCTGCCGGGCCAGCAGCTCGCCGTCGCCGCTGATCAGGCACAACGCCGTCTTCGTCCCACCACCGTCCACCCCGAGGAAGATCATCCGCCCCTCCGTGCCGCATCCGTCTGCCCAGCAAAGCCTCGGCCAATGTAGCGGTCCGACGATCTGTCGTGACCAGCGCTGTTGATGATCAGCGCCGGGGTGATTCGATCAGCTCAGCCGTTGTCGGTCGACAGAGCGTGCCGGGTCACCGCAACCACCTCGGGGTTCGGCCGCTTGGCGGTGATGCCCTGGCCGTGCGGCACATGCGCCAGTCCTCGGCCGAGCCACGGACCGAACCACCGCACGGCCCAATCAAGATCACCGGCGATCCGCTCGAGGACCGGCGGTTGCGGCAAGGGGTCCGGCAGCGGGTCGGCCCAGTGATCGAAGCCCGGATAGCCGAGCAGATCAGCGAAGGCCTCGGCCATCCGCTGGTGGCCGAGCCGGTTTCCGTGCAGCCGGTCCTCGTACCAGAGCCGTGGATCCGAAGCGACCGGATACCGGGCAAGTTCAAGCACCAGGACGCCGGCGTTCTGAGCGGCGGCGCGGGTGATGTCGGACAGGATCAGGGAGCGCTCCCTGACGTAACGGCCGATCGGCTTGAGAAAGCTGGGATCCGGCATGAGGAAGGTGAAGACGGTGATCCCCCGTGAGGCGGATTCGGTGAACATGTAGTCGAAGTCCACAGCGAGCCGACCGAAGTCCGGCCGCGGCGCCAGCACATCGTTGACTCCGCCGACGATGCTCATCAGGTCGGGCTCGAGGGCCAGCGCCCGGTCGAACTGGGTCCGCCGGATCTCGCTCAACCGGAGGCTGCGCACTGCCAGGTTGGCGTATTCCAGCGGTTGATCCTGGGCAGCCGCGATGTGCTCGGCGAGGCGGTCGGCCCAGCCCCGATAAGCGCCGTTCTCGTCGAAGTCCTGAAGCCCCTCGGTCGCTGAATCTCCGATCGCCACGTAGCGATGGAAGGTCCTCACGTGTCGATTCTCCACCCGGTGGCAACAGAGTTTGGCCGTGCCTGAGAAGTGATCGGAGCAACTGGTTCGGGGCTGGTGTCGAGCATGACATCACCGGGACCGGCCCACCGGTCAGGACCGGATCCGGCGCACCAGTCGGCGGAACCGGCGGATCGCACGGCGCCGGCGGCTCGGTGGAGCGGGAGCCGGGGAGGTTTGCCGAACGGTGCGCGCCGGTTCGGGAGCTTTCACCGGCTCGGGGAGCTTGCCGAACGGTCTGGGCTCGTACGCTCCGAAGGACCTGGCCCGGTCGACATCCTCGCCCTGGTAGAGCCAGCGCAGCCTGCTGAGCAGTTGATCGATCGCCTCGTCCCCACCGCCGAACGCCGGGCGTACGGCGGGGGGAAAGTCGACCTCGGCCAGTCTGCGGTCGAATTCCGGATTCTCCCGCCCGGGCAGTTGGCTGTGGGCCAGCCCGTTCTTCTCCAGGAACGCCAGGAAGCGGTCGACGTTCTCCGGTTGGGCGGCGTTGAAGCCGGTGAAGTCCGCCCTGTCGTACAGCTCGGCAGGGTCGGTGTCGGGTGCCACGTCGCGGGCGAGGGCGTACGGGATCGCGTGATAGTCGGCCAGTTCGATGGTCCGGGAGTCGAACGCCAGCAGGAAGGCCGGGGTGCCGACGGCCAGCGCTGCGATGTTGCCGTGGATCCGGGATCCGAAGGCGAACTGGCGTTCGGCCAGGAAACGGTGCCATCGGATCGGGTCGAGGAAGAACCGTACCCGACCCTGCCGATACAGCGGATGATCAAGGGTCGCCGGCATGTTCTCGTCGATCGGCCCTGGCAGCGGTACTCCCCAGAGCAGCATCCGCAGCTCCTTGATCGTCTGCGGGATGTAGATCATCTGAGGGTAGCGGTCGACCGCGCGGTTGATGATCTTGGCGACGTTCACCTGGGACAGTGTCAGATTGGCCGCGATCGGTGAATCCGCCGAGAGTCCATGATCATTCTTGGTCACGGTCAGCTCGCGGCCGGACGCGTACAGCGACGGGCAGCCGATCACCTCCACGTGTTCGTCACCGAATCCCAACGCAGCAAGGCATCTGCGGGTGATATCCCCGCGCACTCCGATCTTGGCCGACTTGTCCAGCACCGCGCTGAGGAAGGCCGCGACGGTTTCCTGCAGGTTCTCGGGCAGTTCGGTCGCGTTCGGGGTCGCCTGCGCGCCCACCCCCGCGACCACGACCGGGATCTGGAGTTGGTTGATCAACCGGGTCAGCCGCCGCAGTTGATTGGCGAAGCCCGGTCTGAAGGCGTTGGCCAGCGGGATCACGTACGCGTCGAACTCGTCGTTGATCTTGGCCACGGTCTCCGGAAGGAGATCGACCCGGTCGGCGACATGGCCGTCGGCGACCACCTCGACATCGGCTGCCGCAAGTAGTTTGTGCATCGCCTGGGTGAACAGCATGTTTCCGCTGTTGGTGGCGAACAGGTTCCTGGCCAGCGACGCCTCCGGCGACACCGGGAGGAAGGGATCCTTCGCGGACCGCAACAGAACGCGCGACATCAGGCATTGTCTCCTCCGTCAGTGGGTCGCCCGGTCACCGTCGTAGCCGTCGAAGCGTCCACCCGACGGCTCTCAGGCTAACCAAGGGCCGTCCGGCGGGGCGCGCGACGTACCAGGGATCGGCGGGCAGCGTTCTGCAAGACTGCGATCATGCGCTTCCAGGTCGGTCAGGCGGTCAGGGTCGAGTTCACCAAATGGGACGGTCGTGAGCACTGGGTCTACGACGGTGTCTATCTCGGCGAGGACCAGCACGGCGAATGGATCGGTCATCGGGCCGGCACCCTGATGGCCAGGCCGGGCCGATCCTTCACCGACACCCGCGATTGGCTGACCCTGGTGCCGTCGGCCGGCCGTCCGTGGCTGGCGACCTACAACACCCAGGCGCATCACCTGCGGATCTACATCGATCTGACCACCCCCGCGATCTGGGAGGGTACGACGCTGCACACCGTCGACATGGACCTCGACGTGGTCGTCCGTCGGGATGGTCAGGAACCCTACATCGACGACCAGGACGAGTTCGCCGAGCATCAGGTGCAGTACGGCTATCCCGCCGACGTCGTCGCGCTGACCGAGCGTACGGCGCATGCCTTGCTGGCCGCGGTGAACAACCGGCAGCCACCGTTCGACACCACAGCTGATCATTGGTTGGCCGAACTGGGTCGCTCCAGCACCACGGCATGATTCAGCCGGCTCGTGACCCCGCCCGGGAGCCGTGTCAGCTCGATGAACCAGTTCCCGCACCCCGTGCTGCACGCCGCACCAGGTGTACCGGGTGCGGGATGCAGCAGGTGGTGCGGCAAAGGCCGGGCTAGCTGGCGGCGAGCCTAGTGATCTTGGTGTACGCCAGGTGTGCCAGGGTCGCCGATCCATCGGCCAGTACGGCGTCGTCGAAGAGCGCCCGGGCCGAGTGGTTGGTCAGCGGCGGGTCGCCGACCGGTCCGGGATGGGCACCGAGGAAGCAGTACGTTCCGGGCACCTCCTCCAGGACGAACGAGAAGTCCTCCGAACCCATCAACGGCTCGGACATGATCTCGACCCGCTCGGACCCGTACAGCCCGGTCAGTTCGTCGATGACGTACGCCGTTTCGTCCGGGTCGTTGGCCGTCACCGGGTAGAGGACCTCCAGCTCGGCTTCGGCCGTGCAGCCGTGAGCCGCGGCGATGTTCTCGGCCAGCCTGGGCAGGTCCTCGGCCACCTGTTCGGTCGACTGCTTGGAGAGGACCCGCACAGACGCCTCCAGTCGCGCAGTGTCGGGGATGATGTTCATCGCCGTGCCGGCGTGGATGCTGCCGACCGTGATCACCACGGGGTCGAAGACGCCGACCCTTCGGGTCACGTAGGACTGCAGGGCAAGGACGATCTCGGCGGCTACCGGGATCGGGTCGATGCTCTTCGCCGGTTGGGATCCGTGGCCACCACGACCCTTCACCGTGACGTTGAACTCGCAGCAGCCGGCCATCAGGGTGTTCGGCCGGACCAGGAACCTGCCTGCCTCGGTCGAGGTGAAGACGTGCAGGCCGTACGCGGCATCCGGCCGCCGACCGGTGACGTCCAGCAGGCCCTCGGCGAGCATCGGTTCGGCGCCGCCCGGGCCCTCTTCCCCGGGCTGGAACATGAAGATCACATCCCCGGGAAGTTCGTCGATGTGATCACTCAACAGCCGGGCAGCCCCCACCAGGCCGGAGGTGTGCAGATCGTGTCCGCAGGCATGCATGAAGCCGTTGGTCGAGGCGTAGTCCAGGCCGGTCTCCTCCACCACAGGCAGGGCGTCCATGTCGGCGCGCAGCAGTACGGTCGGCCGCGGGGTCCCGGTCGCCAGCGGACCGCGGCCGCGGAGCACGGCCACGATCGAGCTGAGCTCCTTGCCGGTGGTGATCTCCAACGGCAGGCCCTGCAGTGCCTCGAGCACCCGCGCCTGAGTCTTCGGCAGGTCGTTGCCACGCTCGGGGATCTGGTGCAACTCCCGGCGCAGGCTGACCAGATCGGGGTGGATGGATTCCGCTTCCTTGCCGAAGTCGGTGATCAACTGCTCACTGTGCTCCACTGAATGTCCCATCCTCGCGGTTGGCTGCGGTGGCGTACGGCACCGGGTCTGCCGCCATTCCTACCGGATCGCGCGGCGCTCGCTCGGATCGGGCCCGGACCTCGGCGGACCTCGCCGGACCTCACCGGACCTGGCCCGTCGGCGCCAGGACCCGTCCCGCACCAGTTCGTCGGCCCCGCTACACCTGTAGCGGGTGCGCGGACGAGTAGGTGGTGCGGGAACGAGCAGCTGGTGCGGCCCGCGCGAAGGCGTGGACAGGCTGCCAAGGGAACGGACGAGCCGAACGAAATGGCTGGACCAAAAGGGATAAGGACGAGCCCAGAGAAATGAGGGTGACCGACACGATCCGTAGCAGCCCGACACACCGAGAGATTTGTGCGCGAGGAGGG
Source organism: Microlunatus sp. Gsoil 973 (assembly GCF_009707365.1). GTDB lineage: Bacteria > Actinomycetota > Actinomycetes > Propionibacteriales > Propionibacteriaceae > Microlunatus. Next base: position 3,491,396 of record NZ_CP046122.1, read on the forward strand.
ATTTGAACCCTCACACCCTTTCGGGCACTGGCACCTGAAGCCAGCGCGTCTGCCGTTCCGCCACTCGCGCATCGTTCGCATGAAACCCGACTGGAACATCCATGCGAACCGACGCGAAACACTAGCACGCCCGAGCCGGGAACGCCGCATCGAGGATCGGCGCCCGCGAGCGCCCGCGGATGTCCCGAACCGCCCCGCTGACGGCGTAGGTCGGCCCTGTCCCGCGGTGCCGTCAGCCGAATCGCGCGGCGAGGTCCGGGGGCAGTTCCGACCGGTCCGGATAGCTGGTCTGGGTGCCCGGTCGTTGGACGCTCAGCGCCGCTATCCGGTTGGCCACGGTGGCGGCGTCCCGCAGCTCGTCCCCTCGCGCCAGGAGACAGCTGAGCGCTCCAACGAACGCGTCTCCGGCGCCCGTGGTGTCCTTCGCCGCGACGGTGACCCCGGAAAGGTGGGTCGTGCCAGCAGCATCGGCGACCACGCAGCCGTCCGCGCCGAGGGTGATCACTGTCGCACCCGGCCCGCGCGCCAACAGGGCAGCCGCCGCCGCCTTCGCCTCCTCGACGGTGTCGACCGGTAGCCCGGTGAGCAGGGCCGATTCGGACTGGTTGGGACACAACACATCAACCGACCGCAACAGCTCCTCGGGCAGCTGCCGCGATGCGGGCGCCGGGTTGAGGATCGTCCGGGTTCCCTCGGCCCGTGCCACCCGGACCGCTTCGGCGGTGACCTCGAGCGGGATCTCCAGCTGGCAGATGACCACCCCGGCCTCCCGCATCGCCGGCCGTGCCGTGGCGATGTCCTGAGCATCCAACAGGTCGTTCGCGCCGGTCACGATCACGATGGCGTTATTACCGTCCGGATCGACGAGGATGGGCGCCACGCCGGTCGAAGCCCGGTCGGTCCGGGACACGTGGCCGACGTCGATGCCCCATCGGCGGAAGTTGTCCAGCGTGCCGTTCCCGAAGTCGTCGCAACCGACCTTGGTGATCATGGTCACCTCGGCGCCGAGCTTGGCCGCCATCACCGCCTGGTTGGCGCCCTTGCCACCGAAACCGGTCCGGAACGTGCTGCCGTGCAATGTCTCACCCAGCGTCGGCAGTCGCGGCACGTAGCTGATCAGGTCGAGGTTCGCGGCTCCGACCACACACACCTTCGGACGGCTCATCTCATCTCCTCCGGCCACTCGGACCAGTCGACTGTTGATTCTGCCCCGTGCGCGCCCCAAAGGGAGTCGCGCTGGGAATCACGTCGGCGATCGCCCGTACGGCGCCTGACTGCCCCGCTCGGTCGAACCGTGTCGCGATTGTTATCACCGGTCACCGCAGCCGACGCGGCGAAGCAGTCACGTCGGGTTCGATGATCAGGCAGGTCTGAGAGTCTGCCAAAGAGTCCCGGTGCCATACCCAGGAACGGGCGCGGGATTCCGGGTCTTTCCGGGAGCACGGTTACGATCAACTTCTGGCACGTGGGCCCGGAGCCCGCGTATCGGTGTGTCGGAAACCAGGTAGCAGGCTCACGTCGGTCGCGTACGGAAGGAGGGGCATGGGAGTCTTCGACCGATTCGAGCGTCGCATCGAAGGCGCTGTGAACGGCGTCTTCGCCCGAGCGTTCAAGGGCGACGTGCAGCCGGTGGAGATCGCCGCCCGGCTGCAGCGCGAGCTCGATGCCGAAGCGAAGCTGATGTCCCGCGACCGCCGACTGGTTCCCAACGAGTTCGTCGTCCGGCTGTCGCGGCACGACTACGACCGGTTGGCACCGTACGGCAAGACGCTGATGAACGAGTTGCTGCCCGAGCTCAAGCAGCATGCCCAGGACATGGGGTACGTGTTCAGCGGCCCGATCATGATCCATCTGGAACTTGACGACACCTTGCCGACCGGACGCTTCGCGGTCAGCTCATCGGCGGTCGAGCCGCCCGACGGCCGAACCCCGGCAGCCAGCCAACCTGGCGTCCGGACCTCCCAGGTCCGCGGCCGGCTGGTGCTCGAGGTCAACGGAATGCGCCACCCGCTGCGGCCCCCGGGCCTGGTGATCGGCCGCGGTACCGATGCGGATCTGCGGATAAACGACCCCGGTATCTCCCGACGCCACGCCCAACTCCGGGTCACGCCCCGGGGCGGCGACCTGGACATCGAGATCGTCGATCTTGGATCGACCAACGGTGTCGTCGTCGACGGCCGCCGGGTCCAGCAGGCGTGGGTTGGCGAGGGCTCCCGGATCGAGATCGGCAACACCCGGATGCTGGTGCACACCCCGGCTGAGGCCTGAGGTATCCGACCATGTCCGAGATCACCCTCACGATCGTCAAGGTGCTGTTCCTCGCACTGCTCTGGCTCTTCATCCTGTTCGTCGCCTCGGTGGTACGCAGCGATCTCTTCGGCCGCGCCGTCGCCTCGTCCGGTGTGCAGCAGCTGCAGACACCGGACCGGCCGCGCAGGCAGCGGCGGGCGAAGGGCCAGCCGCGGGTGATGACGATCACCAACGGACCCACCGCCGGAAACCAGGCAGAACTCGCCGGTGGAATGATCATGATCGGCCGCGGCGCCGACTGCCAGTTGTTGCTCGACGACGACTACGTGTCCACCCGGCACGCGCGCGTGGTCTCCGGCGACAACGGCATCTACATCGAGGATCTCGGATCGACGAACGGCACCTACGTCAACGGCATGCGGATCAGCGCGCCGACCACGATCACGCTTCAAGACACCGTACGAATCGGTAAGACGGTCTTGAAGCTGGAGACCTGAGCATGACGGCGGAGACCGCCCCGGCCCAGCGCCTGGCCTGGGAGTATCTCGCGCATTCCGAGGTCGGCCTGGTACGCAAGAACAACCAGGACTCCGGCCTGGTCAGCGCCGATCTGCTCGTCGTGGCCGACGGCATGGGCGGCGCCGCCGCGGGCGATCTTGCCTCGGCGGTGGCGGTCGACACCCTGGCCGACGTCGACCTCGAAAGCTCGGATGTCGATCATCCTGATGATCAACAGCTCGGGGACAGACTTCATCGGCTGGCCTCGGCGATCTCTGCCGCCAACACTCGGATCGCTGATCTGGTCACCACCGACTACACGCTGGAGGGCATGGGGACGACGGTCACCGCTGCCGTTCTGGACGGTGACGGGATCGGTCTGGCACACATCGGCGACAGCCGTGGCTATCTGTTCCGGGACGGTCGGCTGGAACAGCTCACCCATGATCATTCCTGGGTCCAGTCGCTGATCGACGAGGGCAAGATCAGCGTCGAGGAGGCAGCCGCGCACCCGCATCGTTCGCTGTTGCTGAAGGTGCTCAACGGACAGCCGTCCAACGAACCGGATCTGCACTCGATCCCGCTGCGGCCAGGTGATCGGTTGCTGCTGTGCAGTGACGGGCTCTGCGGTTTCGTCGAGGACGGAGAGATCGCCGAGGCGCTGACGGGAACCAGCCGTCGGGAGGCGATGGACCACCTGGTCGAGGCCTCGCACGCGGCCGGCGGCCTGGACAACATCACCATCATCATCGCCGACCTGATCGATCCCGCGGGTCAGGACCCGGAGGCCACGGCGATGCGGACTCCGCTGTCTGCCCGCACCGAGGACCGGGCGCCGAGCGGTCCGGCTGCCACCGGCGCGTCCGCGCAGGAGGTTGACGGCCCGCTGGACCGAGCCCAACTGCTGGGAGCGGCCGCAGATCGTGACGTCGCCGACGAAGAGGACCGGATCCGTGAGCGCGCCAGCCAACGTGCCGAAGACGTGGACGATGACGGCGACTTCATCGACGCCGACTATGAGGACGCCGACGAGCTTGAGGACGAGGACCGCTATGCCCCGCAGGCGCCGCGCAAGCGTCGCTGGCGCCGGCCGATGATCCTGACGCTCGTCGTGTTGCTGGTGCTTGCGGTCGGGGCCGGCGCGGGCTTCGCGTGGACGCGAACCCAGTACTACGTCGGCGCCGCGAACGAGCGGGTGGCGATCTTCCAGGGGCTCAACGAGGCGGTCCCCGGACTGCCGTTGTCCCGGGTCTATGAGGTACAGCAACTGGAGTTGACCGATCTTCCGCTCTACTACCAGGGCATGGTCCGGGACGGTATCGAGACCGGCACGCTGGATTCGGCCCGGGCGACGGTGCAGCAACTCGAGGAGACCGCTGCCCGGTGCGGGGCGCCGACCCAGCCGACACCGGGGGGTTCCACCTCACCGAAGCCGAGCGACAGCGCGTCTCCCACCAAGAAACCGACGTCCAAGTCGACCTCCAAGTCGACGTCCAAGTCGACCTCCAAGTCGACCTCCAAGTCGACGTCCAAGTCGACCTCCAAGTCGACCTCCAAGTCGTCGCCGAAGGCTTCACCGAAGCGCACCGCGCCGCCGGCCACGCCATCTCCGCAGCCCAGCCCGTCCTCGACCGCACCCGGGCAACTCCCCGATGACGGGAAGTGTTGATCATGAGCGTGGCTGAGGTCGGGGACCGGATCACCGTCGTCCCCCGGAAGCGGCGGACCGTCGAGATGCTGTTGGTGATCTTCGCTTCGGCGCTGTCGCTGGCGGCCTACGTCCAGGTGGACTTGAACGTCCAGGGGGAACTCCCCGCCAATCTCGTCCAGGTGGCGATCATCGCCTTCGTCCTGCCGTTGCTGGCCCATGCCGCCATCCGCTGGCGGGCGCCGTACGCCGACCCGGTGATCCTGCCCTGCGCGACCCTCCTCAACGGGCTCGGACTGGCGATGATCCACCGGATCGATCTGATCAACGATCCACCGAGCACCGGAGCGAGCCAGCAGTTGCTCTGGACAGGTCTCGGCATCGCGCTGCTGATCGTGGTCATCACCGTGGTCCGCGATCATCGCCCGTTGCAGGGTTACACCTACACCCTCGGCCTGGTCGGTCTGGTGCTGCTGCTGTTGCCGTTGGTACCGGGAATCTCCGCTGGCGATCTCGGCGGCGCGCGGATCTGGATCCACCTCGGACCGTTCAGCTTCCAGCCGGCGGAGGTCGCCAAGGTGCTGCTGGCGATCGCGTTCGCGTCCTATCTGGTCGAGAAGCGCGACGTGCTGGCGCTGGCCGGTTGGCGAGTGCTCGGCATCGATCTGCCACGGGCACGTGATCTTGGTCCGATCCTGCTGGTCTGGATCGCCACCCTGTTGGTGCTGGTCTTCCAGAACGATCTCGGCACGTCGCTGCTCTTCTTCGCGTTGTTCGTGACGATGTTGTACGTGTCGACCCAGCGGCCGGGCTGGGCGATCATCGGCATCGTGCTGTTCGCCGCCGGTGCGGTGTTCGGCTACTACACCCGCGGGCACGTCCGGGTCCGGGTCGCCGCCTGGTTGCATCCCTTCGACATCGAACAGGGATATCAGCTGATCCAGGCGCAGTTCGGCCTTGCCTGGGGCGGCCTGCTCGGCCGCGGCCTCGGCGAGGGCCGACCCGGTCTCACACCGCTGGCCCGCAGCGACTTCATCGCGACGTCCCTCGGCGAGGAACTCGGCATGGCCGGACTGTTCGCGATCATCCTGATCTACGGCCTGATCGTGTCCCGCGGCCTGCGCACGGCGCTGGCCTGCCGGGAACCGTTCGGCAAGCTGCTGGCCGCCGGCCTGTCGTTCTCCTTCGCCCTGCAGGTGTTCCTGATCATCGGCGGCGTCACCCGGCTGCTCCCACTGACCGGCCTGACCACCCCCTTCATGTCCCAGGGTGGATCGTCCCTGATCGCCAACTGGGTGGTGATGGGGCTGTTGCTGATCATCAGTCACCAGGTGCGCCGGCCGATGGCGACCACCCGGGACGTCGATCCCGGAGGACAGTTGATCTTCGAGCGCCCGGACCGGGTCGCCGACAGCGAACTGACCCAGGAGATCGGACGCGCAGGCGGTGCCGAGGCCGATGACGACCAGCCGACCCAGATCCACGCGCGAGGAGGCCGGGCATGAACAAGCCGATCCGCCGCGTCGCGATTCTGGTGATGGCCCTGTTCGCGCTGTTGTTCGCCAACGGTACCTATCTGATGGTCTTCCAACAGTCCTCGCTGAACGCCAACCCGCTCAACCGTCGGGCCAGGGACGAGGACTTCGCCCAGAACCGCGGATCGATCCTGGCCGGGGACACGCCGATCGCGTACAGCAAACCGTCGGGGGACCGTTTCAAGTACCAGCGGGTCTATCCGCACGGCAAGATCTACGCGCCGGTCACCGGATACTTCTCCTACGACCACGCCACGACCGGTTTGGAGAACTCCTACAACACCCAGCTCGCCGGCACCGACGACAGCCTGTTCGTCCGGCGGATGGTCGACCTGGTCACCAACCAACCGCCGCAGGGCGCCAGCATTCAGACCACCATCAATCCGGACGTCCAGAAGGCTGCCTACGACGCTCTGGGCAACCAGAAGGGTGCCGCGGTCGCCATCGATCCGAAGACCGGTGCGGTGCTGGCCATGGTGTCCAAGCCGAGCTTCGATCCGAACAAGATCGCCTCACACGACGTCGATGCCGCGAACAAGGCGTACGGGAACGCGATCAACGATCCGGGCAACCCGATGTCGAACCGGGCCGCCCGGGAGATCTATCCGCCCGGTTCGACCTTCAAACTGGTGACCGCCTCAGCGGCGCTCCAGGACGAGGGGTTGAACCCGGACAGCATGGTCGACTCACCGAACCGGCTGCTGCTGCCCGACACGTCGACCTATCTCTACAACGAGAACCGCGAGTCCTGCGGGGGCGCCCGGATCACCCTGACGCATGCGCTCGACGTGTCCTGCAACACCGCCTTCGCTCAGCTCGGGCTGAAGGTCGGCGCCGACAATTTGCGCGAGGAGGCCACCAAGTACGGCTTCGGCTCCCGGCACCTCAGCGACATCGGCGGCGCGGCCAGTGTCTTCCCCGACCAGGTCGACCAGGCGCAGCTCGCGCTGAGTTCGATCGGCCAGTACGACGTCGCCGCCAGCCCCCTGCAGATGGCGATGGTCTCGGCAGCGATCGCCAACGACGGCGTGTTGATGGATCCGTACCTGGTATCGACCGTGCGGTCCCCGGACCTGCAGGTGCTGTCTCGGACCAAACCGCAGGAGCTGGACCGGCCGCTGTCAGCCGACAACGCCGCCGAGTTGAAGCAGATGATGGTCAGTGTCGTTCAGAACGGAACGGGTAGAGCCGCACAGATCCCCGGTATCGGCGTCGGCGGCAAGACCGGGACGGCGCAGTCGGATCCGAAGCGGAAGCCGTACGCCTGGTTCACCGCGCTGGCTCCGGCGGACGATCCGCAGATCGCGGTCGCAGTGTTCGTCGAGGACGCCGACATCCCCCGCGAGGACATCGCCGGCGGGGCGTTGGCAGCCCCGGTCGCGAAGGCCATGATCGAGGCGGCGGTGAAGCGGTGACGAAGCACGGCAGCGCGAGGACGAATGCCAGGTCAAGGGCCACGCCACAGGTCAGGTTGGCAGCCAGGTTGAAGGAGCAGATGCCGAACGCAGCGGACCCGCGGTGGCTGACCGCGGACCGGGATGCAATGAGACGATGGCCGCGTCCCACGGGGCGCGACCGGCGCCGGCGAAAGGAAATCACCCGATGACAGAGTCCGAAACGCCTGCACACCAGGTGGTGGGCGGACGGTACGAACTCGGGGAGCTCCTGGGTCGCGGCGGGATGGCCGAGGTGCGGCGCGCCGTCGACCAACGGCTGGGCAGGCCGGTCGCCGTCAAGCAGTTGCGCGCCGATCTGGCCACCGATCCGACCTTCCAGGCGCGGTTCCGCCGCGAGGCGCAGTCCGCGGCCGGGCTGAACCATCCCAACATCGTGGCCGTCTACGACACCGGCGAGGAGCAGGACCCGGCGACCGGCGTGCTGGTGCCGTACATCGTGATGGAACTGGTCGAGGGTCCGACCTTGCGGGATGTGCTGCGCGAGGGACGCAAGATCCTCCCGGAGCGCGCGCTGGAACTGACCGCCGGAGTGCTGGACGCGCTGACCTACAGCCACCGGGCGGGGATCGTGCACCGCGACATCAAGCCCGCCAACGTGATGCTCACCCAGGCCGGCAACGTCAAGGTGATGGACTTCGGCATCGCTCGCGCGGTCGCCGACACGTCGGCGACGATGACCCAGACGGCGGCAGTGATCGGCACGGCGCAGTACCTGTCCCCGAGCAGGCGCGCGGCGAGACGGTCGACGCGCGAAGCGACCTCTACTCCGCCGGCTGTCTGATGTACGAGCTGCTGGTCGGCCGTCCGCCGTTCACCGGTGAGTCGCCGGTCAGTGTCGCCTACCAGCATGTTCGGGAGGCGCCGGTGCCGCCGAGCCGGATCGATCCGTCGATCCCGCCGGACATCGACGCCATCGTGCTCAAGGCGTTGGAGAAGGAGCCCGACGACCGCTACCAGTCGGCCCGGGAGATGAAGGCCGACATCAATCGGGTGCTGGCCGGTGAGCAGGTCACCGCCGCGTTGGCCGGAGCACCGACCGCCGTACGGCCGCCGGTGCCGCTGGGATCCGATGTCGATGCCACTCGGGTGGTTCCCGCGCAGGCGGCAACGGTGGCCCAGGGGCCGAACCGGATCCCTGCCGGGCGCCGGGCCGGAGGATTTCGAGGAGGAGGAGCCGCGGAAGCGGCGCGCCGGGCTGGCCGTCGTGCTCACGCTGGTCATCCTGATGGTCCTGGCGGCACTTGGCGCCGGCGGCTACTACTGGTGGCAGCAGCAGAACAAGCAGCAGGCCGCCCCACCGCCGGCCAAGGTGTCGGTGCCGAGCGTGCTCGGCATGGACCGCACCCGGGCCGAGGCGGAACTGAAATCCAAGGGTCTTGTGCCCAACATCACCAGCGTCAACGGCGCCGACGACGACACCAAGAACACCGCCGTCAAACAGGATCCGTCCGGTGGCATCAAGGTCGATCCGCGGAGCACCGTCAAGGTCGAGATCAACGTCGGCCCGAAACAGGCGACCATTCCCGACAACCTGGTCGGCAAGAAGGCCAAGAAGGTCGAGCGGCTGCTCGAGGATGCCGGCTTCTCCTCCGACAGCATCAAGCGGGAGGACGCCCAGCAGCCCGAGCCACTGGACGCCGAGAAGGGCGACGTCCTCGCGATCGACCCGGAGGAGGGTTCGACGGTCGCCGCGGACTCCGAGATCACCCTGACGGTTGCCACCGGTAAGTCCGAAGTGCCCAATCTGATGGGCAAGCAGGCCGATGCCGCCGAACAGGACGCGGAGAATGCCGGGTTCCGGACCCAGGTCAAGACGGTGATCGACGACGACAACCCCGAGGGCATCGTGGTCAGCCAGAGCTACTCCGAGGGAACGCTGCTGGAGCGCGGCACGACGATCGTGATCAGCGTCGCCAAGCACTCCCCGCCCAAGCCGAGCCCGACACCGACGCCGACCGGTCCGGCATCGTCCACCTCACCCAGCCCGACGCCGGGCAAGCCCGGAGGCTAGACCGCCGGGATTCCGGACGACTGGTAATTATTCGAACAACTGTCCGATAGCGGTGTTACGCTCGATGCCATGAGCGCGATCACCATCGGAACGACCGACCGTAGGGGCAGGGCGGATCTGCAGGATTCGCTCTTGGACTTCTCCGACGAGCTGGACCTCGGCGCGCTGCGCGGCAAGGTCGAACGACGCACCCTGACCCGGGGCGCCTGGGTGGACATCCGGCCGGCTTGGCTGCAGGGCGCCGACGCGTTGATGCGGGAACTCGTCGAGACCGTGCCCTGGCACGCCGAGCGCCGGCAGATGTACGAGCGGGTCGTCGACGTACCGCGGATGCTCTGTTTCTACGGTGAGGACGACCCGCTGCCGCATCCGGTGCTCGACCGGGCCAAGGCGTTGCTCAACGACTACTACAACGCGGAGCTGGGCGAGCCGTTCCGGACGGCCGGGATGTGCCTGTACCGGGACGGGCGGGATTCGGTCGCCTGGCACGGCGACACCATCGGCCGCGGCAAGAGTGAGGACACCATGGTCGCGATCCTGTCGGTCGGCGCCGCCCGGGCCCTTTCCCTGCGACCGCGGGGCAGCACGACCACCTGGGCGAAGTATCCACTCGGACATGGTGACCTGATCGTGATGGGTGGGTCGTGCCAGCGCACCTGGGAGCACGCGATCACCAAGACCGCCAAGCCCGTGGGTCCGCGGATCAGCATCCAGTTCCGGCCCCGCGGCGTCCGCTGACCGCCGGCTCCGCTCTTGCCGCACCGCCTGCTGCACGCCGCACCGTGTGTACAGGGTGCGGCGTGCAGCAGCTGGTGCGGCAAGGGACGAGGCTGGGGTGCGGCGCATGGGAGGCTGGCAATCCGTGGCAACCACTGGGCACGATCGGCCGGTACGTCCTAGCGTTGCGGTCACCGCAAGCTACGAAGGAGTGTGACGGTGGCCAAGATCGGCGTACAGGCGATGATGCTCAAGCAACACGTCGCCGACCGCGGGGCGTACGACGTCTGGAAGCAGCTGGCCGGTATCGGATTCAGCGTCGTCGAGGTGTCCCAGATCTCGCTGACCCCACAGACGCGGGACGAGATCGCCCGCGCCAACGACGAGTTCGGAATGAGTGTCTCGTCGATCTCCGCCGGGATGGGCGCGGCGGGCGGCGGCGGCAACGACTCGCTCCGGGAGTCCTTCGACAAGATCGTCTCCGACTGCCAGGCGCTCGGCGCCAACCGCGTGCGGATCGGCATGTTGCCGGTCGAGGTGCTCGCCTCCGAGGAGTCCTTGATCAACTTCGCCAAGGACACCAATGAGATGGCCCGCCGGCTCTCCGACCACGGCATCATCCTCAGCTATCACAACCACCACATCGAATTCGCCAAGATCAACGGCCGGCTCATCCTCGATCTGATCAAGGAGAACGCGCCGGATCTGAAGCTTCAGATCGATGTGCACTGGGTTCAGCGCGGCGGCATGGACCCGGTCCGGACCTTGAACAAGTACGCCGGTCTTGTCGATCTTGTGCATCTGAAGGACTACCGGATCGCCGTGCCGCCGGCCGAGGCGTTCGCCGCACTGAGCGCCGGCGATCGTGCGACCTGGCAGGGCTACTGGTCCAACATCGTCCAGTTCGCCGAGGTCGGCCAGGGCAACCTGGACTTCGCGGGTGTGGTCGAGGCCGGCATCGACGCCGGCGCGGAGTACCTGCTGATCGAGCAGGATGATCAGTACGGCCGCGACATCTTCGACTGCCTCAGCGACTCCCGCGAGCATCTGATCGGCCTCGGTTACGCCGACCTCCTCTAACCGCCGAGGGGTCACATACTCCTCAATATTCGCGGTGTGTCGCGCCCAGGCTGCATGACCACGCGACGACACGCCGCCGATATTGAGGAGTTTGTGACCCCTCGGCGGAAGGGGGTCAGCGGGCGGACATCAGGGGCGCGAGACCGACCGCACGGGCGGGGGCCGCGTCGTCGCCGCAGATCTTCAGCCAGTTGGCGAGCAGCTGGTAGCCGTGTTCGGTCATCACCGACTCGGGATGGAACTGCACGGCCTCGACCGGGAGCGTGCGGTGGCGTACCCCCATGATCACTCCACTGTCGGTGGTCGCGGTGATTTCAAGATCATCGGGCACGGTCTCCGGCCTGATCGCCAAGGAGTGGTAGCGGGTCGCGGTGAACGGCGTGGGCAGACCCGTGAAGACGCCGGCGTTCTGGTGCCGCACCAGCGATGTCTTGCCGTGCAGCAGTTCCGGCGCGCGGCCGACGAACCCGCCGTAGGCCACCCCGATCGCCTGCAGCCCGAGGCAGACACCGAAGATCGGCCGCTTGCCCGCCTGGTCACGGACCAGGTCGACGCAGATCCCGGCCTGTTCGGGGATGCCGGGTCCCGGCGACAGCAGGATGCCTGCGTACGGCTCGGCATAGTCCGGATCGGCGAAACGGGCGTCGTCGTTGCGCCAGACGTCGACCTCGGCTCCCACCTGGGCCAGGTAATGGGCCAGGTTGTACACGAAGGAGTCGTAGTTGTCGACGATCAGGATGCGCAACGGACGTTCGGACACCCGGTCATTGTTCCACGCCGGCCGAACTGCAGTGATGAGCGTTTCTCACCTGGTCGGCGAGGCGGACGGCTCCCCCGGCACGCGGGCATACTGCAGGTCCAGCGCGCCCCGGTAGGCCGGGAACGTCGCCCCGGCCTTGGTGCTGACCGAGTAGCCCATCCGGTAGCGCTGCACGTACTGCTGGAAGATCCGGACGAAGTCGGAGTTCTGCAACGTCTGCTGCAGGCGCGCGGTGTCGCCGATCGCGCTGATCCGGTACGGCGGAGCGTACGGGATCCCGCGCAGGATCACCGTGTTGCCGACGCACTTGATCCCGGTGGTGGAGATCACCCGCTGCCCCTGGATGGTCATCGCCTCGGCGCCGCCGCCCACAGCAGATTGACGATCGCCTGGATGTCCTGTTGATGCACGACAAGCAGATCCGGATCGATGCCCTCGGAACCGACATCCGACGGCGCGTCGTCCAGGGTGACGGTGACGGCAGGGCCGGTCACCGGGCGGAGCCCGGCCTGTCGGGACCGCTGCTCCAGCCGGGCGTCCAACGACGGATCGCCCTGCTGCGCGGCCAGTTGATCGACCTCGGTGTGCAGGTCGGTGACCTGCTGGGCCAGCCGGGCGTTGCGCCGCGACTCCGACTGCACCAGGCTCACCAGATCGGTGTTGCGGGCCGGCCGGAGGTCGATTCCCCTGGCGTTGATGGCGCTGATGGTGATCATCAGACCGGCGGCCAGACAGACCACACCGGTGAGCACCCGACCGGAGCGGCCGCGGCTGTCACGGATCCGCTGGCGGACGTGCGCACGGCGCAGGGCGCGGCGTACTCGCGCGACGATCGGCCGTTCCACCTACCACTCCTCGTTCCGGCTTCTCCTCATCCGGCTTCCGGCACAGGAAATGTGTCTCTGCAACCGGGATTGACTACGCTACCCGGGAGGCCCCTGCAAGGAGAGACCGTTGCCTGAATCCAAGATCCGCAAGTCTGTCGACGACAAGCGGAAGCGCACCGAGTCGGCCAAGGCCGCAGCGTCGAGCGGGAGAACGACGGGCAGGTCGAGCGGGGCGACTCCGCGCAAGACGGGCGCGGACTCCGCCGGACGGACCGCGAAGCGGGTGTCCCGGCGGATCGAGGCGGAGAGTCGCCCGCAGGGTCGCCGCTGGGTGCTGCCCGCCGCGATCGTGCTGGCCGTCCTCGGCATCGCCTGGGGCGTGGCGTACTTCGTCAACGACAAACTGATCCCCGGCGAGCATGCCCTCGGCAAGTGGAACATCCTGATCGGTGCCGGTGCGGTGCTCGTCGCTGCTCTCCTCTACCTGGCGCTGCGCCCAAGGATCGGCACACCGTACGCGGCCGGCTCACGCCGCTGGGTAGCGCCGGCCTTCATCGGCGTCGGGCTGCTCGGCGTGGCCTGGCTGATCGTCTATTACGTGGCCGGCAGTTCGATCCCGTTCATGGCGGCACTGGGCAACTGGAACATCCTGATCGGGATGGGCGCGATGGCGGCGGCGTTCGTCATCGCGACGCTGTGGAAGTAGCCCGACTGAATCCATAGCCGCACCCCGCGCCTGTGGACAACCGGTCGACATTCCGCCGAAAAACCCCTCATGGATCTGCAGCCGGGTTGAATAACAGTGGTGTTGTTCTCTCCACAGTGGGGATAACCGCTGTGGACAACTGTTCCATCTTCAACTGACGCCGGCGGAGCGCCTGGGTCGGCGGCCCCTGGTGACGTAGGTTCGTCCCATGAGCAACCCCGTCATCGTGGACGTCATCCGCACTGCCTCCGGTAAGGGCAAGCCCGGTGGTGCGCTGTCGGGCATCCATCCTGTCGAACTCCTGGCCACGACGATCCGCGGCCTGCTGCAGCGCAACGATCTCGACCCGGACCTGGTCGAGGATGTGATCGCCGGCTGCGTCAGCCAGTCCGGCGAGCAGGCGGCCAATATCGCCCGCAATGCCGTCCTCGCGGCCGGGCTGCCCGAGGCTGTTCCGGCAACAACCGTCGACCGGCAGTGCGGATCGAGCCAACAGGCCGCGCACTTCGCCGCGCAAGGCGTGATTGCCGGAGCGTACGACGTCGTCATCGCCTGCGGTGTCGAGTCAATGAGCCGGGTGCCGATGTTCTCCAACTTCGCCGGCAAGGACCCGTACGAGCCACTCGGCTCACGCTATCCCGACGGCCTGGTGCCCCAGGGAGTCAGCGCCGAACTGATCGCCGCGCGCTGGAAGCTCGACCGCACCGCGCTCGACGAGTTCGCCGCCGAGTCACATCGCCGCGCCGCCGACGCGACGACCTCCGGGGCGTTCAGCGCCGAGATCCTGCCGATCGGTGATCACGCTGTCGACGAGACGATCCGTGCCTCGACGACCGTCGACGGGCTTGCCGGGCTCAAACCGTCCTTCCAGGATCCGGCTCTGGCCGAGCGATTCCCCGAGATCACCTGGTCGATCACCCCCGGCAACTCCTCGCCGCTGACTGACGGCGCGTCGGCGGCGCTGATCATGAGCGAGCAGCGGGCTCACGCGCTCGGGCTCACCCCGCGGGCCCGTTTCGCGGCCTTCGCGGTCACCGGCAGCGACCCGTTGTTGATGTTGACCGGCGTGATCCCGGCGACGCGCAAGCTGCTTGACCGTTCGGGTCTTGCCCTGGACGACATCGACGCGTACGAGGTCAACGAGGCGTTCGCGCCGGTGCCGCTGGTCTGGCAGCAGGAGTTCAACGCCGACCCGGCCAGGCTGAACCCCCGCGGTGGTGCGATCGCGCTGGGTCACCCGCTCGGCGCATCCGGCACCAGGCTGCTCACCACCCTGGTCAACCAGCTCGAGGCCTCGGGCGGCCGGTACGGGCTGCAGACCATGTGCGAAGGTGGCGGCATGGCCAATGCCATGATCATCGAGCGGCTCGGCTGACGCCGACCAGCAGCGATCCCCAGGAGAGGTTAGGGACAGCCCATGCAGATCACCGCGGACACCGTCGCCCTGGTCACCGGTGGCGCCTCCGGACTCGGAAACGCCACCGCGACCCGCCTGGCCGACCTTGGGGCGAAGGTGGTCCTGGTCGACCTGCCGACCTCCCGCGGCCAGGACGCCGGAACCGAACTCGGTGACGACGCCGTCTTCGCCCCGACCGACGTCACCTCCGCCGAGCAGGTGACGGCCGCACTCGACACCGCAGCCGGGCTCGGCGCCCTGCGGTTCGTGATCAACTGCGCCGGTATCGGCACCGACGTCTTCCGGGTGGTCGGACGCAAGGGTCCGTTCCCGCTCGACGCGTTCAAGCGGACCGTCGAGGTCAATCTGGTCGGCACCTTCAACGTGATCCGGCTGGCTGCGGAGCGGATGATCAACTTCGACCCGGTCGGCGAGGAACGCGGAGTGATCATCAACACCGCATCGGTCGCCGCCTATGACGGGCAGATCGGGCAGGCGGCGTACTCGGCGTCCAAGGGCGGCGTGGTCGGGATGACGCTGCCGATCGCTCGTGATCTTGCCCAGCACAAGATCCGGGTGATGTCGATCGCACCGGGCATCTTCGCCACTCCGATGATGGCCGGGCTGCCGCAGGAGGCGCAGGATTCGCTGGCCACCCAGGTGCCGCATCCGAGCCGGCTCGGCAAGCCGGAGGAGTACGCCATGCTCGTCGAGTCGATCATCACCAACCCCATGCTCAACGGCGAGACCATCCGGTTGGACGGGGCGATCCGGATGGCGCCGCGCTGAGGCGCCCCGGTTCATCCATTGTCAGATCCGTTGTCAGATCCGTTGTCAGATCCGTTGTCAGACCCGCCAGACACTGGTGAGGCCATGACCCCACCCGTTCCAGCCAGGTCGGCGCGCTCGATCGATCGCGAGATCTTCGCGCTCGCCGTGCCGGCCTTCGCGACACTGGTCTCCGAACCGGCACTGCTGCTGGCCGATTCAGCGATCATCGGTCACCTCGGCACCACCCAGCTCGCGGGACTTGGCATCGCCGGCAACCTGCTCGGCATTCTCACCGGCCTGAGCATCTTCCTCGCCTACGGCACGACCGGCACCGTTGCCCGCCGGCTCGGCGCCGGTGATCTTCGCTCGGCGCTGGCCGGCGGGATCGATGGGATGGCACTGGCGGTGTTGCTCGGCGCGGCGCTCGGCGCAGTCCTGCAACTGCTGCTGCCGTACGTGATCAGCTGGTACGGCGCCGGGCCGGAGGTCAGCGCCGCCGCGACCAGCTACCTGCGGGTCGCCGCCTGGGGCCTGCCCTCGGTGCTGGTGATGCTCGCGGCGACCGGGGTCCTCCGTGGGCTGCAGGACACCAGGACGCCGTTGATCATCGCGGTCACCTGCAACCTGCTCAACATCGTTCTCAACATCACCTTCGTCTACGGGCTGCATTTCGGCATCGCCGGGTCAGCCACCGGCAGCCTGATCGCCCAGACGGCCAGCGCAGCCGTGCTGTCGGCGGTGGTGATCCGCGGCGCGCGGCGCAACCACGTGCACATCAGTTTCCATCCTCGCGGTGTACTGGCCGCTGCCCGCTCCGGCGTCTGGCTGGTGCTGCGGACCGCGACCCTGCAACTGGGCATCACCATCACCACTGCCGTTGCCGCGGGGCTCGGTGCCGTCGGACTGGCCACCCACCAGGTGACCAACAGCCTGTGGACCTTCCTCACCTTCGCCTTGGACGCGATCGCCATCGCCGCCCAGGCGGTCATCGGTCGCTATCTCGGCGCCGGTGATCGTCCGATGGTCCGCAGGCTGACCAACCGGATGATCGGCTGGGGCCTGGTGAGCGGAGTCGCATTCGGGCTGATCATGGCGGTCGCCCGGCCACTCTACGATCAACTCTTCTCCCCCGATCCCGCGGTGCAGTCGCTGCTGTCCCAGGTCCTGCTGGTGGTTGCCGCGATCGCGCCGTTCGCCGGGGTGGTCTTCGTTCTGGACGGCGTGCTGATCGGCGCCGGCGACGGCCGGTATCTTGCGTTGGCCGGGCTGATCGCGGTCTCCTGCTTCCTGCCGCTCGCGCTGACCGTCCGCAGTCTCGACGCCGGACTGGTCTGGCTCTGGGTGGCGTATGGCGGTTACATCCTGGCGCGGCTGGCGACCCTCCTGGCGCGTTCCCGCGGGACCGGTTGGATGCGTACCGGAATGTGACGCGAATTCGCCTGGGCGTCGAAACCTCCGCTAGCGTGCTGGGGATTTGTGACCACGACGCCCGCCGAGGGAGAGCAGATGAAGCAGCGGTGGACCGCGGTCGCCCTCGCCGGCAGTCTGATGACTGTCGCGCTCGGGCTGTCTGCAACCCCGGCGGCACATGCCGAACAGCCGAAACCGGTGACGGTCTCGGCCGATGCCCAGGCCAGGGCCATCGCCTACTGGACCCCGGAACGGATGCGCCAGGCGAAGAACGTCTCGGTCACCCGCGCCGCCGGGCAACACACGACAGCCGGCCCGGTCGAGGTCGGCAGGCAACGGGTGATCCGGGCAACGAGTGCAAGCAGCCAGTCCGCCGAGACGAGCCGGACCAAGCTGGGCGGCCGATGGACCAAGGGCGGCAAGGTCGTGCGGACCACCGGCAAGGTGTTCTTCACCATCCCGCGTGGCGAGCCCGGTGCACACAACTACGTCTGCTCCGGAGCGGTCGCCCCGGCGAACAACAAGTCGATCATCATCACCGCCGGTCACTGCGTCAACGACGCGAACGAGCACGCTGACGCCGGCGACGGCAGACCCGGCAAGTACGTGACGAACTTCGTCTTCGTCCCGGGCTACAACGGAGCCAGGTCCGGCCGGGCACAGACGCCGTACGGAAAGTACGCGGCGACGAGTCTGTTGGCCGGCCCCAGGTGGATCCGCGGCGCAGACTTCAACTACGACGTCGGCTTCGCCACCGTCGGCGGCCAGTTCGGCGGTCCGGACACAGGCGCCCTGGTCGGCAACGCCCAGGGCAGCCAGGGACTCGGCTTCAATCTCCCCCGCCACCGATATGTGGAGAACTTCGGCTATCCGGCCACCAAGCCCTACAACGGCAACGTGCTGGACTACTCCGCGGGCCCGGCGCTGAACGCGGACGCCAACGGCTCGAGGAAGGGCAACTCCGCCAAGAAGGACGACCCGCTCGGCAGCAACGATCAGGTCGTACGGAGCAACCTCACCGGAGGTTCGTCGGGCGGACCCTGGTTCTACAACTTCAAGGAAGCTACCGGCACCGGCACCCAGATCTCGGTCAACTCCTTCAGCTACTCCGAGCTGACCAAGACGCAGCGACGGGTCTACAAGATCCCGAAGTACAACATGTGGGGCCCCTACTTCGGCAGCGCGATCGAGAAGATGTTCGACTCGGTCCAGGGACGTGCACCGAAGGCGACACCGAAGACGGCGACGACGCCGGAGGACACCGCGACCGCCATCACGCTGACCGGCACCAAATCGATCGCGGCTGATCCCCGGCCACTGACCTACAAGATCACTTCCCAGCCGGAGCACGGCAAGCTGACCCGCACGGGCAACATCGTCCGCTACACGCCCACGAAGAACTTCAACGGCTCGGACAAGTTCAGCTACGTCGCCAACAACGGGGTGAACAACTCCGCTCCGGCAACCGTGACCGTGAAGGTCACGCCGGTCGAGGACGCACCGAAGGCCGCTGATGTCGCGGGGCACACCCGGGCCGGAAAGCCGCTGGATCTCACCCTGCAGGGCACCGACCCGGACAAGGGCGACAAGCTCAGCTATGCCGTGGCGTCCGCCCCGACCGACGGCGGCACGGTCACCATCAAGGGCGACACCGCCGACTACACCCCGGCTGCCGGTTCCGGCGCGCAGTCAACGGAGAAGGTGACCTTCAGCTACACCGTCTCCGACGGACAGCGCACCTCCCGACCGGCCATCGTCACGGTGACCGTAGCCCCGAACAGCGCACCGTTCGGTCGCAACGACAGCTACACCGTGGACGCCGGAAGGACGCTGGTCGTCGACGCGCCGGGCGTGCTGGCCAACGACACCGACGCCGACAAGGACCTGCTGTCGGCGACACTTGTTGGGCACGCTCCGCACGGGCTCACGTTCCGCTCCGACGGCGGCTTCCGCTACGTCGCCCCGCTGGTCTACACCGACCGAACGGTCAGCTTCACCTACCGGGCGACCGACGGTCTCCGCGATGAGGCCCCGGTCGCCGCGCACCTGACCCGGAACGCCCCGGCCCGGGTGCCTCTCACCCATTCCGAGGACGTCACCGTGACGATCTCGGTCGCGGCTGCACACCGGCCGCACCAGGCGCAGCCGCCGGTCGCGACCGGGCCGAAGCCGTCCCGGCCAGACACCCCGCTCCCGACGTCCCCGGCCTCGGCCGGCCCATCGACGTCCGGGGAGCCGCCGTCCCAGGTGCCGAACGGACCGCTGGGCGACACCGGCTCACCATTCTCCCCGGCTGTCATCGGCATCGGTTTGCTGACCGTCGCCGCGGGCGCCGGAACGCTGATCGCCGCAGCCCGCCGGCGGTCCTGAGCGCCGGTAGGCACCTCCGCAGCGGCACTGAGCCGGCTGATCCGCGACGGGTCGCGGCATCACTCCTCGGCGATCTCCTCGAAAGGGTCCGGTACGGCCCCAGCGGTGTCGATGGTCGGTGCCTCCCGCAGGCCATGCGTGGTGTCGGTCAACGCCGCTTCGAGCAGCGCGGCACAACCGAGCAGTGCACCCTCCCGTCGGAACGGAGCGACAACCTGCAGTCCGATCGGCAGCCCGTCGGCGGTGAAGGCGGCCGGCAGCGACATCGCCGGGCAGGCCGTACCGGTGATCGCCGAAGGAATGCGCATCCACTCCAAGTAGTCCGCCATCCTCCTCCCATCGATCTGCCGGGGATAGCGGGTCCCGACCGGGAACGGCGGCACCTGGCAGGTCGGCGTCAGCAACAGGTCGTAGCGGGAGAAGAAGTCGACCATCGTCTGGTGGACGGCTCCGGCCTCCGCCAACACCCGCCCGATCTCGGGTCCGGCCAGCCGACGTCCCACCTCGACGTTCCAGACGGCATCGGGTTTGATCAACCCGGGATGCCGATCGACCAGCGGTCCGAGACTCTGCTCCAGTTGCATGGCCCGGATCACCGTGAAGTAGTCCAGCGCCGGGCCAAGATCAGGTGCGGCCTCCTCCACCTGCCAGCCGAGCTTGGCGGCAACGGTGGTGATCACCGGTTCCAGCGCTGCGGTGACGATCGGATCGACCGTGGCCAGGCCGCCCAGATCGGCTGACCAGGCAAGCCGCACCGGACGGTCGGACGGCATGACCGGCTCGGGCGCCGCGAGTCCCACCGACAGCGGGCTGCGATCGTCGCTGCCGGCGAGGACCGACAGCAGCAAGGCGACATCGGCGACCGTACGCCCCATCGGGCCCTTGACAGCAAGGGTTCCCCAAGGAAACGCCTCGGCCCCGGACGGCACCGTGCCCGGAGACGGTCGGAACGCCGTGATGTTGCAGAAGGAGGCCGGGTTGCGCAGCGAACCGCCGGTGTCGCTGCCATCGGCGATCGGCAGCAGCCGCGCGGCGAGCGCTGCTCCGGCCCCGCCACTGCTGCCCCCGGCCGTCCGGGACAGGTCCCACGGGTTGCGGGTGACGCCGTAGACCGGGTTGAAGGAGTGGGACCCCAGGCCGAACTCCGGCACATTGGTCTTGCCCACCGCGATCGCGCCGGCCGCCGCCATCCGCTGCACGATCAGGTCATCAGTGTCGGCGATCCGTTCGGCGAACAGGGGACTGCCCTGGGTGAACCGGAACCCCTTGGCGGGCACAAGATCCTTGTGCGCGGTGGGCAGCCCGTAGAGCGGATCGTTGCGCCGCAGTTCATGATCACGATCCAGCGCCGCGGCGGGTGGCCAGCGCCCGGTCGGGCTGCGGGTCGACGATCGCGTTCAGGTACGGATTGAGCCGATCGATCCGTTCCAGGTGCGCCCGCATCACCTCGGTCACCGAAACCCGCCGCGATCGCATCAGACCGACCAGGTCGACGGCCGTGCACAGTACGAGATCTCCGCTGTCGACGCTCACTCCAGCAACTCCTCACTCGGCGCGGCCATCACCGGAGCAGATTCTGCCAACTCCGCCGACGCGTGATTCAATCGTGGTCGTGACCGAAGCCGTCCTGGTGATCATCGACCCGGCGACCAAGCAACCCCAGGGTGCGTCCCCCGGCGACCGTCTGCGGCTAGCCGACCCGGCCGAACCACAGATCAGGGTCACCGATCTCGGCATCACGCGCGGCGACGGCATCTTCGAGACGTTCGGCGTCTTCGACGGCGAGATCCAGGCGATGCAGCCGCACCTGGCGCGTCTGGCCCGGTCGGCGCGAATGCTCGACCTGCCCGAACTTGATCTTGAGGTGATCGAGGAGGGCGTCCGGCTGGCGGTGCGCGAGCACGAATCGGTGCCGCAACTGTCGGTGAAGTTGGTCGTCACCCGGGGCATCGAAGGGATCGAGGACCCCACCGCCTGGGCGCTGGCCTTCGTCGGCGAGGACTACTCCGGACGCCAGCACAACGGGCTGAAGGTCGTCACGCTGGACCGCGGCTATCGGCACGATGTCGCCCAGACCTCACCATGGCTGCTGCAAGGGGCGAAAACCCTCTCCTACGCGCTCAACAAAGCGGTGATCCGCGAGGCCAAACGCCGAGGCGCCGATGAGGTGATCTTCATCAGCTCCGACGGCTACGTCCTTGAGGGTCCGAACTCGACGGTGATCATGCGGGTCGACCAGTCGTTCGTCACGCCGCGTACCGATCAGGGAATCCTCGAGGGGACGACCCAACACGCGCTGTTCGGGATCGTGGAGTCCCTCGGCTACCGGTCGGAGTATCGGTACGTGATGAAGGACGAGCTCGACCGCGCCGACGGCGTGTGGCTGGTCTCCAGCGGGCAACAGCTGTCTCCGGTCGTCGAGCTGGACGGACGCCCACTGGTCCGGGACATCGAACTCGACCAAGCGCTGTTGAAGCGCCTGATGGCGCGGACCGACTGACCGTTCTGGCGGGGCTCGCGTCGCGTTGAGCTGCGGCCGGCACGTCTGGCCCGCGCACGTCTGGCCCGCGCAGGTCTGGACTTGGGCGAATGCCTCTGGCAGAAAAAAGGGATGTGGCGACACCCCCGCGTCGCCACACCTGAGCAGATCCCAACCCTCGCCGGGTTTGCCCTTTGTCGAACTCTACTGTGACCGAACAGACACTTCGGTATCTTCACAAAGTTGTAAAAAGTACTAACGTTGCGATACGTGACTAGTGACTTCGTCATCGACGTCAACGGCCTGGTCAAGACGTTCGGCAGCGTCCGGGCGCTCAACGGCCTCGACCTCGGTGTCGCACCCGGTGAGGTGCACGGCTTCCTCGGCCCCAACGGGGCAGGAAAGTCCACCACGATCCGCGTCCTGCTCGGACTGCTCCGGCACAACGGCGGATCTGCGACGGTCTTCGGTCTCGATCCCTGGCACGACGCGGTGCAGATCCACCGCCGGCTCGCCTATGTTCCCGGGGACGTGTCGATCTGGCCCAACCTGAGTGGCGGCGAGACCATCGACCTGTTGATCAGGATGCGCGGGGCCGATCCGAAACTGTCCCGGCGCGCTGAACTGATCGAGCGATTCGATCTTGATCCGACGAAGAAGGGCCGGGCCTACTCCAAGGGCAACCGGCAGAAGGTCGCGCTGATCGCCGCGTTCGCCACCGACCCGGATCTGCTGGTTCTCGACGAGCCGACCTCGGGGCTCGATCCGTTGATGGAGCAGGTCTTCAACGACTGCCTCGGCGAACACAAGGCACGCGGCGCAACCGTCCTGCTGTCCAGCCACATCCTCAGCGAGGTGGAGCGGCTGGCAGACCGGGTGACGATCATTCGTGAGGGCAGGGCTGTGGAGTCCGGGACCCTGGATTCGCTGCGCCGGCTCCGCCGGTCCAAGATCATCGCGGTCGTCGACGGGCGGGTTCCCGATCTGTCGGGACCCGGCGTCCATGATCTTCTCGTGGACGGGCAGTCGGTGAGTTGCACCGTCGAACCCGAGGCGCTGCCCGGCGTCCTTGCCGCCCTGACCGCAGCCGGTGTCCAGTCCCTGACATCGACTCCGCCGAGCCTGGAGGAGTTGTTCCTCGACGCCTACCGGCAGCAACCCGTGAAGGTCGGCGCATGAGCACCTACGTCGGCACGGGGATCCTGACTCGGCAGGCGCTGCGGCGCGATCGAGTGATCGCGCCGATCTGGGTCGCCATCCTGGCGATCCTGGTGTACGCCTCCGCCGCCGCCACCCCGACGCTGTACACCACCGCCGCGGAGCGGGTCCGCGCCGCCGAAGCGATCAACGGCAATCCGGCGGTCGTGGCGCTCTACGGGCCCATTCTCGAAGTACGCAGCATCGGTGAGCTGTCCATGACCAAGATGACCGTGCTGTACACGGTCTTCGCCGCAATCCTGATCGTCATCTTGGTCCGTCGGCACACCCGCGTCGAGGAGGAGAGCGGTCGGCTGGAACTCGTTGCCGGCACGGCGATCGGCCGGAACGCCCCGATGTTCTCGGCCGTCGCGGAATCGACCGCCCTCAGCGTGATCATGGGGGTGTTCGCTGCGCTCGCCTCGATCGGCGGCGGGCTCGGTGTGTCCGGCTCGGTCGCCTTCGGCGTGACCTGGACCGGCATCGGGCTGATCACCACCGGTCTCACTCTGGTGGCCTGCCAGCTCTCGGCCAGCGCGCGGACCTGCGCCGCCATGGTGGCCGCGGCGCTCGCCGTGCTCTACGTGCTGCGGGCTGTCGGCGACATCTCGGCGGAATGGCTGTCCTGGATCTCACCGTTCGGTTGGAACACCCGCTTCCGGGCCTGGGGTGAGCCGCGCTGGTGGATGACCGGCCTGTACGTCGGATCGGCAGTGATGATGATCGCTGCCGCCCAGCTGCTGCGTTCCCGCCGTGATCTTGGTTCCGGGATCCTCGCCGCACGACCGGGGCGCGCGACCGGTTCCCGGCGGTTGTCCGACGCGATCTCGTTGTCGTTCCGGGTGCACCGGGGCTCACTGATCATCTGGTCGGTGGCGATGGCTGCGTTGGGCATCGTCTTCGGAGCGATCGCCCCAGGTGTCAGCGGACTTCTGGACACAGCCAATGCCCAGGAGATCATCAGCCGCCTCGGTGGTCCGGGAGGGATGGCTGATGCGCTGGTCGCGGCCGTCCTGTCACTGACCGGGATCGCCGTTGTCTGCTTCGCCATGTCGGTCATCGGTCATGCCGGCGGGGACGAAGGCGACGGCCGGACGGAGGCCGTACTGGCCACGGCGACATCGCGATCACGATGGTTCGCCGCGACGAGCGTGGTCGCCTTCGGCGGTGTCCTGTGGCTGCTGCTGGTGACCGGGATCTTCCTGTGGATCGGTTACGGAGCAGTCGGAGCACCGGCAGACTCGCACACGAACATGATCGTCCCGGCCGCCCTGGTCTGGGTCGCACCCGCCTGGCTGGTGGTCGCGCTCGCCGCGGCCCTGTTCGCCGTACGGCGGAGTTGGACGGCGATCGGCTGGATCCTGCCTGCCGCCTGTCTGGTGATCAGCATGGTGGGCCCGCTGCTGGATCTGCCCGACTGGTTCGTGAAGATCTCGCCGTACGCCCATGTGCCGCTGCTGCCGGGCGCGGAGATGGACTGGTCTCCCCTGCTGGTGATGACCGGGATCGCGATCCTCGTCACGGCTCTCGGCTGGTGGCGATTCAGCAGAAGGGACATCGGCTGATGCAACGGCTCGGAGCGCGTGCTGTGCTTTCGGTGGCGCCCGCCGTCTTCGTCCCGGCGTCAGAACCCCCGCCGACTAGGATGCCCGTGCCATGAGTTCCACCGACCCGTCAGCCACCACACCCGCCACTCGCGACGAGCGGCGGGTGTCGCGGTGGATCGAGGAGTTCGCCGGGTTCATGGTGCTGTCCGGTATCCCGCGGATGCCGGCCCGGGTGATGGTCTGCCTGATGGCCGACGACCGTGGAGAACTGACCTCGGCCGAGCTGTCCGAACGGCTCAAGATCAGTCCCGCCGCGGTGTCCGGTGCGATCCGCTACCTGACCACGGTGCACATGGTCCGCCGAACCCGCCAGCCCGGATCCCGCAGGGAGATCTACAAAGTGGACCGCGACGTCATCTACCAGGCCTCCGTCGGCCAACTCCCGTTGATGACGCGTTGGGAGGAGATGCTCCGGGACGGAATCAAGACCCTTGGGGCCGAGACCGAGTCCGGTCGGCGGCTGGCCGAGAGTGCCGAGTTCATCCACTTCATCACCGAGGAGCTCGACGGGTTGCTCGAGCGCTGGGACGCCCATCGCTCCCGGCAGAGCCCGACACACCGGTCGTGACCGACGTCAGCCAGTCCTGGAAGTCGGCGGTCAGTCGGGCTACATCATCGGGGCGTCGATCGGCGAGATTGTCGGTCTCGCCCGGGTCGGCCGCAAGATCAACCAGCATCACTCCCGAACCCGGATCGGCGTGTTCGGTCCGGCGGATCCCGACCGCTCCCGGGCTATCGCCGTCGACCACCCGCAGCTTCAGATCACCCTGCCGGATCGCCCACTGAAAGCCGCAGTCCCAACACAGTTGATCATGACCACCGGCACCAGTGCCGGAAAGCATCGGCCCGACGTCGACGCCATCCGAGGCGGCCGTCACTCCGGCGTCGGCACCGGCCGCGGCGAGCAGGGTCGGGAACAGGTCCACAGAGCTCACCACACCGTCGCGGTCCTGCCCGCCGGACCAGCCACCGGCCGGCCAGCAGACGATGAACGGTACCCGGATCCCGCCCTCCCACAGGGTGTACTTGGTGCCGGCCAGCGGGCCGTTGTCACCGTAGTTGCAGGTCGATCCGCCGTTGTCGGTCAGGTACACGATGATCGTGTTCTCCGCCTGCCCCGAGCTCTCCAGTTGATCAAGGAGGCGACCGATCGCCGCATCCATCAGCTCCAACTGGGCGAGATAGTAGTCGCGACCATGATCAAGGTTGGGACTGATCACGCCGTCGTACCAGTCGGCGTAGGCACCGTCCTCGTCGTGCCAGTCGGCGTGGATCGGGAGGCCGCGTCGTTCCAGCTCCTCGGGCGGCAGTTGCCAGCCGAAGTTGTGCACGGCGTTGAAGGCGAGCATGCAGAAGAACGGCCGGTCCGGTGAGCCGTCGATGAAGGTGCCGGCGCGGTCGGCGAGCTCATCGGTGAGGAACCGTTCCAGCTCGACCGGATCGTCACCGTCCAGCATGGGTTGGACCGCCATCCGCCAGCCCGCCTCCGGGCCGTACTCGTCGACCGCCGTCACGGAGTGCCGGAGGTAGTTCAGTCTGCCCTGTTGTTGGCCGGCCAGACCGTAGAAGGTGGTCGCGAAGCCGTGGTGCGGCGGACAGGCCCGGTCACCGACCTGCTCGGGACCGTAGTGCACCTTGCCGAAGTAGCCGGTCGCATAGCCGAGCTCGCCGAACCGCTCGGCCAGCGACGGCAGCTGATCAGGAAACCGTGAGGTGTCGAACCAGCGGGAACCCCAACGGCGTTGATGGTGTCCGCTGATGATCGCCGACCGGGACGGCGAGCAGATCGGCGCGGTGACGTACGCCTCCGGGCAGGTGAGACCGGATTCGGCGATCCGGTCGAGGTGGGGCGTCCGCACGGCAGGATCGGAGCTGATCCTGCTCCGGTCGCCGTACCCATGATCATCGGACAAGATCAGCAAGACGTTGGGAGGGTTGCTCACCGTCCCATCATGCTGCACGCACGGCCGAAGTCAGCCCAGGTCCGGAGCGAGCACCTCGGCGCACCACTGCCGGAAGCTGGTCGGAGTGCTGTTCTCAGCGGTTCGCGTCACCCCTAGATCGAGTCCGTTCGCCTTCGCCACCGCCATGTCGACCATTGCCTGGGCGATCGCCCCTGACCGACCCTGGGCGAGCATCATCGCCTTGTAGTCCTCGTACGGCATCTGCCGATAGTCGATCCGGCGACCCAATACCTCCGACATGATCTCCGCCATCTCGAGCTGGGACAGGTCCTCCGGTCCGAGCACCGGGACTTCGCCGATCCCGGTCCAACTGCGGTCCAGCAGGAGTTCCGCGGCCACGGCGGCGATGTCCTTGGTCGCGACCCGCGGCAGTCGCAGATCGCCGGGTTGTGGTTCGGAGAAGAATCCCTGGTTCCTGATCAGCTCGGTCTGCCAGAGCAGGTTGTCCATGAAGCCTGGCATCACCAGGGCGCGATAGCCGGCGCCGGATCCGGCCAGCAGATCGTCCATGGCCAACGAAGCGGTGGCCAGGCCGGCCCGATCGGCCTGCGCGGTTCCGCGGCCGAGGGCGGAGATGCCGACGACGTGACCGACGCCTTGGTCGCTGATGGCTTCGGTTGCCGGCCTGGTGAAGTCCACGAACGCCGACTCGACGTCTGGTGCCTGTGGATCGGCCAGCAGAAGCCAGAAGAGAGCGTCCGCGCCGACCAGGGCCTTACCGATGACGTCCGGATCGCCATGAGATCCGGTGATCACCTCGACACGGTCGCGAACTGCCGGTGCGAGCTTCTCGGGATGCCGGGCGATCACCCGGATCTCCGTGTCGGTGGCCAGCAGGTGGTCAAGGACCAGGCTGCCGATCTTTCCGGTGGGTGCTGTGACAACGATCATCGAGATCTCCTCCACTGTGTTGATCTTGGTTGTGTTTCGATCCTCCGGTCTGAGCGCGGAATAGCGAAGGACCGATTCGGTGCCGATTGATACCCTGGCGGTATGAGTGATCCGGACGTCCGGCAGCTGAGGTACTTCGTGGCTGTCGCGGAGGAACGTCACTTCGGGCGGGCGGCCGAGCGGCTCGGGATCGCGCAACCTCCGCTGTCCCGGTCGATCCGTGACCTGGAGCGACAGCTCGGAGTCCGGTTGCTGGAGCGGACGACCCGGCAGGTGAGGGTGACGCCGGCCGGTGAGGAGTTCCTCCGGGATGCCCGGGCCGCGTTGAACGCGGTCGACGCGGCGGTCCGACGGGCCCGCAACGCCGGCAGCGCACGGCCGGTGCTGCGGGTGGCCATCAAGGCGGACTTCGACGCCGGGCTGCTGCCGATGATCCTGGAGGAGTACAAGTCCGAACCCGACGGATTGTCGGTGGATCTGCTGTTCGGCGGCCGGGGTGATCAGGTGCCGGCATTGCGAGACGGGCGAGCCGATGTGGCGATCCTGCCGCTGCCGTACGACGCTGCCGGGATCGACCGGGAATCGCTGCTGACCGAACCGCGGCTGCTGGCGATCTCGGCAACCGACCCGCTGGCGGCCCGGCGACGCGTGCGGCTGGCCGATCTTGCCGGACACGTTCTACCGGATGGGTCGCCCGCCGAGGCCGGTGAGACCCCACCTCCGCCGCCTGATCATCATCGGTCGGGACACCGACTCGATCTGGCCCAGATCTTCCATCTGGTGGAGATCGGCGAGACGGTGTTCTTTCCGCCGGTCTCGGTGGTGCAGCGTCATACCCGTCCCGGTATCGCCTATCGCGAGGTTGATGATCTTGATCCGTCGACCTTGACGGTGGCCTGGCCGGAGACGTCGCGATCACCCGCGGTGGCGGCCTTCGTCCGCGTTGCCGGCCGAGTCGCCGCCGAGCATCCGTCGGATGGGGCCTGGCCGGATCTGCCGGCAGCGACCGGGCTGACCCTCTAGGGCGGGCCGATCACTCGTCGGGCCAGACGATCGCGATCTTGCCGCTCGCTCCGGCATCGGCGATCCGGTACGCCTCCGCTGCGCGGTCCAAAGGGAACGTGTCGCTGACCACCGTGCGAGGATGGAGATTCCACCGGACCAGATTGGTCAGCAGTTCGGCCATCCGCCCGGTCGAGGTCACCCAGGATCCGTACACGGTGAGTTGCCGGTGAATGATCACCTCACTGACGTCGACACTGAGCTGACCGCCTTCGCCGACCAACGCGGTACGGCCCCACCGGCGGGTGTGCTTGAGTGCGGCGAGCTGGCCGATGCCGTTGCCGGAACAGTCGATCGCGGCCTCCGCACCGTCACCGAGGATCGCCCGGAGTTGATCATCGTCGCCGGCTTCGACGGTGACGTCGGCAGCGCCGAGCTCACCGGCCAACCGGCACCGTTCCGGGCTGACGTCCACCCCGACGACCTGGGTGACACCGATCGCCTTGGCCATCAGGCCGGCCGCATTGCCGACCGGACCGAGTCCGACCACCAGCAGCCGGTCGCGGCCGGAAACGTCCAACCGACACAGGGCTTCGTACGCCGTGCCGAAGCCGCAGGCGACACACGCGCCGTCGACGAAGGTCAACTCATCGGGCAACACCAGCAGGTCGCGCTCCTCGGCGAGCAGCTGGTCCGCGTGGCCACCATTGCGTTGCCAGCCGTACGCCGCCCGCCGGGGTGAAGTACAGCTGATCTGATAACCGCTCCGGCAGTCGTCGCACTGACCGCACCCGCTGATGTGGTAGACGACAACCCGGTCGCCGACCTTGATCCGCGTCATCCCCTCGCCGACCGCGATCACCCGGCCGGCCGGTTCGTGGCCGGCCACCACATCTTGATAGGCCTCCGGCCCTTCACCGAGGTGCTCCCGGTAGATCGCCCTCAGGTCGCTGCCACAGATGGTCGAGGCCCGCATCGCAACAACCGCCTGGCCGAAACCGGGCGTCGGATCGTCGATGTCGCGAAGCTCGACCTGACGTCCTCCTGGCAGGAATGCTGCGTGCATGGGTGTTCCTCCGCTGTTGTCGCTGACGTCAGCAGCGTAGTGGGCACCGGATGATCGAGGAGGCGGTGGCCGACGGACCGCCGTCCCCGCTACATTGGGTCAGCGACAACTCGGGGCAGCGATCTTGAACTCAAGCGACAGAGGAGTCATCGATGTTCCGCCTGACCCGAAGGCTCGGCCTGGCAGCCCTCTCCATCGCCGCGTTGATCGGCAGCTCATCGGTCTCGGCCGACGCGGCACCGACACCGCAGCCCTATCTCGCCATTGATCAGGACTTCCCCGATCCGGCGCTGTTGCAGGCCGACGGGGCCTATTGGATGTATTCGACCAACTCCGGCGGCGTGAATCTGCCGGTGGCCACCGCGGCCACGCCCTACGGCAAGTGGAAGCTGGTCGGTGAAGGGATGCCGACCCTCGGCGCCTGGGCCCGAACCGGGTTCACCTGGGCGCCCGACGTCAGCCGGCTCGACAACGGCAGCTACGTCGTCTATTACACGGCCCGGGACGTCGCGTCGGAACGGCAGTGTGTCGGGGCGGCGAAGTCGGCCAGCCCAGCCGGCCCGTTCGTCCCGGTCGGTGACCAGCCGTTGTTCTGTCCTGTTGATCAGGGCGGAGCCATCGACGCGTCGGGGTTCACCGACAGCGACGGCACCCGTTACGTGACGTGGAAGAACGACGGCAACGCGATCGGCATGCCGACTCATCTCTACATCCAGCAGGTGGCCGCTGATGGTGTGACGACGGTCGGCGACCCGGTGATCGCGTTGACCAACGACCCGGCGACCGAGGGATCGCTGATCGAGGCGCCGTACGTGATCAAGCATCGGGGCACCTACTACCTGTTCTACTCCTACGGCGCGTACAACAACGAGACCTACACCGAGGCGTACGCATCGGCGCCCAGCATCACCGGCCCGTGGACACGCGGCAGCACGCCGTTGATGACCACGGCAAGCATGAAGGGCACCGTGGTCGGTCCGGGCGGCGCGTCGATCCTCGGTGATCTTGTCGCCTTCCATGCGGTGACCCATCGGCCGGGACTGGTCCGTCCGACGTACCTGATCAATCTGAAGTGGCAGGACAGGACGCCGGTTGTCTCCGTCCGGTGACCCGGTGATCCGACCTCAGTGGCAGTGATGGCTGTCGACATCGAGCCGGCAGAAGCAGGATGATTCCACCGGCACGTCCGTGTGCGCCGACGCGAGCGCGAGTTGCTGGCCGACGATCGCAGCGCTCTCAGTCTTGCCCAGGCGGGTCAGGCATTCGTGGTAGCCGTGCAACGCCCACACATTGTTGGGATGATGCTGCGACCGCGGCACCGTGGCATCGAGCCCGAGGTCGGCGCGGTAGACGGCCTCGGCCTCCTCGATCCTGCCCTGCTCCAACAGGAGGGCCCCGTACGCGTGCCGCGTCGGCTGCATCCAGCCCCACGGCTCGTCGTAGGGCAGATGATCATCGAGGTCGACAGCCCGGAGCAACGCGGCCAGGCCGGCCTCCACATCACCTGACCGGTAGGCGATCTCGCCCTCAAGCATCGCGGCGGCGATCTGCAGGATGTCGGCACAGGTGTTGTTGAAAAGAGTGCGGCTCTCCGGCACCCGGGCGACCGCTTCGGCGAAGAGCCGCTGTTCGGTCCGGGCGTGATCATGATCGCCGGTGATCGCGTACGCGATGCCCCTGGCGTAGTGCAGCATCGCCGTCGTCGTGCAGTAGAGCTGTTGGTCCTTCGGCAGCGGCGACTCGAGGATCTCCGTCCAGCGCCCGAACCGCACCAGGACGTGTACCCGCATCGCGCCGAAGCTCTCCAACCAGTCAGCCATCGGTGGCGACTCGATCCTGAGCAGCTGCTCCGGTATGGCCTGCTCGATCAGGTCCGCTGTCTCGAACGCGATGGCGCTGGCTCCGAGGAACAACGCGCCGTACAGCCGGAAGTGCAGGTTGTGGCACCGATACAGCGTGTAGAAGTTCATCACGCCGGCGTACTCGAGGTAGCGGGCGTCTGCCCTCATGGCGTCGGCGTTCGAGGTGATCACGCGCCGGTAATCCCCGGTCAGCACGTCCAGGTGGGTCGGCATGTGTTCCAGATGGCCGCCGTCAGGCACCAGCCCGCGCAGTTGGTCGGCGATCGACAGCGCGGACTCCGGTATGCCGGACATCTCCATCAGGTGGATGTAGAGATGCAACAGGCCGGGGTGTTCCCGACCGCCGGGTTGTGCCAGCGCACGGTCGAGGATCTCTTTGATCGTCAAGGTCGCCGCACCCTGGGCGGGTTCTCCGGTGAAGACGTCCCACAGCGCCCACGGCGTGAGATTCATCAGTGCGTCGGCATACAGGGTGGCCACGTCAAGATCATCGGGAAACCTGCGGTAGACCTCCTCCATCGCCTGGGCGTAGGAGCTGTTCCAGATGTCCAGGTCTCCCGGGTGCGCCGCCGGGTAGCGCGCGTGGATCGCCCCGATCAGCTCAGTCTCGACCTCGTTGGCCCGCCCGGCGTGCTCCGAAGCCTTGCCGCTCGCCGCGTAGACCTGATCGACAGTGCTGCCGAGCTCGGTGTCATCGAACGCCTCCCACGGCTTGTTGTAGTTCGGCCCGAGCGCGTACGCCACACCCCACCAGGCGATCGCCAGCTCCGGGTCGGCCTCCAGTGCCTTGCGGAAGCAGACGACGGCCTCCTCGTGGTTGAACGCATAGGCCCAGATCAGGCCACGATCGAACCAGGTCTGGGCCTCGACCGAGCTGGTGGAGACCGGGCGGCTGTAGCCGCCGAGGTCGAAGTAGTCGGACATGTCTCTTCAGCGCCTCCTACTGACCGGGATCCGACGTCGGTGACCCCACGAATACCACGGGAGAGTCCTCTCCGTCCGGGCTGGCGAAAACTGACGTGGACATCCGTCGACGGCTCCCCTAGGGTCACACCCCAAGATCATCACCTTCAGTGAGGGGACCCGCCCATGGTTGATCCTTCCCGGATGCCGGACCTGGCCACTGCCGGCGTCCCAGAGATCACCGCGGGGCTGGCAGCAGGCGATTTCACCAGCGTTGCGCTGGTCGAAGCCTACCTCGACCGCATCCTGACGCTCAGCATCAACGGCCCGCATCTCAATGCCGTCCGATCGATCAATCCCGATGCGTATCGCGAGGCGGCAGAACTGGACGACGAGCGGGGGGCGCGGCCGGCTCCGTGGCCCGCTGCACGGCGTTCCGGTGTTGATCAAGGACAACATCGACATCGCCGGTATGCCCACGACCGCCGGTTCCATTGCGCTGGCGGCCTCGGTTCCGCAAGCCGACGCGCCGATCATCGCCCGCCTGAGGGCGGCCGGCGCGGTGATTCTCGGCAAGACCAACCTGACCGAGTTCGCCAACTTCATCGCCGAGGACATGCCGTCGGGTTACAGCTCCCTGGCCGGCCAGGTGATCAACCCCTACGATGCCAGCCAGACGCCCAGCGGCTCCAGCTCCGGCTCGGGCGTGGCCGCCGCGTCCGGCCTGGCCACGCTGACGGTCGGCACCGAGACGTCCGGTTCGATCCTGAGCCCGGCGCAGGCCAATTCGGTGGTCGGTGTCAAACCGACCGTCGGCGCCGTCAGCCGCACCGGCATCGTCCCGATCTCAGCGTCCCAGGACACTGCCGGCCCGATGACCAGGACCGTGTACGACGCCGCGGTGCTGCTGACGGGGATCATCTCCGAGGATGCCGACGATCCCGCCACTGACGGCAACCCTCTGCTCGGCATCGATCTCAGTGAGAACCTTTCTCCGGATGCGCTGGGCGGCGTTCGACTCGGCTATCTGGAGAGCGACGACGAGCTGTACCAGGAGGCACTGCAAGTCCTCGCCAAGCAGGGGGCCGAGCTGATCAAGGTCACCGTCGGTGACACCGAACTGGACGGGGTGCTGAGCCTGGAATTCAAGCGGGACCTGAATGCCTACCTCGCCCGCCTTCCCGACGATGCGCCGATGCGGTCCTTCGACGCCATCCGGCGGTTCAATCGTGATCATCAGCAGGCCCGGAAGTTCGGTCAGGCGATGTTCGACAGATCGGCGGAGGTCGACCTGACCGATCCCGAACAGCTGGCGGCGTACGAGAAGGTGCGCGACGACGGTATTCACCAGACGCGGACGGCGATCGACTCCGGGCTCACCGAACATGATCTTGCTGCGATCGTCTCCCGGACGGAGACCGTCTCGGTCGGCGCTCGGGCCGGCTATCCGGCGGTCAGCGTGCCGATCGGTTACACCGCCGATCATCTCCGCCCGGCGTCGATCACCTTCCTCGGCACTGCCTGGTCCGAGCCGACGTTGCTGCCGCTGGCATACGCCTATGAACGGGCCTCGAGGATGCGGCGAACACCGGAGGAGATCAATCCGTCACTGTTCCGCGGATACACGGTCCATGATCAGTGGGACGCCGACATCGACGTTCCCGAGCACCCGTGAAGATCAGCACAGCCGCACGTCAAGTCGTTCGGAACGCTCGGGGGTCGTTCGCCGGTCGCGATCATCGTCGCGATCGTTCCCAGAACCGGAGGAGCCACGAATGGATCACGTCGACGGAGCTGCGACCGCTTCGCCCTGCCGACACAATCACATCTCTCGACGTCGGGTGCTCGGCGCGGCCGGCGGCATCGCGGCCGGCGTCGGGCTGGGGTCACTGGTCGGCGCGGCACCTGCTGCAGCCGTGACGCCCCGCGGGACCGGGGTGCGATTCGCCGCAGTCAGCGACACCCACATCAGCATCAGCAGTTCCCAGTCGATGACCTGGCTCACCCAGGTGTACGCGTCCATCGCCGCCCGCGAGCCGGACGCTGTCCTGCATTGTGGTGACATCACCGACACCGGCCTGGCCGAGGAGTTCCGGCTCTACGGCGCGACCGTCCCCGAGTCCCTCCAGGGCCGGATCCACTACACGCCAGGAAATCATGAGACCCGGTGGGATCCGACGGCCAAGGAGCGCTACCGCGATCATTTCGGACCGGCGCCGTACTCGTTTGATCTTGGTGGACTCCATGTCATCGGCTTCGACCCCAGCGAAGTCCTGCAGGAACCGGGCCACTACGGCCGGTCCGGTCTCGACTGGTTGCGCGACGATGTCGCCGGTCTGCGGCCCGGGACGGCTGCGTTGCTGTTCCAGCACTTCCCCCTCGGCAACGACTATTACTTCCTCGATGACCAGCCGGCCGTACTCTCCGCTCTCGTCGGACTTCCGGCGCTGAAGGGCATCATCGCCGGGCACATCCACCGGGAGGACATCAGCCGGTTCAACGGAATCACCCAGGTCGCGCGTCAATGCGGTGAAGAACGGCGCCCTCTACTACTGGTTCGAACGCCGCACCGGATCGGACGAGGTGCTGGTGACCCGGGTGGCAGTCGCCGCCGACGGCACCGAGACCGAGACCCCGCTGACCAGCATTCCGTTGTCCGGTACGGAGACCGGCCGGGATCTCCGCCCGGACTCGGTACGCCTCGGTCGCCTCAGTGGTGGGTCGCTCCCGGTGACAGTGGATCTCCGTCCGACCGCAGTGGCTTCTGCCGAGGTCCGTCCCTACCCACAGGCGATCTTCGGCGGCACCAGCAAGGACCCGTGGCAGCCGCTGTCCGGGACAGGACGCCCGGCGGACCGGTCAGGTCGAGGTGGCCGACCTCGTTGCCGGAACTCAACAGCTCGAGATCCGGGTCCGCGGGACCACCGGTGCGCGCTGGCAGGAGACCGCCTCCTACGAGATTCCGGCCGGCGCCGGAGACCCCTCACCGCAATGGCAGTTCCGACTCAGGGGCGCGGTGCAGGGCGGTGTCACGGTCGTCGATCGCGACCGCGACCTGCTGGTTACCGCGACCTCCGCGGGTGTGGTGACGATCTTCGACCGGACGGGACGGCGGGGCTGGAGCCGCGCGATCGGACCGGTCTACCGCCGCCCGGTCGTTGATCGGACCCGTGACCGCATCTTCGTGCCCAGCGCCGATCATCTCCTGTACGCCCTCGACGCGCGCACCGGAGGCACCATTTGGTCCTACGACGCCGGAGCGCCGGTGCTGAGTGTGCCGAACTCCGGTGTGATCGACGGACGCGATCTGATCACCTTCTCGGCCGGTGATCGACTGGTCACTCTCGATGCCCGGTCCGGTGCCGAGCGGTGGTCGGTCGACGATCGCGGATTCTCCTCCGGACAGGTGGCGATCGACGGCGGCGTCGTCCATTCCTCGGCGGCGGACGGATACGCACGGGCATACGATCTCGCCTCCGGTGATCAACTCTGACACTACCAGATGGCCACCGGCGATGCACACCGGATCGCTCTCTACAGCGGCTGGGACACGGTTGTCGCTGCCGGCCACGGCACTGTCGTTGTGGCAACGGTGTCGGCGGCGACCGCTCTCGACGCGGCGTCGGGTGCCGAGCTGTGGACGATGGCCGGTAGTGCCATGTACGCGCCGGCACTGATCATCGATGATCACGTGTTGCTGACCACCGAATGGGGCGTCGTCTCGCTCCTCGACCGGGACTCCGGCGCGGTGCTGTGGACCACAGACCTTGCGCTGCGGGTCTTCAACGCCGGTGTGGTGATCGACCACAAGACGGCGTGGGTGGTGACGGTCGACGGCAAGGTGATCGGGCTACGCCTCGTTGACGGTACGGTCGTCGGAGCGTTGCAGCACAGCCTGGCCTACAACTTCGCCCGTCCGGCCGTGATCGACGGCATGTTGGTGGTCGGCGATCAGGACGCTGTCGTTCGCGGGCTGCGATTGCCCTGACCGATATTGGTTGATCATTCGTCGTACCGGATGGAGTAACGGTGCAGGGTGACTCCCTCGTCGAAGGACGCCTGCTCGATCAGGTCGAGGTCCAACCGGCCGATGGGCTCGTCGAAGAGCGGCCGGCCGGCACCGAGGATCACCGGGTGGGTGAAGAGCATCACCTCATCCAGCAGTTGCGCCCGCAAGAGTTGGGTGGCCAGGTCCGCACCGCCGACGCCGATCAGCCCGTCGGTCTCCGCGCGGAGAGCGGCCAGCTGATCAATGGCGTCGTCGCCACCGATGATCTTGGTGTTGTGGTCGGCGGTCGTCCGGGTCCGGCTGACCAACACCTTCGGCGCCGACGTCCAGATCTCGCCGTACTCCCGCATGAAGTCGGGCAGCGACTCATCGGTGCGTGCGTTCGGCCAGAAGGGGTCCATCAACTCGTAGATGATCCGGCCCTCGACCGACATCGCCAGTCCGCGGGCCCGGTCGTTGAACTCACGATGCAGCCGTTCGGTGATGCGCAACCAGTCGCCGGCGTTGTGATCACCCGGAGCGCTTTCGATCTTCAGATCCAGCGAGACATTCATCCAGTACACGAACCGGCCCATCGTCGCCTCCCGATGATCAATACGGTTACCGGCGGGAGATCAGGGCATCCACGCCGTCGAGGATCCTTTCCAGGCCGTAATCGTAGGCCTGATCGGCAGCGTCCGCCGCGCTGGTTTCGGCGAATGCGGCTGTACTCAACGGAAACTCGGCGTGTCGATCGGCCAGCACCGCGGCGAGCCGGGCGCTGATCGCCTGCTCGGGATCCTGTTGATCCTCCTGCTGCTGCACGATGCCGCGTACGTGGGAACTCAACAGGGCGAGCGTGTCCAGCCGTTCCGATCCGCTGAGCAGCAAGGCCGCCAATGCGGCCAGTCCCGCCTCGAACCAACTCAACTCGACCGGGCCGATCAGCCGGATGCCGGAGGCCGCCGCCGACAGCCACGGATGGGCGGCGAAGCCCTGGCGCATGGCGTTGGCCCAGATGCGCAGGCCCTCGCGCCACGGCCCGGCGGTGTCGGGCGGCTGCCCCATGGCCACCTCGATCATCAGGGCGATCAGTTCGCCACGTGCGGGGACGTGGCGATAGAGCGCCATCTTGGTCACACCGACCTCGCCCGCGATCCGCTGCATGGAGGCGGCGTGGAGGCCTTCCTGGTCGGCGACCCGGATCGCGGCAGCGATGATCTGCTCGCGGTCGACCCGCGGTTTCGGTCCTCGGCGTCCGGGTCGCGGCGTCGCCCACAGCGCGGCTGCCAGAGAGTCACCAGACATGTCCCCACTCCTTCCCCTTGCAACTGTGTCTACCAGACACTACTCTGTGTCCGGTAGACACAGTTTCTGTCCGGAGGGATTTGTCATGAAGGTGTTGGTTTCGGGGGCAAGCATCGCGGGCCCGGCAGTGGCGTACTGGCTGGGTCAGCAGGGCCACGAGATCACCGTGGTCGAGCAGGCGTCAGCGGTCCGCTCCGGTGGTCAGGCGGTGGACTTCAAAGGCGCCACCCATCGGCAGGTGTTGCAGCGGATGGGGATCTGGGACGGCCTGCAGGCGATCCGTACCGCACCCGTGGATCAGCACATCGTCGACGCAGGCGATCGGGTGCGGGCGATCATCCCGCACGAGTTCACCGGCGGTGATCTCGAGGTGCTGCGCGGCGACCTCGGGCGGCTGCTGTTCGATCGGACGAAGGAGAAGGCCGAGTACCTCTTCGGAGATCGGATCGAGTCACTCTCGGTCGTCGGCGACGGGGCGGAGATCGTCTTCCGGAGCGGCCGCCGGGAGGATTTCGATCTTGTGGTCGGTGCCGACGGGATCCATTCCGGGGTGCGCCGGCTGGCGTTCGGACCCGAGGACGACTACGTCCAGTTCCTCGGCCACTACTACGCCGTGGTCGGCAGCAACACCGGCGCCGGCCATGAGTTCGACGCAGCCGGCCGGGCCATCGGGTACTGGTACAACGAGCCGGGCCGGCTGGCGGCGATCGGCGGGCCGAAGGCACCGGATCTGTACGTGTTCGCCGGCGAGAAGGACGCCTACGACCGGCGGGATGTCGCGCAGCAGAAGATGTTGATCAAGGACAGCTACGCGGGCAGCGGCTGGCGGGTGCCGGAGATGCTTGGCCGGCTTGAGGAGGCGGACGAGTTCTACCTGGACGGCATCAACCGGGTGCGAATGGACAGCTACACCCGCGATCGGGTCGTCCTGGTCGGCGACTCCGCCTACGGCAACACCCTCGGCGGATTCGGCACCGGTCTGTCGATCGTCGGAGCGTACGTCCTCGCCGGCGAACTCGGCCGAGCCGGAAATGATCTTGGAGCGGCATTGTCGTGCTATGACGCGATCATGCACCGGTACGCGAAGGTGGCCCGGTCCGGCAACGCCGGCCCGTTCCTGGCGCCGCGGAACCGCCTGATGATCGGCCTGCGCGATGTCACCTTCAAGAACCGTGCGCTCTTCGGGATGATGATGAAGCTGACCGACAGGTTCGCCACCGACATCGAACTCCCCGACTACAAGTGACCGGCGCAGCGGATGGCCGTGCCGTCGGCTTCGGATGATCTGTGGCAGGGACATTCCTGTCACAGATCATCCAATGACGGGTTCTCCGGTCACCGCTCCGCAATCACCGTTCCGGGAGGTTGAGGCGCTTCAGCCTCTCGTAGGCACCGAGGATGTGCTTGTCGATGCCGTCCTGGGCGGCCTGCGGGTCACCGAGCGCCAGGGCGTCCCGGAGTTCCTTGTGTTCGCTGTAGCCGACTTCGAGGAAGTCCGGGAAGCTGGCGTTGCGTGCCCGCAGGAAGACGGTGACCTGCCCGCGGATCGACTCCCAGACCCGCTGCACCCGGCTGTGATCGCAATAGCGGTAGATGATGTCGTGGAACTGAAGATCAAGACGTACGGCATCCTCGGGGTCGATCTTGGTGTCGACACTCTTCATCTGCTCCAGAACGTCGTCCATCTCGGCGAAACCCGTGCTTTGCATCCGGGTACAGGCCCGACTCGCCGCGAGCCTCTCGATCGCGCCGCGAAGAGTGTGCACCTCCTCGACATCCCGGCGCGTCAAGGTGCTGACAAATGCGCCGCGGTGCCGGCGCAGTTCCACGTGACCTTCCTCCTCGAGCCTGGCCAGTGCCTGGCGGATCGGCCCGCGGCTGACCTTGAGCGCGTCGGCGAGCTCGGCCTCCTTCAGATGCTGACCGGGCTGGAACTTGCCGCCGGTGATCATCTCCCGCAGCACGTCGGTGACCAGATCCCCCAGGGCGCGCTGCGACGGTAACGGGGACACGACGTCGTCGGGAATCATGCCCGACCACCTCCTCAGGACAGGCACCAGCGGCAGCTGAAGCAGCACGACTCTAGTACTCACCAGCTCGGCTCGTAGATTGTAAACAATTACCTATTGACAGTATCCAATCCTCCCAGGCAGACTCGAGTCAACCCGCGAAGACGCAGAACCCCAAGCAGCCCGGCGCACCGGGCAGAGAGGTCAGCAACGACGATGACCACCCAGACAGCGGTTCACGCCGGACGCAGATCGCTCGGCCCGTTCCCGCCCGCAGCTCCCCGGAATCCCGATGCACCGCATGTCACGCAGGCGTCCATCCAGGTCGACGCCGACGACGTCCAGGGTCCGCTCACCCGGGTCTGGGAGAGCATCGGCTATGACGAGTTCAACTGGACCTACACGCCGACCGGAAAGCGGCTGCTGAAGACCTTCGCCGACTTCTCCGGCGCCGGCTACCACGTGCGGCCGCACTACATGTACTGCTCCGGCAGCGGGTTCGGCATTCCGCACTGGAGTTCCGGGAACGTCTACCACGAGGACGAGAACGGCACACCGTTCTACGACTTCACGCTGCTTGACCAGGCCTACGACGCGATCGTCGGCGCGGGTCACCATGTCCTCGTCGAGCTCGGCTTCACTCCGCGCGACCTGCTTCCGCCCGAGGCCGAGGCGCTGACGGTCGTGCCGAGCCCCACGGCCTACACCACCTACGAGGCCGGCGCCTGGGGTTACCCGCCCAAGGACTACGACAAGTGGGCCGGCCTGATCGCCGCCACGGTCCGGCACTGCGTTGAGCGCTATGGCGAGGCCGAGGTCAACACCTGGCTGTGGGAACTGTGGAACGAACCGGACGGCAGCTACTGGCGCGGCACCCTTGATCAGTTCAACGAGCTCTACACCGTCACTGCCAGGGCAGTCCGCGAGGCACTGCCCAGCGCCAAGGTGGGCGGGCCCGCGGTGACGAGCGGCGGGCTGGATTTCCTCAAGGGGTTCCTGGACTACACCTCGAGCCGCGACGAACCGATGGACTTCATCTCCTACCACACCAAGGGATCCCGCTGGGAGACCCGCGACTATCGGCCCTTCGCTGCTGCTCCGGCCGAGTTGCTCAGCCCGTCGGCGACGAAGATGCTGTACGACCTCCGGGAGTTCAACCGGCTGATCGCGTCCTACGACGCCTATCGCGATCTTCCGGCCATCGTCGACGAGTGCGACGCCGGAGTGCCGGCCCACTTCGGGGTCTACGACAACCGCAACTACACCTTCCAGAACACCGAGTACTACCCGGTCTTCCAGGTCAAACTGATGAAGAAGATCCTTGATCTCAACGCGGCCGGGCCGGTCCAGGTGGAGCAGGCGACGTCGTGGAGCTTCTACTTCGAGGGCGAACGCTACTTCGAAGGCACCCGATCCTTCCTCACCGCCGGCGGCGTGCAGAAGCCGCTGCTCAACGCGTACCGGATGATGTCGCTGCTCGGCCCCGATCGACTCGGCACGACCTCGGACGCGGCCTGGCGGCTCGACGAACTCGACCACACCGACGGCAGCAGCATGCCCGAGGAGGTCGATGCGCTCGCGTCGCGGGCACCTGACGGCACCGTGGCCGTGCTGGTCTGGCGCCACATCGATGATCAGTATCAGACCAGCGATGACCAAGCACCGGTGACGATCACGGTCAATAACCTGCCGGCAGGCAGCTACCAGGTGCGCCATCTGCGGATCGACGCCGAGCACAGCAACTCCTACGCCGTGTGGCAGTCCTTCGGCTCGCCCCAGGACCCGACACCGGACGAGCTGGCCGCCATCACGCAACGACAGGGACTCGAGGAGTACGAGCCGCAGCGGCGCGTCACCGCGAACGGCTCCGTGTCGTTGGACGTTGCGCTGCCGTTGCCGGCCGCATCCTTGTTGATCTTGGAGCCGTCGAACTGACGCCGCCATCTCACCGGAAGGCAGCCTGATCATGATCACGCTCAACAACGGGGTACGGATCCCGCAGCGCGGGTTCGGGGTGTTCCAGATCCCGCCCGCCGACACCCAGCGTGCGGTCGAGCAGGCTCTCGAGATCGGCTACCGGCACATCGACACCGCTGCCGCGTACAACAACGAGGCCGGCGTCGGCGCCGCGGTCCGTGCCAGTGGCCTGCCGCGTCAAGAGCTGTTCGTCACCACCAAACTGCGCAACGGCGAGCACGGCTACGATGCGACCCTGCGCGCCTACGATGAGACGTTGCAGAGGCTCGGGCTCGATCAGGTCGATCTGTATCTGGTGCACTGGCCGAATCCGACGGTCGATCTGTACGCCGAGAGTTGGCGTGCGCTCGAGCGGGTCTATGCCGACGGCCGGGTGCGGGCGATCGGGGTGTCGAACTTCCTGCCCGAACATCTGGAGCGGCTGGCCAAGGAGAGCGACGTCGTCCCCGCCGTCAACCAGATCGAATTGCATCCCACCTATCAGCAACGCGAGCTGACCCGGCTCTGCCGAGAGCGGTCGATCGCCGTCGAAGCCTATTCACCTCTCGGCCAGGGTGCTGATCTCGAACACCCAGCGGTGACGGCGATCGCGACGGCGCACCAGGTCACCGCGGCACAGGTCGTGCTCCGCTGGCACATGCAGCTTCGCCACATCATCATCCCCAAGTCGGTGAATCCGGGCCGGATCCGGGAGAACTTCGCCGTGGACGGTTTCGCGCTCAGCGACGACGAGATGCGTGCCATCACCGAACTGGAGAGCGGCAACCGCATCGGCAACGATCCGCGCACCTTCGCGTTGAGTCAGATCAGATAGCCGGATGATCATGAACGGATGTGACCGATGACGATCAGATCTGTGCACCTCACCCGGCGAGAGGCTCGGGTCCGGGCCGGCGAGTCCGCGGCGACCAACCAGCGACCGGCACGGCACGGCTGGAAGAAGAAGACCACCTGGATCTGGCTGTTCCTGTTGCCGACCGTCGTCCTCTACGGCATCTACACGATCTATCCGATCATCGCCAGTTACTGGTATTCGCTGGTCGAGTGGAACGGCTTCGACGAGAACCAGACCTTCGTCGGGATCAGCAACTACCGCGAGGTCTTCGCCGATCCGCTGTTCTGGAACTCGTTCAAGGTCACGCTGCTCTTCATGGTGTTCGTGGTCCCGGCGCGCGTACTGCTCAGCCTGCTGATGGCGATGGTGCTCAATTCGCCGAAGCTGCCACTGATCGGCGTGCTCAGGTCGGCGTTCTTCATCCCGGTGGTCACCACCACCGCGATCATCGGTGTGGTCATGCGGTTCATCCTCGATCCGGCGAGCGGACCGATCAATTCGATCCTGCTCAGGCTGGGCAGCGGCGGTATCGACTTCCTGGGTGATCCGCATTGGGCATTGCCGACCGCGGCGGTGCTCTACGTCTGGAAGTTCTTCGGCGTGACCATGATCTACTGGCTGGCCGCGTTGCAGACCATCCCGTACGAGCTCAACGAGGCGGCGCGGATCGACGGTGCCGGCACCGGGAAGATCTTCCGATACATCACGGTGCCGATGCTCAAGCCGTTCCTGATCATCATCACCGTGCTGACGATCGAGGAGACCTTCCACAACTTCGATCTGATGTACACCCTGACCGGGGGTGGGCCGTACTTCCACACCGAGATCATCGAGATCTACATCTACCGCTGGGCCTTCGCCGCAGCGATCCCGCAGCTCGGGCACGCCTCCGCCGCGGCCGTCGTCTTCGGCCTGTTGGTCGCTGTCGTCGGAGCGATCCAGCTGTGGGCCGTGTACGCGACCCGTCGGAGAGGAGCCGGGCGATGACCGCTCAACTGACCGCGCCGGCAGGTGCACAGACCGATCGGCAGCGTCGCGTCCTGCGCCGGCTGCCCTGGTGGATCGCCACCGTGTTCCTGATCGGCGCCGCCCTGATCTGGATCTTTCCGTTCCTGTGGATGCTCTCCGCATCGCTGAAGAACAACATGGAG
The DNA here is from genome assembly GCF_009707365.1 of Microlunatus sp. Gsoil 973. Taxonomy (GTDB): domain Bacteria; phylum Actinomycetota; class Actinomycetes; order Propionibacteriales; family Propionibacteriaceae; genus Microlunatus. The sequence continues at coordinate 3,535,071 of NZ_CP046122.1, forward strand.
ATGTTCAGCGGCGGCCTGCGGCTGTGGCCGAAGGAGTTCGTCTGGGACAACTACGCCCGCGCCTGGAACGATGCGCACTTCGGCCGGTATCTGATCAACACCATCGTCGTCACCGTGATCACCGTGGTGATCGTCACCATCCGCTGCGCGACCGCCGGCTACGTCCTTGCCCGCTACCGTTTCCGCGGATCGCGGCTCTTCCTCGGCGTGCTGATCGCGACGCTTTTCGTGCCGACCGGCTACACGATCATCCCGGTGGTCAAGATCTCGATGCAGCTGCATCTGATCGACTCCCTCGGCGGGCTGATCCTGGCGCTCAGCGGCGGGGCGTACGTGTCCGCCATCCTGATCTATTACGGCTACTTCCGGCAGATCCCCAGGGAGCTCGAAGAGGCCGCCGTCGTTGACGGCGCCGGGTTCGCCCGGACCTTCTTCTCGGTGATGCTGCCGCTGGCCATGCCGGTCACGGCAACCGTGGCCGTGTTGACCTTCATCGCCACCTGGAACGCATTCTTCCTGCCTCTGGTCTTCACCTTCAGCCGACCCAATCTCCGCACGGTGAGTGTCGGCATGCAGGCGTTCGTCGGTGAGACGGCTACCGACTGGGCAGGTATGGCGGCGGCCGGCGTGATCTCGATCGTGCCGGTGGTCGTCCTCTTCATCTTCCTCCAGCGCTACTTCGTCGAGGGAATCTCCGGAGCAGTCAAGTCCTAGCAACAGCAAATGATCATCACACGAAGGGGTGAACGTGATCATGACCGGGAACACGACAAGATTGACACGGCGCGGCCTGCTCGGCGCGTCAGCACTCGCGGCAGTCGGCGTCGCCACCGGCTGCAGCAGTTCAGACAACAAATCGAATTCGGGTGGCGCGGCCGGCAGCGTCGGCTCGCTGCAATGGTGGGACCACTTCAGCTCGTTCCAGGATCTCAACGACAACTGGGCCAAGACGGAGTCCAAGGCGTTGAAGACCAACGTGACCCACACCTACTACGACGCATCCAAGGCACCGCAGGCGTTCCAGCTGGCGCACCAGGCCAACAAGATGCCCGACGTCTTCTCCAACGTGGTCGGACTGCCCCTGCCGGCGCTCGTCAGCGGCAACTGGGTCCACGAGATGAAGCTGCCGGAGGACGTGAAGTCCAAGCTTCCGCCCAACACCCTGACCGAGGGCATCACCGGCCTGAACGGCAAGCTCTACGGCTTTCCACTGTTCAGTTTCCGCCAACTGTCGACGCTGGTCTGGATGAACAAGGACCACTTCACCAAGGCGGGACTCGACCCGAACAACCCACCGACCGACTATGCCGGGTTCAAGACCGCCCTGACCAAGTTGAAGGCGGCCGGAATCCAGCCGCTGACCATGGCGATCGGTGCCGACGGCGGCCGGATTCGCGATCAGGTCGACGACATGGCCCAGACAGCCGGTTTCCCCGGCTATCAGGGCATGAGGTTCGCCACCGGTGAGTACGCATACGACGATGATGCGTACGTGACCGTGATCGAGTACTTCAAGGAGCTCAGCGACTCCAAGCTGCTGATGCCCGGATCGAACAACTTCAGCGTCGTCGATGCTCGCACCCGGTACGCGTCCGGCGTCGTTGGCGCGTTCATCGACGGCATCTGGTGCCGGCGGCGCCAAGGCCCTGGCACCGACGATCGTCGACAAGATCGCGTCGGGGCCGATCCTGGTGCCGACGTCCGGTACGGATCCGTGGTGTTACCGCGGTCGACCGAGTGCGGCGTATCTGGTCTCGGCAAGCAGCAAGGACCCGGATGGGGCCGCCAAGCTCATCGCATCGTTCATGTCCGAGGAATATCAGAAGGGAATGATCGCGGCGATGGACCAGCCGCCACTGAATCTTGATCTTGTCGACTCCTCCACGGCGATCGACGCGTACAAGAAGGCCGTCGCGTTCTGCAAAGCGAACGTCTTCCAGATGCCGCAGGCGATCGTCAAGAATCCCGAACAGGCGGCGGTGGACGCGCAGCGCAAGCCGGTCACGCCTCACGTCGGCAACATCGTCCAGGGCTATCTGAGCGGCTCGATCAAGGACCTGAAGGGCGCGCTGAAGAAGCTGAGCGATGCCACCGAAGCAGACCGGGAACAGGCGTTCAAGAAGGCCAAGGCATCAGGAGCCAAGGTTTCCATGGACGACTACGCCTTCAGTGACTGGAAGCCTGGCCAGGACTACGAGAGTCAGAACTGAGGAGGCACTGCGGTGGGAGACGATCGGATCGAACGCAGCGCCATCGTGACGGGGGCCGCGTCACCGCGTGGCATCGGCCGGGCGACGGCGCTGCTGCTGGCCGAGCAGGGCTGGAACATCGGCATCCTCGACATCGACGAGCGCGGCGGCCAGGCACTCGCCGACGAGATCACCAGCGGCTACAGCGTGAAGTCCTACGCCGCCGTCGCCGATGTCGCGAATGAAGGTCAGGTGCGCTCGGCGATCGACGAGTTGGAGGCTGCGCTGCCACCGCTGGCCGGGCTGGCCAACATCGCCGGCGTCAGCTCACCGGTGCCCTATCTCGAACTCACCGGTGAGGAGTGGCACCGGGTGATCAACATCAACCTCAACGGCGTGCACTACGTCTGCCGTCGAGTTGCCGAAAGCATGGCGCGGCACGGTTACGGACGGATCGTGAGCGTCTCGTCCATCTCTGCCCAGCGGGGCGGCGGAACGTACAGCAAGACGCCGTACTCGGTGGCGAAGGCCGGTGTGATCGGACTGACCCGGGCGCTGGCTCGCGAGCTGGGTCCGTACGGGATCACGGTGAATGCGGTGGCACCGGGTCCGATCGACACCGACATCATGGGGGGCCCATTGACCCCGGAACGACGAGCCGCCATGGTCGACGAACTGCTCGTCAACCGGGTCGGCGTTCCCGGGGACGTGGCGACCGCGATCGCGTTCCTGATGTCGGAAGAGGCCGGCTACATCTCCGGTCACACGCTCAACGTGGACGGCGGCCTGTACATGCACTAGGCCAAGCCCGGGTCAGCGCCGTTACGCCGCCATCCACTGTCAGCTGTTGCCTCTGGCAGGGCCCGATCGGGGCACCTGATCACCGCCCTGCGGCAGGTGTGTCATGCGAAGGCGTGTGCCGCGGCCTCGATGACGACGATCGTCCGCAGGATCTCCTGGTACGGCACCGGCGGGGCGCCGGTGCCGAGCATCCCAAGGAAGGCTCCGATCCCTGGTTCGACATAGCCCGGACCGAGTGCGATCTCGGAGGAGACGACACCGTGCCGTCCGGTCACGCTCGCGTGGAAGGGCACCCGCTGATGGTCATCGGGCTTGACCAGCTGGAGCGTGACGTCGACCTCGCCGGATAGGTAGCGGATGATCACGGTGTCGCGGATGGACGACACCCGAAACTCGGTCGGCTCGCCCGGTGCGAGCCGCTGGGCGACATCGGCACAGTGAATGCCGTAGAAGAAGATGCCGCCGTACTCGCTGCGCGGGTCCGCCGGTCCGATCACGGTCAGCGCCTGCAGCTCGCCGATGGAGTCCCTGCGCTTGGCAAGGTTTTCGACGTCCGGGACCCAGCGCAACGGCGAGTACGACGCCAGCGGCGTGCCGGTGCGTACGGCTTCGGCGATCATCCGCCGAGCATCATTGGTGCTGCAGGCCAGCGGCTTGTCGACCCAGACGGGTTTTCCGGCGGCCAGGAAGGGAATGGCTTGATCGGCGTGCAGGGCACCGTCGCGGTTGGTGACGATCAGGGCGTCGATCTCGCCGATCAGCGAGGCGGAGTCCTCGACTCTGCGATCTATCCCACCCAGCTGCATCAGCTCGGTCAGATGTGCGTCGTCCTCGCCCACCAGCGCGACGACCTCGGCCCGGGATCGCTCGGTAGCGAGGTTGAGATACTTGATCATCTCGGTCGCGTGGCTGTTTCAACGCCGACAATGGCCAACCTGTAGGTCATGATCACTTTCCTGCCGGCAGTTCGACCGGCCGACCGGTGCGCGCAGACTCGTAGATGGCGAGGACGACTTGCAGCGAGAGTCGTCCATCGGCGACGGTGACAAACGGCTCGCGGTGGTCACCGATGGCCTGGAGGAAGTCTGCGTACTGCGCGCGATGGGCCGCGTCGATGGATTCAGCCGCCTCGGACGATGGCGGTGTGGGCGGGGAATCGGTCACGGTCGTGGTGAACTGGGTGATCCTCTCATCGTCCATGACGATCACGCCCCCGTCGCCGTGGAAGGCCAGCCGGATCGGGAGCCCGGGGTTGGCGGCGGTGGTCGCCAGAAAGACGCCGATCGCGCCGGACTCGAACGTGATCGTGGCGCCGACGACGTCCTCGACCTCGATGTCGGTATGGGCGATGCAGCCGCTGTGGGCGGAGACGCAGACGGGGCGACCCATCAGCCAGATCATCAGGTCGAGCGCGTGGATGCCCTGGTTCATCAGGGCACCGCCGCCGTCCAGCGTCAGCGTGCCCCGCCAGTCACCGGACTCGTAGTACTCCTGGGAGCGCCACAGTGGCGACTCAACGACCGCCGAGGTCAGACGACCGAGCAGACCATCGTCGATCGCCGACCTGATGCACCGGGCGGCCGGCTGGAATCGCCGTTGGCTCACCACACCGACCGTCACACCGGCCTCCTGCGCGGCCTCCGCCACCTGATCGGCGCCGTCCATGGTGATCGCCAGCGGCTTCTCCACCAGCACGGACTTGCCCGCGTTGATCACCTGGGCCGCGACCTCGGGATGCAAGCCGCTCGGCACGCAGACCGAGTACGCCGTGACTTCCGGGTCGGCCAGCGCGTCGGCCAGCTCGGTGTAGGCGGTCGCGCCGTACCGATCGGCAAGAGCTGCGGCCTTCTCCTGGTCAAGATCAACGACGGCCGCCAGCTTCGCCCGGTCGGCGAGCGAGTCGATCAAGCGTGCGTGAACGGTGCCGATCACCCCGGCGCCGATGATCCCGACCCGCATCATGGTTCCAGTCCACTCGTCGAGCGTCGCATGGTGGTAGCCAAGCACGCAGCGGGTCGGGCGGCCACACCACCCCACCCGGTGTCTTGGTGAACGGTCAAAGGACCAGAATGGTGATCATGACCGCTGACCTGGACATGCGCATCTATCCCGACCGCGAGCAGTTGGGCGCGGCTGCGGCCGCCGACATCGCCGAGGAACTCCGGGCGGTCCTGGGGTCACAGACGTCGGCCCGGATGATCTTCGCGTCGGCGCCGAGCCAGGGTGAGACGTTGGCCGCGCTGGCGGAGGAGCCGGGGATCGACTGGTCCAAGGTCACCGCGTTCCACATGGACGAGTACCTGGGGCTGCCGCAGGATGCGCCGCAGAAGTTCGCCACCTGGTTGCGCGAGGCGTTCTTCGACCGGGTGCCGATGGGCGCGGTGCACTACATCGATGCGGACGGTCCGGAGACCGAATCGGCCGACGCCTATGCTGCACTGCTGCAGGAGTCGCCGAGCGACATCGTCTGTCTCGGCATCGGGGTGAACGGGCACATCGCCTTCAACGACCCGCCGGTGGCCGATTTCAACGACCCGGCCGCGGTCAAGATCGTCGAACTGGACGAGAAGTCGCGGGTGCAGCAGGTACAGGACGGCCTCTTCGCGACCGTCGATGATGTGCCGAAGCGGGCGATCACGCTGACAGTCCCGTCGCTGCTGAGCGGGAAACGGCTCTTCTGCATGGTGCCTGGTGCGCTGAAGGCGGATGCGCTGAGAGCGACAGCCAGCGAGCCGGTGTCGACCGCCTGGCCGAGCACGATCCTGCGGACGCATCCGCGGTGCACGGTCTATGCCGATGAAGAGGCAGCGTCCCTGCTGACCACCGAGTCGGAGTGACCAGCGCCCAGATCATGTCCGGCGCAGGGTGATCCTTCGCCCGGACAGGGATCCGTCGAGCCCTCATCGATCCCGGTTGGGATCCGTTGCGGGTGAAGCCGCGGAGGGCCGCGCCGCGCCGGGAGTGACCAGCCCGTACTCGTACGCCGCGATCACCGCCTGCACCCGGTCACGGAGGCCGAGCTTGGCCAACACCCGGCTGACGTGGGTCTTGACGGTCCCCTCGGCCACATAGAGCCGGGCGGCGATCTCGACGTTGCTCAGGCCGCCGGCCAGACAGACCAGTACTTCCCGCTCCCGGTCGGTGAGCACGTCCAGTGCCGAGCGCTGGAGCTCCAACGGCATCCGCACGTACTCCTCGACCAGCCGCCGGGTGAGCTTCGGCGCGAGCAGCATGTCGCCGGCCATCACCGTCCGGATGCCCGCGACGAGCTGTTCGGGAGTCACGTCCTTGAGCAGGAAACCGCTGGCCCCGGCCGTCAGCGACTCGAAAACGTAACGGTCTATGTCAAACGTGGTGAGCATGATCACCCGCACGCCCGGTGTGCCGGTCAGGATCTCCCGGGTCGCCTGAATCCCATCGACGCCGGGCATCCGGACGTCCATCAGGATGGCATCGGGTGGTCGATGCCGTACACACGCGATCGCCTCGGCGCCATCCGAGGCGCCGAACGCGACGGTCATGTCGGCTTGGGTTTCGATGATCATCTGCATGCCCGCACGAACCAGCGGCTGGTCGTCGGCGACCCCGACCGTGATCATCTGCGCTCCATTGAGATCATGCAAGTCCCTCCGGCATCGGTAGTTCGGCGCGCACCAGGAATCCACCATCGGGCCGTTCGCCACAACTGAACCGGCCACCCAGCGCGCGGACCCGTTCGGCCAGTCCCTCGAGCCCGCGATGAGCACCCGGAAGTACTGGCTCACCGCGCTGGGTAGGGGCATCGTTGATGATCTCCACAACGAAGTCTGCGTCCGGGCCCTGCCGATCGAGCCGAACCCGCGTCGGGGCTGATCCGGCGTGCTTGACCACGTTGGTCAGGCTCTCCTGGACGATGCGGTAGGCCGTCAGCTGCAGTCCCAACGGAAGTGCCACATCGCCGCGTTGATCGTCGAGCCGAACGGGTAGTCCGAGCCCGCGCATCCGGTCACACAACTCGTGCAGGGTTGCCAGCGTGGGCTGCGGCTCGGTCCCGTCATCGGTCACGTCGTCCCGGCGGAGCACGGCGAGCAGCAACCGGAGCTCGGCCAACGACCCACGGCCCAGCGCTTCGATCTCCCTGAGCGCTTTCCGGGCAACAGCCGGATCGGCATCCGAGGCGAGACGAGCAGCACCGGCCTGCACGACGATCACGGTGATGGTGTGTGCGATGACGTCATGCAACTCGCGGGCGATGCGGGCCCGTTCGGCCTGAACACCCCGTTCCTCGGCGAGCGCGCGATCCAGCTCCGCGCGCAGACTTCGCTCCCAGTGTGCCGCCCAACTTGCCGAGAACAGCCCGAGCGCCCAGAGGGCGATGATCAACGCGGCGTCGAACAACAGGTCGCCCGGCTCCCGCAGTTCGGCGAAGATCGCCGCCAGGGACGCGAATCCACCCAGTGCCAGGGCGAGGCCGACGACGGCGAGCCGCCGTGGCAGGTGCCGACCGGTCGAATACGTCGCGATGAGCAGCGGCAGGAATTCACCCCAGTAGACCAGCCGCATCGGGAACAGCAGCGAGGGCACGATCGTGACGGCAAGGATGATGCCGAGCGTGACCAGCGGAAGCCGGCGCCGGAGCAGCAGGGCGCAGCAGCACAGCACGATCGGCACGACGACGGTCGCGTCGCTGCCGGCACCGACCCGAGACGTGAGCCCGAACGGAACCTCGAGTTCGCCGACCACCAGCAGCACGGCAGCCGGGACGACGTCGAACAAGATGTCGCGCCCCTGCCATGGCCTGACCCGGCGTAGCCCGATGTGCACCATCCCACGCTAGCCACCTGAAGCGCTGCCCGGATCCATCTCAAGACATACATCCGAATCCGTCGCTCGGGCGAAGTCATCAAGTCGCTGCGGAGACGCGGCTGGTGGCTGATGTCCCTAGCGTTGCAGCCGTGCCAACAGGAGATCCGTTCGGGAGAGGGAGAATTGATGTCAGAGTCCAGACGATCCGAGACCGTCAGGCATTGGATGATGATCATGGCGCTGGTGCTCGGACCGGCGGTCGTCACGCTGTCGGCAGCGTTCATCCTGCCGTTACCCACCACCGATTCCGTGCACGACGACTTCACGGCCATGATCACCAATCGCCCGCTGCTATTGATCTCTTCGCTGCTGGAGGGTGTCGGATTCACGATCACCCTCGGCGGCTACGCGGCCATCGGTCAGTTCCTACGCCGGCGGGGTGTCACGCTGGCCACCATCGGCGCAGCCTTGTGCGTGGTTGGGATCCTCGGCTTCGGCTGGGCGGGTGCGACCGGCTTCGTGCTCCACGCACTGACAGGGATGACTGATCATGACGCCGCGTTCGCTGCGGCCCAGGCCATCGCGTCCGATCCAGCGAACTCGGTGTCCTCGATGTTGGAGATCGTCGGGCCGATCGGCGTACTGCTGCTGATGCTCGGACTGTTCCGTGCGCGGATCGTGCCGCTGTGGCCGGTTCTGGTGATCATTGCCGGGATACTGGCCAATGGGGTCATCGGCACCGTGGTGGCAACCTTCGTTGCCGATCTGCTATTGCTCGCGGGGAGCACCTGGGTCGCGGTGTACCTGATGCGTGTGCGTGGTCCGGAGCTGACTGCTGAGCAAGGCGAGCCGTCAGAGCTCAGTGGTGTCGCTCTACGGCGGTGACGCCGTGTTCGAGTGATCATGGAGGGGAAGAGGCGCCGCGCGACTGCGACGGCGCCCCTTCGTTCCTTGTTAGCTGTTGGAACGGGACTCTTGAACCGCGTCCTTGGATTCGGTCGCCTGATCCTTCACGTCGCCGGCTGCCGAGCTGGCGGTGTCCTTGACCTGCTCGGCTCCCTGCGTCGCGGTGTCGCGTACGGACTCGACGGCGTCCTGGGCGGAGCTCCTGAGCTCGTTGGCGGCATCACCGGCGACCTGCTTGGCCTCCTCCGCCAATGGCTCCAGCTTCTCCTTGGCAGCAGCAGCGGCCCGTTGTTCGGCCTCTGACGAACGGAACAGCGATGCTGCCAGCAGACCGGCGCCGAAGGCGATCAGGCCGGCCGCCAGCGGGTTGCCGTCGGTCTGCCGACGGAGGGCGTCACCCGCGCCGGCGGCCTTCTCCTTGACTCCGGTGCTCGTACCGGAGATCTGGTCACCGGCCGACGACACCCGGTCACCGACCGACTGGCTGACATCGGAGGCCTTGCCCATGACCCGGTCCTTCACTCCGGAGACGGCGCGTCGAGCCTTGCCGACCTGGCGCTGGGCGATGCGTTTGGGATTGGCCTCGTCGGCGAGGGTGTCGACGTCGTCGCTGAGCCGACTGCGGGTGCGTTCGATGTCGGCGCGGATCTGATCCGGATCGTTGGTCATCGGGGTTCCTCCATGGTTGTTCTGCGCGCGGGTGTGTGGGGCGGTTCCTGGCCCTTCAGGGCGGGCGGGATCTTCTTGACCGTTTCGGCGGTCTCGGGCAGCCCGTTGATCTTGCGCATCTCGGCACGTCCGACCATCGCCAGGATGGCGGCGATGATCGCCCAGATGGCCGCGACAATCAGCCCCGACCAGCCGCGCCCGATCACGCCACCGAGGGCCCACCAGAGGGCGACGGACAGGAAGACCAGGAACAACAGTCCGGCGACGCCGGCGCCGGCGTACATGCCCGCGCCCTTGCCGGCGCGGGTGGCTGACTGCTTGGCTTCGGCCTTGGCAAGGTCGATCTCCTGACGAAGCAGGGTTGTCAGGTCTCGGCTGACGTCGCCGAAGACCTCGCCGATCGACCGGCCGGACGTCTCATCGGCCGGAGACCCCGCCACTCCATGCGCCCCGGGACCGGTCGGGAGGTCGGTCATCGGGGGCCCGCCTCTCCGAGGCCACGCGGCAAGGTGTCATCGAAGCCTGTCTCGCCGACCGGAGTCGACGGCCCCTGCGAGTAGTCCGGCCCGGCGGGTGGCGGGCCACTCAGAGTCTGGTCACCGCCGGCGAAACCCGCGGATGCCGTCGAGTAGCCCCCCGGCACGGCTTGCGTACCGGGCGCGGAATGGTTGCCGGTACCGGACTGGTCGCCACTCTTTGCCTCCGCGGCCATCCCGCGGGTCAGTCGGCCGACCAGTACGCCAGCCGCGGCAGCGCCCAAGAGGAACGTTCCAGGACGGCGCCGGGCGAAGGACTTCAGCCCGTCCAGGATGTCGGCGGGTTCGTGGTTCTCCAGCCAATGCGCGGCCGCGCCCGCACGCCGGGAGGCGTCGTGGGCAAGTCCGGTCATCGGTCCGGATTCGTCAGAGCTGGACGCCATGGAACCGAGTTCCTTGGCGATCGAGTGCACCGACTGGGCAAGCCGCTGCTGCTGCTGACTTGCCTGGGAGTTGATCTCGGCAACACCCTGGCGCAGCAGGTTGCCGGTCTGGTTCTTGGCTTCGGAGGCGACGTGCGCGACCTGCTGCCGGGTCTCTTGGACGACCTGTTGGCCGGCCTGTTTGGTCGTGTCCTTGACCTCGCCTGCCTGGTCCTTCGCGACGTCTGAGGTCGAGTCGCTCGACGACTCCGGCGTGCCTGTTGGAGGCATGGGCGGCGCGGTGGGAGGCGCAGTCGGTGGCACGGCCGGTGGCACGGGCGGGACGCCTGTGGGCGGCACCGCCGGTGGTACGGATTCTGTGCTCCCGAAGTCCGAACGGGCGCCGGCCTCGCCGGCATACGGATCCTCGGGATACTCGCCCGGGTTGTGGGCAGGTCGGAAGGGACCGGTCTGGCTCATGGGAGTTCCCTCTGGGGTGTAACGGGACACATGCGTCGGGTGACGCATGCGAAGTTGATCAAGTTGGGCGGACGTCTTCACCCACGATGATCGCCCGGGTTACCCGGTGCTCAGGTACACGAACCACAGCCGATCGATGCATCTGGAAGCCCGAACGACGTCGTCCGCTTGTACGCCAGCTATGCCCCAGTCATGTCCGGATCGGGCGGGGTGGAAATTCCCGCGGGTGGCTTGCACTTCGCCATCCAGTCAGACAATCGCCACCGTACGTTCCGACCCTCCTGCCTGACGGCTCCGAGGAAGACGGAGCGCGCTCTGTTGATCGCCGCGAAGAAGCGCCGCTTGAGGACCAGGTGGGAATGCCATGGGAAGCTGGCTCGGTGTCTGATCTCATTGAGCTACGCGACGGAATGCGGCGCTTCACCGAGGAGCGGGACTGGGCCAAGTACCACGACCCGAAGTCACTGATTATGGCCCTGGTCAGTGAGGTGGGTGAGCTGGCCGAACTGTTCCAGTGGCTTCCCGCCGAAGCGGCATTGGAGACCGCCCGTGAGGAACCGCTACACAGACGGGTTGAGGAAGAAATCTCCGATGTGCTGCTCTATCTGATCCGACTCGCCGACGTGCTAGATGTTGATCTTGCAGAGGCCGCGGCACGAAAGATGCAGTCGTCTGCCGCCAAGCACCAGCCCGGTCAGCAGCCGACTCGATTCATCCTCCCTGAATAGGCTGCTGTCGTTCTCCCACCACGGCTTGGAAATGCGACGCATCGCTAGGCAGCCGCTGATAAATGAAGATGGCTCGCCGACGACACGCTGCCGTCCCGAACCGCTGTTGAAGTCGACCAACTACCAACCGTGTTCGCCGACTGAACCACAAGATCGGTCGCCCGCGACTGGGCTTTAGGAGTTCGGATCAGCAGAACGACATCCAAGCACGCGACCGCACCCGCTGTGGATAGGCGTGGCCACGCCAGGCTGGTCGCCGCTAGCGTGATCAAGAAGGGATGGGAGGAGATGCGATGGTTCCGCAATACGAGCATGACCTGCCCAACGGGCAAAGACTGATCTCGGTTGACGTCCAAACTGCCCAGGAGTACTTGCCTCAAGTGGTCGACAGCTTCAAGGCGGGCAACAACGAGCCACTGATCATCGGGGACGAGTCCAGACCCCGAGCCGTCGTAATTCCAGTTGACGAGTGGCTCGATCTCCACGAGATTGCCGGCCAAGTTGCCGCTGATCGCCGTCTGGAGTCCGAGGCGGGGGCAAGTATCGCCGAAGGCGGACCGGTTGAGCGTTACGAAGACGTCCTGAAGACGCTCTACGACCCGCGTCGAAAGCCGGACGATGAGTGACCCGTATGCAGTCTTTCTCCGGCCGCGTTTCAAGCGCCGGTTGCTCGAACTGTCAGAAGCTGCCCGACGGGATCCCACTGGCTTGCAGGCGAAGGAACTCGCCGCAGTGCTAAATGCTCTCGAGGCGCTGGCGCAAGGTCGCGAACGCGCCTGGGAAGGGAGGAGACTCGGACGTTCCGGCCGGCATGTAGATCTTCGAGACTGCGCAGAGTTGAAAGTTTCTGTGACTCAGGAATACAGCGCCCGCGGCAAGCCACTCGGTCCCTCACATCGCCTTCTCTATCGCGAATACGACCCAATGCCGGGCGACACGCGACCGATCCGGGAGCCGATTGCGTTCGGGCGCAGAGAGAACGGCGAAGTATTCCTACTCGGCGGCAAGGAGCTCAATCGTGTTATTGGCCGGAAGGTCGCTGGGCTCCAAGAGCTTGGGAATGTTGAGCCCAGGATCGGGGCGCCAAGCCGTCAGATCCAGCCACCAAGTCCAGTACGCCTGCCGCTCCCGCCGGACATCGCGGCAGCGCTGTTGACGACGGGCGGTCACGGTCGCTTAAGACGACCTGCTCCATCTCTGGACGGGACGCAAATTCACCGCACAGGTACCTCTTGGAATCTCACAGCTGCAAGACTCCGCCGGGACTGGTAGGTGGCTCGCAGTGTGTCCGGCGGGGCAAGCTGGGTGGCAGTCCGATCGGTCATCGGTGCGGAAGTTGTCCACAGGGGGTGCCACGATCGTGGGAGCTTCTGCTTAGCTATGCGGCACGGACTCTTGTGAGGCACTGAGCATGCATCGACGGCTGGCCGCGGCGACGACTGTCTGCGCGACGCTGCTGCTTGCCGCGTGCACTCAGAACGCCCCACAACCTCCGCCACCACCTTCGAGCGGGCCAACGGTACCGTCAGCTTCGAGTAGTCCCATTCCCGCTTCACCGTCGCCTACCACGTCGAAGCATTCAGACTTCCGCACGGTCCAGGATCTCTACAAAGCCGAGTTCGCCGATGAAGTTCGAGTGCTTAAGCACGGCGGCGCTGACGTTCTTCCCCACGAGATGCGTCGACGAACCACTGGCACATACCAGAAGGACCTTCTTCAAACGCTGAGATCAGAGAAGAAGGAAGGATCGAGGCTAGTTGCGGGTGGTCGGCTCCTTGGGATCAAGATGGAGCATTGGTCGCCTACGAAAGTGACCTTCCATTCCTGCGAGGATTACACGGGGCTGAAGGCAGTTGATAAGAATGGCGAGCCGATCAAACAGAAACCCGGCGTGCGGGCCATTCAGACAATTACGACAATCAAGCCCCACAGCAGATGGCTGATTGCAGCCTCTGACGCGCGAGTCGTGAAGAACTTCCGAGGCGCAGAATGCAACGGACGGTGGTATAAGTGAGACTGCGGCTGGCGGCGCTCCTATCCGCAACTCTAGCGATGACCGCCGCATTGCTCCTGCCAACAGGAGCCGCTGCCGAAACCAGGCAATGCATCCATAAATATATGAAACTGCAACAAAAGACCGGCTTGGTATCAGTGCAATGTGACAAATGGGCCAGCACTAGTCATGCCAAGACGGCCGACAGCTCAAACCCGACCCATCGACCGACTGCGCCCCCCAAGGAACACGTCCCGACGTACGCGGAGCGGGTTGCGGAGATCAAGGAGAAGAACAAGCAGGCGATCGACGCGTACAAGGCTGCTCTCGCCCAGCGCAGTGACCACTACCGAACCGGAGAATGCGTCTTCACCGCGGGCGGCCCGTTCTCAAGCCAGAACTGCTCGATGCCGACCAAACCCAACTTGATCAACATCCCTGACCCGCCGAAAGGCAGTCCGCGACCAACCGAGCCGATGTTGCCTCCCGAGCAAGCCGCCTACCTGGCCATCGCCACCAAGCTCCGCATCGACGCCTCCTCTGTCGGTATCGGACCGGATCCCGATCTCAGCCGCTGGAAGATGGCCGTCGTCGGCCACTCCTACTGGCTCTGGGCGGATGGCCCCACCCACATCGGCCCAGTCTCCGACTCTGCATCCGGACGAACCGTCACGCTCAATGCCACGCTCAGCTCGGTGACCTTCGACATGGGCGACGGGCACACAGTCGGATGCAAAGGCGCCGGCACCCCGTACCCGGGGGACAAGAAGGGTCTGCACGCCAAGTCACCGACCTGCGGCTACACCTATCAGAGGACCTCGGCACATCATGCGGGCGGCACGTACCCCGTCCGGGCCACCACCTACTGGAGTGTCGCCTACACCGCACCGGACGGCTCCGGGGTCATCCCCATCGTGCTCTCCTCGCAACGCCAACTGGAGGTCGGCGAACTGCAGACGGTGATCACGCACTAATGGGCGGCGCCGAGCAGCGCCCGCGCCGGGACATACTCGACCCCGCTGTGTGACCGTTATCCACAGACCAGGGCATGACAACGCCCATCAGACGTGGCGTCGCTCCTAGACTCGGCGAACATCCAATCTCGAGGAAGTGAGCGCTGATGCCAGACCCCGAGCCGGAACAACCGCTCCCCCAATCCGAGCTCACCGCCGTGCAGCTGCTGACGCGGCTGCTCGAGTTGATCAAGAACAGCGACAGCGTGGCCGACTTCAGCTTCGACCAGGTCCAACGAGCTCTCGATGTCCCCATCGAGCGATACGGGCCGAACAAATGGGGGACGCAGGCGCGGCTTACTCGCAACTGGAACTATGCGATCCACGCTCTGGAAGACTTCCCAGATGGAGCACGAGTCATGGTGTCGTTCTTCGAGGACGAAAGCACAACATTCGGCGACATGACCGAGATCTGCCAGCTGGACTTCGATGACTTCACCGGCGACTTGCGGAGCGCGGGCTTCATGAAGCAGTCGTTCTACGGAGATCACGGGATACCGCTGTACGACGCGTACACCCGGAATCATCTTCGTGTCGAAGTCTCTTCGCGCGGCGAAGCCAGTAGATCGAGCGACAAGGTTCTGCACCAGTGCATCCAAGCGGTCCTGGTGCGCTAGAGGTGGAACCCCACACTGCAATGCCTCGGGCGATCAGGCTTGTCCTTCGCACGTTCGCAGCCCAACCCGGCGTCACCGAGGAGAATGTGGCGGTCCTGTCGTCCGTCATCACCGGTTCTCCGCGGCTTGTTTCACAGCTCAACGCCTCAATTCGAACTGGTCAGCTGACCGGACTCGGGTCACTACCGACGGAGTCGCATGCCGGCGGGACCTACGATGGCCGGTTGAAGGTCATCAGCCTGCCGGTCGGGATTCTGGTACCCGAAAGGCGTCCCGAGATCACCTTCGTCCTGGGCCATGAACTCCAGCACGCACTGAACAACCCCGCAATGCAGGCGACGCACGAGCGGTTCTTGGAGGCCATCGGATATGCGGCCCAAATGGCTTGTGACTACACGCTGGCGATCCGGGACCACCTCGCCTATCAACGCGTCGACGAGGCAAGCGCAAACCTTACGGGTTGGAATGCACTCGTGGAACACGTGCGGGACGCGTATCCCCAAGCGTCACTTGCTCACGTCGTCCTGAAGAGTTGGCGTGCAGAGGATTTCGTCACCCCAACCCGCGGAGCGAAAATGTACGCCGCCCGGCCTGGCCTCACCATCAAGCCAGACCTCACCATCGACCCTTCGCCGGCCAACATCGAGGCGATAGGCCGCTACTACTTCGACAAGGACCCCGGGCACACCAAGATCGGATATCTCGGCACTTCGGATTACCTCAACCTGTACGGCGCCGAGGCAGTCAGCCAGGTCGCGGCCTTCCATCGCGACTACAACGACGGCCAACACCCGCCACCCATCATGATCATCAACGCGACCGAGCTGGGGCTCTCGCGCAAGATCATGGAGGAGAACGGCATCGACCTCCAAGGACAGCCGACCCAGCCGTACCTCGACTGCAGCACCGACCCACCGCGGCTGGAGTTCCTGCACCACACCATCACCACACACCGGCACGTGCCCACCGACTTCCAGGCTCCCGCCCCCTCGGCAGCGCCCGACCCGTCGGTCGCGCTCGCTCGCACACCCCCGGGGCTGTCCCGGACGTTCACCCCACGGCTTCACCCCGGCGCGAACCTCCGGCGTCGGGCGCCCGGGCGGGGGCCGGCCGTCGACCCGCGGGAGCGCTGAGGGGCTCGTCCCGATCATCTGCCCAGAGCGCTCTGCTGTCTCGTGTTGCGGTCAGGACGCAATCTCGTATCGAATCCGTCAATTGGTTGCGACTCGGAAGAAGAAAGCGAAGAATCCCACCGCAGGGAAGCTATCCACCCTAGGATGCGGGACATTGTCTCAGGTGGATCCGATCGCAGCAGGTCAGCCTGACCTGCCGTACGACCACGATCGGAGCTGTTCTGACAACGAAGTCGGGAACTAAGAGAAGGCAGGACCGAATGACAGAATCCATCGGATCGGCCCGGCTGGACCGCCGCGGCCTGCTCCGCGGGTCATTGGCGACCGCAGCCCTGGCGGGTCTGGGAGGGACCCTCGCCGGCTGCGCCACCAGTGGCGGCGGCCAAGTCAAGCAGGAGACCGGGACCAAGTCGGCAGACAACCCGTTCGGGGTGCCGGACGGCTCAACCATCGACGCGGTCATCTTCAACGGCGGCTACGGCTACGACTACGTCCAGTTCGCCGCCGACCAGCTCAAGAAGAAGCTGCCGAAGGTCACCCCGAAGGTGACCCCGTCGACCCAGATCGCCCAGGAGCTGCAACCTCGCTTCGCCGGCGGCGATCCGCCGGATCTGATCGACAACTCCGGCGCCGGCGCCATGACCTTCAACTCCATCCAGGACCAGCTGGAGGACCTCCGGGACGTCTTCGACGCCAACAACTACGAGGGCACCAAGATCTCCGACACGCTCTACCCGGGAGCGATCGAAGCCGGCACCTTCGGCGGCAAAGTGCTCGAGGTCAACTACGTCCTCTCGCTCTATGCGATCTGGTATTCCGCCTCGCTATTCAAGGAGAACGGCTGGTCGGTGCCGCAAACGTGGGACGAGGTCATTGATCTTGGTGCCAAGGCGAAGGCCAAGGGCAAGTACCTCTGGGTCTGGGGCAAGGAGGCGGCAACCTATTACCAGACGCTGGCGATGGAGTCGGCCACCAAAGCCGCCGGCGACGACTTCCGGCTCCCGCTGGAGAACCTCAAGCCGAAGTCCTGGTCGCATCCGGCGATCCAGAACGTGTTCAAGGCGTTGGAGACCTGCGTTCAGAAGGGTTACTTCAAGCCCGGTGGTGCCGGCACGCAGTTCACCAAGGCCCAGGCCCAGTGGAGCAACGATCAGGCCGCGATCCTCTACCCCTCCGGGGCATGGATCGAGAACGAGATGAAGGACCAGACCAAGGAGGGCTTCGAGATGACCGGCGCCCCGGTGCCGGTGGCCTCGACATCTGGCGAGGCGATGCCGTACAACGCGATCTACAGCACCGCCGGCGAGCCCTTCATCGTCCCCAAGGGCAAGAATCCGGCGGGCGGCAAGGAGCTCCTCCGGGCAATGCTCTCCAAGGAGGCGTCGGCCAACTTCGCCAAGACCAAGCTGGCACCGACGATCGTCAAGGGCGGCATTCCGGACGACGCCTTCGGCTCGACCGCGCTCGCCTCGCAGGTCAAGATGCTCAACGATGCCGGCAGCAACACCTTCCGCTTCACCACGATCGGCATCTACGGCATGAACACCGATCAGCTGGTGGTCTGGAACAACTTCCTCTCCGGCAAGATCGACGCCAAGGGCCTCACCGAGGGTCTGCAGAAGATCATGGACAAGGTTGCCGATGACCCGTCGGTCAAGAAGACCAAGGCCACATGAGCACATCGGCAGCATCGACACGGGCGACGGCGTCGGGCACCACGCCCCGGCGCCGTCGTCGCCGTTGGACCTTCGACAAGATCAGCTTTCTGGCCGTCTTCCTGGGCGTCCCACTGATCATCTATGTCGTCTTCGTGATCTCCCCGTTCATTCAGTCCATCTACTACTCGCTGACTGACTGGGGTGGCTTCAGCACGACCATGAACTTCGTCGGCCTGGCGAACTTCAAGGAGCTGCTCAGCGATGATCTCTTCCTGACCGCTCTGCGCAACAACATCACCCTGTTGATCGTGTTGCCGGTCTTCACCATCGTCGTCGCGTTGATCTTCGCCTCACTGGTCACTGTCGCCGGCAGCAACCGCGGTGCGGTACGTGGCCTGCGGAACTCCAGCTTCTACCGGGTCGTCTCGTTCTTTCCGTACGTCATCCCGGGTGTGGTCATCGGTCTGATCTGGGCGCAGGTCTACGATCCCAGCTCCGGCCTGCTCAACGGCGTGCTGACCAAGGTCGGCCTACACCAGTTCGAGTCGTATCCGTGGATCGGCGACGAGCGGACCGCCCTGGCCGCGTCGATCTTCGCCATGGCCTGGGGCGGCATCGGCTTCTACATGGTGCTGTTCATTGCCGCGATCCGCGGCATCGAACCCGAACTCTTCGAGGCGATGCGCATCGATGGTGCCGGACGGTGGAAGACCGCGATGCACCTCACCATGCCGATGATCAGGGACAACGTCCAGACGGCGTACATCTATCTCGGTATCGCTGCCCTCGACGGGTTCGTCTTCATGCAGGCCCTGAATCCGACCGGCGGCCCGAACAACTCCACATTGGTTATGGGTCAGGTGCTCTTCCGGACCGCCTTCGAGCACGGCAAGTACGGCCTGGCCACCGCCATGGGTGTCGCACTCTCGATCGTCACGCTGGCCTTCTCGGCGCTGGTCTTCGCGGTGAACCGACTACTCGGCGCAGAAAGGGACGTGGCGCGGTGACGACGACAACCGATCTGCCACTGGAACCGACCGTCGCACCCGCGCACCAGGAACGCAAGGTTCGGGACACCCCGGGCGAACGAGCCACCGCCGGTGTGGCGCACGTCGTTCTGATCATCTGGTCGATCATCGTCATTGCGCCGATGTTGTGGACGCTGCTCTCCAGCTTCAAGACGTCGCGAGAGATCTTCGCGTCGCCGTTCAAGCTTCCGGCGGCGTTGCAGTTCATCAACTACGCGCACGCCTGGCAGCAGGCGGGCATCGGCCGTGCCTTCATCAATACCGTGATCGTGGTCGGCGTGGCCATGGTGCTGGTGATGATGCTCGGCTCCATGTGCTCCTACGTCCTGGCGCGGTTCCAGTTCTTCGGCAGGCGCGCGATCTACTACCTGATGCTGTCCGGGTTGACCTTTCCGGTTTTCCTGGCGATCGTTCCGCTGTTCTACGTGCTGAAGAACTTCGGACTGCTCAACACACTGCCCGGGCTGATCATCACCTACGTGGCCTTCGCGCTGCCGTTCACGGTGTTCTTTCTGTACGCGTTCTTCCGCACGCTCCCCTACGAGCTGGCCGAGGCCGCGGCGATCGACGGCGCCGGGGAGTGGAAGACGTTCTTCCTGGTGATGTTGCCGATGGCGCGTCCCGGCATCGCGTCGGTCGCGATCTTCAACTTCCTCGGACTGTGGAACCAGTTCCTGCTGCCCGTGGCTTTGAACACCACGCGGAGCAATTGGGTGCTGGCCCAGGCGGTCGCTGCGTTCGCGTCCCAGGCGGGATATCGCACCGACTTCGGGATGCTGTTCGCGTCGGTGATCATCACCATCGTGCCGGTACTGGCTGTCTACGTGATCTTCCAGCGACAGTTGCAGGCGTCCGTCACCGCAGGCTCGCTCAAGTGACCGCTGCCGCAGCCCGCGCCGGCGTCCGAGGGGCAACCGGCGCGGGCTCGGAGATCATGGGACTCGGCGGTACGCCCGCATCGCGAAGACGTACGCCACCAGCCCGGCACCGACCAGCCAGGCCATCGCGATCCAGATGTCATTCCCGACCGGGCGGGACTCCAGCAGAGCACGCAGAGTCTCGACGATCGAGGTGACCGGTTGATTCTCGGCGAACACCCGGACCGGCGTCGGCATGCTGGCAGTCGGCACGAACGCCGAGCTGATGAACGGCAGGAAGATCAGCGGATAGGAGAAGGCCGACGCACCGTCGACGGACTTGGCGGTCAGGCCGGGGATCACCGCGAGCCAGGTCAGCGCCAAAGTGAACAGGGCCAGGATTCCGGCCACCGCCAGCCACGCGACGACGTTCGCACCGGACCGGAATCCCATGATCAACGCGACGCCGATGATGATCGCCACGGAGATGAAGTTCGACACCAGCGATGTCAGGACGTGGCCCCACAGCACCGCTGACCTGGCCACCGGCATCGAGTGCAATCGGGTGATGATGCCCTTCTGCGTGTCGTTGAAGATCCGGAACGCTGTGTAGGAGATGCCGCTGGCGATGGCGATCAACAGGATCCCGGGGAGCAGGTAGTTGACGTAGTTGTCGGTGCCGGCGTTGATCGCGCCGCCGAAGACGTACACGAACAACAGCATGAAGGCGATGGGCATCAACGCGACCGTGATGATGGTGTCCGGACTCCGCTGGACGTGCTTCATCGTGCGACCGAACAGCACGGTCGACTCTCGTACGGCGTTCATTGCTTGATCTTCTCCTTCGTCCTGCCGACGACGGTCAGGAAGATCTCCTCCAGCGTCGGTTGCTTCTCGATGTATTCGATCTTGGCCGGCGGAAGCAGCTGCTTCAGTTCGTCGAACGTCCCGTTCACGATGATCCGACCTTCGTGCAGGATCGCGATCCGATCAGCCAGCTCCTCGGCCTCGTCCAGATACTGCGTCGTCAACAGGATCGTGGTGCCGCGATCCGCAAGTTCCTTGATCGTGTTCCACACCTCGAGTCGTCCCTCGGGATCCAGCCCGGTCGTCGGCTCGTCCAGGAAGATCACCTGAGGATCACCGACAAGGCTCATCGCGATGTCCAGCCGACGGGTCATGCCGCCCGAATAGGTTCCGGTTCGTTTGTCCGCGGCATCGCCGAGCCCGAACTGCACGAGCAGGGCCTCGGCGACCGTGCCCGGGTCGGGGACGCCGCGCAGTTTCGCCACCAGGAGGAGGTTCTCCCTGCCGGTGAGTATCTCGTCGACAGCGGCGAACTGGCCGGTCAAGCTGATCGCCCGGCGTACGTCGTCCGGCTGCTCGGCGGTGTCGAAGCCGGCGACCCGGGCCGTACCGGCGTCTGCCTTGAGCAGGGTCGAGAGGATGTTGATGGTCGTCGTCTTGCCGGCGCCGTTCGAGCCGAGCAGGGCGAAGATCTCTCCGCGGCTCACCTCGAAATCGACACCTTTGAGGACTTCCACGTCCTTGAACGACTTCTGCAGGCCATCGGCCCGGATGGCAATCTCGGTCATTGATCGGACTCCTCGCGTGCGAGCCGCTTGTGCACGCTGCTGTTCAGCTTGTCGTGCCAGTTCTCGGTGTAGGTATTGGCATTGCGGAGCAGTTCGTCGCAGAATTCCGCGACGTCGTCACCGGTGACCTCCAGGGCGCGTTTGCCGTCGGCGACGCTGGTCTCGAAGAGCCCGAGCAGATCTCGCAGCAGGTAGACCATGTCCATGCCGTCGCCGCCGGCGAACTTGAAGACGTACTTCTTGATCTCGTCGTAGACGATCTGGTAGTCGCGAGGCAGTGCTTTCGCGCGCGCCTCCATGTTTCGCCACTCCTTCTTGTCGCCGAGGATCTTCTTCAGGAAGTTCTCGATCACTTCTGGTTCTCCTTGAGTTCGTTGATCTTCTGGGACAGGAAGTCCCATTTGGCCCAGAACGAGCTGAGCTCGGCTTTGCCGGCGTCGTTCAACGTGTAGAACTTCCTCGGCGGGCCCTGGGTGGACGGCTTCTTCTCGATGGTCACGAACCGGTTCTTCTCCAGTCGCAGGAGGATGGTGTAGACGGTGCCCTCCACGACATCGGAGAAGCCCAGCCCTCGCAGAGTCGACGTGATCTCGTAGCCGTACGTCTCACCGCGGCTGATGATCTCCAGCACGCAGCCCTCGAGCACGCCCTTGAGCATCTCCGTCAGGTTGTCCACGCCTGACCCCCTCCCTTGGTACATTGAAGCCAGTAGTCAGTGTCACGCAGTACCACTAGTTTGTATCACTGAGTACCGGAAGTCAAGCGGTGACCAGCAGGAGGAGTCGTGGAGTTCAGTAGCCTCGCGATCCTCATCGTGGTGCTCGTCACCGCGCTGGTGGTGTTCGGCGTGCTCAGCTACGCCCGTCAGCGGCGGAAGAACGACGAACGGCGACAGGCCTTCGCCCGTCTCGCGGCCGGGACCGGCCTGCAGTACATCGCCGAGGACAAGTCCTACGCCCAACGGTTCAACGACCGCGAGAAGCCGTTCCAGCGAGGCGGGAAGGCACGCAACATCCTGGCCGGCAGCTATCGCGGACGCCCGGTCTGCGCCTTCGAGTACGGCTACACGACGAGCAGTTACAACGGGACGACCACGACCACCCACACGTACCACTTCGCGATCTGGGTCGTCGCCCTGCCGACCGCCGTGCCGCTGTTCACCGTCGGCAGCGAGGGCGTCTTCGGGGGGAAGATGGCCGCGGCGATGGGTTTCCGACGGTTGGACATCGGGGATCCGGTCTTCGACGACAGGTTCAAGATCAAGTGCGACAACGAGCCGTTCGGTCGCCGGGTGCTGCATCCGGCAGTGATCGATCTGCTCCGGCAGACCGGTCCGTGGAACTGGCGCTTCTCGGGCCAGAACATGATCAGTTACGAGCAAGGCATGTTCGAGCCGGGCAACGCACTGCCGCGGCTCAATCTGATGTGCGATCTCATTGATCGCATCCCGGCCGACGCCTGGCGACCATGATGTTTCGGCCGTAAGCCTCAGAGAGCCGGCACCCGATCGGTGATGCAGTAGGTCCCACCGGGACCGGTCATCACGGTCCACTCGTCACAACGGCGGACAATCTCCGACCCGAGGGCCTCGTGGCGGGCGGTCTCCGCGTCCCGGTCGGTGGTCGACCAGTCGATGTGGCCGCGTACCCGGCCGGTCGGTTCCTGGAGACGCTGGAACAGGAGGCGCAGCGGGAGTTGATCAACAAGATGCATCCGAGCGAACTCCGATTCATCGATCGGTCCCACGTCCCAGCCGATGACGTCCGACCAGAAGGTGGTCTCGGTGTCCCAGTGTTCGACGGGAATGTCGATGCACAGTTGGTCGGCGATGCTGCGGTGGCCCCCCGGCCACTGGCTTGCCGGCGCCCTACCGGCGGAGGGATCACTGACGAAACAGAAGACGAAGCCGCCCGGCGAGCCGAGCACCTCGCATTCCGGATTGTCGGTGATCATGGTGGCGCCGGCCGCAACCGCCTCTCTGGCTGCCGCCGGTGGGTCGGTGACGTGCAGGTCGAGGTGCACTCGGTCGGCTCCTTCGCCGAGCCGCTGGAGTGCGACGAAGGTGGGGCGGTCCGGCGGTCGCAGCCCCTGGAACTCACCCTGATCACCGATCGGGTCGCGCAGGGTGTAACCGGTCAGCCGTTGCCAGTGCGCGGCTGCCTCGGCGTAGTGATCCGGGCTGAAGTCGAGCAGGGCGAGCATCCAGAACGGTTGCATGCCACCGTCTTACCCGGTTGTCCTGACGGTTGCCATGGTTGTGGTCACGTAATGCATGTCGAAGGTTCCGCCGAGCCGGTCGATCGCCCTGCCAACCGCCTCCAGGACAGCAGCGGTCTGTTCGGCGGAGGCCCTGGTCAACATGCCCTGGGTGGGCAGCAGCGCCAGATATTCATCCCGGGTGTACGACTGATCCCAGCTGTCCTGCCAGCGCTCGGCTTCGCCGAACCCGCCGACGCTCCGGAATCCTTCGGCGGTGCGGTCGACCATCGCGTTGTACCAGACCGAGGCTGGCGGTGGCGTACAGTCGGTCGGGGTCGGCCAGTCGGGGACAGCCCGGGCGAACGCATCGGCGAACGCCTCGTTGATCTCTTCGGGAGCGTCGCCGGCGTTCCAGAAGACCGCGACGCGGCCGCCGGGTCGCAAGACCTGTTTGGCCTTGGCCGCACCGGAGACCGGTTCGACCCAGTGCCAGGTCTGCCCCGAAACGAGTGCGTCGAAGAGCCGGCCGTCGGACTCCCAATGCTCGATCGTCGCCTCCTCGACAACGAATCCCTCGGCGCGTGCGAAGCCGGCCATCCGGGCATCGGGCTCGACTCCCGTCACCCGAGCGCCGGAGTCCCGCAGTTGCCGGGCGACGATGCCCGTACCGATACCGACGTCGAGCACCTCGGGTCCCGGGCTGGTCGTTCGGATCCGCTCGATCAGATCCCGTGGATAGCGGGGACGCCACCGGTCGTACGCCGCCGGATCGACGCCGAAGGACTCGGCGACGGCGCGATATCGGTGGGTCTCGATGGTCGATCCACTCGTCGGGTTCCCCGACGTCGATGGCATAGTGGGCATGTGCCCACACTAAGTGGGCATACGCCCATTCGCAAGGAGGAGTCGGTGCCGACCGGTACTGCCATTCCGGACGCCCGTGAGCAGCTCTTCGCTGCGGCGGAACGGGTACTGCTCCGGGACGGGGTGCAGAGCCTGACCAGCAGGGCCGTGACCGCCGAGGCGGGCGTGGCCAAGGGGGTGCTGCATCGACACTTCGCAGACTTCGACGATTTCCTGGTCGAGCTCATCCGCGATCGGATCAGCGTGATGCGGGCCAGATCGGCGGAGCTGATGTCGACCGTCGGGTCCGGGTCGGTGGTGGACAACGTGACCGACGCTCTTGTCCTGATGTTCACCTCGGTCGCCACGCGGATGGTCGGTCTCATCACCGTCCGCGACGAACTGCGCATCCGGCTCCGGGCAGCGGGACACGAGGGCGTGCCCGTGGCCACCGATGCCGCGTGGATGATCCGCGAGTATCTGGCGGCCGAACGCGAGCAGGGTCGGCTCCGGCCGGACGCCGACCTC
Organism: Microlunatus sp. Gsoil 973; assembly: GCF_009707365.1. Classification (GTDB taxonomy): domain Bacteria; phylum Actinomycetota; class Actinomycetes; order Propionibacteriales; family Propionibacteriaceae; genus Microlunatus. Next base: position 3,559,991 of record NZ_CP046122.1, read on the forward strand.
GACTCGATCGGGTTGACCCTGATCGGTGGCGGACAGCTGCTCTACGAGTCCGGGACTCCCGATTTCGAGGCGGTACGCCGCCTGGCCGTCTCCACCCTCGCCGGCGCCATCGCCGATCACGCCCGTTGATCGTGAATTCCTGCCGTCCAGCCGCTGCATCGGTGCCGTGGCGAGCGGGAAACGGCGGACCGGACGGCGGAAGTACTCATCGGTCTGGCTAGAAGCGGTCGGCCGAGGCGGCGTTCCAGTCGGTGGCCCAGCTCGGTCGCGGTTCGCTGAGCAGTTCACCGGGTCCGAGCCACTCGTACAGCTCGGCGTAGGAGCGGTTCTCCACCTCGCTGACGTTGCGCCGCAACATCTCCGGAGTGAGCTGGTCCGGGCTGGTCACCCCCATCGACGCCATCATCGAGACGGCCTCGGCAACCGTGCCCTGCTGATAGCGGAAGACGCGCTGGCTCTTGTCACCGACGTCCAGCGCCCGGGATCGCCGCGGATTCTGGGTGGCGACCCCGACAGGACAGGTGTCGGTGTGGCAGCGCAGCGACTGGATGCAGCCGATCGCCATCATCATCGCCCGGGCCGCGTTGGTGTAGTCGGCTCCCTGGATCAGCCGTTTGACGATGTCGCTGCCGGAGGCGATCTTGCCCCCGGCAGCGATCTTGATCCTGCCTCGCAGCCCGCTCCCCACCAACGCGTTGTGCATGATCATCAGACCGTCGGTCAGCGGTGCGCCCACATGATCCTCATATTCCAGCGGCGCCGCCGCCGTGCCCCCTTCGGAACCGTCGACGATGATGAAGTCCGGCGTGGTGCCGACCTCGAGCATCGCCTTGCAGATCGCCAGCACGTCCCGGCGGTGGCCGACGCAGAGCTTGAAGCCGACCGGCTTACCGCCGGACAGCTCGCGCATCCTGGCGATGAATTCGATCAACCCCGTTGGCGTGGAGAACACCTGATGGCCGGGTGGGCTGACGCACTTCTGTCCCTCCGGCACGCCACGGATGCTGGCGATCTCGGCGCTCACCTTCGCCGCCGGCAGCACGCCACCCAGCCCCGGTTTGGCGCCCTGCGACAGTTTCAGCGAGGTCGCCTTGACTTGATCGTGAGCGGCGTTCTCGGTGAATCGACCGGGGTCGAACCGGCCGTCGGGCGTGCGGGTGGAGAAGTAGCCCGAACCGATCTCCCAGATCAGGTCGCCCCCGTTCTCCAGGTGATACCCGGTCAGCCCGCCCTCGCCGGTGTCGTGGGCGAAGCCACCGAGCGCCGCGCCCTTGTTGAGCGCCCGGATCGCGTTGGCAGACAGCGCTCCGAAGCTCATCGCCGATACGTTGAGCAACGCCATGCTGTACGGCTGGCTACAGTCCGGGCCACCGACCCGGACCCGCGGTGCCGTCTCGGGGGCGGTCAGCGGGGTCATCGAGTGCAGCAGGTATTCGTAGCCGGCGACGTTGACGTCCCGCTCGGTGCCGAACGCCTGCTCGCCGTGAATGCCCTTGGCCCGCTCGTAGATGGTGTCCCGGATCTCCCGGTCGAACGGCCGGCCGGCGGTGTTGCTCTCGATGAAGTACTGCTGCACCTCCGGCCGGATGCTCTCCAGCAGATAGCGAAGGTGGCCGACCAACGGATAGTTGCGCAGGACCGAGTGCTTGCGCTGCAGCAGATCCCAGGTGCCCAGGGCCGCCAGGGCTCCGGCCGTTCCTGCGGCGACACCGGCCGCCCGACGCTTACCCATGACCACGTCCTCCTTCGGATCCGCTCGGCCCAACGGCCGGGTCGAGCGTATCCGGAGTGGTGATCAAGAAGGGGCGATCACGACAGGACGGCGACGTGGTCCCAGAGTGCGTCGACCTGGGCCTCCGCCGCGCGCAGGCTCTCCTCGGCCATCGGAATCAGTCCGGCCATCGCAGGATTGCTCTTGGCCAGGGTCAGTTCCGCCTCGATGAACCGCGGCTCGAGCCCCGTCAGCGACAGTCCGTGCGGCAACCAGACCGACGCGTGGTCCCAGCCCTCCCTGGGGGCGCCCGGACCGTAACCGCCACCACGGGTGGCGATCACGATGAACTCGCGTCCGCCCAGCAGCCCTTCGTTGGTCTCCGGGTCGATCGCCAGGCCGGGAGCGATCAGGTGGTCGACCCAGGACTTGACCGCGCTCGGCGCACCGTAGTTGTAGAGCGGCAGACCGAGTAGAACTGTGTCGGCCGCCTTGATCTCGTTCACCAACTCCACCGTCAGTTCCCAGGAGGCCTGTTGGGCCTGGGTGCGCTGGTCCGGGGAAACCATGCGCGCCAGACCGGAATCGGCGTCCAGGTGGGGCAAGGGATGACGGCCGAGATCGCGATAGCGGGTAGTGCCGGCGGGGTTGGCCGAGCGCCAGGCTGTGGCGGCCCGGGCGGTCAACCCACGGCTGACGGAGTTGTCGCCCTGGATGCTGGAGTCGATGTGCAGCAGGTGTGGCATGGGATGCCTTCCTTGGTGAGAGAGAGATAGCTTGTGCTTCACCAATCATCTATACACCGCGAGCCCATGGCATACCGCATATCAAATTATGAGACATAACCGTTGGCCGATTGGCTACTGTTGGGGACATGCAGGAGTTGCCCATCGTCGATCAACCACCGCCGCGATGTGGTGCGCTGCTGGACAACGTGGCGCGCAAGCTACGGGTGCATTCACTGGCGGTGCTGCATCCGCTGGGCCTCCGTCCACGGCATCTCGTCGCCTTGACGGTGATCCGCGGACGCAACGGCCTGCTGCAGAGTGAACTGGCCGATGAGTTGCAACTGGACAGCACCAACGTCGTCGGACTGCTCAACGAGCTCGAGGCCGAGGGGCTCATCGAGAGGCGGCGCTCCACCACGGACCGGCGGCGCCACAACGTGCTCCTCACCGATGCCGGCAACGCGAAACTGGCCCAGGCCGAGCGGGCGCTGGACGCCGCGGAGAACGCGGTGTTCGGACGTCTCGATACAGACGACCGGTCCACGCTGTACGCGTTGCTCGCCAAGGCGACAACGCCGTCGACGGAGGCCTGTCTTGAGTCCTTGACCGAGTGAGGGTCGGGAACGACGAAGGGCGGCCCCGAAGGACCGCCCTTTGTGCTGGGTCGTACGGCTAAGGCTCAGGCCTCGGCGACGACGGTGACCGGGATGTGCGCGGTCACCGCATCGTGCAGCTTGATGCCGACGGTGTGCTGACCGAGGCTGCGGATCGGCTTGCCCACCTGGACGGCGCGCTTGTCGACCGCCGGACCACCGGACTTCTTGATCGCGCTGACGATCAGCGACGGCGTTACGGCACCGAAGAGCTTGCCGCTGTCGGAGGCCCGGACCGGAACCTCGACGGCGACCTGCTCGAGCTGGTCGCGTACCTGCTGGGCGTGCTCGATGCCGCGGATCTCGCGAGCGTCGCGGGCCCGCTTGATGCCGTCGATCTGCTTCTCGGCGCCCTTGGTCCAGTTGATCGCGAATCCGCGCGGGACCAGGTAGTTGCGGCCGTAGCCGTCCTTGACGTCGACGATGTCACCGGCAACACCAAGGTTGTCGACCGGCGCGGTGAGAATGAGCTTCATCTGTTCTGTCTCCTCAATCTCAGCGGGCCGTCGACGCGTACGGCAGCAACGCCATCTCGCGGGCGTTCTTGATCGCGATGGCGACCTTGCGCTGGTCCTGGACGCTCAGTCCGGTCACCCGGCGGGCGCGGATCTTGCCCCGCTCGGAAATGAACTTCCGCAGGGTCGCGGTGTCCTTGTAGTCGACCGGCTGGCCCTTGCGCAGCGGATTGGCCTTCTTCTTCGGCTTGCGTTCTGTGTTTCGTGGTGCGTTGGCCATTGTGGTGCTCTCCTTCTCTGAGCCCGGCTGACGCCGGAATGTGCCATGTGTTGGTTGGTTCAGGGTGGATCAGAACGGCGGTTCGTCGTTGGTGTTCGTGGCCCACGGATCATTGCCCCCGACGGAGCCCTGGCCGGAGTTGTCGTTGCTCGCCCAGGGGTCGTTGCCCCCGAACGAACCGCCACCACCCTGGCCGGAAGACCCGCCCTGCTGGCCGCCGTAACCACCCGAGTTGCCACCGGAGTTGCCGCCGTAGCCGCCACCCCGCTGGCCGCCGCCCTGTCCTCCGCCGCTGGTGGTGCGGGTGACCTTCGCGGTCGCGTACCGCAAGGCGGGGCCGATCTCGTCGACATCGATCTCGAAGACGGTTCGGCGCTCACCCTCGCGGGTCTCGTAGCTGCGGGACTTCAGCCGTCCCTGGACGATCACCCGCATGCCCTTCTGCAGCGACTCGGCGACGTTCTCGGCGGCCTGTCGCCAGACCGCACAGTTGATGAACATCGCCTCGCCGTCGCGCCATTCGTTGCTCTGGCGGTCGAAGGTGCGAGGCGTCGAGGCAACCGTGAAGTTGGCCACGGCGGCACCCGACGGGGTGAAGCGCAGCTCGGGGTCGGCGGTCAGGTTGCCGACGAGCGTGATGGTGGTTTCGCCTGCCATTGATGTCTCCGGTGATCAGCGTGCTGGTTGATGCCCCACTGTGCCACGTGGGGCCGACAGTGTGGAGCAACCGTTCACAGATCAGTGGGCGTCGGTACGCAGTACCTTCGTCCGCATGATCGATTCGTTGATACCGAGCTGACGGTCCAGCTCCTGGACGTCGGCCGGCTCGGACGTCAGATTGACGACCGCGTAGATGCCTTCCGGCTTCTTGTTGATCTCGTACGACAACCGGCGCCGACCCCAGATGTCAACATTGTCGACGGTTCCGCCGGCATTGGTGATCACCTTCAGGTAGTTGTCGAGCGTCGGGGCGACCTGTCGCTCGTCGGTGTCCGGGTCGATGATGATCATGACCTCGTACTTGCGCATACGCGAACTCCTCCTCCTCTGGTCTCTGCGGTCATGGGACGTCCCCATGACAGGAGGGCGATGCTTCGGCCGCGATCCGGGACGGACCGTGGCCGACCAACCAGATTACCGGTCGCCGGTCCGGGAAGCCAATTGGCGCCGGGGCCAGCCGGTCCCGCTCGACGGCGCACTCGTCGGCTGGCAGCGCATCCCTCACCCGGGTCCCGCACCACTTACTCGGCGGCGCACCACTTACTCGGCCGCGCACCCCTCACCCGGGTCCCGCACCACTTACTCGGCGGCGCACCACTTACTCGGCGGCGCACCACCTACTCGGCGGCGCACCACCTACTCGGCGGCGCACCACCTACTCGGCGGCGCACCGGCTGCAGCGGGTGCGAGGACGAGTAAGTGGAGCGGCGCCTACCAACTGGTGCGGGAAGCACTGTCTGACCCGGTGGGTTCGTACTGCCAAAGCTCTCGACGAGGTCGCGGGTCGCGGCGCCCTGCTCGCAACTGCACGAGTTGTTCGCAGTCGCACCAGTTGCTCGACGCTGCACCCTCTACTTCGCACCAGTTGCTCGACAGCGCACCGGTTGCTCGACGGCGCACCACATACTCGGCGGCGCACCGGCTGCAGCGGGTGCGAGGCCGAGTAAGTGGTGCGGTGCCGACCAACTGGTGCGGGAACGGCCGGCGGGCTGGCGGACTGAACGGACCGGCAGCGTCGGCGTGGACCGACGGGCAGCGTCGTCGCGGACACACAGGCAGCGTCGTCGCGGACCCACAGGCACCCTCGGCGCGGACCGAGACGGCAGCGCCGGCGTCGACCGACGGGGACCGTCGTCGCGGACCGACGGGGACCGTCGCCGCAGACCCACCGGCACCCTCGTTGCGGACCCACGGGCAGCGTCGGCGTGGAACCACGGGCACCGTCGTGTGGCGTCGGCTGCGCGTCACCCTTCGGCGAGGGCGGCAAGTCGGTCCAGTGAGGCGTGCAGGTTGTCCTTCGTGGTGCCGCGGGCACGGGAAAACCGGTTGACGTCGGTCAACTCGGTCCAGTCGTAGGTGTGGATCACCCGGGTACGCCCCTCGGCGATGGGCTCCAGCTCCCAGCGCCACAGATGTCCCGGCGGCCGCTTGCCGACCTCGGCGGGGCGCCAGGCGATCAGCCGACCCTCGACGAACTCGACGACATGGTTCTCCCGGACGCTGCCCTTCGTCAGGATCGTCGCGAACACCTCACCGACGGCGCGAACACGTTGGCCCTCGGCGGCCGAACCCAGATTGTCGTTCCCGTCCCAATGCGGTTGGTGGGCCGGATCGGCGATGAGTTCGAAGATCGCTTGCGGGTCGGCGGCGATCTCCCGCTCTGCCCGTACGACAGTCGGCGTCGTCTCCGTGTCCCCGGCGACCATGTCCTTATCGAAGCAGGTCGAGACGCCGCCGGTCAGATCAATTGGAGGTCCGGGAGACCAGGCTCGAATAGCAGCCGACGGCCATGGCAGCAACCGCAGCGATCACCCCGGCGGTGATCGGAATGACCTTGGAGGCATCCGGTCCGGCGGTCCAGTCAAAGCCGTACACGATCACCCCGAGCGCGGCAGCCGAACCGCCGAGCAGGGCCGGGAACCCACCGCCGTACCGTACGACGCCATCGGGCGAACGGCCGGCGATGATCGCCGACATCAGGGCGGCCCAGGCCAGCGTGACCAGCATCCCGGCCACCACGTCACTCGGCCGATGCCAGGCGGCGATGATCGTGGCCAGTCCGGTCAGGCCACCGATCGCCGCACCGCCGAGGGTGACGAACCAACGCAATGCTCGCGGCGAGACCAGCACCGCGGCGAGGACGAGAGAGAAGACGAGCGTGGTGTGCCCGCTGGGCAAGGTGTTGGCGGCCTCGCCGACACCGAGATCGGGACGGCTGAGCAGATGGTCCTTCAACAGCTGGGTGGTGAGGTTGGCGCCGACCACCAGGACAACCGCGGCGACGGCCACCCGGAACCGGCGGCGTACCAGGGCGACACCGACCATGATCGCCAACGCGACGGCGGCCGAGACGGTGCTGACCTGTTGCAGCAGCCGGATCAGCTGGTCGTTGACGTTGCTGTGGCCGTGGGACAGCACCCGCATCGCCGCGTTGTCGTACTCCTGTCCGAAGGCCGTGTGCAGGGCCACCAGGACAGTCGCCACCATCCCGGCCACCGCCGCGAACGCCAGCGGCAGCGCCGATGCGGCCGGGCTCGGACCGACCCGCCGGGGGCGGCGCCGGTCGAAGTCGGAGCCGTAACCATCAGGCCGGGCAACCGATGGCCGCTGGGTGATGAGAGCCATGCAGTCAAGAGTGCTGGCGGAGACCACGCATCCGGAGCAGGATCGCCGGATTCTGATCGAATCCACAGACTCCGATTAGGGTGCCGATGTGAGCCAGCCGACAACCGACGAATTCGCCGAGCCAGCCGGGTCATCGAGCGATCCTTCAGATTTGCTGGTCGGATACCTGCGCGCCTACCGGGACGCGCTGTCCCGCAAGCTCGCCGGTCTCGACGACACCCGGCTCGGGTCGGCGGTCCTGCCCAGCGGCTGGACCCCGCTGCAACTGCTCAAGCATCTGATCCATGTGGAACGCCGATGGTTCAGCTGGGGCTTCCTCGGCAAGGACCTGCCCGACCCGTGGGCCGATCACGATCCCGACAATCCCGCCCGCTGGTTCGTCGCGCCGGACGAGACGATCGACACACTCCAGGCGCTCCTCGAGGCGCAGGCGGCGGAGACCGATCACGTGCTGGCCGAGCACGCGTTGGACGAGACCGCCGCCACCGGTGGCAGGTTCACCGACGCCCCACCGACCTTGGCCTGGATCGGCTTCCACGTGCTCCAGGAGTACGCCCGCCATCTCGGCCACCTGGACGTCGTCAGGGAACTGATCGACAACAGCATCGGAGAATGACGAATCCGAGGGAACCGATCGCGGTGACGCCCCCGTCCTAGGTGCACTACGCACGGTGCGTAGGACCCAAAGGAGAGAACTGTGAGCGCCTCTTACCCGACGTCCCCCGTCTCCGCTGCCGACGACCCCGGTCGGACCCTCGGCATCGTCGGACTGGTGCTGGCCTTCGTCACCTCGCTGCCCGGCCTGATCGTCAGCATCATCGCCCATCGCAAGTCCAAGGCCGCCGGCTTCAACAACGTGATCGCCAAGGTCGGCATCGTGGTCGGCGCGATCTTCACCGGCTTCGGACTGATCCTGGCCACCGTCGGGGTGGTCGGTGTGGTTGCGCTGGGTCAGAAGTGCGCCGAGCTCGGCCCGGGTGTTCACCAGTCCGGCGGCACCACGATCACCTGCAGCTGAGGCTCCAGCCCCGCCGGCCGGAATGAGTTGATCACTCCCGGGCGCATCGGACCGGCCCCGACCTAGACTCACCGCATGAGCTACGCAGAGCAGCGGGAGTTGGATCGGGGTCGGATTCGTTTTCCAGACATCAGCCCGCGGGCGTACGAACATCCCGCCGATCGGGGCGCACTCGTCGCGCTGCGCGCCATCCCCGGTTTCGACGCCGTCCTCAAGGCAGTGTCCGGAGCCATCGGGGAGCGGAGTGTCCGGCTGCTCTATCTGGCCAGCGCGGTCCGCGTCTCACCACGGCAGTATCCCGATCTTCATCAAATGATCACCGAATGCGCGACAACGCTGGATCTGCAGCCGATTCCGGAGCTTTACGTCCAACAGGACCCGGCACCCAACGCGATGACGATCGGCCTGGACAAGCCGATCATCGTGATCACCACCGGCATGCTGAAGCTCCTCGACGCCGAGGGATTGCGGTTCGCGATCGGGCACGAGGTGGGTCATGTGGTCAGCGGGCATGCTCTCTACCGGACGATGCTGCTGCAGTTGATCGGCATCGCCAACCAGATCCAGTGGCTGCCGATCGGCGCGTGGGGGATCCGCGCGATCATCGCCGCACTGATGGAGTGGTATCGCAAGTCAGAGTTGTCCTGTGACCGGGCCGGCCTGCTCTGCGTCCAGGATCCGCGTGCGGCACTGCGGGTGCACGCATCGTTGGCCGGAGCGCTCAATCCCGACGAGATGGACATCGCCGGGTTCCTTGATCAGGCCAAGGACTATCAGGAACGCGGCGACGTCCGGGACTCCGTGTTGAAGATCCTGCAGATCTCCGGGCAGACCCATCCGTTGGCAGCACTGCGGGCCGCGGAGTTGCAGAAGTGGGCGGCAGGCTCGGAGTACCAGGACATCCTGGCCGGCAACTACCCGCGGCGGTCGGAGGACAAGGATGCCCCGATGAGCGATGATGTGAAGGCTGCGGCGGCGTCGTACACCGAGAGTTTCGGGTCCAGCTCCGATCCGTTGATCAAGGTGATCGGCCGGGTCAGCGGCGTGATGGGCGGTGTCGGTGGCGCGGCCGCCAATCGCATGCGTGACTGGTGGCAGTCCGGACGTTCCACAGACTCGGGGAAGTCGGACGACCAGTAGGTCGGATCCGCCGGCGACGCAAGATCAACCCGGCCGGTCAGCTGAAGAGTGCCTCGGCGAGGTAGTGCCCGACCTTGGGCGCCGGTGGCACCGCGAAGACCCCCGACCCGATGTGGCCGATGTATTCGTTGAGCAGATCCGATCCGCCGAGCTTGCGTTGCAGTCGCACGAAATAGTCGGGGTCCTTCATGTACGCGATGAACAGCAGTCCGGCATCCAACTGGCCGAACCGGCTGATCCCGTCGGTGTAGTTGTACGACCGGCGCAGGATCTTGACACCACCGTTGTTCTCGTGCGCAGCAAGGGCGATATGTGACTTCAACGGAATGTCGTAGTCACCGCCGGACTTGGCGGTGAAGTTCGGCGTGTCGAATTCCGTCGTGCCGCTCAGCGGTGCCCCGGCGTCCTTGGTACGCCCGAAGGTCTGCTGCTGGGTGCTGAGATCGGCGGAGTCCCAGATCTCGATGTTCATCTGGATCTTGCGGGCCACCTGATAGCTCCCGCCGCGCATCCAGGCCACGTCGCCGTCGCCGACCCAGACATGGTCATCGAAGTCGGCGGCTTCCTTGACGTTGCGGGTGCCGTCCTTGAACCCCATCAGATTCCGCGGCGTCGTCTGCCCCTTGCCGGCCGACGCCCGTCCGAACCCCATCACCGTCCAGCGGGTGTTCACCACGCCGCGTCCCATCCGCGCCAGGTTGCGGATCGCGTGATAGGCGACCTGGGGATCATCGGCGCAGGCCTGCAGGCTCAGCTCGCCGCCGGTGTAGGCCTTCTGCAGTTGATCACTGGGCAGTGTCGGCAACGGCTCCAACAGCCTCGGCTTCTTCGCCGAGAGCCCGAACCGGTGATCGAAAACTCCCGGACCCAGCCCGAGGGTGATGGTCAGCGAACTCGGTCCGAGGTTGTACGCCTCCCCGGTGTCGGGCGGCACCGCCCCGCTCCGCGACGGCGCCACAGCGCCCACTGGCTGCCCCTTCATCAACTGGGCGATGCCGGCCGACCAGCGGGCCAGCAACACCTGCAGATCGGTCGCTGTGTCGGCGACGAGATCGAAGGTCATGAACACGCAGTAGCGCTGCGGCTCGGTCTGGATGCCGGCCTGATGCGTACCGGTGTAGAAGGGATAGCTCCGGTCGAAGTCGACGCCTGCGGTTTGATCTTCCCCATCGGACTGCAGGGCGACGGCCGTTCCGCCCCCGCCGGCCAGAGCACCGATCACCGCACCGGCACCGGCGCCGGCGAAGAACCCACGCCGGGACAGTCCGCGACGCTTACCGGCACCGGCCGACGGGTCGACCGGGCCGGTGGCCTGGTTCTCCGCGGCCGGGATCCCGTCGGTCCCGGCACCCTGCTGTTCGGTCACTTAAGCGGTCGCCACCTTCTCGGCCAGTCTGGCCAGCGAATCCTGCAGTGCCTGGACGTTTTGGCTCAGTTTGTTCGCATCCGCCGAGCGCAGCGCGGCGGTGTAGGCCCTGTAGCCGCCGATCGCCTCGGGATCACGGTACTCATCGAGCATCGATCGGGTCGAGTCGAAGCGCTTGCCGATCTGCGCCGTCAACGCCGGATCGATCTTCTGCAGACCTGGCCGGAGATAGGCGAAGGACTGCTGGGCACCCTCGACGTTGGCCGCGAAGTCGACCAGATCGATATGACTGAAGCTCTCCTCCTCGCCCTTGATCTTGTTGGCCTGGACCTCCTCGAGCAGTCCGGCCGCTCCGTTGGCGAGATCCTCCGGCTTGAAGGTCAGTGTCTTGGAGAGTTCGGCCAGCTTCTTCACGTTGGTGGTCAGTTCGGCGGCGAGCTTCCTGGTCGACGCGGTGATCTTGCCACGCTGCCAGAGATCACGCTCGACGGCATGGAAACCGTGCCAGCCGACCGCCGGATCCAGGTTGGAGGCCCGCATGTCGATCAGGTAGTCGAGATTCCCGGAGTTGTCGGTGGCGTTGTGGCCGGGCAGTACGAAGCCTTCGACGTCGGATTCGATGTGTTCATAGAAGGGCCGCGCGACACCGTACTGGCGCTTCGCCGCCTCGAGATCACCGGCGTCGACGTCCCGCTGCAGTTTCTCCACCGCGGTCACCATTCCGGAGACCTGGCCGGCGACGTATGTGCTGTATTCCTTGGTGCCGTCGACCAGCAACTGCTGGGCGCCGCCGGTCGGTGAGGCAGCCGCCTTGCCGGTAACCGTGAACCGCACCGTCTCCGGGCTGCCGCCCGGGCAGTAGATCTGGTACTGGCCGCCGCCGAGCGTCACGGTGAAGCTGACCGGCTTGAGCCCAGGCGCCAGATTCTCCTTCTCGCCGATGATCTTCTGTTGGCTCAACAGCTCGACCTCGGTGATCGCGGTGGAACTCCTGTTGGTGATCGTGAAGGTGACTGGTCCGGCCGGCACACTGTCATGATCAACGGAGCACGTGTCGCCCGATCCGCCTGCCGCCAAGGTGATCGCGACGCGGGAGACGCCACCGGCGGTCGCGCCGCTCGATTTGACCTCGTCGGTGGAACTGCCGCCGGAGCAACCGGCGACGCCGGCCGACAGCGCGGCTGCGGAGAGTGCGACCGCCGCCAGTCGACCGATGCGGTGCAGCGATGGGGACATGAACAGATACTCCTGGAGCTCAAACGGATGATCAGGCCCGACGCTGGGCTAGGTGGTTTGGCCGGCATGCTGCACGGCAGAAGCAGGAACGGTTTCGGCGCGGATGGCGGCCTCGGCGGCACGGAGCCGGCGGCGGCCCCGTTCGCCGCGGGCGAGGATGAGCATCCCCGCGAGCGCCAGGACGATCGGCAGCCAGACCCGCCACAGGATCACCTCGGCAGCGCTGACGGCGACGTTGTCGATCATGGTCGCGGTAGCCGTCCGGTAGGCGTTGCTGACCTGCCAGTCGCCGACTGCCCGGTCATCGCTGACCTGTACCACCCGGGGTGAGGTCAGTCCGCCCCCGGTCAGCGCGACCAGGGTGCGGCCGGTCTGGGACGCGTCGACGATGCCGCCATCGCGGGTGGTCAGGTTGATCCGGAGATGGTCTGTCCAGCGTGCCTGGTACGGGCCAGGGGCGCGCCTGACGTCGATGCCGACCGGGAGTCGTCCGCCGTTGAGCTTGACCAGGGTGTCGGCGTCGACGGTGGCCGGGCGGCCGGCTGCCGGCTGACCCGCGGTCAGCTGCCAGTGCGTCTGTGCGCCGGCCCGGGTGTGTTGCGTGAGGATGGTCGTCTCGGGGTTGCCGTTGCGGGCAACGGTGAGCTTCGCCGTGTCGCCGGTGACGGCCACTCGGGCGGTGCCGCCGTCGGCCAGCGGCGCCGAGGTCGGAACGTGGGCGGCGGCCGGACGGACGGCGACAGCAAGCACGATCGCCGTCGCGACCAACAGGCCGCCGAGGATCTGCTGCAGCCGCACGGCGGTCCATCCCGAGGGGCGGTGCGCTTTGGGCCACAGCGTCCAGAGCAACATCGGGACCAGATAGAGCGCCCACCCGAGGGCCTCGATGACGCGAGGATCGGCGGGTATGCCGAGTACGCCGGTGATCAACGCTGCCCGGATCGAGCCGTTGGGCGCCAGCCAGGACAGATCGACCGTGGGTTGTTGGCCGATGGTGATCCAGCCGGCCTCGTGCCCGGTGCGCAGGGCGCTGAGCACCAGGCCGGCCGCGACGAAGATCAGGAAGACGCTGGTGGCGGTGAAGAACTTGGCCAGGTTCAGCCGGATGCCGCCCGTGAAGAGGCCGACTCCGATGGCGACCGCGGCCAGCACGCCCAGCAGCGCGCCGATCAGCGCCACAGCGGCGTTGTTGGACGCCTGAACGGTCGCGAGGATGAAGACCGAGGTCTCGAAACCTTCCTTGAGCACCGCCAGGAACACCATGACGGCCAACGCCCACGCCGTGCCGTTCGACAGCGCCGCCTGGGCCGAGCCCTCCAGGTCCCGCTTCATGTATCGGGCGTGACTGCCCATCCACACGATCATTCCGGTCACGAAGACGACAGCGACGGCCCCGATGACCGTCTCCATGCCTTCCTGCTCGGCCTGCGGCAACGCTCGTTCGATGATGGTCAGCGCGACGCCGACGCCGATGCTCACCGCGACCGCCAGCCCGGCACCCACCCACATCGGCGTGAGCCGGACATTGTTGCGCCGTAGGAAGGTCGCAATGATGCTGACCACGAGCGCGGCTTCGAGGCCCTCGCGCAGTCCGATGACGAATGTTGGCAGCATGTCTTCCAGTTCCCGTTACTGAGGCGAGCCTAACCTTAGGTCGCTCCGCGGGTTTTTGGCAATCCTCCCGTTGAGAAAATGCTGCGTGGCCTTCGTCACGTCTGATTGACCTCTGGCTCACGCCGGGCGGGTGGTTGTCGGCGGGGCGGAATAGGGTTCCCGGTTATGAGCGAGTTGCTGATCGGTGGGCACGGCGAGCAGGAGGACCCGATCGCGCAGGCCCGGGCGCGCGATGCCGGGTTGGCGCAGTTCTTCCTCGGCGATCCGCAGGACTGGAAGGGACCGAAGATCGCCTACGCCGGCGGCGCCGAGGCACTCAAGGACGCAGCCGGCGAGGCGGGCATCACGCTCTACGTGCACGCGCCGTACGTGATCAACGTCGCGACCAGCAACAACCGGATCCGGATTCCCAGCCGCAAGATCCTGCAGCAGCAGCTCGACGCCGCCCATGAGGTCGGTGCGGCGGGACTGATCGTCCACGGCGGGCACGTGCTGGCCAAGGACGACCCCGGACTCGGCTTCGAGAACTGGCACAAGTGCATTGAACGGGCCGAGATCAAGGTTCCGCTGCTGATCGAGAACACCGCCGGCGGCGATCGCGCAATGGCGCGGCACCTGTCGAGCATCGAGAAGCTGTGGCAGGCGGTGCAGGCAGCGGACGGCTCGGAGAATGTCGGCTTCTGTCTGGACACCTGCCATTTCCATGCCGGTGGTGAGGAGCTGGTCGGCCTGGTCGACAAGGTCAAGGCGATCACCGGACGGATCGATCTGGTGCACTGCAACGATTCCAGGGACGCCTTCGGATCCGGAGCGGACCGGCACACCAACCTGGGCTCGGGCGAGGCCGATCCCGAGGGACTGGTCGCCGTGGTCAAGGCCGCCGGTGCTCCGGTCGTCGTCGAGACACCGGGCGGCATCGACGGCCAGGCCGCCGACATCGCCTGGTTGCGCGAACGCTGCTGACCCGTCCGGGCGATTGAGGTCCTGACGTCACTGCCGGCGTAACCGGGTGGACAGATAGGCGCCGAGGGCGATCGCCACGGCCCAGATCAGATGCAGCCCGGTCAGGGCCGCGAGCACCAGGACCGAGACCAGGGCGATGACGGCCGTCCACCAGCCGACGCTGCGGCGGGGCAGGAGGCGTACGGCCGCCGCGGTTCCGAAGATGTAGACCAGGGTGAAGGCCCCGGTGGTGAGCAGCACGAGGTCGGTGACGCCCAGCCGGAAGATCATCGCGGCGGTCTGCGATGCAGCGGCCAGTACCCCGGTGATCATCAGCGAGCGCCGCGGGATCTGGCCGACCGCACTGCCCTGACCGATCCAGGTGGGCAGTCCGCCGTCGCGACCCAGTGCCGCGCCCAGCTTCGAGCCTCCGGCGAAGTAGGCGTTCATCGCGCCGATGGTGAGCAGCACCGCGACCAGGGCGGTGACGATCCGGACCTGACCGCCGATGCCGACGGCCAGAACGTCCGACAACGGCGCGGTGCTGCTGCCGGTGGCCGACCCGAGCACCAGAAGAGCGGTGGTTGCCAACCCGAGGTACAGCACGGCGACGATGGTGATCGCGGCGGCAGCGGCCCGGGGCACGTCGCGTTGGGAATGCCGGTATTCCGCCGACAACGACGCCACGGCCTCCCAGCCGGCGAAGCCCCAGACCAGCACCGCCGCGGCAGGACCGATCGCCGACCAGCCGCGCGGCGCGAACGGCGTGAGATTCGCCCAGCGAGCGTGCGGCAGTGCGGCGACAATGGTGATCGTCATGATCAACGCCAGCCCACCGGTCAGCGCGAGCTGTGCCCGGCCGGAGATCCGCAATCCGAACGCGTTCATGATCACGACGACCGCGATCAACACGTAACCGACCGCGATCGACGTCGGGCGTCCACCGCCGACCGCATCCGCGACATAGTTGCCGGCCATCATCGCTGCGGCCGGAGCCCCGACCGGCACGGCGAAATAGAAGACCCAACCGACCACCGTCGCCGCCCGCCCGCCGAACGCCCGACGCGCGTAGGTGGAGACACCGCCGGAGTCCGGGTACCGGGCGCCCAGCGCGGCGAAGGTCGATGCCAGCGGGATCGACAGGACGACCATCACCAACCAGGCGATCAGCGAGGCAGGCCCGGCGATGCCGGCCGCGACGGCGGGCAGCGTGATCACCCCGGTGCCGAGCACTGCACCCACAGACAGCGCCGTCCCCTGGACGACGGACAACCCCTGGGTCGCCGACCGGGTCCCGGTTGCGGGATCAGTGGAAGCTACGGTCACATCCACGATCCTCCCGAAGAATTGGACCTACAACCAGGTCCACATCTGGCCAGATTGATTGGTCCACTCCTAGACTCGGCCGCGTGCAACTGCAGATCACCCTCGATGAGCGCTCGGGCCACGCCGGGAGCATCTACCGGCAGGTCTGTGACGCGATCAGGGACGGTCGGCTGGCAGCCGGCGAGCGGATGCCGTCGAGCCGGGAACTGGCGGCCGACCTGCGAGTGGCACGGGGGACGGTGACGACCGTCTACGACCGGCTGATCGCCGAGGGTTACCTGGTCAGCCGACGCGGGGCCGGCACCTACGTCTCCGCGGCGGTCACCGTCGCGGGCCGGACAAGTCGTGCCGCCCGAGCCGGGACCGTCCGGCCGAAGCCGGTCTGGGACCACGTACCGGAGGCGATGGACGACGGGCCGCCGGCGCCGTACGACCTGTCGGTCGGCGGCCCGGACCCGGCGCTGTTCCCGCTGCCCGTCTGGCGCCGGATGGTGTCGCAATCTCTCCGCGGTTCGCTGGTGACACACTCCACCTACGACTCCGGCGGCCACCCCGAACTGCAGTCGGGTATTGCCCGCTATCTCGGGCTGTCCCGGTCCGTGCAGGCATCCGAGACGGATGTGCTGTTGACCAATGGGGCCCAGCAGGCACTCGACCTGTGCGCCCGGGTGCTGGTCGAGCCGAGTGACGTGGTGGCCGTCGAGGATCCGGGCTACTCCGCCGCGGCCTGGCTGTTCGCCTCGCACCGCGCCAGGGTGATCGGAGTAGGCGTCGACCAGCAGGGGTTGATCGTCGACGCGCTGCCCGATGCGGCCAAGATCATCTACGTCACCCCGTCGCATCAGTTCCCCACCGGTGCGGTGATGTCGTTGGCCCGCCGACTTGCGCTGTTGGATTGGGCCGCTACCCACAACGCGGTGATCATCGAGGATGACTACGACAGCGAATTCCGGTACGCCGACCGGCCGCTGGAACCGTTGCAGAGTCTCGATCGGGACGGCCGGGTGATCTACGTCGGCTCCTTCTCCAAGATCATGTTGCCGATGCTTCGGGTCGGCTATCTGATCGCTCCGGCGGCACTCCAGCCGGCGCTGGGCCGGGCCAAAGGCTTGGCCGACTGGCAGGGCGATCGGGTGACCCAGACCGCATTGGCACGCTTCCTGGACGAGGGCCTGTTGTCCCAGCATCTGCGGCGATCGTTGCGGATCTACCGTGAGCGGCGGGAGAACCTGCTGGCGGCTGTCGATCAACTGCCCGGACTGTCGGTACTACTGTCGGCTGCCGGGCTGCACATCTGCCTTCGCTTCGACGACCCGTCGGCCGATGACCAAGCCGTCGCCCGGTACGCAGCCGAAGCGGGGGTCGCGGTGGAGCCGGTGAGCCGGCGGTTCGTCGGTCACGCTGGGTGGCCGGGTCTGGCGCTCGGTTTCGGGCGGATCCCGGCCGATCGCATCGAGCCTGCGATCGGTCGTCTGGCAACGATCATCAGCCGGGTCGGTCCTCGGCCGGGATCCGCGGGGTGAGCCGGGTGCCGGTGTAGAGGTAGTCACCGCCGGCCGGATTCTGCTCCGCGGTGAACCGCCCGTAGCTGTACGTCGTCCAGGCCAGCCGCTCGTCGGAGCGTGCCAGGAAATGATCATCACTGACCGGCACCAGATCCAGCAGTTCGGGCTCGTCCTCGGGATCCGGCGAATCCTCGGTCGGCACGATGTTGATCGTCAGTCGCCCGTCGTGCTGGGCGACCTCGTAGCTCTCGGAGAACCGGCCGTAGCGGCCGACCGCCCCAGGGGTGCCGGTGATCACGTGAGGCTCCTCCGGCGGCAGGTCCAGCTGGACTGGTGCATCGATGCCGCGCGGGGCGAGTAATGCCCGGCGAAGCTCACCCCAGAACAGGTTCCCACCCGGACCGTTGGTCAGCAGGCACAGCGCAACACCCCGATCCGGGTAGGCCTGCAGATAGGCGAGCTGCCCGACCGTCGCACCGTTGTGCCCGAAGGCCTCGCTGCCGCCGAAGCGGTCGACCATCCAGCCAAGACCCTGCCAGCCGTCGACGCGGTGGCCGACCGGTGGCCGGATCTCCTCGGCCCGCATGGCGTCGGCGGACGCCGTGGTGATGATCGTTGTGCCCCCGAGGGAGCCACCGCGCAGGTGCATCCGGGCGTAGGTCAGCACGTCGGTGACCGTTGAGTTGATCAGGCCGGCGGGGCCGATCGATCGGGGCAGCTGCCACCGCCGGATCACGGTCCGCGGTTCGCCCGGTTCTCCCGAGTGTCCGACCGCGGCCGATCCGAGGATCGCCTCCTCGGGCAGCGTTCCGGTGTGCTCGAGACCGAGCGGTCGCAGGATCTGATCATGGAGCGCGGCATCCCAGGTCGTTCCGGTGAGCTCCTCGATCAGCTTGCCGACCAGCACGAATCCTGCGTTGCAGTAGGAGAACATGGTTCCCGGCCGGAACAGTTGCCCGATTCCGGCCAGGCCCTCGACGTACTTCGTCACCGCATCATCGCCCCTGCCGTGGTCGGTGAACACGTCACCGTCGATCCCGGAGCTGTGACTGAGCAGGTGCCGCAGTGTGATGATCTTGGCCGCCTCCGGGTCTCCGAGCTGCAGATCGCGGAGGATGTTGATCACCGGCTGGTCCAGGTCCACCTTCTGCTGCTCCACCAACTGCATGATCATCGTTGTGGTGAAGGTCTTGGTGATCGACCCGACCTGGAAGATCGAATCCGGCTGGACCGGAGCCTGGGTGTCCAGGTTGAGCGAGCCGGAGGCGTACGCCCTGATCCGGTCGTCGCTCTCGGAGCTGCCCAGGCTGAGGATGCCCAGTGCGGCGCCGGGCACCTGGTGGGTTTCGCGGAGTTCATCGAGCAGCTGCTGCGGGTCGACCGTCATGATCACCCATTCTGGCAGCAGGCATCGACCTCGAGCTATCCGGCTGAGGGCGGCTCTCCGGCGGCTCGCTCGCGGAGCAGACCGAGCAGGCGGCGTACGGCCGGGTTCTCCCGCAACGACTCACGGCTGCGCACCATGATCGACCGGGTCGGGGTCGGATCGACGAGGTCGAGCACGGCGATGCCGGGCGGCGGGCTGACCAGTCCCAGCCGGGGCACCACGGTGATCCCGGCACCGGCGGCGACGAAGGCGATCGCGGTCGGATAGTCCTGGGTCTCGATGTGGAAACCGGGCGCGAAGCCGGCGGCGGCGCAGGCCCTCAGCAGGTTCCGACGGCAGGCGCCGCGCGCCACGTCGTTGTCCACCCACGGCTCATCCCGCAGCCCGGCCAGCGCGACGGCGCCGGCGCCCGCCAGCGGGTGGTCGGCCGGGACCACCGCAACATACGGTTCGGTCAACAGCGGTTCGATGTCGTAACCGTCCAGCGGCGACGACGCCGCGCCCTCGACGAAGATCTCCACGTCGGGCCGGTCACCGGTCTCCGGCAACAGCTCGGTGAGCCGCAGATCCAGCCGCAGCGTCGGGAACTCCCGGGTGAGGGCGGCGACGATCGGCGGGATCCAGGTCGAACCGGCCGACGCGAAATGCGACACCAACAGCGAACCGACCCGTCCGGCGCGCAGGTCGCCGGTCAGCGCCTCGAGCCGGGCCAGTCGTTCCAGCACCGCCTCCGATTCGGCGGCCAGCAGCCGGCCGACGCCGGTCGGGACGATGCCGCGGCCCCGGCGTTCGACCAACGTCAGACCGGTCTCTCGCTGCAGGGCGCTGAGGTGTTGGCTGACCGCGGAGGGCGTGTAGCCGAGGTTGCCGGCGGCCCGGACGACCGATCCCTCCGCGACGACCGCGCGGAAAACGCGTAATCGATTGATATCCAGCACGGTTCGAATCGTAAGCCCTACTGAACATTCATGTCCGATTGTTCGCTTGTCGTCAAACCTTCCAGGCTGCAGGATCGGACTGTGACAACAACCGTCAATGCTCCCGCAGCGCCCGCCACCCGTGCCTCGGCCACCGTGGCGATGTCCGTGACGATCCTGCTCTGGGCATCGGCGTTCGTTGTGATCCGCTGGGCGGCGCCCTACCTCTCCCCCGGCCCGTTGGCCCTGCTCCGACTGCTTCCGGCCGCGGTAGCGATGACCGCCTTCGTGTTCGTCCGCGCCCGTCGTAGCGGTCTGCGGGTGCCGACCGGCAGGCCGCTGGCGCTGACCGTCGGCTACGGCGTCGCCTGGTTCGCCGGCTACACCGTGGCGCTGAACTGGGCGGAGCACCACCTGGACGCGGGCACCGCGGCCATGCTGGTCAACGTCGCGCCGATCCTGATCGCCCTGGGGGCCGGGCTCTTCTTCGGCGAAGGGCTGCCCAAGCCGCTGTTCCTCGGGACGGGCATCGCGCTCATCGGCGTGGTGCTGATCGGGTCGACTACCGGGTCGGGCCATTCCGATCTGCTCGGCCTGGCACTCGGCCTGCTCGCCGCGCTGCTCTACACCGTCAGCCTGCTCACCCAGAAGGTCGTGCTGCGTAGCGTCGACCCGCTGGTCGCCACCTGGACGGGCTGCGTCGCCGGGATGCTCGCCACCCTGCCGTTCGCCGGCCAGGCGTTAGGTGAGGTCGTCCAGGCACCGGCCAGCGCGACCGTTGCGGCGATCCTGCTCGGCATCGGCCCGACCGCGATCGGCTTCTCCACCTGGGCGTACGCCCAGAGCCACCTGGCCACCGGACGCCTGGCCGCCGCGTCCTTGATCATCCCGGTCGTCGCCATGATCATCTCCGCGATCACCCTCCGGGAACTGCCGCCGGTGCCGGCAATCATCGGCGGACTGATCTGCCTGGGCGGGGTGGTGGTCAGCCGCCGGCGGGCGTAGCTTCACCCTATGAGTGAGGCCACGCAGGCACCGACCGTGTACGAGGCGGCCGGCGGCGCTGACGCCATCCGGCGGCTGGCCGAGGCCTGGCATGCCCGGTGCCTCGCCGACCCGATCGCCGAACATCCGTTCAGCCACGGCACCCATCCCCAACACACCGAGCGGCTGGCCGCCTACTGGGGCGAGATGCTGGGTGGACCGCCCGCCTTCACCTCCGGCCTGGGCACCGAGGCCGACGTCGTTCGGATGCATTCCGGCAACGGGCCGCACCCGGAGCTGGACACCGCAGCCGAGTGCTGTTTCGTCAAGGCCCTCGACGATGCACAGATCCCCGACGAGGAGCCGTTGCGCACCAACCTGATCGACTGGTTCCGTTGGTCAAGTTCCCTGGTCAACCACGGCTTCCGCAAGGACGAGGTCGACGACGGTCTTCGCCTTCCCAAGTGGACCTGGGGCGGACCGGTCGAGTAGTCCCGCGCCCCGTCCCGGTCGGGCGGAGCTGCGCCACGATCCGCGAACGAATAGGTCAGGACCGAACCCGGCCCGTACGATTCCGGCCATGTCCCGCGCGTTGATCACCGGTGGTACCTCGGGCATCGGTCACGAATTCGCCCGGCAGTTGGCGCAGAGGTCCTATGACCTCGTCCTTGTCGCCCGCGACAAGGAACGTCTGGACGTGGTGGCCGAGGAACTGCGTACCGGCTACGGCGTCGAGGTGGAGGTGCTGCCCGCCGATCTCGCCGATCGCGACCAACTCCAGCAGGTCGCCCTCCGGCTCGGCGAGGCGGACCGGCGGGTCGACCTGCTGGTGAACAACGCCGGATTCGGCGTGCACTCCCGGCTGCTCGACTCGGACCTGACCGCTCAGGACGCCGCGATCGACGTCATGGTCCGGGCCGTCATGGTGCTGTCCAACGCTGCCGGCCGGGCGATGCGCGACCGGCATCCGAACCGGACCGACCAGGTCGGCATCATCAACGTGTCGAGCACCGCCGGGTACGTCACCATGGGCGCCTACTCCGCGATCAAAGCGTGGGTCACCGCCTACACCGAGGCCCTGGCCGGAGAGCTCGCCGGCAGCGGCGTGCGGGTCACCGCGCTCTGCCCGGGCTGGGTGCGCACCGAGTTCCACCAGCGAGCCGGGATCAACGCCTCCGCGATTCCCACGCCGCTCTGGCTGGAGGCCGACCGACTGGTCAGGGACGCGCTGGTCGACTTCGATCACGGCAAGGTGATCTCGATCCCGAGCAAGCGCTACAAGGTGCTGATCGGGCTGGCCCGCGTCGCGCCGCGCAGGCTGATCCGCTCGGCATCGTCGATGATGTCCTCGAGCCGACACTCCCGCTAGGCCAGCGTGCACATCGGCCGCCCGGACGGGACCGGGAGCCCGGAACGCGACTCGACGACTAATCTGGGCGACAGAAATACTCGGTCGCGGGTACCTCGACGCTATGGTGAGCAAATGAGCGGAAGCCGTTACACCTCCCGGGGGCATGCGGGACTGCGCTTCATCGCCCAACGCGGGCTGTTGAAGCCGGTCGTCTGGTCGCTGACCTCGGTTCGGGTCTACGGCCGGGAGAATCTCGACGAGCTGAAGGCGCCCTACATCGTGGTCGCCAACCACTCCAGCCATCTGGACGCGCCGCTGGTGATGGGGGCGTTGCCTCGGGACCACACCCGCTTCCTGGCGACCAATGCCGCCGCCGACTACTTCTTCGACATTCGCTGGCGCAGGACCCTCACCCAGCTGTTCTTCAACGCCTTCCCGGTGGATCGCACCGGGCTGCGCGGCCGCAACGGCGTGGCCAGGCAACTGTTGGAGTCCGGCGTGCCGCTGCTGCTCTTCCCGGAGGGCACCCGCTCGATGAGCGGTGAGATGGCCCAGTTCAAGCCCGGCGCTGCCGCCCTGTCGATCAGCCAGGGAGTGCCCTGCCTGCCGCTCGCCCTTGCGGGCGCCTACGACGCGATGCCGAAGGGCGCAGGCTGGGTCAGGGGCGGCCGGCCACCGATCACAGTCAACATCGGACGTCCGATGTGGCCCGAGGAGGACGAGGACGCGGTCGCGTTCTCCAACCGCCTGGCCAAGGAGGTCAGGTCCCTCGGTGACGAAGCTCTTGAACGCCGCGAGCGCGAAGACCGCTCGCGTGGCAAGATCAATTGACGCAGTGTGACTCCCAGGACTGCGGCAACAATAGGGATTCCGGCACGCCGGTGCGCGGACCGTTTCCCGGGGACGAATCATTCCGAGCACGAGGGGGACGCATGACCACTCCGCCCAGCACAACGGACGCCAACGAAGTCGGCGGGGCGGCGATCACGCACAACGGCAGGCCCGACGTCAAGCACATGAAGTGGTGGGGCTGGGGCGTCGAGGGAGTCGCCTTCCACTTCGACGACAAGCCGAAGTTCGCACCGTTCGTGAAGAAGGCCGTCGGCCTCGACCTCAGCGGCGAGGCTCCGCCGCCCATCCGGACCTCGGCCGGTTGACGGTGGCGGCACCCAAGATCTCCGACGACCTGCTCACCGAGCTCAAGGGCACCGTCGGCACCCAGAACGTGGTCAGCGACGACGAATCCCGGGTGGTGCACACCTACGGCAAGTCGCTGCGTGACCTGCTCCGGATCCGCGCCGGCGACCTTCCCCGGGTGCCCGATGTCGTCGTCTATCCGGGCGACGAGGACGAGGTTCAGACGATCGTCGAGCTGGCGGTCGCTGCCGACGCCGTGCTGATCCCGTACGGCGGCGGCAGCAACATCTCCGGCAGCCTGCAGCCGTCCCCGGACGAGAGCCGCACGGTCATCTCACTGGATCTCGGTCGGCTCAACAAGGTGCTGGACATCGACGAGGAGTCCGGGCTGGCGAGGATCCAGGCCGGCGCCCAGGGCCCCGACCTGGAGGAGCAGCTCAACAAGCGCGGCTGGACCGTCGGGCACTATCCGGACAGCTTCAACCACTCCACCATCGGTGGCTGGGTGGCCACCCGGTCCTCCGGCATGCAGTCGGACAAGTACGGCGACATCTCCGACATCACCCGCGGCGTACGGGTGGCGACACCGGGTGGACCGCTGGTATTGCGGCCGCTGCCGAGCACCTCGACCGGACCGAGTGTCCGGGAGATGATCTTGGGCAGCGAAGGCCGGCTCGGCGTGATCACCGAGGTGACCGCGCACGTCCACCGGTTGCCCGAGGAGCGGGTGATCATGGCGTACTTCTTCCCGACGTTCGACGCCGGGCTGGACGCGATGCACGACATCTCGCTGCTGGATTCGCGGCCGTCCATCACCCGGGTGTCCGATGCCGGGGAGACCGGTTTCACCCTGGCCACCGCCAAGAAGACGTCGGTCGGGCAGACCGTGCTCTTCAAGGTGCTGCAGCGGCGCGGTTGGGATCTGGACAGGATGTGCCTGTCCTTCGTCGGCTACGAGGGCACCAAGGCCCACGTGGTCCGGCAGCAGGGCGAGGTCAAGAACATCGTCAAGAAGCACGGCGGCATCGGCGTCGGCAAGGGACCCGGTGTGCTGTACGACCAGAAGAAGTTCGACACGCCCTACATCAGGGATTTCCTGCTGGACTGGGGCGGCGCCGCCGATGTCTCCGAGACCGCAGCGCCGTGGAGCCGGCTGAAGGACGTCTACTACAACACCGTCGAGGCGGCCCAGCAGGCGTACCGGCAGCTGGGCATCGATCCGGGCTGGATCATGTGCCACCTGTCGCACTCCTACCACTCGGGTGCCTGCCTGTACTTCACCTTCGCCTTCGTCTACGGGGACAGGGATCCGCTGCCGATGTACCAGGCGGTGAAGAACGCGATCCAACAGTCGTTCATCGACAACGGGGCAACGCTCTCCCACCACCACGCGGTCGGCACCGAGCATTCGCCGTGGCTCTCCCAGGACATCTCGCCGGCCGGATCCAACATCATGAAGGGTCTGTTCGCCGCGGTCGACCCGGGCAGGAACTTCAACCCGGGCAAGATCACCGAATAGTCGACGCGCCGGATCGCACCGCTCAGCGATGCGGCGCCGGCCCGGTGGACTCGCCGATCACCAACTCGCCGGCACGCAGGAGCGCGGTCAGATTGTTCGGGTCCTCCAGCCGGCGAAGCAGCGCCTCGACGCCCAGTCTGCCGAGTTCGGAGCTGGGCCCGGCGACCGTGGTCAGCGGAGGGTCGGTCATCGCTGCCACCTCGACCGAACCCAGCACCGACATCACCGAGACGTCGGCCGGCACCTTGTGGCCCTGATGGGTCAGTTCGGCGACCACCCCGGTGGCGGTGGCCTCCTCGAGCACGATCAGCGCCGTCACGTCCGGGTCGGCCTGCAACACCTCACGCCCCACCTGCCGGCCGGCCCGCACCGTGCCGAGTGAGCGGAAGACGATCGGGCGCATCCGCCGCTTCCTGGCCATGGCCAGATAGGCCTCCCTCGGTGCGGACGTACGGACCGAAACCCGCCATCCCGGGCACCTCCTCGCTGCCGTTGACGAACGCGATCCGCCGGTGTCCCAGGCCGGCCAGATGGTCGATGCACAACCGCATCGACTCCTCGAAATCGATGTCGACGTACGGCACACCGGCCATGTCCCGGGTCCGGCCGATCAGCGCGAACGGGGTGTCCAACTGGCGCAGGATCTCGACCCGTACGTCGTCCAGGCCGACCTCCATCAGCACCACGCCGTCGACCAGCTTCTGACCGACCAGGCTGGCCAGCGCCTCTCCGTCGCTGCTCACCGGCCAGATCACCAGGTGGTGGTCGGCCTCGTTGGCCGCCTGGGCCGCCCCGATGAAGAAGTCCTTCAGCGAGTGGGCGGTTCGATCCGCCGCGAAGGGACAGACCAGCGCGATGATCCGGGTCCGCCGGCTGGCCAGCGCCCGGGCGACCATGTTGCGGCGGAACCCCAGGTCGGCCATCGCCTGTTCGATCCGCCGCCGGGTCTCCGGCGTCACCGGTTTGGTGTCGTTGAGCACGAAGGAGACCGTCGCGATCGAGACGCCGGCCGCCTCGGCGACATCCTTCATGGTGGCGGCCATCGGCAAACTCCTTCTCGACGTGCCGGCGGCACGTCATTCTCGAACCGGTCGGTTCCAGTTCGGACACACCCGTTGACAAACCAGGAATGAACCGTAAGCCTGGGTTTTGATCAAGTTAGGCGCTTAACCTCGCAGTGTCCAGCATCCTGGTCCGGCTGGGACCCGATCGATCGACCTCAGGTTAAGCGCTGCACCATTGACGGTGAGTCAGCGAAGGAGCTGATCGGATGATCAAGAAGCGTCCCGTCCTCAGGCGATGGGCAACCGTGGCGGCGCTGGCCGCCTTGACCCCGATCACTCTTGCCGCCTGCGGCGGTTCGAGTGGCGGTTCTTCCGGTTCTTCCGGATCGGGCTCGGTCGACTCGCTGACCGTGCTCGACTACTACACCGACGACCCGGGGCACAGCGACATCGGCGACCAATTGTCCAAGTGCGGCACCTCGATCGGCGTGAAGAAAGTCGTCCACCAGTCGGTCCCCGGACCTACCCTGATCCAGAAGGTCCTGCAGCAGGCATCATCGAAGTCCCTCCCGGACGTGTTGATGCTGGACAATCCCGACATCCAGCAGATCGCCCAGACCGGCGCGCTGGCTCCGCTGGACGACTTCGGCATCAACGCCGACGGTTATGCGCCGGGTCCCAAGGCGGCCGCCACCTACCAGGGCAAGCTGTACGGGCTGCAGCCCGGCGCGAACACGATCGTGATCTTCTACAACAAGGACATCCTGTCCAAGGCGCACGTCAAGCCGCCGAAGACCTGGGCCGAGCTCAAGTCGGCTGCCAAGAAGCTCACGGTCGGCAAGCAGTACGGCTTCGCGTTCAACGCCACCGCCGACTACGAGGGGGCGTGGCAGTTCCTGCCGCCGATGTGGACCAACGGCGGTGACGAGACCGATCTGACCACGCCGCAGGTTGCCGAGGCTCTGCAACTGTGGAAGGACCTGGTCGACGACGGCTCCGCATCGAAGAGCGTGATCAACTGGAGCCAGGCAGATGTCAATG
Organism: Microlunatus sp. Gsoil 973; assembly: GCF_009707365.1. GTDB lineage: Bacteria > Actinomycetota > Actinomycetes > Propionibacteriales > Propionibacteriaceae > Microlunatus. The sequence goes on from NZ_CP046122.1 coordinate 3,586,650, forward strand.
ATCAATTCGTCGCCGGCAAGGCCGCGATGATGCTGAACGGCCCGTGGCAGATTCCGGTGCTGACCCAGAAGAAGATCAACTTCGGCGTCGTTCCCTTCCCGGTCAACAAGGAGGGGCAGACCTCGGTGGCCCCACTGGGCGGCGAGGCCTGGACCGTGCCGATGACCGGCGACAAGGAGAAGATGGCCAAGGCGGCGGACCTGGTGAAGTGCATGAACACCGACGCCAATCAGCTGCTGCGGGCCAAGCAGGGCGGTGTGATCCCGACCAAGATCAAGGTGGCCGAGGAGTTCAAGCAGCAGGAGCCGTCGATGGCCGGGTTCGTCGACGCGGTCGCCACCGCCCGGGCCCGGACCGGCAAGTTGGGACCGAAGTGGCCAGACACCGCCAAGACGATCTACACCGGCATGCAGTTGGTGCTCACCGGCCAGGCAGCACCGGCTGACGCGATGGCCAAGGCTCAGGCGGGCGGCTGATGTCGCAGGCCCAACTGGCCGCTACAGGTAGGGAGGCGAGCCCGTCGGCACCGACCGGTCCGACGGGCTCCCGCCGGCGCCGCCACTGGCGCGAAGAGACCGCCAAGGTGCTCTTCGTCGTACCGGCGGCGTTCGCGATCGTCGTGCTCTTCGGGTACCCAGTGGTCAAGAACCTGACCATGAGTTTCCAGGAGTACACCATCCGGACGTTCTTCACCGGTGAGGCCCCCTGGGTCGGGATCACCAACTACGTCACGGTGATCTCGGAGGACCTGTTCACCAAGACGGTGATCAACACTGCCTTGTTCACGGTCGGGTCGATCGTCGGCCAGTTCATCATCGGGATGTTGTTGGCGCTGTTCTTCCACCGGCACTTCCCGCTGCACGGCGTGCTGCGGGCGTTATTCCTGTTGCCGTGGCTGATCCCGCTGATCGTCGGCAGTGCTGCCTGGCGGGCCATCCTCGACCAGGACAGCGGCATCCTGAACGTCGCGCTGGAGACCTTGGGCTTCGATCCCGTACCGTGGCTGACCTCGCCGGATGTGGCATTGATCGCGATCATCCTGGTCAACATCTGGCTCGGCATCCCGTTCAACCTGACACTGCTCTACAGCGGCCTGCAGGACATACCGGACGAGTTGTACGAGGCCGGCGCGCTCGACGGCGCCACCGGCTGGCGGGCGTTCTGGAACATCACCTGGCCCAATCTCCGTGCTGTGGTCAGCGTCGTCCTGATGCTCGGCGTGGTCTACACCCTCAAGGTGCTCGACATCATCCTCGGGCTGACCCACGGCGGTCCGGCCAATGCCACCCAGACGATCGCCACGCAGTCCTACCAACGGTCCTTCGTCGAGTTCAAGTTCGGCGAAGGTGCCGCACTGAGCAACATCCTGATCGTGATCTCACTGGCCTTCGCCGTCGTGTACCTGCGGGTCACCCGGCGTCAGGTGGACGAGTGAGGAGGGCCGCCCGATGACCACAGTTGCCGAAGTCCCCGACAACCGGACCGCGGACGAACAGCGTCGCCACCAGCGCCATCTGATGATTCGCCACACCAAGGACTGGATCCGGATGGGGCTGGGGATCATCTTCCTGGTCGGGATGTTGTTCCCGGTCTACTGGATGTTGAACATCTCGTTGCAGGGCAGCGGAACGACGCTGACCTCCTCGGTGTTTCCGCTGCATCCGAACTGGGACGGCTACCGGACGGCGATCGCCGACCAGGGCGGCCATCTGATCACCAGTCTGATCATCGCCGTCGGGACCGTGGTGGTGACCCTGATCATCGCAGCGCCGTGTGCCTACGCGCTGGCCCAGTTCCGGTTCCGCTGGATCAATTGGGCGTTGCTGGCGATCCTGATCTCGCAGATGATCCCCGGCATCGTGATCGCCAACGCCCTGTACGCGCTGTACGAGCGGCTCAATCTGTTGGACTCGATCCCCGGGCTGATCATCGCCAACGCTGCGAACGCGATACCGTTCGGGATCCTGATCATGCGATCCTTCATGCTCGGCGTGCCGCCGTCGATCGTCGAAGCGGCCCGGGTCGATGGTGCCGGTCGGTTCCGGGCCTTCCTGTCCATCGTTGTGCCGATCAGCCGGAACTCCCTGATCACCGTGGGCCTCTTCTCCTTCCTGTTCGCCTGGAGTGACTTCGTGTTCGCGCTGACGTTGACCACCAAGGGCACGATCGTCCCGGTCACTCTCGGCATCTACACCTACCTCGGTGCCCATGTCGCCAACTGGAGCCCGGTGATGGCAACCGCGGTGCTGGCGTCGATCCCGGCGATCATCCTGTTGATCATCGCCCAGCGGTACATCGCGGCCGGCGCCTTCGGTGGCGCAGTCAAGTAGCCGTTCAACCCCCTGACAAGAACCCTGAGAAGAGAGAAGTGCAGATGTCGAACAGTTCGTCGCCGATCCGCGTCCTGGTCTGGGGCGAGAACCGCCACGAGAAGATCGAACCGCATGTCGCCGAGATCTACCCCGACGGCATGCACACCACCATCGCGGCCGGCATCACGGAGAATCTCGGCGACCGGGCCAGGGTTTCGACGACCACGCTGGACGAGCCCGAGCACGGGCTGACCGACGACGTCCTGGCCGACACCGATGTGCTCGTCTGGTGGGGCCACGCCGCACACGGCGAGGTGGCCGACGAGGTCGTCGACCGGGTGCACCAGCACGTCCTGTCCGGCATGGGCCTGGTCGTCCTGCACTCCGCACACTGGTCGAAGATCTTCGGGAAGCTGATGGGCACCACCTGCACGCTGCGCTGGCGCAGCGAACGGGACCGGGAACTGGTCTGGACCGTCGATGCCACGCATCCGATCACCGAGGGCGTACCCAATCCGATCATCATCGATCAGCAGGAGATGTACGGGGAGACCTTCGACATCCCGGCACCCGACGAGTTGATCTTCATCTCCTCCTTCACCGGCGGCGAGGTGTTCCGTTCCGGTTGCACCTTCCGGCGCGGCAACGGCAGGATCTTCTTCTTCTCCCCCGGTGATCAGGACTACCCGGTCTATCACCACAAGGATGTCAGGAGAGTGATCGCCAACGGCGTCGCCTGGGCCACCACCGACCGGCCGCGGCGGATCCCGACCCTGCTCCGCTACGACACCGACGACTTCTACAACGGACACGGATACACCGGCCCGATCGCCGACTGAGACACTTCCAGACACGTTCCGCAGATCCCCTTGCCGCACCACGTGCTGCATCCCGCACCGGAAGTACCCGGTGCGGGAGGCAATAGGTGGTGCGGCCGGCCAGGAGGCACGATGAACAACGAACAGCCGGTCCGGATCATCCAGGTCGGGGCCGGAGGCATGGGCCGGGCCTGGTTGGGAGCGATCGGCCGGTCACCCGATGCCGAACTCGTCGGCCTGGTCGACATCGCTCCGGGCGCCGCCGAAGCGGCGCTGGAGTCGACCCGCACGCCGTCGGTGCCGACCGCCACGTCGCTGCCCGAACTGCTGCGCCGGGTCGAGGCCGATGCCGTGGTCAACGTCACGATCCCTGAGGCCCACGTCGACGTCAGCATCAGCGCACTGTCGGCCGGGCTGCCCGTGCTGTGCGAGAAGCCCGCCGCGGAGAACACGGCTGCCGCACTGTCGATGGCGGCCGCCGCAGAAGTCAGCGGTCGGTTGATGATGATCTCCCAGTCCCGCCGCTACTACGGTCACGTGGTTGCGTTGGGTGAGTTGATCACCCGGATCGGCGGCGCCGGACTCGTCGAGTGCAGCTTCTACAAGGCACCACATTTCGGTGGCTTCCGGGACCAGATGGACTACCCACTGCTGATCGACATGGCGATCCATCAATTCGATCTCGCCCGGCTGCTGATCGGCAGCGATCCTGTGTCGATCTTCTGCGAGTCGTTCAACCCGGACTGGAGCTGGTACGCCGGAGACGCGGCGGCGCAGGTCAGCACCGTCTTCGACGGCGGCACCCGGTTCGCCTTCACCGGCAGTTGGTGCAGCCCCGGGCTGGAGACCTCCTGGAACGGCGACTGGCGGATCAGCGGGCCGAACGGCACGGCCCGTTGGGACGGTGATCATGCCCCGACGGCCGAGACCGCCGAGGGGCAGCCGATACCGGTGACCGTGCCCGACCTGCCGGCGGAGATCAACGGTTCACTGGCGGAGTTCATCACCGCGCTGCGCGGCGGACCGGTGCCCGACGGTGAGGTGCATAGCAACATCCTCAGCCTGCTGATGGTCGAGGCGGCCGTCCGATCTGCCCGGTCCGGGCAACGGGAGAAGCTGGCCGGGCTGCTGCAGGAGGCCTATGAGGTTGCCGTGCAGAGCGAACAGCGCCCAGCGGTCCGCGCCGCTCTTGCCGGGTGGTCGTCGGTCCATGACCTCATCGGTCGGCCGTACCACGGTGTGACCACCGACGCCGGAGTCTAGCTCCGGGCGGTGTTGAGCGCCGCGAACCCTGCCAGCATGGCATCCAGGGCGAATTCCAACCGGTAGGTCGGGGAGCGGCCGGCGCTGGCCCGGGCGGCCCGGGTCAGCAGCGGGTGGTCCGCTGCCTCTGCCAGCCGACCGGCCGGATCTCCCGGTAGGGCGTTCGAGGTGTCGGTGCCCGTGGAGAGGGCGGCGTGCACCAGCGCCAGCCGCCCACTGCGTACACCATGTCGAGGGCGTATTCGGGTGTGAACCCGGCGTCGCAGAGCATGCCCACCAGGGACTCCAGGATCTGCAGGTTGCCGCTGGTCATCGCCGGCCGGGCCAGGACCAGCGGCACGAGTTCGCGGTGGGCGGTCAGCTTGTCGTAGAACGCCACGCCGTAGCCGCGCACAGTGTCCTGCCAGTCCCCCGGCGACGTCCGGCCTGTGGTTGCCTCGACGACAAGCTCACCGACGATTGCATCCAGTAACGCGTCCTTGTTCGGGAAGTGGTGATAGATCGCCATCGCCTCCACTCCGAGTTCGGCGCCGAGCCGGCGCATGGACAGCGCCCTCAGCCCTTCCCGGTCGGCAAGCCCGATCGCTGCCCGGAGGATCGTTGTCGGCTCGAGTCCGGCGTGCTGTCCCCGGCTTCTGGACGGGCTCATGGTCCTCCTGGGGTTACCCCTGTTGCTCTGTTTTACGCCGTACATTAGCGTAGGTCGTGTCTTACATCGTAAAACAGAGGAGCATGCTGTGTCCTACACCGCAACAACCGTCGGTCCTCCGCGTGGGGCGTTGACCGCGGCCTACACCGGCCTCGGACTGACCGTCGCCTCGATCGTGCTGGTCTTCGTCGATCACGCGACCGGCAACGTGTTGGCCGCGCACATCCGGGACGGCTACCCGTTCTACAGCCGGGACCGGATCGACGGCGCCGCGACGATCTACCTGAGCTATCTGTCCGTCCTCGGTGGGCTGGGCATCATCGGCTGGCTGACCACCCTGTGGGCGATCGCCCGGCGCAAGCGCTGGGCTCGGTGGCTGGCCACCGGACTCGTCGCGGTCGGCACGGCCGTCGCCCTGTTCGACCTGTTGGTGCGTGACACCTCGGGTGACACCGGCCTGCCCGCGCTGATCGGCGCCGCCGGACTGCTGCCCGGTCTCGCCGGGCTTGCCCTGGTGATCATGCTCTGGCGCCGTCCCGATTCCTGATCACCAGTCCACCACCGATCCTCGAAGGAGGGCCGCATGACCACATCACTCGAACCCGACCGGTTGACGGCCGCACTGACCGACCTGCACACGGCCGGTGTGCCCGGCGCGTTCGCCGAGGTACGCCAGGACGGCCGGATCTGGCGCGGTGCTGCCGGAGTCGCCGACCTCGACACCGGCGAACCGGTCGATCCTGATCTTGCCCACCGCGTCGGGAGCATCACCAAGACCTTCACTGCTGTCGCCGTGCTGCGCCAGGTCGAGCGAGGACAGATCGATCTCGACAGGCCGGTCGGCCACTACCTGCCCGAGCTCGTCCCGGGCGAGCGCGGGCGCACCATCACTGTCCGGATGTTGATCAACCACACCAGCGGACTGGCCGAGTATCTGCCGTACGCCTACCCGTCCCTGCGATCGTTCCCGGTGATCGCGAAGACGACTCCGGAAAGCCTGGAGGCCGAACGGCTCCGCAGTTTCGATCCGCTGGAGTTGATCAAGCTCGGCGTGGCCGCCCCGGCCACAGGCGGGCCGGGCAGCTCGCCGGGCGTCTACTCCAACACCAACTACCTGCTGTTGGGACAACTTCTCGATCGCGTCACCGGGATCGGAGCCGAGGAGTTGATCACCAAGGACGTCATCGAGCCCGCCGGCCTGCGTCACACCGACTTCCCGGAGGGTCCGCGGCTCAGGGTCCCGCACTCCCGGCTCTACGAGTCCTGGTTCGGAATGCTCGAGCCGCCCCATGACTTCAGCGTCTTCGACATGTCCTGGGTCGGGGTCTCTGCGGCGCTGGTATCGACCGTCGGGGACCTCAACGAGTTCTTCGGCCGGCTGCTGGCCGGGAGCATCGTCGAACCGGCGACGCTGGCCCAGATGCAGCGCACCGGCCCAGTGATCTCCTTCGAACAGAGCGTGATCGACTACGGTCTCGGGCTGCACCGCAGGGAGGTGCCCGGCCACGGCACCTTCTGGGGTCACGACGGCTCGGTCTGGGGCGGCGGTGCGATCGTGCTGTGCAGCGCAGACGGCGGCCGGCAGTTGGCCCTTGCCGCCAATCGGCAACGGTGGAACCGACTGGACGAGACCGGGCGACCGCAGCCGCATCCCATCGATGGTGCGCTCAACCGCTTCCTGCACCTCGCGATGGGCGGGTCATGATCAGCAGACGGTGATCAGGGAGACGGTGATCAGGATCTGATGATCAGGATCTGGGGCCGCGCTCCAGTGCGTTCCTGATCGTGTCGCGCTGCCGGGCGCGGGCGTCCCGGAGTTTGCCCTCTGCGTCCCGGACCCTGCCGATGGCGTCGCGGACCTTCGGATCCTTGCGTACGTGATCAAGGGTGAGCGCCTCGGCAAGCTGGCCATGATCACGCCAGCCGGGCTCGGGTCGTACGATCTCAAGCCGACCGCCGAGCTCGGCATGGGTCTGCAGACCGCCGAGAATGATCTCCAGCCCGAAACCGAAGTCGTCATCGCCCTCACTGGCCCCGACATCGGGTTCGGGATCGGGATCACCGTCAGCGGCGGCCGCATCCTGCAGGTAGCCGCCTGATTGCACGAGCGGGGCGAGGTCAGGGAACCGTTCCTCGGTGACGAGTTCCCTGACCAGCTCCGCCGGGATCCGAGAGCGGTTCAGCCTTCCATCGGAGGCGATGTCGCGCTCCATCATGCTGCTGGCGCGGACGTAGTTGGTGATCAGCAGGAGAGCGCGAACCTTGTCCGCATCGGGAATCTCGAGTCCGCGCATGCAGCGCATCGCCCGGTCGACGATCGCCAGGTTGTTGGGCGTCAACAGCTGGGCCTCGGAGACCGGAACGTCTCCCAGCCACGGGTGATCACGATAGATGCCGAGCATCTGCGCCGCGAACTGGCGCAGCTGGGTCCGCCAGTCCGGGTCGACGATGCCCTCGTGTTTGCCGTCGCCCAATCCGCGGTCGGAGTCGAGGAGCACCTCGCCCGCGACGGCATCGGCCATCAACTGGAGCAGGTCGTCCTTAGCGGTGACGTAGCGGTAAAGGGCCATCGTGGTGAAACCGAGCGCGGCCGCCACCTTGCTCATGGTCACGGCACCGAGCCCCTCGGCGTCGGCGATGCCGATCGCCGCCTCGACGATCCGTTCGTGGCTCAACTCCCGCTTGGGTCCCCGCTGCGGATCGGCCACCATGCCCCAGCTGATCGCGACGGCCCGGGGCAGACCGCCGTCCAATGGATCACTCACCCAGACCACTCATCCGGATCATCGTGCCGCATCACGACTCAACGGTATCAAACCGTGTACACCGCACTCTGTATATGTAATACTCTGTTTATGTCGCACGCTGTATATCTCACACACAGAAATGGAGCAGCCATGCAGAACTTCTCGGGACGGGACACGGACGTGCTGATCAGCGGAGCCGGAATCGCAGGCTCGGCGGCCGCGTACTGGTTGACTCGCGCCGGCCTGTCCGTCACCGTCGTCGAGCGGCATCCCGAGCCGCGCCGTGGTGGACAGGCCGTCGACCTGCGCGGAGCGGGACGCACGGTCGTCGGCCGGATGGGGCTGCTGGATGCTGCCCGGGAGATCGCAGTCGATCAGGCCGGATTCCAGCTGATCGGACCGTCGGGCAAGTCGCTCGGCCGGGTCGGGGTTGATGCCTTCGGCGGCGAGGGGATGGTCTCGGAGATCGAGATCCTCCGCGGCGATCTGGCCGAACTCCTCCACCGGGCGACCTTGCCGGACACCGAATACATCTTCGACGACACGGTCACAGCCGTCAGCCAGGACGACGACGGGGTGACTGTGTCCTTCGAGAACTCCGGGCCCCGGCGCTGCCGGCTGCTGATCGGCGCCGACGGGTCACATTCGGTGGTCCGCCGACTGGCCTTTCCCGACGAGCAGGAGGCGGTGCACCCGTTGGGCTGCTACAACGCGTGGTTCACGCTCACCGACAGCGACATCGACACCCAGGGCTGGTTCCAGATGTTCAACGCGCCGGGCGGTCTGGTGGCCGGCGTCCGTCCGGGACGGCAACCGGGTGAGATCAAGGCGAGTCTGAGCTTTCGGTCCGATGCGATCAGCTATGACCGCAGGGACCAGGCCGCCCAACAGTCACTGCTGGACAAGCGATTCGCCGGCGCCGGCTGGCACGTGCCGCAGATCCTCGACGAGATGCGCCGGGCCGACGACTTCTTCTTCGACTCGATCGACCAGGTCCGAATGCGCCGTTGGCACCAGGGACGGGTGGCGCTGCTCGGGGATGCCGGCTACTGCCCGACCTCGCTGACCGGTCTGGGCACCAGCCTCGCGCTGGTCGGCGCGTATGTCCTGGCCGGCGAGTTCTGCCGCACCGATGATCACCGGATCGCCCTGGCCAACTACCAGACGATCATGCAGCCGTACGTCGACCAGGCGCAGCAGCTGCCGCCCGGCGGGATCTCGGGCTACGCACCGAACACGGCGCTGATGATCCGGCTGCGCTCGCTTTCGATGACCGCCTCGACCCGCTGGCCGTTGCGGGCGATCTTCGCCGCACAGTTCCACAAGGCCGACGCGATCGACCTGCCGAACTATGAATTCGCCGAGCTCGCGCGACCGGTCGACCGGAGCCTGTGATGACCGACTACGCCATCGAGACGGTCGGGTTGACCAAGGCCTACCGGGACAATCTCGTGCTCTCCGGGCTCGATCTGCGGGTCGGCACCGGTCAGGTGTTCGCCCTGCTCGGCCCCAACGGGGCAGGCAAGACGACCTTGATCAACATCTTGTCGACGTTGCTCCGCCCGGATGCCGGCACGGCGCGGGTGGCCGGCTACGACGTCGTCACCCAGGCAGCACAGGTCCGGAGCTCGATCAGCCTGACCGGCCAGTACGCCGCCGTCGACGAGGTGTTGACCGGTCGGGAGAACCTGATCATGATGTGCCGGCTGACCGGGCTCAACCGCCATCGGGCGCGCCGCCGGGCGAAAGAACTGCTGGACCGCTTCGACCTCGGCGAAGTGGCCGATCGCCCGGCCGGGCGCTATTCCGGAGGTCTGCGGCGCCGTCTGGATCTGGCGATCGGGCTGATCACGATTCCGCCGGTGATCTTCCTCGACGAACCGACGACCGGTCTGGACACCCGCAGCCGGCAGGCGCTGTGGGAACTGATCGCCTCGCTTCCGAACGTCGGTGCAACGGTCTTCCTCACCACCCAGGATCTGGCCGAGGCGGATCATCTCGCCGACCGGATCGTCGTCATCGACAACGGTGCCGTCGTCGCCGAGGGCACTCCCACGCAGCTCAAGTCACGGGTCGGCACCGACGTCGTCGAACTCCGGGACAAGGACGGCCGGCTGGTCACCGAGATCGGTACCGACGGCACCGCGGCCGGGCTGCGCCGGGTGTTGGAGTCGCTGCGGCGCGAGCAACGCGACCTTCGGGTCGTCGTTCGCAGCCCAAGCCTCGACGACGTCTTCCTCAGCCTGACCGAGCAGCAGAAGGAGACAGCAGCATGACCGCGATCATCTTCGGCCGGCCCACCCCGTCGGTCATCAGCTCCGCATCCGGCCCGGCCACGCAGCTGATCTTTATCGGCCGGAGCCTGCGGCACAGCCTGCGCGATCCCGAGGCGTTGATCATGGCGATCGCCATGCCGGTGATCCTGATGCTGATGTTCACCTACGTCTTCGGCGGTGCGATCCAGCGCGACGGCAACTACGTCAACTACGTGGTCCCCGGAGTCATCCTGCTGTGTGCCGGGTTCGGCGCGGCCAGCACGTCCACCGCAGTCGCCCGGGACATGACCAACGGCGTGATCGACCGGTTCCGCAGCATGCCGGTGCACAGTCCGATGGTGGTCGGCGGGCACGTGGTCGCCAGCCTGGCCAGGAACCTGTTCGCCACGGGTATCGTCGTCGGGGTCGGCTGGTTGATCGGCTGGCGCCCGTCGGCGAACCCGCTCGGCTGGCTGGCGACCGCCGCAGTCATCGCCGTCTACATTCTGGCGATCACCACGTTGTTCGCCGCGCTGGGACTGCTCGCCTCGAGCCCGGAATCGGCCAGCAACTTCGGTTTCGCAATCTTGTTCCTGCCCTATCTGTCGAGTGCGTTCGTACCGGTCGGCACCATGCCGACCTGGCTGCAGTGGTTCGCCGCGCACCAGCCGGTGACACCGATCATCGAGACCCTGCGGTCGTTGCTGATGGGCACGCCGTTGGGTCACAACGGGTGGTACGCCATCGGCTGGTGCCTGCTGATCCTGGTCGGCAGCGCCGTGTGGTCGGCTTGGCTCTTCTCCAGGCGCCGCGCCCGCTGACCTTCGGGCACGTGACCGTGGGCCGGCAAATGGGCTTGAGGCTAGAGCTTCCGGTTTACGGGATGAGGTGACACCGCTCCGGTGAGGGCGGGGTCACGGGTGGGAACCTTTGGTTGCTTCCTGTGACCGAAGGAGACCATCCCGTGACCCCTGATTCCATCATCCATGATCGTCGTGCTGCTCTGATTGCCCATGCGGCCAAGGTCGGTGTCACCGAGGCCTGCCGCACGTTCGGTGTGTCTCGACAGTCCTACTACCGATGGGTCCGCCGCGCCCAGCAGTACGGGTCGGCATCGTTGATGCCGAAGAGCCGCCGGCCACCGGTGATGCCGAACGCGATGAGCCCGGAGGAAGTGTCGAAGATCCTGGCGATCGCGGTCTGCCAGCCGACCCTGGGTGCCCGCCAGCTGCTGCGTCACCTGGCCCGGATCGGAGTGCGTCGATCGGCGTCCGGAGTTCAAAAGATCCTCCGCAACCACCACCTCGGACACCGTCAAGACCGGATCGCCGCGTTGAGCCTCGATCACTGCCGCAACCACCGGCGTGGTGACCGATGCCGCTGCCGAGGGCCCATTCGGGTTCTGCCACTACAGCCCGCTTCCAGGACGCGAGGTCGCCCTGGATTCCTTCTACGTCGGCAAACTGAAGGGTGTCGGCGCGATCTGGCAGCTCACCGCGATTGACGTCTGCACCCGGTGGGCGGTGGTCAGCCTGATCGTGGGAGACAAGACCGCCGAGCAGGCTGCCAGCTTCGTTGACCACGTCGCCGCCGAACTCGCCCGGCTCGATATCACCCTGACCGGCGTGACCACCGACAACGGCCCGGAGTTCACCGGCCGGGCGTTCACCACCCATCTGACCGAGATCGACATCGCTCATCACCGGATCCCGCCCCGATCGCCGAACCACAATGCAGTCTGCGAACGCTTCCAAGGCACCGCACTGCACGAGTTCTACCGGCCGATGTTCCACCGGGCCCGGATCGACCGCGTCGACGACCTGGACCACGCACTCCAGCACTGGATCGACGACTACAACCAACACCGCCCCAACCACAGCGACTACATGCACGGCCGAACACCCCGCCAAGTCCTTGATCAACACCCACTCCGCTAACCTCAAACCCGAAAGCGCAACCAGAGGCGACCACCTGTCACCTCATCCTGTGATCCGGAAGGGCTAGATGTACCCGGCCACGAGATTGGTTACAGCCGGCTGATCGGTGGGAGCCCGCCGAGTGCGGTGTGTCGGCGTCGAGTGTTGTAGAGGTTGAGCCAGGGCGCAAGGGCCGCTGCGCGTTCGGCGTTGCTGGTGAAGACTTGGTGGTAGGCCCACTCGATGGCCAGGGTGCGGTTGAAGCGTTCGACTTTGCCGTTCTGCCACGGGCAGTGCGGCTTGATGAACTTGTGTTTGGCGCCGATCGTCGTGATCACAGCAGCGAGGTCGGCTGATCGGCGATAGGACCAGTGATTGTCGGTGATCACGCGTTCGATCCGGTCGATGCCGTGATCGGCGAAGTATTGCGCGGCGCGCGCCAGGAAGCTGGCGCAGGTAGGTCCTTTCTCGTCGTCCAGGATCTCGGAGTAGGCCAGCCGGGAGTGGTCATCGACAAGCGGGTGGACGTAGTCGTAGCCGATCCGGGCCTTCTTCGCTGCGGCGGTTGAGCCCATCTGCCGGCCGTGGGCCTTCCAGCCGCCACCATCGGGGATTTTGCCTATTTTCTTGACATCCATGTGCACCAGCTCGCCCGGACGATCGCGCTCATAGCGGGTTGTGGTGGTCTTGGAGGCTCTGATCACCTCACCGGTCAACGGATCACAGTCGGCCAGGTAAGGAATCTGGCGACGGCGCAGGACCCGGCACACGGTGCGGGCCGGGACACCGAGCTCGGGACCAATCCAGTCCTGGCCCCGCCGTTGGCTCCGGCGCAGCTCGATGATCTTGTTCTCCACCGCTACCGGAGTCCGGTTCGGGCAGTGATGCGGACGTGAGGACCGGTCTTCCAGACCGGCCTCGCCCTCAGCTCGATACCGTCCAACCCAGCGACTGGCACATTGACGGGACACCCCTTGAGCCTTCGCGGCATGGGCGACCTTCCAGCCCTGGTCACAGACACGTTCGACCAACAGCTTGCGGCCACGAACATTCAAACGCGCGTTACGGTGGGACACGAGGACCTCCTGGAACGGTGAAGACGGCTATCTCCACCGCACCCGGAGGTCCTCCTCAGGTCAACAACCGACGCGGAGTGTCATCAACGTCCCGGCCGAGTACAGCTAGAGGGTCGCCGACTCGGCCACCAGGGCATCCAGCACCAGGCGTACGGCTCGGCGCGCTGCACGATCGGGGCGGGACAGCGCCTCAAGGTGCCTGCCGGCGCGGATGCCGGCCAACGGCAGTAAGGCGAACCGACCGGTGGCCCGGGCGCGCGAACTGTGCCGGGGCAGCAGCGCGATGCCGTGCCGGTCCTCCACGAGCCTCTCCGCCAGTGGAAGGTGAGTGGTCCGGAAGATGATCTTGGCGTCCCGGCCGGCCTGGAGGGACACCGCGGTCAGCACCCGGTCCAGCGGATAGCCCGCCGGTACGCCGATCCACGGCTCGTCGATCACCTCCTCGGTGGTGACCCGATCGCGCCCGGCCAGTCGATGATCAAGGGCGACGGCGACGTCCACCGGCTCCCGCAACAGATGGTCCACCTGCAGTCGGCTGCGATCGGCGACCATCCCGCCGTCGGACCGGTGGGCGATGACGATGTCGAAATCCGACGTCAGCTTGTCGAACTCGCCCTCACCGACGTCCCGCTCGTCGGTGATCAGTTCGATCTCGGGGTACGCGGCCATCCGGTCCAGCAGCCCGGGGATGAGGATCTCGCCGGCTGAGAAGAAGAAGGCCAGACGTACCGTGCCGCTCGCCGTCTGCCGGTAGCGGTCCCAGTCCGCCTGGGCCTCGGCGACGGCCGTACTGATCTTGATCGCGCTCCGGGCGAGCGCCGCGCCGGCATCGGTCAGCCGGACGCCCCGGCCGGACCGTTCGAGCAACTGGACACCCACTTGGCGCTGCAGGAGTCGCAACTGCTGGGAGACCGCCGAGGTGGTCTTGCCGGTCGCCCGGGCAACCTCGGTCACGCTGCCCCGGTCCGCCAATTCCCGCAGCAGCTCGAGATGGGCGACGTCCATGTAGTCATCCTACACAGTCCGTGTATGAGAATGTTCTTGTGCTTGACTGTCGAATCATCGTTGAATGGTCGTCGTGTCCCTTCGAGATCGCCTGCTCGCGGTGTTGGTCGCGGTGCTGTGGGGGCTGAACTTCCCCGCGACCGAGATCGCCCTGCGACATTTCCCACCGATGCTGCTCGGCGCCCTGCGCTGGGCCTTGCTGGCGATCCCGGCGGTGCTGTTCGTCCCCCGTCCCAAGGTGAAGCTGCGCTGGCTGATCGGGATCGGGGTCGGCATCGGGCTGGTCCAGTTCGCCTTCCTCTACCTGGGCATGGCCGCCGGTATGCCGAGCGGCCTTGCCTCCCTGGTCCTGCAGTGTTCGGCGCCGTTCACGGTCCTGCTGGCGGCAGCGGTGTTCAAGGAACGGTTGCACAGACGGCAGGTGATCGGCATCGGCATCGCGGTGCTCGGACTGGCGGCCATCGCCGTCTATCGGTCGCAGGTCGCCGCGCTTCTGCCGGTCGTCCTCACGCTGGCCGGCGGCCTGGGTTGGGCCATCGGCAACGTCTGCAGCCGCGGGGCCAAGGCACCCAATCCGCTGCATCTGACCTTGTGGATGGCCGTTGTGCCGCCGGTGCCGATGTTCGCACTGTCGTTGATCATGGACGGGCCCGACCGGATCGCGGGCGCCTTCAGCACGTTGACCAGTGGGGCGGCCTGGGAATCGGTGCTCGGCCTGCTCTACATCGTGATCGTCGCGGCCCTGGTCGGCTACGGCATCTGGAACACCCTGCTGTCCCGCAATCCGTCCTCCAGCGTTGCGCCGTTCTCGATGTTGGTGCCGATCGTCGGCGTGCTGTCCTCCTGGGCGGCCTTCGGCGAACACATCCCGGTCGCCGAACTGGTCGCCGGCGCCGCGGTGATCGGTGGCGTCCTCTATGCCAGTCGTCCGGTACGCGTCCTCCTGTCGGTGCCGACCCTGCAGGAGCCTGTCGCCGGCGCTGCACCGGTCGATCCCGGTCTGGTGCCGACCTCACGAGAACCGTGACGGCTGAGTGTCGAATTCCGGACCGCGCGCTCGTGTAGCAGGTGACAGGCCGGATGCGCCGGCCGTAGGTTCGGTTCAGGAGGACAACATGCCGCACTATCTGATCAGCGTGTATCAGCCGCAGAGCGAGACGACGCCACCGCCGGAGGTGCTCGGTCCGATCATGGAGCAGGTCAACGCGATCAACCGGGAGATGCAGCAGGCGGGAGTTTGGGTCTACTCCGGGGGCCTGGACTATCCCAGCACGGCGACCGTGATAACCACCGAGGGCGGCCAGCCGGTGCTGACCGACGGCCCGTTCGTCGAGCTCAAGGAGTACCTCGGCGGGTTCACCATCATCGATGTCACCGATCTTGATGTCGCGCTCGACTGGGCCAGGCGGCTTCAGGCAGCGATCGGTCTGCCACTCGAGGTCCGACCCTTCTTCGATGTGCACAGCTGATCCGCGCACCGATGATGCCCGGATCGGGCAGATCTTCCGGGAGGAGTACGGCCGCGCCGTCGCCGTACTCACCCGGACGTTCGGTGATCTTGATCTTGCCGAGGACGCCGTCCAGGACGCGTTCGCCGTCGCCGTACGACGCTGGCCTGTCGACGGCGTTCCGCCCAGCCCGGCCGGCTGGATCATCACCACAGCACGCAACCGCGGTATCGACCGGCTGCGCCGGGAGTCCCGGCGGGACAGCAAACACGCCGAGGCCACTGCGCTGGCCGAGCAGCTCTCCGGCGACGACCGGACCGGTGACGAGGAGTGGCCGGTGCGCGACGATCGTCTGCGGTTGATCTTCACCTGTTGCCATCCCGCGCTGGCGCCGACCGCCCAGGTGGCCCTCACCCTCCGACTGCTGGGCGGGTTGAGTACACCGGAGATCGCCCGCGCCTTCCTCGTACCGGAAGCCACCATGGCGCAGCGCATCGTCCGGGCCAAGTCCAAGATCAGGGGCGCACGCATCCCCTACCGGATCCCTACCGATGCCAATCTTCCCGACCGGCTCCGAGCCGTCCTCGCCGTGGTCTATCTGATCTTCAACGAGGGCTACACCGCCAGTTCCGGCGACAGCCTGGTCCGCGACGATCTTGCCGCGGAGGCGATCAGGTTTGGCAGGCTGTTGCTGGACCTGATGCCGGACGAACCGGAGGTCCGCGGGTTGCTGGCGCTGATGCTGCTCACCCAGGCGCGCCGTCGTGCCCGGGTCGGGTCGAACGGCGAATTGGTGCCATTGGCCGAACAGGATCGCACGCTGTGGGACGCTGATCTGATCAGCGAGGGTCAGGAGTTGGTCCTGCAGTGCATCCGCCGCAACCGGCCGGGACCGTACCAGCTCCAGGCGGCGATCAATGCGGTGCACAGCGACGCCACACGGCTGGAGGACACCGACTGGCAGCAGATCGTCGCGCTGTACGACCAGCTGCTGGTGATCGCGCCCACTCCGATGGTCGAGCTCAACCGGGCCATCGCCCTGGCCGAGGTCGACGGGCCGGAGGTGGCGTTGGCCGCCGTCGAGGCGTTGCGGACGGCGTCCGGCCCCGCGACCGGGCCGGGCCGGCGGATGGAGCAAGGGCTGCTGGAGCGCAGCCACCTGTTCCACACCGTACGGGCGGATCTGCTGCGCCGGCTCGGCCGGGACGCGGAGGCGCTGCACGCCTACGACGAGGCGATCGACCTGGCGGCCAACACCGCCGAACGCTCCTTCCTGGAGCAGCGTCGCGCCGAGCTTTCGAAGGGACCGCTACCCGGCAGGTAGATTGCGGGCCGTGGGTTATCGGTCCAACAGTTTTCGGGTACGCGCCATCACACCGGCGGAGCACGTCGCGTTCAACGCCACGCGGCCGAGTGTGAGTTTCTTGCAGACCCCGGCCTGGGCCGAGGTGAAGAGCGAATGGCGCAGCGAGTCACTCGGCTGGTACGACGACCAGGACCGGTTGGTGGGTGCCGGGCTGGTGCTCCATCGCCGGCTGCCGAGGCTCAATCGCAGCCTCGCCTACCTGCCGGAGGGCCCGGTGATCGACTGGGCCTCCGACGATCTCGGCGCCTGGTTGGGTCCGCTGGCCGACTATCTGAAGAAGGTCGGAGCGTTCGCTGTTCGGATCGGTGCCCCGGTGGTCGCCCGGCGCTGGCAGGCGGCGACGATCAAGGCAGCCATCGCCGACCCGATGATCAAGAGACTCAGCGACGTGCCACCGGACGAGATCAACGCCGCCGCGACGAGGGCGTACGGTCAGCTGCGACACCTGGGCTGGCGCCCGCCGACCGAGGACGACGGCGGATTCACCGCCGGCCAGCCCCGCTGGGTGTTCCAGCTACCGCTGGCCGGCAAGGATGAAGATCAACTTCTGGCAGGCATGAACCAGCTGTGGCGCCGCAACATCAAGAAGGCCACGAAATCCGGCGTTGTGGTCACCCAGGGCAAGGCCGACGATCTGCCGGACTTCCACCGGATCTACACGGAAACCGCGGACCGTGATCATTTCACCCCACGACCGCTGTCGTACTTCCAGACCATGTTCGGCGCGCTGCGAGCCGAGGATCCGGATCGGATCCGGCTCTACCTCGCCCATCACGACGGCGATCTTGTCGCGGCGACCACCTGGGTGCGGGTCGGGGAACACGCCTGGTACAGCTACGGCGCCTCGACAACGGCCAAACGGGAGGTCCGTGGATCCAACGCCGTGCAATGGCGGATGATCACCGATGCCAAGGCTGCGGGCGCGACAGTGTACGACCTGCGCGGGATCACCGACACCGTTGACGGCGAGGACCCGCACGCCGGGTTGATCCAGTTCAAGGTGGGCACCGGTGGCGAGGCCGTGGAGTATCTCGGCGAGTGGGACCTGCCGCTGAACAAGCTGCTCTACAAGGCGTTCACCGTCTACCTGGCGCGGCGATGACCGCGCACCCGGCACGACCGCGGACCGGCACGGGCATGCGGATCGGTTTGCTCTCACCGTAGGCTCGGGTCCGTGGGAGTGACGCTGCGACTCGACCTCAACCGCTGGCGCGAGCATCTGCGGGTGGTGGCTGACGCGACGCCCGGCCTGGTGCCGGTGATCAAAGGCAACGGCTACGGCTATGGCGATGGGCGGCTGGCCCGGGAATCCCAGCGGCTGCAGACCGACACGATCGCCGTCGGCCTGCCGTCGGAGGCGGCCCTGGTCAGGGACGACTTCACCGGCTCGATCGTTGTCCTGCAGGCCTGGCGGCCGGGCGATCCGGTCGCCGATCGGTTGCTGGACGACGAGCGGGTGATCACCACGGTCTCCCGGATCACCGATCTGCAGACGTTGGCGGCCAGGGGCAAACCGTCCCGGGTGCTGGTGGAAGTCCTCACCTCGATGAGGCGTTACGGCATACCGCCGAAGGATCTGGCAGCCGCTGCCGGTGAGCTGGGAGCGCTGCGCTGCGAGGGATGGACGATCCACCTGCCGATGGGTGACGAGAGCCGCTACGCCGAGGCCGTACGGCTGGCGCGCAGCGCGCTGGACGCCCGAGCGGGCACGCTGTGGTTGTCCCATCTGCCCACCGAGGATGCCATCGGGCTCAGCCGTCAGCTCGGCGGCACGGATGCGCCGGTGCCCATCCGGCTCCGGGTCGGGACCCGGCTGTGGCTCGGCGACGAGGGCAGCCGGAAGACCGTCGCGACGGTGCTGGATGTCCACTCGGTACGGCGCGGCGAACGGATCGGCTACCGGCAACGGCCCGCACCGATCGACGGCTGGGTGGTGGTGATGTCCGGCGGCACGTCGCACGGCATCGGCATGGAGGCGCCGACAGCGGGCACGTCGTTTCGGCAACGGGCGATCTCGATGGCCGCCGGGTCTCTCGAGGCAGCCGGGCTGGCGTTGAGCCCGTACACGATCGGTGGCCGGAAGCGCTGGTTCTGCGAGCCGCCGCACATGCAGGCGTCGATGGTCTTCCTGCCGAGGTCGCAGCGCCCGCCGGAGGTCGGCGAGGAGATGCCGGTCGAGCTGCGGCTGACGACAGCTCTGGTGGACACTGTCGACGAGGTGTGACCGGCTCAGCACTTCCGCCAGATCGGACCGGAGTGCGGGTTCGCCCGGTCGATCGCCGGTGAACCGCCCTCGATGACGAACTGGTAGTCGATGTCCCATCGGGCACAGGTGCCCGAGCCCTTCGGGCCCTTGCCCTTCTCGAAGATCGAGTCGAAGGTGACGTGCGCGCTCGTCGCCGTCGCCCGGTGCACCACGATGTTGAAGTCATAGGAGGTGGCCCAGCCGTCACGATAGCCCTGGAAGCCGCCTGCCTGCAGCCGTCGACTCAGCTGACTGAACGCGGAGGGGTAGTCGCCGGAGTTGATGCCCGAGAAGTACCGCTGCAGCATGGCATGGACGCGCTGACCTGCCGATCCGTTGATCATCGTGGCGCTCGGGCCGAGCGGTCGGGAGCAACCGTTTGCCGGCAGCGAGCCACCGTGCTTCCTGACCGCGGCGGCGATCGCCCGCCCCGGGATGATCATCACCGTGTTCGACGGATCGAGCAGCACCATGCCGTTGGCGTGACCATCGGCCGACAACGTCGGTGCACCGGACAGGCCGGCGTCGACGGATTCCCGGGTGGCTGCCAGGCCGGTGACTGTGAGACCGGCGATCCGGGTTTCGGCATCGGTTTCGGTGATCTTGGTCTCGGTGAGCGTGGGCCGGTGACCCTTGACCGTCACTCCGTACGTGCCGACCGGATCGCCGGTCTCCAGCGTCGGCGTGTCCACCGTGAAGACGTGACCGCTGAGCGGGCTGTGCAGTCTGAGCACGATGATGCCGTGCGCACGGTCGACGGCAGACACCGTTGCCCGGACGGTGCGGTCGCCGTCGGTGAGAGCGATCACTGTTGCGCCGGCCAATGAGCTCAATGAGGCGACCGCGGTGTTGGTGTTGATCAAGAACGCCGAGCCGACGCGACTGCCGGCGTCCGGACAGCCGGACGCGACGATCTTGAGGATGCCGCTGGACACCTGCGGGCCGAGCTTCCGATAGTCCGGCGGGGCGGACGGCTTGACGGACGGTGGGCTGGATGCCGGCGCGGATGAGGGCTGCTCGGAACCGTGTGCGGTCGGTTGTGCGGTCGGTTGTGCGGTGGGGGCGGGTGCGAGGTTGGTTGCCGGTGCAGCCGGGCCGGCATTGATGCGGCGCAGCGCGGTTGGGATGACGACGACCGCCAGGACGACCACCAAGACCAGTCCCAGGGCGACGGCGCCCAGGATGAGCAGCAGCTTGCGGTTGGGCCGGTTCGGCTCGCCCGCCTCGGCCGCACCGTAGGGTCCCGCCGGTCCGTAGCGCGGCCGGCCGGGTGCGTACGGCTGCTGACCGTATTGCGGCTGACCGTATTGCGGCTGACCGTACGGCTGCTGCTGGCCGTAGGTCGGGGGTTGCTGGGCCGGTGGTTGCTGAGCCGGTGGTTGCCCGAGTGGATCAGGTGCCCAGCCGCAATTGGCGCAGGAAGCCGATCCGAGCGGATTGCTGGCGCCGCAGCGCGGACAGATCAGGTGCTCGGGCACGGTCCCATACTGATCGGTGTCCGGCTCAGCTGTCAGCCGATGTCAACAACTTCTGCCGCAATCTGGCCGTGTCGTCCTCGGTCCAGTCCAGACGGGCCATCAGTTCGGCCGCAGATCCGTACTCGCGGTCGACGTAGTCCAGGAAGAGTTCCATCGTCTCGGGCCGGGTCTCGTGCGACGCCAGGGGCCGGGAGAGCACGTTGTCGCGGTAGGTGTCGGTGCTGGACAGCTTCTCGACGATCCGGGCGACCCGTTCGCTGCTGGCGGCGAAGTCGTCGATCACCGCCTGCGGGTCGGCGCCGACCAGCAACAGGGCCAACGCGACGATGGTGCCGGTACGGTCCTTGCCGGCGGCGCAGTGGACCAGTGCGGCTCCGTCGGCGTAGGCGATCGCGCGGAGGGCGGCAAGCACCGAATCGGGCCGATCGACCAGATAGGACAGATAGAAGGAGGCCGAATCGTCCTCGACCTCGACGGTCGGCCGGACGATCTCGGTCCAGGGCAGCGCCTGGGCAGCGACCTCCTCCGGACTGAGCGCGTTGATCTGCTCGGTCAGCCCGGCTTCGACCTGCTGCTCGGTCAGGTTCTCCTTGAAGAGCGAATGGTGGTGGATGGTGACGGACGGCTCCTTGGTCAGCGGGCCGGGCCCCTCCTGAACGACCTCGAGCGCTGTCCGCAGGTCGACAACGTCGGTCAGCCCGAGATCGAGGAGCGCCGAGACCGTCTGCGGCGGGATGCGCTGCAGGTTGTCCGACCGCAACAGTCGTCTCCGAGCGATCCGCGCACCGTCCGTGGTCGGGATGTCTCCGACGTCGCGCAGATTGACCAGGCCGTCGAGATCGATCCAGTTCACGGGCACGCCGCCAGTCTAGGGATCCGGCTCTGCGGCCTCGTGGGCGCCCACCTTTGCGACGACACGCCGACTCTTCTATGTTTGTCAAGCGGTTGATGGCTCGATCTCGGGCGTGGTGTGGAGTGTCTGGAAGGCGCGGTAGAGCTGGCGGGCGAGGTAGCGCTTGAGGCAGCGTCGGATCTCTTTGGTCGTCCGTCCCTCGGCTCGTCGGCGGGCGACGTAGGCCCGGGTGTCGGGGTCGTGGGTCATGCGGGTGATCACGGCCATGTGTAGCGCCCGGTTGAGTCTGCGGTCGCCGCCGCGGTTGAGTCGATGACGGACGGTGTTGCCCGAGGATGCCGGGATCGGGCTGACTCCGGCCAGGGCAGCGAACGCGGCCTCGGATCGGACCCGGCCGGAGTGTGACCAGGCTGCGAGGGCAACTGCGACGGTGACCGGTCCGATGCCGGTCTTGTCCAGCAGGGACGAGACCTGACTGTGGTGGATCAGGTCGGTGATTTGGGCCTGGTTGGCTGCAATCTCTTGGTCCAGTTCGACGACTCGCTTGGCCAGCCGGACGGCCTCGGCCCGGGCGGTAGCCGTGGCGAGGTCTTCGACGCGGGCACGCCATCGGGCGATATCTGCGACCTGTTTGGCGGTGAGCGGCTTCCGCGCGTCGATGCCTAGGCCGACCACACGCACCAGCGCGATCAGTGCGTTGATGGTCGCGGTGCGTTCGGTAGTCATGTGGTCGCGGGCGGTGACCAGGATCTGCAATGCCGCCCGCAGACCATCGCTGCGCGGACGGCGCAGCTGATGCGGGTGCAGAGACAAGACCGCGGCCGCGATCCGGTGAGCGTCCAGCAGATCAGACTTACCGGTGCCATGGTGGGCCCGGGTGTCCATCCGAGCAGCCTCGACCACTTCGTAACCGAACCGGGTCACCGCTGCTGCCAGCCGGGCACCATAGGTGGCCACACCTTCGATCACCCACAAGGTGGCCAGATCACCACCGGTGCGGCGCGCGGCCCACGCGACGGCCCGGTCCATGCCGGCGTCGGTGGCGGGAAACTGATCGGTCGCGATCAGCTCACCGGTCACGGCGACCACGACGGCAAGGGTGTGAGAGCGGGCGTGAGTGTCGACACCCACGACAAACGGATGAGAATACGCGACGATGGTCACGGCGGTGGGACTTCCTTCCAGACAAGACCGACAGGGATCCGGCCGCAAACGGTCGGCGCAGGCCCGGGTGGAAGTCACTTCGGGGCAACACTGTGATGAGTCAGGCCCACCCGACAGGTGGAACCGACAATCTTCTGATCAAGTCACCGAGGTGGAGCCGGGTCAGCGTCGGCCTTCCGCCCTGAACCGGACAAGTCGGCTTGAAGGCACCCCACAAAGGAGCCACACATATCAAGAGTCACGACCAGGACGAAGCGACCGACGCTAACCCTGCCAGCCAGTCCCAGACCAGCCACCACAAGACTCACAGCAAATATCAGGGAATATCTGACCCCTCGCCGGTCAGGAGGCCCAGTTGCCGGTGAAGTAGAGCCAGGACCAGGCCAACATCAGGGCGGTGCCGAGCACGAATGCGGCGATCACGGCGGCGCGATGGATGACGGCGGTCCTGCGTCGCTGCGGTCTCCAGGTCCCCCAGCGGGCGATCATGATCATCAGCGGGAACCAGAGCAGCACTGCCCGGTTGACCGACATGTACCAGTAGGACAGGGAGAAGGCGAGCACCTGCACGGCGACCCAGCTCGCTTCGGCCCAGAGCTTCCGGGTCAGGCACCAGATCGTCACGGCGACGCCGACCACCATCGAGACCATCTCGGCGCGGAACACCCAGACCCAGAACGGATGATCGGCGTACGCACCCGGCTGGATCGCCGCCCAGGTGTTCCGGAAGGACTGCCAGGGCCAGGTGAAACCGCGGTACCAGCCGTCGACCTGCGCGCTGTACCAGGCATCCCACCGGCCGCTGAGCGCGTACTCGTAGGCCACGAAGACAGCGAGTACGCCGATCGGGATCAGCATCCACAGCGCCCGCCGTCCGCGCTGGACCCAACCAGTGCCGGGACAGGTGATGATCATCACCAGCAGGGCGCCGACCAGGAAGAGGCCGGACACCCGCACGGTGCAAGCCGATGCGGCCAGGACGGCTGCCGCAGCCCAGCGATCCGACCGCGCGCGTTCCCAGGCCCAGAAGGCGAAAGCGCAGAACAGCGACTCGGTGTAGCCGACCGCAGTGAATACTGCCGTCGGTGCGAACAGCCAGACCACGGCGGCCCAGGGTCCGCCGAGCCGCAGCAACGCGATTGCCGCGGCCGCCGAGCCGAGACCGGCGATGATCACGCCGGAGACCTGGGTCGGCAGGCCGATGACCAGACCGGCCCGCAAGACCAGCGGCAGGCCGGGAAAGAAGGCGAACAGCCGTCCGTCGGGGTCGAAACCGTAACCGTGCCGGGCCAGGTCACCGAAATGCACGGCGTCCCAGTTGTTGGTCATGTCCATCAGCTGCCGGTGGGTGATCACCGCCAACAGCAGCGCGACCAGGGCGATCAGGCCACGGCTGGCGATCCACGCCTGCAGAACTGTCCGACCGCCGCGACTGTCCAGCGGATGCAACGCGTACCCGCCGGGCCGAGCCCACCAGGCACGCAGCCGGCCACGTACACCGTGCGGAGACTGGGTCGCGACCGGCGGTCGTGCGTCGGTCGGGGCGAGGTCGGTTGCGGGCGTCATCGCAGTCGAAACTACCGTGCCGCCGGCTCCGGACATTCCTGCCGGATTCAGCCGGCGGCGTCCAGCCGGGTGCGGAGCCGGACCACCCACCCGGCGTCCGGGGCATCCCGCAGCACACCGCCGGCGGGATCATCGACGATCCTGCCGTAGACGACCTTCCCGTCCCCATCGGCCATCCGCAGCGGGTCGTACCGGTCCGGGATCAGGATGTCGCGAACGATCACCGCGCCGACCCAGACCTCGCACGCGATACGGAAGATCACGGCCAGCCAGTAGATCCGATCCGCGCCGCCGTCGCCCGGCAGCAGGGTCTGGTCCAGGTGACCCCAGATCGCCAGGAAGTAGACGAGTTCCCCGGCAGTGAAGATCCACCACTCACGCCACCGTGGCCTGGCCAGCACCACCAGCGGAAGCAGCCACAGCACGTACTGCGGGGAGTACACCTTGTTGGTGATCAGGAACGCGGCAATCACCAGATAACCGAGCTGCCCGAAGCGCGGCGGGCGCCGGGCAGTGATGATCAACCAGCCGATGCCGGCGCAGAACAGCAGCAGGATCGCGGTGTTGATCACATTCAGGTGTGGGACCGGATGCCCGGCCAGCGAGAACACATACCAGATTGATCCGAGGTCGCCGCCGCGATCGGAGTTGAACGTCCAGAAGACCAGCCACTGATCGGGAGCGAGAATCATCACCGGCAGATTGGGAACCAGCCAGGCGATCACGAAGGCGATCATCAACCGGCCGAAGTGGCGCATCCGCCGCCGACGCAGGCAGAGCAGGACAAGCGGGCCGAGGAACAGGGCCGGATACAGCTTGGCGGCCATGCCCAGGCCGAACATCACTCCGGCGGCTGCCGGCTTGCTCCGTGCCCAGAACATGAACCCGAGTGCCGTCAGGGCAACGGGCAGCATGTCCCAGTTGATGAAACCCGCCAAGATCACCGACGGCGACACGGCGAGCATCATCGCGTCCCACGCCCGGCCTCCGCGGTCAAGATCGGCGGGGACCGTCCGACTGTGCGCCCAGACCGTGATCAGGAAGAGCAGACCGAGGACGACCAGGTTGACGGTCGCGAACAGGTTTGACGCGTCGAGGGCCTCTTGACTGTTCAAACCGGGTCCGACCGGTGCGCCGAGCAGCGCGGTGATCCTGCGTTGGAACTCCAGCAACCAGCCGGTCAGGACCGGATACTCCAGCGTTTGGTAGCTGCCGTGATCAAGGTAGGGGATGTTCCCGTCGGCCAGCCCACGACCCGTGTACAGCAACGGGATGTCGGAATAGCAGAGGTACTTGTACGTGTCCGGGTAGTGGCCGGCGACCGTGGCCCGACACGGAAGCTTCTGCAGGGCGCCGACGATCCACGCGACTGTCGCCGTGACCAGGGCAACCCGGGTCGGGGTCCACCAGGACAGGCCGCGGCCGGCATGCCGGCCGACCGGGCCACCGATCCGTCGGCTGATCACGACGAGGAACCGATCCTTGGCGGTCGGCCAGCCCGTGCCTGCCGCCATCAGCCGTCCCCGGTGGTATCGCCCTCCGAGTTTCCGGCCTTGTCCTTGGTCGTCGCCGTGGATTTGGGCGGTTTCGGTGTCTTGCTGGGCGGCGGTGCCTTGCTGGGGGGTGGTGCCTTGCTGGATGGCGGCGCCTTGCTGGGCGGCGGAGCCGACTTCGGCGGAGCCGACTTCGGCGGCGCAGAGGTCGGCGGAGCACTGGTCGGCGGAGCACTGGTCGGCGCGGTCGGCGACTTCGGTGCCTTCGGGGTTTCGGATTTGTCGGGTTCCGGCGTGTGCTGGACCGGTGGCGGGTACTTGTCCCGGTTCACGTAGGCAGGCTCGGGGAAGTCGAGCCTCTTCTGGCCCTGCGTCGCGGTCTGCATGTAGTCGGTCCAGGTCATCAGCGGGTAGCCGCTGCCGAAGAATGTCGGATCGTAGGGCCGCTTGTAGAGATCGAGATTCTTCGTGCCGCCGTCGCCGGCGACGTACATCACCGAGGTCGCGACCTGGCGGGTGTAGCCGGTGAACCAGGCCGACGTGATCTTGTCCCCGACGCCCTGGGTACCGGTCTTGCCGGCCACCGGACGGCCGAGCGCCTGCGCGGCGACGCCGGTGCCGTCCTTGACCACACCCTGCAGGGCGTAGCTGACGTCGCTGTCGACGTCCTTGGAGATCGCCCGGTGCGACTTGGGATCGGCCTTGTAGACGACCTTGCCCTTGCTGTCCAGGATCTCGGAGATCACGTGGTGCTTGACGTACTTGCCGTTGTTGGCGAAGGTGGCGTACGCGTTGGCCATGTTGACCGGGCTGACCTGGGCGCTGCCGATGGCCACCCGATCGTTGGCCACCCAGTCCTGGGCACCCTTCTCCTTCACCGCGCCGAGCCGCTGCGCGGTGTCGATCACCTTCTGCGGCCCGTCGCCGGGGATCTTGGTGTCGAGGTCGACGAATGCCGTGTTGATCGATTGCGCGGTCGCCTTGAGCAGGGTGACCGGACCGTACTGGGTGGAGAACTCATTGCGGATCGGCACACCGTCACCCTCTGGGATGAAGGTGTTGCCGTTCATGATCGAGAACAGGCTGAAGCCGTTCTCCAGACCGGTGGCCAGAGCGAAGGGCTTGAAGGTCGACGCGGTGGCCCGCGGCGTCGTCGCCCAGTTGCGGGAGTTCTTGATGAAGTCACGGCCACCGTACATGGCCAGGACCCCGCCGGTGTTCACGTCGATCGACGCGATCGCGGCGTGCAGGTTCTTGGCCTTGTGCCCGGAGTCGCGGGCTGACATCTTGGTGAACTTGTGCGCGGCCTTGACCGCCGCGTCCTGGTCCTTCTTGTCGAAGGTGGTGATGATCTTGTAGCCGCCGCCGCGGACCTCGGATTCGTCGAGCGGCAGAGTGGACAGTTCGTACTCCACCGACTTGAGCAGGAAGCCTTGCGGGCCGCGGTATTTCTCGCTGATCGGGATCTTGGGCAGTTTGGGTAGCTTGGTTGAGTACTTCGCCGCGTCGTCGGCGCTGAGGTAGCCGGACTTGACCATGGACTGCAGGACGTACCGATAGCGGCCGAGCAGCGGACCAGGGTCACCGCCGTTCGCGTCGGGATCGAGGTAGGAGGGGTTGTTCAGTACGGCAGCCAGCACCGCCGACTGGCGCACGGTCAGATCCTCGGCGTCCTCGTCGAAGTAGGCCCGGCTGGCCGCCTGGACCCCGTACGCCCCGCGACCGAAGTAGATCGTGTTGAGGTAGCCGGTGAGGATCTGCTGCTTGCTCATCCGGTGGGTGAGCTTGCGGGCCAGCAGGACCTCTTTGATCTTGCGGGAGATGGTCTGCTCCTGCGTCAGGTACATGACCTTGATGTACTGCTGGGTGATCGTCGACCCGCCTTGGAGGTTGCGGCCGCGAGCGATGTTCACTGCTGCCCTGACCATGCCCGGGATCGAGTATCCGGGGTCGGTCCAGAAGGTGTTGTTCTCGGCGGCGACGACGGCGTTCTTGATCGAATCCGGCATCTGGTCGTAGCGGATCGACTGCCGGTTCTGTACCTCGATGTCACCCAGCTTGGTCTTCGCGCCGTGGTAGTAGATGAAGCTGGTGTTGGTGGTGAACTCGGTGTTCGGGTCGGGGATCTTGATGTCGCGGTAGGCGACGGCCACCAGGGCGGCTCCGGCGATGCCGCCGACAATGATCAGCCCGAGCAGGATGACGAAGATCCGCCCGATGACACGTCCCGGGGTCAGCTTCTTCTTGCGCTTCGTCGGCCTTGACTGCTTCTTGGTGGGCCGATCAGCCATAGATGTCCTCGACGGTCTGCTGGCGACGCGGCGGCTTGCGCTTGACCCCGTCGCCCAGCAGGTAGGAAGTGATCATGTGGTTCCACCCGCAGTCGGGGCAGACTTCGACGACCACGACCTTGAACTCGCCGAAGAGGGACTGCATCTCCTCCAGTTCGGCAAGCCGCTTGATCCGGCCGGAGTACTGGCCGAGCTGGTCGCCGAAGGTGTAGTGCAGGTTGACCATCGCAGAGCTGTCGCAGACCGGGCAGCTGACTTCGGTCGGCTCGCCGTGGTACTTGGCCGCCCGGACGAGCATCGGGTCGGCGTCGCAGGCATCAAGGGACGACAGATTACGGACCGGCTGCCGCATCGCCTGAAGTGTTGCGCGACGCTGCAGCGCGTAATCGATGACCTCCCGCTGCGACCACATGGGCACAAGGGTACGACTTGCACAAGCCCGGAATGAACCTTGTTGACCGGCTTGTTAGCCAGTCCACAGTTCGCCGCACGGCCATAAGTCAGGGTCGAACGGCGGAGTGGCCGGACTGAGTGGGTGACTGAGTGGGTGACTGAGTCAGGGTGCTGCCGGAAGCGGTCGACCGTCAGGATTCCTAGGGTCGTTGATTGTGAACACCACTGCTGCCCTCCCGGCGCCGTCTGAGCCAGAACGTGTTGTCGACCGCCCGAGCCGTTTCGTGACCGCGGCTGCCTGGCTGGCGGCCGCTTGGTGCGTCGGCTTCGCCATCGGGAACATGGTCCTGGAGCTGACCGGGCATTTCTCCGACGGGCCGCTGGGTCGCTACGCGTCCGGGCTGGCGGTGATGGACTGGCTGATGGTCGGGCTGAAGCTCATCGGCGCGGCCCTCGCCCTGTTGTCGGTCAGTCGCCGGCAGGTGTTGCCGGTCGGGCTGCTCGGCATGTTGCTGTGGGGCGGCTTCGCGACCCTGGCGATCTACGCGACCGGAAATGTCGTCGAGTCGGTCGGGATGCTGGCCGGAGTCGTCGACCCGGTGCATCCGGTCGGGATCCGCGACGTCGGTTACGTGCTCTTCTTCGCAGTCGCTGCGGCCGGGTTCGGTGTGCTGGCGATCTCGTATGCCCGCCGGTCCCGGTTGAGCCGGTTGCCCATCGCACTCGGCGTGTTGGGTGCGCCGGCGCTGATCGCGGGTGTGCTCCTCGTGGCGCCGATGGTGCTCACCGCGACCGGACTGTTCCCGCGTTGATGGTTTTCACGTCGCCGATGCCGCAACCTGAGCGCTCCTGACCCGTGTCGCGATCGGCGTCGTCATTGCTATCCGTGCCACGGCTCCTGACCGGTCCGCACGACGTCCCCCGAGTCGAGCGACTCCCGGATCGCGAGCGCTAGCAGTTGGTCCTGGGCGGCCTGGGCCAGCGGGTAGGGCGCTTCGGTGTTGTCGCGGACCCAGTGGCCGGTGCGCTCGAGCAGGGTCGCAACCGCGATGTCCTCGTCCGGCAGGGTATGGCCGAAGTACGGGTTGGTGTAGAGAACGCGTTCCCCGTCGCCGATCTGGTAGAGATCGGGCACCTCGAAGTTGAGGTACTGCCCGGTCTGCCAGCGGCGGAGGTCGGATTCCAGCGGTGTCCTGGGTGCGGGGAGCCGCACCAGGTGGTCGTCGGCGAGTTCGCCGTGGGTGCCGCGGACGATCATTCGGTTGCCGCGCACGGGGTTGCGGACCTGGTTGTCGGTGTAGTCGTAGACGCCGACCCGACTGCCGAAGTCCAGGCTGGCGAGCACGGTTGTCCGGTCGACCGGGTCGACGTGGTCGGCCCAGCCGGCGCGGGTCTGCGGATCGACCACCGGCAGGGTGAAGGAGCGGGCCGAGACGGCCGCCTCCTCGAAGCCGACGGCGAGCATCTGCCGGATCAGCGCGGCCGCGTGGTGTCACTGCGTCGACGAGACGTAGGCCCAGGTGACCTCTCCGACCGCGCCGGCGTCGAGCAGGGCGCGACGGGCCACGTTGCCTGGGTGGAAGGGATACTGCTCGGCGACCTGGACCAGGCCGCTCGCCCCGACCGCGGACCAGAGATCGCGCAGCGACTCGACGTCGGGTGCCGGCGGCGTCTCGGCAAGCACCGGGATGCCGCGGGACACCAGGTCCTTGATCACCACCGGGGTCACCGCGAACGGTGTCGAGGTGATCATGAAGTCGATCGGGTGCCGATCCAGGAACCGGTCGAGGTCGGTGTAGCCGGGCACCTGCCAGTTCTCGACGATCTCGTCGACGCGCGCCTCGGAGCGCGTCACGACGCCCTCAAGGGTGAGCCGTTCCGGCAGCTGTTCGGCGATGCGGACGAAGGCCTGGGTACGCCACCCGCTGCCGATCACGCCGTACCGGATCGGGCCGTGCGGATGCGGATGGTGGGCTGCTGGCGTTGCCATGGCGACTCCTCGACGAGCTTCGCTTTGTCCAGCATCATCCCAGTGCCGTATCCTTCATGGGTCCCAGGGGCTATGGCGCAATTGGTAGCGCACCTGCTTTGCAAGCAGGGGGTTACGGGTTCGAGTCCCGTTAGCTCCACCCACTCTGACCCAACGCCGGCGGCTGCGGTCCGTGCCGCGCACTCTCGATGATGCGTTGCCAGACCCGACCGTTGTGCCCTTGCCGAAACCTCAGCTCTGCGAGCAGGATTTCCGCGTGCGGTACGGCATGAACGTCCCGATCTTCGGCGAGTACGCCGACGTCCGGCTGCTGGCCGAGCTGGCCGTCGAGGCGGAGGCGGCGGGCTGGGACGGGTTCTGGATCTGGGACCACATCCAGTGGAGCGGCGAGGAGGACGGCGAGCCGCGCGCGCCGGCGGTGGACACCACTGTGGCGCTGACCATGATCGCCGCAGCCACCTCGCGAGTCCGGTTGGGGCCGATGGTGCTGCCACTGGCCAGACGCCGGCCCTGGAAGGTGGCTCGCGAGCTCACCACCCTCGACCATCTCTGCGGTGGACGCCTGACGCTCGGCGTCGGCCTGGGTTTCCCGCCGGGTCTGGAGTACGGCGACTTCGGCGAGGAGACCGACGCGGCGGTGCGGGCCGAGAAGCTGGACGAAGGTCTGGAAGTGCTGACCGGCCTGTGGACCGGCCGGCCGTACTCTCATAAGGGGCCGCACTACCGGCTGACTCAGGCCGAGCTGCTGCCTGGTCCGGTGCAGCCAAGCGTGCCGATCTGGGTGGCTGGCATGTGGCCGGAGAGCCGGGCGCCCTTCCGCCGGGCTGCTCGGTTCGACGGAGTGCATCCACTGTTGTTCTCGGTGCCATTGGCCAAGCAGCCGGCTGCGCTGCGGGAGCTGCTCAACTACATCCAGGCCCATCGGGTGGAGCCCGAGCGCCCGTTCGACGTCGCGTTCGGCGCCGAGACGGCTGGAGACGGCGGCACCGCGGACCGTGAGTTGGTGGCCGAGTTCGCCGCTGCCGGAGTGACCTGGTGGATGGAACCGATCTCGCACTGGCGCGGGTCCCTGGCCGAACAGCGCGAGCGCATCAGGCGGGGACCACCGAGGGCCTGACCGGAGTCTCGCCCATCCCGCATGACAACCTGCCTGGCAACAGGTGATCATGATCATGGTCGAGCGCGGACACGGGCGGACTCAATCAGCGCGGACTTCCCCGATGATCACTGGTCTGCAGCCGCCAGCTCCAGCACCGCCCCTGCGGCCGCCCGGGCGGGAGCGACGAGCCGGAACGATCCCAAGGTCCCGCCGTCGACCTCCACCGTGTCGACGGCGAGGCTGCCGCCGAGGAGGTGGAGGGCGGCGCCGGAGCCGTCGACATGCAACGTGCCCCAGCCCGTCGCGGTGGTGAAGGGGACGGTCACGACGCGGTCCGCGGATGCCGCGACTACCGGGGCGAAGTGGAGGCTGCGGTCACGGGCATCCCACTGGGCCCCGGTGAGCGCCAGCAGCACGCCCCAGCTCGCCATCGAGCGGGCGTAGTGGTTGCCGCACTCGACCTCGTTCCACGGGCTGCGTCGCCTTCCGTCGTAACGGTTCCGGACGGCGCGCACGATCGCGAGGCCCTCGTCGACCAGGCCCTCGTAGATCAGGTGGGTGGCGACCTGGTACTCGATGCCCGTCCACACCTCGTCGCTGTAGACGAACGGGATCCTCGGCCGGCCGCCGTTGGGCCAGCTGCACAGGATCAGTCCGCTCTCGTCATTGAGGGCGTACGTCCGCTGCACCGAGGAGTAGTCGGAGAATTCGGTCCGGAAGTTGTACTTGAAGATCGCTTGCGCGGCGCTCTTGACGTGCTCGGCCGGCAGTAGGTGTCCGAGACCGGTGAGATGTGCGACGGTCTGGCCCAGCAGCTGGTCGGACAGGCACCCGATGCCGTACTGGTAGCGATGCGCGTCGACATCGTCAGTGCGCTGGATGTAGAACTCGCCGTTGAAGAGCATTTCGTCCATCCGGGCCGCGCCCGTCTCGGCCGCTTCGGCGTACCGCTTGGCAGTCTCCACGTCGCCCACCGCCTCCGCCATCTGCGCGGCCGCCCGCAGCGCGGCGTAGAAGAACGAACCGCCGAGGGAGTTCTCGCCGTAGAACTCGATGTCGTAGGTGTTGTGTTGCTGGGAGTCCAGCACCAGGTCGCCGTTGCTGTCCCAGTAGTTGAACGCGTAATCCACTGCACGCTTGCAGGCCGGCCAGAGTTCGGACAGGAACGCGTCGTCGCCGCTGAACCGCCACTCTCGGAACAGCCGGACGACTGTGCCGAGCTGTCCGTCGACGGCCGGGTGGAATTCGTGCGGATCATTGCCGAAGACATGGTTGTTGCGGAACCGCATCCTTCCGTCCGGCAGCGTCTCGAAGCCGAACTCGGTCCGCCGGGCGCTGCGCTCCAGCGCCGGGAACAGGTGGGCGACGGTCTGGGCATAGTTCCACACGTGGGTGCAGGTGCCCTCGCAACTGCCGAAGGTGTCCATGCTGCCCTCCCAGGCGGCGAACAGCCCGTCGGGTGTGCCGTCGTCGAGCAGGAAGCAGGTGGTACTCCGCAGTGTGGCGATCATCGACGCCGCGGCGTCGACGGCCTCGGCCGGCAGCGTCGACTTCCACAGCGACGCGTGGAAGTCCCGGGTGGCCGTCTCCAGCGACGGCAGGTTGTCTCTGAGATGGGCTGCCACCGCCCAGGCGTCGGTCCACAGCGTCGCGTAATGGTTGCGCACGACTTCGTCGCCGTGGGTGTTCGGCAGCCCGCAGTTGCCGAACCACGCCCGCGGCCGGTTCGGGCTGTGCCAGGAGAGAATGAACTCGAAGTCATGGCTCTCCCCGGGCGCGAGGTCAGCGACCGCGCCTACGCTGCCGGTACGCACCTTCGGCAGCTCCTGCTCCGGCGCGGTTTCCAGAGTGTGAGGCTGCTCCCCGAGCAGACCGTCGTCGGACAGGTCGTCCCAGAACAGTTGGACACCGTCCTGCCAGAAGTCCGCGGCCCACTGCGGAGTGATCGTGGTGTTCTGATCGGTGGTCACCAGCGTCGCGCTGCCGTAGCGCACGTGGTCAATCGGCAGATCGGTGCCGAAGCAGAGCCCGGTCAGGCCGTCGGCCGCCCGCGCCTCGATCGTCGGCCGGCCCTCGTACCTGGCGCCGCCGAACACGTGCACTCCGGTCAGCCCGACCGGGGTCGACATCGAGCCGGCGATGGTCACCGCGACCGGCTCCGTACCCGGGTTGGTCACCCGGTAGCGCAGAACCGCACCGGGAATCCCGGAGGCGTCGACGTCCAGCGGAACCAGCGGCGTGAACGCCTCCAGCCGCACGTCCACGGGCAGCACCGGGTCGGCGAAGTCGACGAAGGCCAGCGGATATTCCCCATGCATCGTCGTGTCGGCCAGCCGCGGCAGGCCGCCCACCCTGCCGAACGGCAGCCCGGACTCACCTGTGTAGGGGGTCGGGATCCGGCCCTCGAGGACCCTCGTCACCGGCGCACCACCCTGCGGTCGGGCACGGATCGCAAAGAAGGTGTACGGCAGCCAGCCGCCCTTGTTCGGCCGGTTGGCTATCTCCCAGTCGACCAGGTCGCCGCGGGAGCCCAGCGACACGGTTCCGGTTCCGATCCCGCCGAGCGGAAACAGCGCCGCCGCGTCAGCCGGCTTCAGTGCACGTGATGCAGTCATGTTCAGATGCCTTCCAAGTCAGCGTCGAAACGGGGGGTCAGTCGCGTCGAATCGCAACGGTGCTTCGCGATGGGAACCCTCAACGGGCGCCCCGGGAGCAGCTGCCGCGCACGATCAACGTGGTCGTCATGATCCGGGTCTGTGGTTCGGCCGGACCCTCGCCGCGGATTCGCTGGTCCAGCAGCCGGGCGGCCTGCACGCCGATCTCGTAGGCGGGCTGGGCGACGACGGACAACGGCGGGTCGACGACCGTCGTCCACGGAGCGTCGTCGAAACTGACCAGTCCGACATCCCGGCCGGTCCGCAGGCCCCGCCGTTGCAGGGCCGTGAGCACCCCCAGCGCAAGCATCGAGTCCGCTGCGAGGATCGAGTCGGGCGCCTCGTCGTCGTCGAACAGCGACTCGATCATGCCGACGCCGCTGTCGGCGTGGAACGGCACGTAACCGACGATCTTGGCCAGCCCGTGCCGGGCGACCACGGTCTCGTAGCCGCGGCGGCGCTGCTCGGTGGTGTCGGTGTCAGCGGGCCTGGTGATGCACGCGGGCCGGCGCCAGCCCTGGCGCAGCAGGTGCTCGGTCGCGATCACCGCTCCCTCGAAGGATGCGCCGGTCACGAAGTCGGCCGGCCGGGAGTCCGGCTGGGATTTCAGCGACAGTGGCCGATCGACCACCACAAGAGGGATGTTTCCCGAGCGCAGGCTGCTGACGTCGGAGGCGTCCGCCCGCGGTGTGAGGATGACACCCGCGACCCGCTCCCGGGCGGCGATCTCCAGGTAGCGGTCCTGCTTCTCCTGGTCCTCGTCGGAGTTGCACAGCAGCACCGAATAGCCCAGCTCGGAAGCGGCATCCTCGACCCCGCGGGCGACCGCGGTGTAGAACGGGTTGTTGATGTCGGTGATGATCAGCGCCCACACCCTGGTGGCCTGCCGACGCAGATTCCGGGCCACCGCGTTGGGCTGGTAGCCGAGCTGCTGTGCGGCCGCACGCACCCGTTCGGCCAGTACCGGATCGACGCCACGCCGGTTGTTCAGCGCCCGGGAGACCGTCGCGACCGAGACCTGCGCGGCTTCAGCGACGTCGACGATCCTGACGACGGTCACGGGACCACCCAGACGCTGCCCGGGCCCAGTGTGTTGGGCTCGGGTGACGGCCGGGCGTCTCCGGAGATCACGAGGCGTTCGAGTTCTACGGTTCCGCTGACGACGCGAAGGGTGCCGGCTCCGCCGCCCTCGTGAGGTGTGAACGTCCCGAAGGCCGTTCCCGTGCTCCAGAAGCGCGGCCCGTCTCCCGGCCGGTCCTCGACGACCAGCGTCCCGGTCCGGCCGTCATAGCAGGTGCCGTTGAGGAAGGCGAAGGCCGACCAGCTCGCCATCGCCCGGGCATAGTGTCGCCCGCACTCGGCCTCATCGAAGGGGTTGCGGCGGGCGCCGTCGTAGCGCTCTCGGATCGCGGCGATCATCTCCAGCGCTGCGGCGGTGTCGCCGGCCTGCAGCAACCCGGTCGCGGCGGTGTACTCGAAGCCGGTCATCACCTCGGAGAAGTACGGGAACGGCCGCTCCGGCCGGTCGGCGCGAGAGTAGGTCGCCATCAGCGTCCCGGATTCGTCCCCGAGGACGAAGCTGCGCATCG
This sequence comes from Microlunatus sp. Gsoil 973, assembly GCF_009707365.1. Classification (GTDB taxonomy): domain Bacteria; phylum Actinomycetota; class Actinomycetes; order Propionibacteriales; family Propionibacteriaceae; genus Microlunatus. Next base: position 3,622,320 of record NZ_CP046122.1, read on the forward strand.
GGTTGAAGTGGTGGCCGAACCCGCGCCTGAAGTTGCGGTCGTGGACCGTCCGGAGGGCCGAGGCAACGTGGCCGGGGTCGAGCAGTGGCCCCAGACCGACGACGTCGGCGGCGTACTGGCCGACGAGTTGGTCCACCAGGCAGCCGTCGGCGAGCTGCAGATCGGGGTCGGCCGTGTCGCCGGCCCCCATGCTGTCGTGCCGCAGACCCGGGGCGATGGTGGCTGGGTCGGCGACCGGGCGCACCTGATGCACGTAGTAGCTGCCGTTGAACAAGAACTCATCCAGCCAGGCGGATCCGCTGCGGAAGAGCTCGCCACAGTAGGAGGCGAAGTCGTGCTCCCCGACCTCCGTGGCCAGCTCTTCGGCGGCTCGCAGCGCGGCCAGGTACCAGGAGCCCATCTGTGGATTCGGCCCGTAGTACTCCACGTCCATCGTGTTGTGCTGGACGCCCTCCATCACACCGTCCCGGTCGGCGTCCCAGCCACCCGGGACCCAACAGAACTCCAGGCTGCGGCGGGCGGCCGGCCACAACGCCGTCAGGAACTCGACGTCGCCGGAGAGCCGCCAATCCAGGTAGAGGTGCACGATGCAGGCCATCTGCCCGTCGGCGGCGGCCAGCCGCCACTCCCTGGCCTGCTCGACGGGCAGCCCGGTCCGGAAACTCATCAGACCGGACTCGTCGGTGCTGCGGGCGTACTGCGTTGTGCGGAAGGAGCGGGCGATCGGCGCGAACAGCAGCGAGGTGGCGAATTCGTAGCCCCAGACGTGGGTGCAGGTTCCGTGGCAGCTGCCGCTGCGGTTGCCGACCCCCTCCCATCCGTAGTAGTCCCCTGCCGCGCTCGCAAAGACGGTCTGGGAGCGCAGCGTTGACAGGTTGGACAGGGCCGCCTCCCGGATCACCGCCGGCACGTCGGTGTCAACGACGGCGCGTACGGCGGCGACGGTCGCCTCCTCGAGGTCGGGCAGCCGACCGGCGACCGCGATCGCGGTCTGCCACGGGTCGGGGTGGGCGAGAGAGTAGGCGTTGCCGATCACGGTCCGGCCGTAGTGCCCGGTGTTCTCGCCCCACTCGTCGGCAACTGCCCCGGCGTCGTCTTGGTCGGCCTGCATGCTCCAGGCGCGCCGGTTGGGGAAGTTCCAGGTGAGCAGGAAGGTCACGTCTGCGCTGCCGCCCGCAGGCACGTTCACCGTGGCGGCGAGTGAGGCGACCGGACGCGGAACTGCGGACTTGCGTTCGGACAAGATGCCGTCATCGAGCAAATCGTCCCAGAAGTCCAGCAGCGAGTTGCCCCAGATCAGGTCCGCCCAGCCTGTGCGATGGCTGATCCTCGTACCGGGCGGGGCCAGCACCGACAGGGCGACGGTCCCGTTCTCCTCGGCGCTGTCGGGCAGTTCTGGAGCAGAGAGGACGACGCCTGCCAGCCCGGAGGCTTCGCGGTAGTCGTTACGGTTGCCGCCCGTGCGGTTCCGGGTGCCGTCGGCGCCGATGAAGTTGGACAGCGAGAATGCAACGGTTGTCTCGACGGGGACGGCTCCGGGGTTGTCGAGCCGATAGCGCAGCACCGCGACGGGCATGCTGCTGGTTTCGACGTCGCCGAAGACGAAGGGGTTGAAACCCTGGATCGTCAGCCGGACGGGGAAGTCGGGGTCGGAGAGCAGGACCTGGCCGAGCGGGTAGGCGGTCTCGAACGCGCAGTCGGCGAACCGCGGCAGGCCGTGATGGGGTGCGGGCGAGCCGAATGCGCCTTCGTAGGCCTCCAGCGGCAGTGGCCCCTCGGCGAGTCGTGCCTGGGCGGCGCCGCCCTCGGGTTTGGCCCGGACTGCGACGAACGCAGTCTGCGGCCGGAACCCCTTGGCCGGCCGGTTGCCGAGTTCGAAGTCGCGCAGGTCTCCGCGGCCGCCCAAGCCGACGACGCCGGTGCCGATGCCGCCCAGTGGCAGCGAGATCCGCTGCAGGTGGGCAGCGTCGAACCGTCGCAGGGTGGGCCAGGTCCCGGTACGGTCCGGTGCTGCTCCGGGCGGGCACCCGGCATCGGTCGTCCCTGTGCCGGGATCGGTGCGTACGGATGAGCTCATCGGGGCGGCGCTCCCTTCTGCGACGCCTTGGCCGCCAACAGCTGCCGGCTGCGGTTGGTCGCGGTCCGCAGCGCCGACGCCCACACCAGCGCCACCGGCGTGGGCAGCACGAGCACCAGCGCGACGCTGAGGTGTTCGGCGGCCAGCACTGCCAGGACCCCTGCGGCCATGGTCGCGAGTACCGGCACCGGGTTGCGGGTCGCGACGAACAGGCCGACCTGCCAACTCCGCAGCCACGACCCGTTGCCGTCGACGTGGTACGGCAGCGCGACGATCCCGACATACATCGCGCTCAGGGTGAGGATGCTGCCGAGGGCCGCGGACGGCAGCAGCCAAGCGCTTCCGCTGACTTGCCAGGCGTACGTTCCGGCGGACCCGAGCAGCGCTACCGCGGTTATCGGGGCGCAGATCCGCAGTCCTCGGGCGAAGCTGGACGGCAGGGTGCGCACCAAGGTGCCGATGCCGAAATGATCGCCCGTCAGCAGCACGGTGCAGCAACGCAGCAGGGCGCCGAGCAGCGGCAGCACGACCAGCCCGATCAGCACAGCGCCCGCCCAGGGAACGGCGACCGCGGCGACTCGGGCCAGCCCCCAGGCGAAGGCCACCAGGGCCGACCCGAGCGCGAGCACCGGCAGGTTGGGCCAGACCTGACGCAACGCTCCCGGAAGCGGCCGAGTCATCCGCGGATCCCCACGGAGGCGACGCTCTCGACGAAGTTGCGCTGGAAGACGAGGAACACGACGAGGATGGGGATGACCACGAGGGTGATGCCGGCGAAGACGACGACGGCGGGGCCGCCGCCCTGTCCGGCCGCCAGGCTGACCAGGCCGATCGGAAGGGTCATTCGTTCGGGGGTGGAGAGAAAGATCAGCGCGCCGAAGTAGTTGTTCCAGGACGCCTCGAAGCCCAGGATCGCCAGCGCCGACAACGCCGGTCCAGCCAGTGGCAGCAGGATCTGGAACAGGATCCGCAGGTGGCCGGCGCCGTCGATCCGGGCGGCCTCGTCAAGGTCGCGAGGGATCGAGTTGAAGTACTGCCGCAGGAAGAAGATCGCGAACACGTTGATCAGCGCCGGGAGGAACAACGAGCCCAGGTGGTCGATCAGACCGAGCTTGCGCATCATGATGAAGATCGGGATGATCGTCAGCTGCCCGGGCACCATCAGCGCGGTCAGCATCAGGATAAACAGCCGTTCCCGTCCGGAGAACGAGATCCGGGAGAACGCGTACGCCGCCAGCGAGGCGATGGTCAGGGACCCGACAACAGAGATCACGGTCACCAGCAGGCTGTTGAGGAACATCCGGCCGATCGGGATCAGGTTGACGACGTCGCGGAAGTTCTCCAGAGTGAAGGGAATCGGGATCCACTTCGGCGGCAGCAGGAATGCGCTGGTCGGTTCGACCAGGCTCTGGCTGATCAGCCAGATCAGCGGGGCGATCATCAACAGTCCGATCACCAGCATCACCAGGCTGAGCACGAACCGGAACACCGAGAACCGGCGCAGCCATCGGCGGAACCCGGTTACCGGCACTGGTCGGGACGCGGCCGGACCACCGGCGGCCTCGGCAACGGGGGCTGTGCCGTCAGGCATTGTGCACCCACTTCCTTGACCCCCAGAATTGCAGCAGCGTGACCAGCATGATCACGGCGAAGATGACCAGGGCGATGGTCGAGGCGTAGCCGATCTGGAATGCCTGGAAACCGGTCTGGTAGAGGTACATCACGGCAGTGATGGTGGAGTCGTTGGGTCCGCCGCCGGTGATGATCTGGATCGGATCGAAGATCTGAAAGGCGCCGATGAAGGTGATCACCGACGCGAAGAACAGGGTCGGGGTCATCAGTGGCACGGTCACATTGAAGAACGTCTGCACCCGGTTGGCGCCGTCGACCCGGGCCGCCTCGATCATCTCCGAGGGGACCGTCTGCAACCCCGCCAGCATGATCAGGAAGGTGTAGCCGATGGTGTGCCACCAGTCGATCCCGATGATCGCCGGTAGGGCCCACCTCGGCTCTGTGAACCACAGCGGCGGCGTGATGCCCAGCTTGCCGACATAGAACGCGAAGATCCCGAAAGTCGGGTCCAGAACGTACTTCCACAACAGCGACACCGCTGCCCAGGAGATCAGGAACGGGAAGAACAACGCCGTTCGGACGAAGTACGACAGCAGTTTGTTGATGCCCCGGTTCACCGCCAGCGCCAGCAGCATGCCGCCGACCAGGTGGGTGACGACTGACGCGAACGCGAACAGGAACGTGTTGCCCAAGGCCCGCAGCAGAAGCGAGTCCTTCGGCAACTGGGCGAAGTTCTTGAACCCGACGAACTTCGGAGGGGTCAGCAAATCGTAGGAGAACAGGCTGAGCGCCATCGCCGCGATGAACGGACCGAGAATGAAGATCAGGAACAGTAGGACAGCAGGGCTGACGAACAGCCAACCCGACAGCCGGCTCTCCCGCCTCAACTGCCCGGGGCGGGAGGCCGGCGTGGTGTTCCCGGCCGTTGCGTGCAGGCGACCCGGGGTCGCGGTAGTCACGAGCCCATGAGTCCTTGCAGCTTGGTCTGGGCGGTACCCAGCGCCTTGGCCGGATCGGTCGTACCGCTGATGCCCTGCAACCAGGCCTGTTCGACCGCGGTCTGGGCCTCGGCGCCACGGGCGATGCCGGGGACCGGGGTCGCGATGTCGGCAAGCTTGACCAGTAGCGGCATGTTCGCCGGCGCGTCGTTGGTGAATGCGGTGCTGTTGGCGACCGAGATGCGGCCCGGGACCGCACCACCGTTGACGGCGAACAACTTGCCGTAGTCGGGGGTCATGAAGTACTTGATCAACTCCCAGGCGGCGTCCTTGTTCTTGGATTCCTTGAGGATGGGCCAGGCATCCCAGCCGATCGGAGAACCCGCGGTCGCCTTCTTCGGCCACGGAACCATCTGCACGCCCTCGATGGCCTTCAGCTTCCGCAGCGGCGGGGTCGGCCACCGGCCGCCGCCGAAGGTGGCGAGCTTGCCTTGGGCCATGAGGGTCGGCGCGTCGTAGGTGCCGCCCGGCTTGGGCGACAGCCCAAGATCGACCAGTGACTTGGCGAAGGTCAGGGCCTCGATCGCCTGCGGGGTGTTCAGTGTCGGCTGTGTCCAGTCCTCGTTGAGGATGCTGGCACCGTTATTCGTCAGCCACGTCATCACGTCGGTGAACTGACCGGCGCCGGCCGCGTGGAAGTAGGCGCCGGTCTTCTCCTTGATCGTCTTGCCGATCTGGAGGAACTCGTCCCAGGTCCACTCGGTGGGTACCTCGACGCCTGCCTTCTCGAAGATCTTGCCGCTGACGTAGAGCGCCATGGTGTTGTAGCTGCCTGGGATGAAGTACGTCTTGCCGTCGGGCGAGGCGTGTTGCTGCATCCAGTCCTTGAACTTCGGAGGGTTGTCCTTGTAGTACTCGTCGACGTAGGCCTGATCCTTCTGGATGTAGGGATCCAGCGGCTCCAGCAGGTTCTTGGACGCGAAGATCGCCTGACCTTCGGTGGCGATCTGAATCACGTCGATCGTCTGACCGCCCGCCAACCGGGTGGACACCTGGTTCGCGAAGTCGGCCCATGTCTTCGCCGCAATGCCCGTGACCTTCACAGTGATGCCCGGTGCGAAGGCGGCGAACTTCGTGAAGAGGTTCTGGTAGTCCTTCACGCCCGCCGCGTCACCGTAGAACAGGAAGTTCACCGTCCCCGTGACCTTGGACCCCGACGCGTTGGCACCGGGCTTACCGTCGCCACCCGCTGTGAAGCCCGAACTGCCGGAGTCGTCAGAACACCCGGCCAGCGCCAAGGCCGACGGCGGAATAAGCACCGCGCTCCCGAGTCCCGCGAGAAGAGTACGCCGTCTCATAGTTGTCTCCCTTGACAAGTAATCGATTACCCGACATTCAAGTCTGAGCAGACCGCAGGCGTCAAGGGTTGACCGCCCTTTTTGGTAATCGATTACTCCAAAACGTTGGAGCACTTCTGTCCGGCAAGCGAGGTCGTGCATCCCGCGCCGACACACTCTCAGCCACCAAATCCTTGATCCGCGTCATCATGGGCAGCCTGCTGATCAAGTCTCAGCAGGGTCCGGCAAGGGTTGACCGAACGGACGAGTGATCAGGCGCATACTGAAGCCAGCGGAACCGCGGCAGATGCCCGGTGTCCGCCCACGCGATGATGATCTCGGTGACTACGACCCGCCGGTCTCGGTTACCGACCGGAATGTCCGGGATCGGTTTCGCCGGCCCGGTCGGCGAAACTCGTGGATGGGTTCGCGCGATTGTTCCGGGTTTGGAGGGAGCAGCGATGACTCGGGCATCAGTCTCACCCGGCTTACCGCCCGCCGCACCGATGCCACTCCGGGAACGACTCCGCGTTGTGCGGGACTTCCACACTGGTCCCGCAATCGTCCGTGACCTCGCAGGTCCCGTTGTCAGAGTTCCGCTCGGCCCGCGGTTCGTGGTCCCAACTTTCGTGATGGTCACCTCGCCGCAAGGCGCTCACGACGGACTGGCAAACTCCAGCAACGAGACCATGGACAAGCTGTCGCGGATCCATCGTGAAACCCGGCTCCTCGGCGACAACGTCTTCAACTTGCCGTACGACGCCTGGAAGCCGCAACGACGGACCTTGCAGCCGCTCTTCACCAAGCAACATGTCGCGACCTTCGGCGGCCGTATGGCCGCGGCCTCCGAGGAACGAGCGCTCGGCTGGGTCGATGGTGCACGGATCGACTTGGATCAGGAAATGCGTGGCCTCACACTTCGGGTGCTTGGCCGATCGTTGTTCGGCCTTGACCTCGACGAGGATCGTCCGAACCTCGGTCCCAGCATTCATCGACTTCTGAGCTACATCACCAGCCGGGGGTTCCGACCCGTCCGTGCCCCCGGTGGTTGCCGACTCCCGCCCGACACCGGTTCCGTGAGGCCGCGTCCGATATCAAATCGGTGATCGAGAAGGCAATCTCCGGCTACGAGGCCGATCCCGAACGGGACTGCGAACTGGTGCGCCTGCTACTCGCGGCGCGAGACCCCGACACCGGGCAGCGGCTGACCAGGGAGGAGGTCGTCAGCGATCTCGCGGTCTTCCTCATCGCCGGCCACGACACCACATCCACGACGCTGACCTACGCATTGTGGGCGCTTGGCCACCATCAAGAGCTGCAGGATCGGGTAGTCACCGAGGTGAGCACACTCGGCGACCGGTCATTGACCGTCGACGACGTACCCGCGCTCCCGTTCACCGTCCAGGTCGTTCACGAAGCGCTCCGGTTGTGTCCACCAGCGCCGGCGGTCGCCCGGGTCGCCACGCGCGACACTGTGGTCGACGGGTTCGAGGTTGCGGCCGGGACCAACATCATCGTCGGGATCTACGCCCTCCACCGCGACCCGGCTCTGTGGAGCGCTCCCGAGACGTTCGATCCGGACCGATTCGGCGTCGGGCAGACTCGCCCTGACCGCTGGCAATTCCTGCCGTTCGGGGCCGGTGCCCGGTCCTGCATCGGGGACCACTTCGCAATGCTGGAGGCCACCCTCGGTCTCGCGAGTCTCATCCGGAACCGTCGGATCAGCTCGCTGGAACCGGACTTCCCGACGGCACTTCCCTTCACGATGACTCCCGATGGGCCAATTCCGGCGCGTGTTGAGACGCGCTGACTTCCGACACCTGTCGGAGATGACGGGATCGGTACGGATTCCGCGCTGCGCCGTTGCCCCGGTCGTCAGGCCGAGCGGTGCGGCTGCTCGCCGCCCGGGTCGCCAGACTCCGTGCGGGTGGATCGGCGCTCGCGGCGGCCACGGACAAGCTCGGTCTCCAGGGCATCCAGTGGCTGGGAGAAGGTGTCGGTGAAGTGCTGCAGCCAGGCCATCGCGGCTTCGATGCCGGTCGGGTCGACGGCGTAGATCCGCTGCCGACCGGCCGGGCGGACGGTGACCAGGCCGACATCGAGCAGGACCTTCAGGTGCTGCGAGGTGGCCGGCTGGGAGATCCCGTACCGGACGCCCAACGCCTCGGCAACCTCCCCGACCGGGCGGTCACCGTCACCGAGCAGCTCCAGGATGTTCCGCCGGACCGGGTCGCCCAGCGCCTCGAAGATCCCGCGGGCAGGTTCAGTGCTCACCCTGGGTCGGATCCTCGCTGCCGGCCGTCGGATCGAGCTCACCGGTGAAGAACCGCCGCACCATCTCCGCAGCGGTCAACGCCTGATCCGGGTCGTCGCCCGCGGCGATGGCGGCCTCACCCCAGCCGTCGCTGGACAACCGGACGAATTCCTTTCCGTCGCCGGAGAGCGACCAGGACTGGAACTCCTCGGGATCGTTGCTCTCACCGGTCTCCAGGTGCAGCCCAAGACCGAGCAGGCTGAGATCCCAACCGACCCCGACCGCGCCCGGGCCGAACTGCTTCCAGTGCTCCTCGACCACCGCCTCGTGTCTGAGCTCGAGCGTGGTGCCCCCGTCGGCCTCGAACAACCGCACCTCAAGCCAGGACATGCCACCGCCGAACTCCCAGGTCACCTCGACCAGATCCGGCTTCTCACACCGCTGGATGGTGCCGCCGGCATTACCCTCCAACTGGTAGCGCCCGCCGACCCTCAGCTCGCCGCTGATCGGCAGGAACCAGCGCGGCAAACGTTCGGCACTGGAGATCGCATCCCAGACGTCGTCGCGATCGGCACGGTACGTCCGCTCGGCGACGACGGTCCTGGTCGGCTTCCCGTCCCGCTCACCGCTGCACACCTCGCGCCGAACCAGTCCGGCATGGGTGCCGGGATCAATCTGCGTGGTCATCAGGGCTCCGTTCATATAAGTACAGACTTATATTAGACGGTGGCCCCGACAAGCGCAAGCCAGAGCCCAGCGGCGGGCATCGGTCCCGCCGCTGGGCTCAGTCCCGGCCTCGAGCGAAGACGATTCAGCCTTCGAGGACCGCACCCGCCGGGAGCAGTGCGTGGACGCCCCAGGTCTGGTTGGCGATCTGGGTGACGCGCATGCTGACGGTCGCGCTGGCCACCGCCAGTGCCTCGGCACGGCTGATTCCGTACGAGGCCGCCATCCAGTCCAGCATCGCGTCCAGCGCGACCGCGGTCGCCTCGTTCAGGTCTGCGTCGAAGCCGAAGGTGATCCGGCCCTCCGGAGCGGTCGCATACACGCTGGGCAGGGCCGGCTCGTCGATCAGGTCGATGGTCATCGTCGTCGTCATCCCGCACTCGATCGCGGTGCCGGACACCTCGCCGTCGCCCTGTGCCGCGTGACCGTCGCCGACCGACAACAGGGCGCCGTCGACGGCGACCGGGATGTAGAGGGTCGCGCCGGCGACGAGATCACGGCAGTCGATGTTGCCGGCGCCGATCGGACGGGGTGGCACGGTCGAGTGGTGGCCGGGCTCAGGCGGCGCGACGGCAACGACCCCGAGGAACGGCGCGATGGCGGTGGCCAGCCCGAGTTGATTGCTCGCGATCCGCTTGTCGAGGTCGATCTCCCAGATCAGCCGGGCACCGTCGTCCGGCTTCATCCCGAGCCGGTTGTTGAGCGGGGTCTCGCGCAGGCCGGCGGCCGTGAACCCCCAGTCGTCGGGGACAAGGTCGTCGAAGTGCACGGCCAGACTCTGGCCGGGCTTCGCACCGTCGACCGCGATGGGGCCGACGAGGCAGTGACCGCGTTGTTCGGCGAAGAACCGCGGCGGCAATTGGCCGTCGGCGCCGGGGCGGCCGACGTGACCGCCGGAGTCAAGGGTGTGCACGACGACCGTGTCACCCGGGGCGATGGTCAGCACCGGATCAAGGTCACGGGAGAAGTAGTTGACCGCCGTGTTCTTCGCGGTGTCCAGGTGGTGGGTTGCCATCGGGTGATGTTCTCCGTTCGATGTGGTGCAGGGGATTGTGTCAGGCGAGGCGGATGCGAGGGTCCAGAAGGCCGTAGAGGATGTCGACCACGACGTTGGCGACGACGACGAACGTACCGCCGAGCAGGACGACGCCGATGATCACCGGCCGGTCCTGTGCGGTGACCGCGGTCACGGCGAGGGCGCCGACACCCTGCAGGTTGAACACCTGTTCGGTGATGATCGCGCCGCCCAACAGCATGGCGACGTCGGAGCCCAGCTGGGTGATGATCGCGGTCAGTGTGGAGCGGAGCCCGTGCTTGTAGACGACTCGGCGCTCGGAGATGCCCTTGGCCCGCGCGGTGCGGATGTAGTCCTCGCCCAGCACCTCGATCAGCTGGCCGCGGGTGAGCCGTGCGTAGATGGCGGCGTTGACCAGGGCGAGAGTCACCCACGGCAGAACCAGATGCCACGCCCAAGGCCCGAATCCCTCCGACAGCGGCACGTAACCGCCCGGCGGGAACAGCGTGAGTCCGGCCTGCCGCGGGAGGAAGTACAGCGCGAACAGCATCAGCATGCCGAGAACGAAACTGGGAAAGCTGAGCCCAACAAGGGTGAATCCCTGTCCGACCCGGTCCCGAACGGTTCCTGGGAACTTGGCCGACGAGACACCGATCGGGATGCCGATCACCAACCAGACGACGACCCCGCCGACGACCAGTGATGCGGTGGCCGGGAGCCGTTCCACGATCAGAGTGAGAACCGACTCCTGGCTGTGGTAGGAGAATCCCAGATCACCCTGCACAGCGTGGCCGACGAACGTGGCGTACTGCACAGAGATCGGCTGATCCAAACCGAGCTGAATCCTGATCTGCGCCAGGAGTTCGCCGGTCGCCTGATCACCGCCCAGCGCTCGCGCCGGATCGCCCGGCGCGATGAAGAACAAGCCGAAGACGAACATGCTGAGGGCGATCAGCACGATGGCGCCGAAGATCACTCGGCTGCCGACCAGCCTGATCATTTCCTGCCTCCCCTGCTCTGTCGGCTCTTTCGCTGCTTGGTCAGCCAGACGAACCCGACTCGCCGCGCCTTGGGATCCAGTGCGTCGCGCAGGCCGTCGCCGAGGATGTTGAACGCCAGCGTGGTGAGGAGCAGGATTCCGCCGGGGAAGAGCACCATCCACCACGCCACCAGGTAGAGGGAGCCGTTCAACGCATCGGACAACATGCCGCCCCAGCTCGCCGCAGGCGGGACGATGCCCAGACCGAGGAACGACAACGTCGCCTCGAAGACGATCGAGGACGGGATCATCATCGTCGTGTAGACGACGATCGGCACGGTGAGGTTGGGCAACACATCCCGGACGATGATCGAGATCGGACCCGATCCGAGCGACCTCGCGGCCTCGACGAACTCACGCTGTCTCAACGACAACACCTGGCTGCGAACGATCCGACCGATGTGGGTCCAGCTGAAGAAGATGATCACGCAGATGCTCAACGGCAGGCTCGGCCCGCGGACCGAGACCAGCGCCAGCGCACAGAGCAGGAACGGCACGCTCATCACCAGATCGATCACCCGGCTGAGGAGCAGATCGGCCCAGCCGCCGAAGTAGCCGGCGATCGTGCCGATCATGACCCCGATCGTCGCCGCCGCGAGTGAGGCGACCACACCGACCAGCAGTGATACCCGTGCACCGTAGGAAAGCCGAACCAGCACGTCCCGTCCCAGGGAGTCCGTACCGAGCAGGAACGTTCCGCCCGGGCCTTTCGGGATCCCGGCTTCGGTCAACCCGGTGTCGCGGAACTGTTGGGCCATGCCATGACCAGTGATCGTTGCGATCAAGGGCGCCGCGATCGCGAGGAGGACAAGAACGATGATGAAGCCGAACGCGGCCAGTGCCGCCTTGTCCCGGAGCAAGCGCCGCGCCGTGAGTTCCACGGATCCGCGTTGGGTGACCGTTCGGGTGGACCGCCCGGCCCCGGCTGTCTGTGTCGCGGTGACTTCGGCCATCAGGCCACCTCCCGTTCACGATCGACCGACATCACCGAGTCGACCAGGATGCGGCGGCGATCCGATATCGGGTGCGGCCGAGACATCGACGCGTTCAGCAACGCGCGCGTGAACTCGTGTTGCGGCGCCCGGTACAGCGTTTCGGAATGGGCGAGCTCGATGATCTTGCCGTCGTCCATCACCGCGATCCGGTCGCAGATGTGCCGGACGACCGACAGATCATGGGAGATGAACAGATAGGTCAGCCCGAACTCGCGTTGCAAGGACTTGAGCAGATTGAGGATCTGTGCCTGGATCGAGACATCGAGCGCCGAGACCGGCTCGTCGCAGATGATCAATGCCGGCCGCAGCGCCAGCGCTCGGGCGATACCGATCCGTTGACGCTGGCCACCGGAGAACTCCGACGGAAACCGGTTGTAGTGCTCGGGATTCAGTCCGACCAGCTCCATCAGATCCTTCACCCGGGCCTTGCGCTGCCGACCCGGTAGTCTCTCGTGGATCCGAAGCGGGTCGTCGATGATCGAACCGACCCTCCGACGCGGGTTGAGCGATCCGAACGGATCCTGGAAGACCAACTGGACCTCCCGACGCATCCGCCGCCAACCAGCCCGGTTGATCGCTCCCAGATCCGCACCGGCCAACGTCACCACACCGGCACTCGCCGGCACCAGACCCGCTATCACTCGAGCCAGCGTGGTCTTGCCGCAGCCACTCTCACCGACGAGGCCGAGCGTCTCACCGCGCCGCACCTCCAGGTCGACCCCCTTGAGTACGTCGACCTGCTGGCGACGACCCAGCGGGCCGCTCCGATAGCTCAGATGGACTCCGGCGACCGTGGCCGCCGCACCACCCTTCGACCCGACGTCGCCGGCGATCTGCCGAGCGGCGATCTTGGCCGGCGCGTGCGTTTCCCGTGACGACGCGCTCTCCTCCAGCCAACAGGCCGACTTCCCGCCGTCGTCGAAGACACGCGTCGGCGGACGCTGCTCCCGGCAGATGTCGACAGCCACCGCGCAGCGATCGAGGAACGGGCACAGCGTCGCGGGTTGCAGCAGGCTCGGCGGCCGGCCCGGGATCGGGACCAGATCCTCGCCGGGTGTGTAGTTGGCGGGCGAGGAACGCAGCAGGCCCGAGGTGTACGGATGAACCGGTCGGCCGAAGATCTCGGCCCGCGATCCGATCTCCATCCGGCTGCCTGCGTACATCACCATCACGTCGTCCGCGATCGTCGACAGCAGGCCGAGATCGTGGGTGACCATCACGATGGTCGAGCCGAACTCCTGCCGGATCTCCTGCAACAGTTCGATGATCTGGGCCTGGACGGTCACATCCAGCGCCGTCGTCGGTTCGTCGGCGATGATCAACGGCGGATTCAGGGCCAGCGCCATCGCGATCATGACGCGTTGCCTCATGCCGCCCGAGAACTGGTGTGGATAGCTCGAGAACCGTTGTGCCGCCTGGGAGATTCCGACCTTGCTCAACAGTTCGACCGCTCGTGCCTTGGCCGCTGCCCCGCTGACCCGTTCGTGGGCGTGGATCAACTCGGTGATCTGCGATCCGATCGTGTAGTACGGGTGCAGCGAGCTGAGCGGGTCCTGGAAGATCATCCCGATCCGGCGACCACGTATCGACTGCATACCTCGCGCAGGCAGGTCGAGCAGGTCGACGCCGTCGAATCGTGCCCGACCCGTGATCTCTGCAAAAGGCATCAGTCCGGTGATCGCCTGGGTGAGCACGCTCTTCCCGGAGCCGGACTCGCCGACGATGCCGAAGATGCTGCCACCCCGGACCGTGAACGAGACGTCCTGCACTGCGTGCACGATCCCGTCCTCGGTCGGTATCCGGACCGTGAGGCCCTCGACCTCGAGCAGTGCACTCATGACTTCAGCCAGACGTTGGTCCAGTCGGCCTGTGAGCCGATCGGATAGATCTGGTAGTTCTGCACCCGCTCGGAGTAGTAGAGCACCGACTTTCGCGCGTACGTCGGAATGATCGGCGGGTCGGCCATCACCTTCTCGTCGACCTGTTCCCACAGCTTGCCGCTCTCTGCGGCATCGGTGGTCGCCAGCGCCTTTTCGGCCAGCCTGTCGGCCGCCGGGTTGTCGTAGTTGGCGAGATTGTAGGTCTGGGGTGTGCCCTGGTAGGTGTACAGCGTGCCGAAGACGGCACGGGCCGCGCCGCCAACCCAGTCTGCCTGCCACCCAAGCATGCCGAGGTCCCAGTCGCCGGCAGCGGCTCGCTTCTTGTCGGTGATGATGTTGATCAGATCGACGGGGTTCTCCGGGATGAGCTTCACGGTGACGCCCGCTTTGGCGAAGGAAGCCTGCAGGATCTGCACCAGCGACGGGTTCGGCTCGGCGGTGCTGTACGGCAGCTTCAGGGTCAGGCCGTTCGGGTAGCCGGCCTCCGCCAACAGCTGCTTGGCCTTGGCAGGATCACCGGCATCGTTCGGTGACGGGTAGGGCGAGAAGTCGTGATAGCCGTTGATGCCCGGGCCGAGAATCCCGTGCTGTGGGGACGCGGCGACCGTTCCGCCGAGTTGCTGCACCAGGGATTTCTTGTCGACCGCGTACTCGAGGGCCTGGCGGACCTTCACCTTCTTCAGGGCACCACCGTTGTTGTCGGACAGTTGGTTGAACCAGATGAATGACGTCGCCCCGGTGTCGAAGGTGACCAGATGATCATCTTTGGCGGCGCTGAGCTGCTGCAGGGTCGCCGCCGGCATGCTGATGTCGTAGGTCAGATCGGCGTCGCCGGACTGCAGTTGTTGCATGGCGGCCTGCGGTGTGACGCCTTGGGTGATGTGGATCTTGTCGACGTACGCCGCCCGGAGTGGGTCGGTACTGGCCTTCCAGGCCTTGTTCCGGACCAGGGTCAGCTCCTGGTTGGGCGAATAGGAGCCGACCGTGTACGGGCCGCTGGCGACGAAGTTCCGCTTGTAGTCGACGGAGTCGGGCAGGTACGCCAACGCCTCGACCGGCTGAGGGGCGGTCGCCGGAAGGGTCATCATGTAGTTGAAGTCTCCGGCCGGTTTCACCAGGTGCACGACGACGGTCTTCGGATCGGAGGTGTCGATGCCGGAGATGGCGTTGCTGCCAAAGAATTTCTTGATCGCCGGGGCTGTCGGATCGATCTTGGCGAACTTGGCACAGAAGCCGGCCATACCCTTGATCAGATCCAGCACGTAGCCCAGCCGGGGTGAGGCCATGTACGGGTTGCACATCAGGCCAACGCCGCGCGCGAAGTCGGCCGAGGTGATCTGGCGCGGGCCACCCGGCGCGTCCCAGGCCACCCCCTCCCTGATCTTGTAGATATACGTGCGACCGCTGTCGGTCGGTGTCGGCACCTGGGTGGCAAGATCAGGTTGCAGCTTGTTCCTGCTGGCTATGTCCATCGCGGACTTATAGCCGAGCAGTGAGCGGGTGATCGCGTGTTGCACATTGTTTCCTGCGATCGAGCCGCCCTGGGTTGGATCGATGTGATCGACATCGGCGGTGGCGAGGATCTGCAGGCTTCCGCCTCGGGTCGGTGTGCCCGAATTGGTCGACGCGGACGCCGAACCCTTTTCGGAGCACCCGGTCAAGGCAAGTGTGGCCGCCAAGAGCCCGGCGGAGGCAGCCACCCAGATCGGACGAGCAGAGGTCATGATGATCTCCCCTGGCTGAAGCTGGCGCGGCAGCGTCGACGCGACGTTCGTGGACATGAATGGCGCTTCGAGGGCGCGCCCATGAAAGTCTTGTTCGTTACACGTGCAACGAACTGATAGCCAGAGGTTATAGGCGTTTCAGTGGCGCCGGCACTCCTGTGATGAGGGTTTAACACGCGTTAAAGCGGCTGAAACAACCTCGCTCGGGCGCCGTCAGTCGTCGCCGAAGCGGGCAGGTCGCTTCGCGAGGAAGGCGTCGACGCCTTCGCGGAAGTCAGCACTGCCGTACACGCGTCGGTACACGTCGTCCACATCAAGATCGCCGACGGCGCTGTCGATCCGCCGTTCGAGTTCCTTGAACGACCACAGGGATTCCGCGGAGCAGCCGCGGATCCCATCCAAGGTGGATTCCAGCGTTGTCCGGAGGTTCTCCGACGGCACGACGTCGGTGACGAAGCCCGCCTGCCGGGCGGTCTCGGCGTCGATCAGTGTTGCCGTGAGGAGCATGCGGGCCGCGACCCGGCGACCGAGCAGTGCGTACATCCGGTGCAGTGAGGTCACCGACAGGGTGTTGCCCAGGGTGCGGGCGATCGGCGAGCCGAAGCGGGCATCGGGTGTGCAGTAGACGATGTCACTGAGGGCGGCGAGCACCAGTCCACCGCCTACGCAAACGCCCTCGACGAGCGCGATCACCGGGATGCGCAGATCCAGCAGCGCCGACTGGACCCGGGCCATGTAGTGCTCGTACTCCACGCCGAGTCGGCCGTCGGTGACCCGGATGGAGAGTTCGTTGATGTCGGTGCCGCCGGCGAAGTGGCCGTCGGCACCCCGTAGGACGAGCGCCCGCAGCCCCGGTTCCTCACCCGCCCGACGGAACGCGTCCTCCAGGGAGGCGTACATGTCGAAGGACAGCGCGTTCCGTCGGCGGGGGTTGGAGACGGTCAGCGTCCAGGTGTCGCCGGCCAGGTCTTCCAGGATCTGACCGCTCATCGGACGGTGTCGTCGAGTTCCCAGCCCAGTTCGGCGTACATCTTGCGGCGCATCTCCTTGTCGTGTTCCTGCTCCTGGCGGGCGTACTTGGCGACCTCCTCGGCGTGCTCCTGCGGCACCACGATCACCCCGTCGCCGTCGCCGACGACGATGTCGCCCGGGTTGACCAGGACGTTGACCAGGGTGACCGGGATGTTGTGGCTCTCGTACTCCAGCCGGCCCTGGGTCATGGTCTGGTTGATGTACTGGGCGAAGACCGGGAAGCCCTGCAGGCGCACCTCGTCGGTGTCCCGGCAGCCGCCGCTGGTCACGACACCGTTGGCCTTCCTGGTCAGGAACTTCAGGGTGTTGTTGGAGCCGAGCTCACCGACACCAAGGTCGGGACTCTCGAAGACCAGCACGTCACCGGGGTTGATGTCCTCGGTGAACGGCTCGATGTGCATCGACCCGTACCAGTATTCCCTGGCCCACTTGGTGTAGTCGTCGGGAGTCATCGTCTCCGGCTGGACCCAGGACGCGCGGCCGCGGACCGTGAGCGCCGGCCCGAACATGCTGGTGCCGGGCACGACGGGACGCACCGACCGGGAGACCGTGCCCTTGCTGAACAGGCCGATCCAGTCCATGCCGTCGCGGACGTCGGCGACCCGCAGGCCACCGTACAGCTTCTCGATGTCAGCGAAGTCCATGATCAGCTCACCTCGACCTCAGAGGTCGGCGTAGTAGGCGATGATCGCATCGGCGTCGACCGTCGAGTCCGGAGCCTTGCCGAGCGCCTCATACTTGGCGAGCCGGGAGCGCATATCGGCCAGCATGATCGCGATCGCGTGGGTGGCGACCTCGCGGGCAACCTGCTGCGGTACGACGACAACACCGTCGTCGTCGCAGCCGACGATGTCGCCCGGATTCACCTGGACACCGCCGCAGGCGATCGTCGTCTGCGCCTCGATTGCCTGGATCCGGCCCGGGATGATCGGCCGGCCGCGGTAGCGGGACACGACCGGCGTCCGCTGCAGGGCCAGTTCGGCGGTGTCGCGGGCGTACCCGTCGGTGATGATGCCCACGGCACCGTTGAGGACGGCGCCCATGGCGTTCTCCGAGCCCCAGAAGCCGACCTCGGGGCCACCGCCGGAATCCATCACGATCACATGCCCCGGCTTGAGATCATCGGGCAGCCGCGCAGGCGGATTCTCCTTGAACCAGATGCCGTGGGCCCGCACGATGTCTTCGGTCGTGTCGAGTTTCCACATCGGCTTGTTGGACGGAACGCAGCGGATGGTCGCCGCCTCTCCCCAGAACTTCATCCCCAGCCAGAGTGGGCGGATCTCCTTGTCCATCAGGCCGATGTTGAAATACCCGATGCCGTCCATGGCGTCGACCACGTCGACGACGCGGAGCGGCTGATAGAGGCTGGCCAGGTTGTCCGGATCAGCCTTGGTGAAGGTGGTCCTTGGGGCGGTTGTGGTCACGGTCTCTCCTTTTGTTGTGGCGTGACTCGTTCTGATTCAGGGAGGTGATTCAAGGGTGTGCTGTGGCGTTCCGATCAGCCGGCCGCTCGCCGACCGAGCCACTCGGGTCGAGCCCGTAGACCCGGACTGCGGTGCCGCCGACGACCGCAGCTCGTTCGTCATCGGTCGCCAGGTGGTCGTAGAGCAACAACCGGACGTCGTTCCAGGCCGAGGCGTACGAGGCGCGCAGCAGTACGACCGGCCAGTTGCTGCCCAGCAGCAGCCGGTCGGCTCCGAACTGATCGACGGCGTGGGCGACGTACCGGTCGAGTTCGGCCGGGTCCCAGGCCGTCCAGGCGGTGAGGGCGTCGATGCCGACCGAGACCTTGAGGGCCACCGCCGGTGATTGGGCGAGCTCTGCCAGGTGGTCGGCCCACGGACTCCACCCGCCGGTGTCCAGTGGTGGCCTTCCGAGGTGATCGACGACGATCTTCAATTCGGGTACGAGTCGGGCGAGCTTGATCACCTGAGCGGTCTGTGCTGCGGTGATCGGTACGACGTCCCAGACGAGCCCGCGCCGTGCGATCTCCTCGAACAGTCGCAACGCGGGCGGTTCGGTCAACCAGGCCAGCGGGTCCTCGGCGATCAGGCAGCGGACTCCGCACAGCCGCTCGATGCGCACCCGGTCGAGTTCGACGAGCGCCGCTTCGGGCTCCTTGATCGGCATCCACGCGACCACGCCGGCGACGCTCGCGTGGGCGGCGAAGTCCGCGAGGCGGTCGTTCTCGGCGGGCTCGTCGACCGACTGCATCAGTACCGTTCCGTCGACGCCCACCTGCCGCAGCTCGGGGTCCAGGTCATCGGGGAGGTAGTCACGCTCCAGCAGGCGGTGGGCGCTGGTGCGCCAGGACTGTTCCTGGGCGGCGGTCCGCCAGAAGTGCTGATGGGCGTCGATGGTGACCATGGGGTGGTGCTTCCGTTCGGTCTAGTCGCCGGCTCGGCCGGTCTGGTGATCGGTCAGGTCGTGCAGAACTTCTTCGGTGTGTTCACCGAGCAGCGGAGGCGGTGACGGATGGCTGCTCACCGGAGTGCCGCGGAGTTTGAGGGGAGAGCCGAGGGCATAGGTGGTGCCCTCGACCGGATGATCGAAGCTGATCACCATCTCCCGGGCACGGGTGTGTGGATCGCTGGTCAGCACCTGCTGATAGTCCCGGATCGGTCCGGCCGGCACACCGGCGGCGAGCAGGTCCTCGACCCACTCGTCGGTCGTCCGGGTCCGGAAGCGCGCTTGCAGCTCCGCGGCCAGGATCTCCCGGTTGGTCAGCCGGGCGTCATTGTCGATGAAGCGCGGATCGGCGATCAGGTCAGGCGCGTCGAGAACATCGCACAGGATCCGCCAGAACTTCTCGTTGTTGGCGCCGATCGTGAGGTAACCGTCCTTGGTGGCCAGTGCCTGGTACGGGGCAGACATCCGGTTCGCCGAGCCGATCGGCTGAGGGCTCTTGCCGGTGGACCAGAACTCGGTGGACTCCCACACCGACATCGCCAGCGCCGCCTCGAACAGCGACGTCTCCACGTACTGTCCGTCACCGGTTCGCCCGCGAGCGACGACAGCGCCCAGGATTGCGATGGTCAGAAACATGCCCGCCCCCAGGTCGGCGATCGGGATGGCGGACTTGATCGGCGCGCGGCCCGGCTCGCCCATCACGCTCATCACACCGGTCATCGCCTGGGCGATCAGGTCGTAGCCGGGGTAGTTGGCGTACGGTCCGGTCTGCCCGAAGCCGGAGATGCTGGCGTAGATGATCTTGGGGTTGACCGCCCGGACCGCGTCATAGTCGACGCCGAGTCGGGTGGTCGTACCCGGACGGAAGTTCTCGACGACGATGTCGGCGGAGCGCACGAGCTCGAAGAACCGATCGCGCCCGGCGTCGGCCTTGAGGTCGAGGACGACACTGCGCTTGTTGCGATTGAGCGACAGGAAGGCCCGGCTGTCCTCGCCGATCACCGAATAGCCCCACGACCTGCGGCTCTGGTCGCCGGCGTCGGGGCTTTCGATCTTGATCACATCCGCGCCGAGGTCGGCAAGCATCATGGTGCAGTAGGGGCCCGACATCACCTGTGACAGGTCCAGGACGCGCAGGCCCGCCAGGGCGCCCTCGTTCGTTCGGTCGGGGTCGATCTGATCTTCCGCCATGTTCCTCATCACTCGGCTGTCGTCCCAACAAGCTGTCCGGGAGTCGCGGGGGCTACTGGCCGCCCATACTGGAGTTGGCCTCCTTGAAGAAGGCCTCCACTGCTTGATCAACAGACGCCCGGCCGAACTGCACATCCTGGTAGTGCCGATCGAGGCCGGCGCTGAAGTAGGCGAAGTAGCCGGCCGGCATGACCGGCGCCTTCACCTTTGCGTCGGTGATCTGCTTGTATTGGGAGAGGACCTGGTCAAGGCCTTTGGCTGCAGGGTTCTCGATCTGTACTTCCAGTTGGCGGGTGTTGGCCACGGCCCCGTTGTCGGAGGCGAAGATCGCCGCGCTGTCGTCGTCGTTGGTCCAAAAGTCGATGTAGGCGGCCGCCGTCGCGGTGTTCTCGGAGTTGGTCGGGATCGAGTAGCCGCTGACGAACAACGAGTTGCCCAGGCCCGCACTCCCCGACGGGAAGAGCAGGGTGGTCATCTTGTTGTCCTCGTTGGCGGCCTGGATGCCCGGCAGCGCGTTACCTGCGGTGTCTTCGGACAACACCTTGTTGAGGGTGACGTAGAACTGTTCCAGTTGATCAGGTTCGTCCGCGCTCTGCTGCGGCTTGAGCAGGTATCCGGACTTGGCGAAGCCCTGCCACATGTTCCAGTACTCGGCCAGTACCGACTTGTCGAAGGCGAGCTTGCCGTCGGCGGTGAACACGTCGTGGCCGTTGGAGATCACGTAGGCAAGAAGTCTTGCCTCACTGCCGCCCGCATCGTCGGCCGCCGGAATCCCGTCCGGCAGCTTGTCCTGCGCATCGGACAACCAGTCGGCGTACTCGTCCCAGGTGTAGCCCGTCTTCGGCAGGTCGATGCCGGCCTTCTCCGCCATCGACTGGTTCACCGTGATCGCGTTCCAGGCGCAGCCGAACGGAATCATGTACAGCGTGCCGTCCGGTCCGCGACCGTAGTCAAGAACACTCTTGGGGATGTCGTTCACCTTGATCTGGCCGGCGTCGATCAACGGCTGCAGGTTCTGCAGCACACCGTTGGCGGTGTAGTCATTGAGCTGCCGGGTCTGCATCGTCGTGACATCCGGCATCGACTGGCTCGCTGCCATGGTGTTGAGCTTGTCGAAGTAGCTCTCGAAGTCGGTCGCCGACGCCTCGACCGTAGTACCGGCGTGCGCCTTCTGGAACAGCGCGTCGATCTTGTTGTACTTGTCGACCCGGCTCGAGGAACCCCAGTAGAAGAGTTCGATCTTGCCGGTGACCTTGCCGCCGGTCTTGGTGTCGCCGGGGCTCCCGCTGCCGCTCGACGAGCAGCCCGCCAGGAGTGCTGCTGTGGCGAGTCCGCCTGCGCTGAGCAGGCTCCGCCTCGAGATTGGCATGTCTGGTCCTTTCGTGATGATGACTACTTGAGCCCCGAGGTGGCGATCCCCTCGAGGAGCAGCCGCTGGAAAGCGATGAAGACGGCCACCAATGGCGCCAACGAGAGCGTCGCCATGGCGAAGAGCGCGCCATAGGAGGACTCTCCGCCGGTGGAGTCGAGGAAGGCGTTCAGACCGAGTGGAACGGTCCACAGATTGTTCTTGCTGAGGTAGAGCAGCGGACCCAGGAAGTCGTTCCAGGTCCAGATGAACGTGAAGAGCGCCATCGTGCCGATCGCCGGCAGGGACAGCGGCATGATGATCCGGGTGAAGATCCCCCAGTGCCCGGCGCCGTCGATGCGGGCGGCGTAGTCGAGCTCATGGGGCAGGCTCCGGATGAACTGGACCATGAGGAAGATGAAGAATGCGTCCGTGGCGAGGAACTTCGGCACCACCAGGGGGAGGAATGTGTTGATCCAGTGAAGCTTGTTGAACATGATGTACTGCGGCACCAGGGTGACGTGATAGGGCAGCAGCAGTGTTGCCAGCAACAGCCCGAACGCCACTCGCTTCAAGGGGAACTCCAGGCGAGCGAACGTGTACGCCGCCAGCGTGCAGGAGAACAGGTTGCCGGCAACCGACAGGGCCGCGATGATCACCGAGTTGAGGAAGTACCGGCTGAAGTTGATCGTGCCGCCGCCCTGCAGTCCGTTGACGTAGTTGGCGATCGTGAAGTTCTTCGACCAGACGCCGAGGTGGGTGAAGATCTCGTTGTTCGGCCGGAAGGATGCCGCGAGCATCCACAGCAGCGGGTAGAGCATCAGGATCAGCACGATGATCAACAGCGAGTGCCGGATCACTCCGATCGCCACCCGGTTCCTGGCTGGTCTGATCACTCGCTGGATGGCCGGCACGGCGACGCGCGCAGAGGTAGCGGTGGTCATCGGTCACTCTCCGTAGTGGACCCAGTAGCGGGAGCTGAAGAACAGACCACCGGTGATCGCCGCGAGCCCGAGGACCAACAGCCAGGCCATCGCGGCGGCGTACCCCATGTTCAGTTCGGCGAAGCCCTTCTCGTAGAGATAGAGGGTGTAGAACAGGGTGCTGTCGGCGGCCCACCGCCGGTGGTCACATAGGCGCCGGTGAACGCCTGGAAGGCGTGCAGCGTGTCCATCACCACGCTGAAGAAGATCAGCGGGCTGATGCTGGGCAGCGTGATGTGCCAGAAGCGCCGCAGTCTCCCCGCCCCGTCGACGGCGGCGGCCTCGAGGAGTTCCCTCGACACCTGACGCAGACCGGCCAGGAAGATGATCATGGTCGAGCCGAACGCCCAGGCGTTGAGTGACACGATCGTGTAGAGCGCGGTCTTCGGGTCGCCGATGAAACTGCCGTGATGGATCCCGATCTTGGCCAAGGCGTTCGGGATCAGGCCCGAGTCGCCCCAGATCATCCGCCACAGTGTGGCGATGGCGACGCTGGCTCCGAGCAGTGATGGCAGGTAGAACAAGGCACGGTAGCCCGTGATGAACCTGATCGCGGCGTTCATCAACAGCGCAACCACCATGGAGACGACCAGGACGGTCGGCACGGAGAGCAGCACGTAGCGGATGGTGACCACGACCGAGGTCCGGAAGCGAGAGTCCGCGACGAGGTCCCCGAAGTTCTGCACACCGATGAACTGCGGCGGGCGGAGCAGGTTGTACCTGGTGAAGGCGAGGTAGAGCGAGTAGATCATCGGTCCGAGCGTCAAACCGATCATGCCGAGCAGCCAGGGCGACAAGAAGATCAGCGCAGTGCGAGCGTTGTCGCGGCGCAACGGGCTCCGGCCCCGACCGCGGGCGCCACGCCAGTCTCCGGTCGACGTGCCGGTCAGCTGTTCGCCGAACGATGCCAGACCCATTACGCACCCGCCCTCTCCGCGATCGAGAGCGCACGGTCCTCAACGGCCGGCGGCAGCACCTCGGACAACAACGTCGCCACCGGCAGCTCGATCCCCAGATCTGCGGCGGTCGTCAGGACCTCGACAAGATCCTTGGCCCAGGGCCGGTCGGCCTCGGGCACCCCGGCCGCGTTGTAGTCCAGGGCGGTGCGGTCCCAGAAGTCCAGGTTCCGGCCGACCCAGGTATCTCCCGTCGCGCTGGCGATCGCGTCGAGTGCGGCCTCCTCGGCCACCTGGAAGGCGGCGGTCAGCTGCAAGGCTTCGTGTACCCCGGCCAGTGCGCTGAAGGCGATCAACTGGTTGGCGAGTTTCGTTGCGGACCCGGCCCCGACCGGGCCCAGCCGGAACAGCTTCGAGGCTTCGTCCTCGAGTACCGCGAGGGCGGCCTCGATGGACGGGTCATCCCCGCCGATGAAGGCACTGAGCTCTCCGCGGCGTGCCCGGTCCGAGCCGCCCGACACCGGGACCTCCAGATACGCCGCGCCGGTCGCACGCTTGATCTCCGCGGCAAGTTCACGAGCCCGGTTGGGCAGGGTCGTGCTGTGGACAATGATCAGATGATCGGGGCCGAGTCGCTGGCTCAATCCATCGGCCAGGACGGAGCGGATGCCCCGATCATCCGGCACTGCGAAGCAGACCACCGGCGTCTCGGCCAGCGCCGTGACATCTCCGACCGCCGTCGCGCCCGCGGCCACCACCGGCTCGACTCGCTCGGGTTTGCTGTCGACCACCTGCAGTGACCAGCCGTGGTCAATGAGATTCAGCGCCATCGGTTGGCCGAGGTTGCCGAGCCCGACGAATCCCACAGGGGTAGCACGCGTCACCGGCACCGTCATGGGTCCTCCTTGACGCCCGACGAGGGAACGATCGCAGTCTGTTGTCTACAACTCGGTCTAATGTCTACAACAGACGATCTACAGAAGGCAAGGTCCCCTGCTAAATTTCCTCCATTGCAGTCACGAGAGCTGAGGTGCCCCGATGTCGCTTCCTGCCATGCCCGACGCCGCCCGCGAGGACGGCCGACTGCGCTCACCGAGCCTCGTCGAGTTGGCCGTCGAAGCGATCCGCAAACGGATACTCGCCGGTGACTTCGCCCCTGGTGAACGGCTGATCGAGGAACGCCTCACCCAGGAACTCGCGATCAGCCGACCTCCGCTGCGGGAAGCGCTCAGGCTGCTGGAGAACGAAGGTCTGATCCTCACCAGGCCGCGGCGGGGATCCTTCGTGGCCACGCTGACCAGCCAGGACGTCTACGAGATCGTCACCCTCCGCTCGGCGCTGGAGAAGACAGCCTTCGAACTGGGCATTCCGGTCCGGCATCCCGAGGTGCTGGAGCCGGCCCGGCGGGCCCTGGCGGAGATGGAGCGCTGCGCGGACGCGCAAGACCGCGGCGCTCTGGTGCTGGCCGGCTACGCCTTCCACTCGAACCTGATCAAGATCGCCGAGCACCGCCGCCTGGAGTGGATCTACGGTTCGGTCCAGCAGCAGCTCCTGCTGTGCATGTCCCGGAACCTGATCGCCCGGGAGAAGTTCTACGAGGACCTGCACGAGCACGTCGGCCGACACCGGACTCTGCTGGACCTCGTCGCGTCCGGTGACCAGGCCGCCGCTCTGGCCGAGCTCGCCGTGCACGGCGAGCGTTCGTTCATGGCAACGGCAGGCAAGCGGCCGACCGACCGAACGGCCGATTAGCGCTGCTGACCGGCCGTTCCATCTACGCTCGTTGCCGTGAGATCGCCAAGCAGTCCGGGTTTCTGGGGTCGAACGCTACGGGCGGTCGGCAGGGTCATCCGTCGCACACCTGCCCAGAACACGCCAGATGGCGATCGCACCGAGATGTACGACACCAGGCGGCTCGGGCTGCCGATCCTGCAGTACGCGCCCCAGGCCGACGACCTGCCCGACCCGGGCGAAGTGGTCTGGACCTGGGTGCCCTACGAGGAGGACCCACAGCAGGGCAAGGACCGGCCGGTGTTGGTGCTGGCCCGGACCGGCGCCTTCGTGGTCGTGGCACAGCTGACCTCGAAGGACCATGATCGGGATGCCGAGCAGGAAGCTCGCTATGGCAGGCACTGGATGGACATCGGGTCCGGGGACTGGGACAGCCGACACCGGGCCTCAGAGGTCCGACTGGACCGCCTGCTTCGGGTTCCGATGAAGGACGTCCGGCGCACCGGCGGCACCTTGGACCGGCGTCGCTATGACGCCGTGGTCGCCGCCGTCAGGCGGTTCCATGCCTGATCTTCCCGGACGCGGCGTCAGTGGACCAGCTGAACCGTCGCTGACCGGCTGAGACCGCCGGAGGCGACCGTGACCTGCACCGATCCGGGTTGTACGGCATGTAGCCTGCCCGAACCACGATCGAGAACAGCAAGCGTTCCCGTCCGAGACATGGCCTTCTGCAGGTCTGCCACGGATTCGATGATCACCAGACCCGCACTCCCCGACCACACGACACTGGCCGGGAAACGCAGCGGGAAGGTCAGGCCGAACCCGGTCGTACTGCCGGTCGCCGACACGGCCGCGGAGTCCCCGACCGTGATCGCGGCCGGTGCGGTCAGCGTGATCTTGTCGATCACCGGGTTGACCTTTGCCTGCAGCCAGGTGCGGGTCTGCGGGCTGGGCTTTCCCGCAGTGATCGTTCCCGGTTCCGGGTCGACCCCGACCAGCATCCAGCCGAAGAATCCGCCGTGGTCCGGTGACGCGTACGGCGTCTTGCCGACGGCCGGAGTGGTCACCTCCAGCAGACCGTCGTCGCGGCGGACCGACGCCGTGTGAACGTGACCGGTGAACAGCGCGATGGGCTTACCGGCACGCTCCCGGAAGTCGGTGAGCCAGTTCTTGATCATCATCGCCTCGAGCTGGTCGGACAGCTGGGAGGCGCCGGCTCCGGTCGGATCGGCAAGCGGATGGTGGAAGGAGACGATCACCGACCTCAACGCAGGATCGACTGCAGCCTTGTCGAGTTCCTCACGCAACCCGATGATCTGGTCCCAGTCGGAGGTGCGGATGTCACCCGTGTGGGAGTCGAGCATGATCACCCGGGTGCCGCGGTGATCGAAGATCTGGTGGGTCGGCCGGCCGGTGGCCGCAACGAAGGCGTCCAGTCCGCCGCTCGCCGAAAGGCCCGCCTCGTGGTTGCCCGGACCCCAATAGACCGGGAGATCCGCGGGTACGTGATCTTCCAGCAACCCCAACGCCAGCTCGAAGTCGGCCGGATCGTCACCGTCGACGAAATCGCCGTTGATCAGGAGGAAGTCCGGTCCGGCGGCGACCGCCTGATCCAGCGCTATCCCGGCCTGTCGCCCGGAGAACGAATCAAGGCCCTGCGCGGCGCTGACGTGCAGATCGGACAGCACGGCGAAGGTCCAGCGTCGGGTGCCGACCGCCGAGCGTTGCTCGAGAACGTAGGGGTCCGGGTGCGGCGGCTGGTCGTTGGGCGGCTGGTTGCCGACGAGAGCGGTCAGGCCGTCGAACAGCAGCGCACCGGAGTTCTTGTTGGTCTGCGAGGTTTCGGCGATGTAGACGCGGGTCAGGGTGATCGGCGCGGAGAAGCCGTCGGGAATGTCGCCGACCACCTGCTTCCAGCCGGTCCAGTCGACCACCGTGGCGAAGGTGAACGGCACATTGGTGGTGCCCTGGGAGGACATCATCGCCCGCAGCCAGTGCAGCTTCCCGTCGCCCTTGACCCACAGCGACAGCTTCTTGGCGCCGGCCGGCAGGGTGATCGGTGATCCGGCAACGGCATATGCCGCTGAGGTGCTGGGCTGGCCGGTGAAGTCGTAGCTGAGTTGCAGCGCGTGGTTACCGGCCGGTGCGTCCGGCCGGTCGGTGGCGTCGACATAGGCCACCGTGGCCGAGCCGCGGGCGGCGAGTGCGGTCCAGGTCTCCTCCGGCTCGAAGTCGGCGAGCGGTTCCTCCACCCAGCCCACGACGACCGTCAACGTCGTCGACGTGCTGCCGACGGTTGCGGTCAGCGCGGTGGTGGTGCCGCCGGGAACGTCCAGGCCGCTGATCGTCAGGCCGCCGTCGTCGGCCTCAGCCACCGTGATCACGTCGTGGTCGTAGTCGAGGCCCACATCGCGGGCGGCGACTGGGGCGCCGAAGCCGTCGGCGTCGACACCGGTGAGGCCGACCGATGCGCTGCCTTTGGTGTCGATGGTGATCACGGTGTCGGTGAACATCAGATGATCGAGTTCGCCGATCACCCGGATCGGATGCCTGCCGTGTGCCGCACCGGAGGACGCATGCAGCGACCCGGCGCCTGGTTGTCCGGCGTGCAGGAGGCCCTCGTGGACGGTGCCGAGCTTGGGCGGGACGACGCTCCAGTCGACCTTCTCCACCTCGACCGGCGCCCACGCCTCGTCGTATCCGGCGGCCACGAGCGTCAGCGTCAGCCCCGGAACAACGCGATCGGCCTGCGGCCGCAGATCAAGGCCACGAAGCCGCCCGGACCCTCTGGCACCGAACAGGCCGACGCCGTCGGCGATCAGCCGCTCGTTGCCGTCCGACGGTGTGTTGGTCACGGTCACCTTCCGGTCGCCGGGATGCCGGGCAACCATTTCGGTGGACCCGCCGCCGTCCAACATGAACGCGCTGTCCGCGCCGAGCCGGACCATCAACTTCGCAGTGTCATCGAAGCTCAGCCCGGTGGAGAAGTTGGCACCCCCGTCGATCGCGACCAGCAGGACTCGGTCGCCCGATGCCGGCCAGCCGATCGCCGACCGCGGCTTGGGTTCGTCGTTGCCGGTGCTGGGCGGGAAGTCCACGGGTCGGCCGTTCGTGACCAGGACCGCCCCACTGCCCAGTGCCATCCGAAGGCCGACCGGTGAGTCGGTTCTGGCGGCGTACGAGACGGCAACCGGATCGCCGACCCTGGCCGCGGCGAGCCGATCCGCGCCGGTTCCGGTGCCGATGACGACCAATCCATCGTCCGGGACCGGTTCCTCGGTGATCTTGCCGCTGATCCCACTGACCGTGCCGTTCTTGACGATCAGTTCGGTGTACGGGCCCGTGCCCTGCAGCAATGAACGGGACGCGTCACCCCACAGCGGGGTGAAGATCGCGACTCCGTCCATCGGTAGGGCGACGGTGTTGACCGCGGCCAGCGGGCACCGCACGCCTGCGACGGTGATCGTTCCGTCGAGCACGAGATCGGCGATCCGGGCGATCCGGTCGACGCCGACCGTCGCCACCGTGGCGTGCCTGATGTCGGCCTTGCGCAGCTCCCCGTTCTTGACCTCCGGACCGATCGGCGCGTTGGTCTGGGTGATGTCGAAATAGTCACCGTTCACCGCGGCGACCGCCCGCTGGGCATCAGCGGTTGCCGCCAGCGTCCAGGGGTCGCTGATCTTGTCCGCCACCAGGTCCACGTCGACCGACGGCAGTGTGAGGTCGGCGTTCAGCACGCTGACCCGCAGCCAGCCGCTGCGGCCGAACGTGTCGAACGTGGTCAGCGCGATCCCTGGAGCGACCGGCAGGTCGATCCGGTTCACCTCGACTGATTCGCCCTCAACCGTGGTCTGGTAGTCGGGTCGCTCGAATCCGGTGCCGCCGGTCAGCACCGGTGCTGCGGCCCGCTCGGAGTCGGAAGGGTCTCCGTAGGCGTAGCGGTTCGTCGCGACCAGACCAGCAGTGGCGACCGCCCCGGCGATCAGCCCGCGCCGGGAGAACCGAAAACTATTTTCAGATTGGCGCGCTTCGATGTTGGACATGTACCCAGATCATAGGCAGATCGAGCCGATCTGGGAATGGGATCCGATCATGGATCTGGGAACCGTTCTGGTTGGTTCGGGCCCCTGCAAGCGACGCGGCTAACCTCAGGGGTGTGTTCAAAGTCTTCCTCGCCCTGCACATCCTGGCCGCCGTCGGCGCTGTCGGCCCGTTGATCCACGCCGCGACGACGGCCGCCCGCGGATTACGCAGATCCAACGCGGCGTCGACCGCCGAAGCCTCCCGGATGCTGCGCGTGTATTCGATCGCGTCGGTCATCGTGGTGATCTTCGGATTCGGGCTGATGTCGATGATCTCGCCGTACACCAACAAGAAGGTGGCGACCTTCACCGACACCTGGATCTGGCTGTCGGTGGTGCTGTGGCTGATCGGTGTCGCGCTGTCCCTTGGCGTGCTCTCCCGGACACTCGACCGGGCGACCACCATGATCAACAACAACGAGTCGATCGCTGCCCTGCGCGGGCGGGTCGCCGCGGTCGGCGGCCTCATCGGCGTGATCTTCGCGGCGATCATCGTGCTGATGGTCTACCGGCCGTAGCGGTTCGGCGTATCGTCGCATCCATCGGATGCGCGTGGCTCGTTCGGGGGTGGAGATGGTTTCTGAGGTGACCGGCGAGGTCGGGACCGAGGCCGGGCGGCGGTTCGCGGCGGCGTTGGCCGGAAAACAGGTCGCCGTACTCACCGGTCTGCTGGCACCCGACGTCGATTTCCGCGGACTGACCCCTGGCCGGGCCTGGGAGGCGTCCGACGCCGCCGGAGTGATGACCATCCTGCTGGATCACTGGTTCGAGCCCACGGACGAGATCGACGAGTTGGTCGCGATCACGGTGTCGTCGGTCGCCGATCGGCAACACGTCAGCTATCGGCTGCGCGGTCACAATGCCGACGGACCCTTCGTCGTGGAGCAGCAGATGTACTACCAGGTCGACACCGATGACCCGGGCGGCGACCGGATCCGCTGGATGCGCGTCCTGTGCTCCGGCTTCCGCCCGCCCGGCCGGTGACCCCGGGCGCCGATGTGACGACCCGTAGGGTCTTCGGCGTGAGTACCTCGCGCGTTCCGCTGATCCTCGACTGCGACACCGGTATCGACGACAGCCTCGCCCTGCTGTACCTCCTGCAACATCCCGCAGCAGACCTGGCCGCGGTCCTCTCGACCGCCGGCAATGTCCCGGTCGACGTCGTCACCGCCAACAATCTTTGCTGGCTGGAGTATTGCGGCCGTTCCGACATCGAGGTCGCCCGGGGCGTCGACGGTCCGCTGGTCGCCGAACTGATGACCTGTGAGGACACCCACGGCCCGCGCGGGGTCGGCTACGCCGAACTTCCCGCGCCGACATCCCTGCCGTCCGGACGGTCCGCGGCCGATGCCTGGATCGAGCTGACCAAGGAACGCCCGGGCGAGTTCGTCGGCCTGGTGATCGGGCCGTGCACAAACCTGGCCCACGCGATCGGCAAGGATCCCGACCTTCCGCGCCGGTTGCGCCGCTTGGTGATCATGGGTGGTGCCTTCAGTCATCCCGGTAACACGACGCCCACGGCGGAATGGAACGTCGCCGTCGACCCGGAAGCGGCGCACGTGGTGTTCAACGCGTTCGGGATCGGCGGGGCACCCCAGCCCATCATCTGCTCGTTGGGACTGACCGAACGGGTCGCCTTCACTCCGGACCATCTGGTACGCCTCGCCCGGCTCGCCGGGAGCACTCCGGTCGAGCATCTGTCGGCCGCCGATGATCATGGCGTGCGATCCCGGGCCGGCAACCGCACCATCGGGCTGTTGACGGATGCGCTGCGCTTCTACTTCGAGTTCCACCATGATCATGACGAGGGCTACCTCGCTCACGTCCACGACCCGTTTGCGGCTGCCGTCGCCCTCGAGCCCTCGATCGCCCGCACCCGGCCGGCAGTTGTCGATGTCGAACTGTCCGGGACCTTGACGCGTGGCACGACGATCGCCGACACCCGCGGATTCTGGGGCCGGTCACCGAATGCGCAGATCGCGGTGGAGACGGATGTCGGTGCGTTCTTCGACGACCTGTTGATGGTGCTTGCCGATCTTGCTCGCCGGCTGGGCTGAGCCGCCTCGGAATGACAGACGCTTGGACGTCGATCAACGATCGCCAATCGGGTAACGAGCACCCCGCCTGACCGGTGTGGCCCACCGGCGCCGCCCGGCGTCCCATCCGTCGATCCCGCAGTCGGACTCCGGGAGGTCACGGGGGACATCCCCAGCAATCCCGCGAGGACTGGATTGCACGGATCGCGACGCTACCAATTGCGGCATGGAAAGCGTCCGATCCGAGATCACGCGATGAGCGCAGAAGATCGACCAGCCGTCGTTGGTCCGCTCTTGCCTGATCACTCGTGCCTGATCACTCGTGCCTGATCACTCGTGGCTGATCACTTCTCGACTCGGCGATTCCTCAACGGTGATCGCCCGGCCTGGGCAGACCACGGCGGCATGGCGTACGTCGTCGGCGATCTCATCGCTCGGATCGTCACGGATCAGCACGACGACACCGTCCTCCTCACGTTGATCGAACACACCCGGTGCTGACATCACGCACTGGCCGGAGGAGAGGCAGCGGTCCTGGTCGATGATCACGCGCACCGGTTGCGTCCGTTCCTCTTCGTCGTTTGCGATCACCAGGTGACCGGAAGCTCAGAGACGCCGTACACCTCATGGTCGTGCTTGAAGTTGATCTCGTCCAGCTCGCTCGCCGGCCGGAGCGTCGGGATCCTCCGGTAGAGCGTGGTGAGGGCGACATCGAGCTCGAGTCGGGCCAGGGGTTGGCCCAAGCACTGGTGGGCGCCGAAGCCGAACGCCAGGTGGGTACGCGCGTCGCGGGACAGATCGAGACGGTGCGGCTCGGCGAAGGCCTCCGGATCGCGGTTGGCGATCTCGTTGGGGAAGATGATGCCTTCACCGGCCCTGATCAGCTGGCCGGCGAACTCGATGTCCTCGGCCGCCACCCGGCGACGGCCGAGGTGGGTGATCGACAGGTAGCGCAGCAACTCCTCGACGGCGGAGTTGATCAACCGGGGACCCTCTGACGTTCGCAGCAGCCGGAACTGTTCGGGATGCTCGAAGAGCGCGAGCGTACCGAGCGCGATCATGTTCGCGGTGGTCTCGTGTCCGGCGACCAGCAGGAGTACTCCGGTCTGCGCGGCCTCGGCTCGGGTCAACTCCCCCGCCGTGACCCGTTCCGCCAGCCCGGACAGCACGCCTTTGCCCGGCGCTTCCAGCATCCGGCCCACAAGATCATCCAGATAACCGAACAATCGGCCCAATGCAGCCCGCGGCACCATCGGGTCCGGGCTGACCCGGACGATCTGGTTGCTGTTCTCCTGGAAGAACCGGTGATCTTCGTACGGAACTCCGAGCAGCTCGCAGATCACCAGCGACGGAACCGGGAGCGCGAAAGCCTCGACCAGGTCCGCGGGGTTCGGCCCGGAGAGCAGGAGGTCGATCTGATCGTCGACGATCTTCTGTACGGCCGGGCGCATCTGTTTCATCCGCCGCACGGTGAACGGTGCGGTGACCATCCGCCGGAGCCGGTTGTGTTCCGGGTCGTCCATCAGGATGAAGCTGATCATGCTGTCACCCCGCTCGCCGTGTCGCGGCACGGGATACCCCTGCCGGGTGATGTCGGCGCTGACCCGCTTGTCGGCCAGCAACGATCGTTGATCATCGAAACGGGTGACCAGCCACGGGGTGGTGCCGTCTGCGAGTCGGACCCTGATCAACCGGCTCTGATCGAGCTTGTCCAGCAGCGCCGGCGCCGGGTCGAAGGGACAGCCGCTCGCTCGTGGGGCCGGGTAGTCGAGCAGGTCGCTGGTCCGGGACTGCGTCGTTGCCGTCATCGGGACTCCTCTGAGTGGCCGCCGGGGGACCACTCAAGGATGTCAGCAGCCGGGTGCACCACGCCCCGGATTCGGAACAGGCCGAAGGCCGCCACCCACCGGGGTGACGGCCTTCGAACGACGTGCCGGTGCGGCCTCGGCTCAGCCCTGCTGGGCTAGCTGGAACTGCACATCACCGTCTGCGGTGACCTGGGCATCGAGGACCTTGTCATCGAGCACCGCTGAGGCGCTCCCCTCCAGGTAGACCTTGGCGTCCCCACTCTCGACGACGGTGTCGCCCGGTTCACCCGCTGCCACCGCCGCGATGGCGAATGCACCATCGTTCGGGCCGCTGATGCGCAGACCTCCGTCGTCGGACTGGACCTGCTTGTCGACGATGGTCGACACGATGTTGCTGGCGTTCTCGGTGAGCGTGAGCATGATGCTCTCCTCTCTCCTGGTTATTGGTTGCCCAGCGAACAGGCCCCTCCACAGTTCCCGCTTCGGGGCGCATACACAAATGCCAGGTCCGCGTTGTGGGACCGGGTTGACATCAGGTGGGATCCTCGGGGACCCTGCGACGCGTCAGGGAGTTCTCGTCCTTTTCGCCGACGTAGCGGTTCCGCCCACCCAGGTAGCCGCTCACCGCCTGTAACAGGGTCAACACGATCAACATCACTATCACCGGTATCCAGGATCCGGTCAGCGACCGCAACGCGCCCGCCGCAACGGGACCGCCGGCGGCCAGCAGATAACCCACGCCCTGGGCCATGCCCGACAGCCGGGCCGTGTCGGTCGCCAGCCGGGTACGCAGCCCGATCAGCGCCAACGCGACCGTGATGGATCCGCCGGAGGTCAGACCGCAGAGCACCGCCCACAACGCCAGCAGCTCGGGCCGAACCAGCATCCCGACCAGCGCGACCAGGATCGGGACGGTGATCAGGCCGGCGACCATCCGCTGGCTGGTGCTGCGCGTCATCAGGGCACTGGCGGCCAGCGCAGCCCCGATGCCGATGGCCTGGTAGAGGAAAAGATGCAGTCCGGCGACCGCCGGGGACACACCGGCGTCGGCCTCGATGGACGGCAGCCAGTTGACCAGCGTGTAGAAGACCGTCGACTGCAGGCCCATATGCAGGGTGACCTGCCAGGCGAGCGGTGACCGCCATATCGAGTGGTGTCGTTCTGCCGGGTCGAGGACTGCGGGAACGACGGTCTGAACCGGCACGGATCCGCGCATCCGGACGGCCCAGACCAGCGCGCCCGCCACCGTCAGGACGACCCAGATGCCGACTGCGGTACGCCAACCGTGCAGCGCGGGCACGCCGAAGGACAGACCGGCCAGCGGCACCGCGATGCCGGAGGCGATCGCGGCAAAGGTGTTCATGATCGCGGTGTACGCGCCGGTCATGGCCGCGATCCGATTGCCGAAGTCGCGCTTGACGACAGCCGGCACCAGAACGTTGTTGACGGCGATCGCAACGCCGATCAGCAGCGTGCCCAACCACAACAGGCCGCCGACACCCACCGACCGCAGAATGATCCCGACGATCAGCAGCAGCAACGCGGCCAGCACCGTCCGGTCGATGCCGACTCGCCGGCTCAGCCGGTGGGTCGCTGGGGACACCGCGGCGAAGGCCAGCAGCGGCAGCGCGGCCAACAGGCCCTCGGCGCCATGCCCGAGCCCGACATCCGAGCCGATCAGGTCGAGGACCGGACCGACCGAGGTGATCGCCGGCCGCAGGCACGCCGCGACCAGCAACACACCCGCGACGGCCAACAGCACTCCCGGCGCGCGATGATGTCCGACCTGTCCGCCGACCTGTCGGTTGCCGACCGGCCGGTCACCGGCTCGCTGTTGCCCATCCATCGCCTGCTGCTCCGTACGTCCGCCGTCCACCCTGCCGGGCCCGAAGCAGCCTACGGCGTAGGATCCCCGTTCCCCTGCGGAGGGCACGGGCCGCCCGATGGCTCGGCCGCCCGTTCAGGCGGGTCTCGGCCATGAGACTGGTGTGGCGGGTGGGTTTGAGCCTGTGCTGTGGGGTAGCTATGCGACAGGCGGCGCCCGGTTACTAGTGCTTGGCGCGGCTCAGGCCCTGCGGGTTCAGAAGGTGCCCGCCGGGCCGTTCTCTTGTCCGCAGCGCATGTCCCAGCGCATGTCCGCGTCCGCTCCTGCCGGTCCCTCTGCCGGGCCGGACGCTGAACTTCCTGCCGGGGCCGCCATGATGGTGCCACCATGAAGGACCGCGAACAGCTGATCACCTTCCGCCGGGACCTGCACCGACATGCCGAGCCGGGATTTCTGGAATACCGGACGGCCGGACGGATCGAGGCCGCGCTGGCCGGACTGCCGGTCACCCTCCGGACCGGCGAAGAGGTGCAGGATCTGTCGGGTGTCGTCAATCATCCCGACCGGACGACGCGCGATCACTGGGCAGGACTGGCGATCGCCAACGGGGCTGACCCGGGGCGTACGGCCTATTTCGTCGAGTACGGCACGGCGATCGTCGCCGAGGTCGAGGGCAACCGGCCCGGCCCGACCTGGGCACTGCGGACCGACATCGATGCGCTGCCCATCCGGGAGGCCGACGACGATCAGCATCTGCCGGCCAAGGAGGGTTA
The DNA here is from genome assembly GCF_009707365.1 of Microlunatus sp. Gsoil 973. Taxonomy (GTDB): domain Bacteria; phylum Actinomycetota; class Actinomycetes; order Propionibacteriales; family Propionibacteriaceae; genus Microlunatus. The sequence goes on from NZ_CP046122.1 coordinate 3,657,991, forward strand.
CCACTCGACCACCGGTGCCATGCACGCCTGCGGCCACGACTGCCACGCCGCAATCGGAGTAGGCCTGGTGCACCGGCTGTCGGATCATGATTTCCCGGGCACCGTCCGGGTCTTCTTCCAACCGGCCGAGGAGGGCGTACGCGGCGCGCAGACGATGATCGACGCCGGGGTGCTCGCCGGTGTCGACCGGATGCTCGGTGTGCACGTGGCGGGTGGCAGGCCGACCTCAGCCATCGTCGGCAGCGTCGTCGGCGGGATGGCGACTCGCAAGCTGGCGGTCACCTTCCGCGGCCTCGCAGCGCACGCCTCCGGGTCGCCGCAGGACGGCCGGAACGCGTTGCTGGCCGCGGCATCGGCGAGCCTGTCGATCATGGGTCTGCCGCGTTTCAGCGGCACCGACACCCGGCTGAACGTCGGCACGCTGCACGCCGGCGACAACGTCAACATCGTCCCTGCGCTGGCCGAGCTGACCTGTGAGGCGCGCGCCGACGACGACGGGGTGATCGAGGACCTGACGGCACGGGTCAGGCAGGTGATCGCCGGGGCCGCCCTGGCCTATGGCGTCGAGCAGGAGACGGTGATCACCGGGCGGGCGGTGACGATCGCGCCGGACGACGAGCTGGTCGACCGCCTCGTCTCCGCGGCAAAGGGCATTCCCGGCATTCCGGAGATCGTCCGGCGGGCACCACAAGGCGGCAGCGACGACGTCAATCTGATGATCAGAGGAGTCCAGACCAACGGCGGTCAGGGTGCGTACCTCAACGTCGGAGCCAACAGCCCGGCACCGCACCACAACCCGTACTTCAGCCCGGACGAGGAGTCGATCTTCACCGCCATCGAGTTGCTGGAGTCGGTCTTCCGCGCCGGCTGAACCAGACGCCCGCCGGGACCGTCAGTCCGGCTCAGCCGATGTAGCCCTCGACCTCCGAGGGAGGACGCACGGCCGCCTCGGACTGGTCCTTGCCCGCGGCGCGCAGCGCCCGGCGCTGCCTGAGCAGATCCCAGCACTGGTCGAGTTCGACCTCGAGCGAGGCCAGCCGTGACCGTTCTTCCTCGCCGGCGATCTGATCGGCAGCGCGTTGCTCGCGAAGGGCCTTCTCCTCCTCGACCAGGGCCCGGATCCGGTCGAGGATCTCCTGTCCGTCCGCCATCGTGTCTCCTCATGGTCTGCGGTCGAGCACAAGCTGCGTCCAAAGCTGTTCCGAAGACTATTCCGGCCGGACCGGAGCTCTTCGGCTGGGCTAGGAGGCGGGCGAGACCTTGTCGGTCGCCTCGGCCCACAGATCGGCCTCGGCCGCCTTGCGGTTGTATTGCCGGACGATCACCGCGATACCGCCGGCGACGGCCAGAGCGAGCAGCAACTTCTTCATCCGACCACCCTAGTCGCCGCGGTGAGGTCAGGGCCCAATGTCCGACCGCAGTCTGATGGGTGCAAGCGGGCTTCCGCCTACGCTGGCCGCGACATGACCTCGGCACCCCGCTCCGTTACCTCCGCCGCTTCCGGCGGCCCGCTGGCCTGGCTGGCCAGCTGGTTCACCGACCCGCGGTACCGGTTCGATCTGCTCAGCGCGGCCGGCCTGGTCGTGCTCTTCATGGTCGCCGCGGCCGGTTCGGGAACCGACTACTGGATCGCCGCGCTGCTCGGTCTGCCCTGGGTGCTCCGACGCCGCTACCCGTTGGCGGCCCTGGTCCTGGCGGTGCTCGCGGCGTGCCTGCACGTGCTGATGCTGCCCGTGCCGTCGTTCGCGATCGTCGCCGTCCCGATGTACATCTACAGTTTCGCCCGCTGGTCGGCGCGCACCCTGCGCCGGACGGCTCTGTTCATCGCGGTCATCGGGTCGTTCCTCGGCCCGGTGCGCTGGCTGCTGGTGCCCGACCCCACCCTCCGGTCGGTACCGGTCGCCATCATCACCACGCTGGCCTGTGCCGGCATGGTCGGGGTGGCGTACGTCCTGGGCAGCAGGCGACGGGAACACCTGGAGCGCGCGGAGCAGGCGGTCGCCGCCCGGATCGAGCGGGCCAGGCTGGTCGCTGCCGAACAGGAACAGCGGGCCCGGGTCGCCGCGATCGACGAGCGCACCCGGATCGCCCGCGAACTGCACGACATCGTGGCCCATTCGCTGTCGGTGATCGTCGTTCAGGCAGAGGGTGGCCGCGCCCTCGCGACCAAGCAGCCGGAGAAGGCTCCGGAGGTGCTCGGCACGATCGCCGACACCAGCCGCGAGGCGCTGGAGGAGATGCGCCAGATGGTCGGTCTGTTGCGCAGCGGCGGCCCGATCGGTGACCCGGCCAATCTGCCGCCCGGTACGCCGGAGAGCTACCTGCCGACCCCGGGCCTGGCCGACCTGGACGAGTTGGTGGCCAAGACCGGTGACCGGGTGACGTTGACCCGCTACGGCCGGCAGCCGGTGGTCAGCCAGCCGCTCGGCCTGACGGTCTATCGGATCGTCCAGGAGTCGATCACCAACGTGCTCAAACATGCCGGTCCGTCGGCTCGCGCCGCGGTCGGCATCACCTTCGCCGAGCACGGCATCGGCATCCGCGTCGTCGACAACGGCCGCGGCGTCGACAACCAGCGCAGCCCGGGGCACGGCCTGCGCGGAATGCGGGAGCGAGTCGCGCTGCACAACGGCAGTCTCGAGGCCGGACCGCTCCCCGCCGGAGGCTTCCAGGTGCTCGCCTGGCTACCCTTCCAGCCGTCGTCGAATCCGTACCAGACCAGGAGAGCTTGACCGTGACCGATGTGTTCCTCGCCGATGATCAGGGCCTGGTCCGTGGTGGGTTCCGGATGTTGATCGAAGCAGAGGATGATCTTTCGGTCGTCGGTGAGGCGGCCGATGGAGCGAGCGCGGTCAAGCAACTCCAGGCACGCCCGGCCGATGTTGTGTTGATGGACATCCGGATGCCGATCATGGACGGGGTCGAGGCGACCCGGCGACTGGTCTCCGCCCAGATCCCGACCCGGGTGCTGATCCTGACCACCTTCGATCTGGACGAGTACGTGTTCTCCGCGCTCAAGGCGGGCGCTTCGGGTTTTCTGCTCAAGGACGCCAGACCCGAGGAGTTGTTGTCGGCGATCCGCAACGTCGCCCAGGGCGATGCCGTGGTGGCGCCCAGCGCGACCCGCAGACTGCTGACCCACGTTGTCCGCACCCTCCCCGGATCGCCGCAGCAGCAGCACCAGGAGAAGATCGGATCGTTGACCGCGCGGGAGATCGAGGTACTGCAGCAGATCGCCGGCGGCGCGACCAACGCCGAGATCTCCTCGACGCTGTACATGGCCGAGGGCACCGTCAAGACCCATATCGGCCGATTGCTTGCCAAGCTCGATTGCCGGGACCGGGTCGGCTTGGTGCTCTTCGCCTTCGAGGCCGGCCTGGCGGATCCGTACGCCCGCTCGTGATCGGAACCCCGTCGTTGGTATCAGCCCGGCAGCGCCTTCATCCGACCGTGGTCTGATGGCACGGCCGGGGCAGGTGTCCGGTGCTCCGATGTCGACCCGGTGCGAGATCCGTAGCGTGATCATCGGCCCATTGCGGCTCATGATCAGCAACGGAAGGACACCATGACAGCGCCAACCATCTCGCCGATGGCCACCGACACCCGAACTGCAGCCCGGGCGGTGGACCTGACCAGGATCTACGGCACCGGTGACACCGCGGTACGTGCCCTGGATGGGGTGAGTGTGGATTTCCCGGCCGGGAGTTTCACCGCGATCATGGGACCGTCCGGATCGGGGAAGTCGACCCTGATGCATTGCCTTGCCGGCCTCGACGCGCCGACCGACGGCCGGGTGTACATCGGTGACACGGAGATCACCCGGCTGAGCGACCGGCGTCTCACCCGGATCCGACGGGATCGGATCGGTTTCGTCTTCCAGTCGTTCAATCTGCTGCCCACCCTGACCGCACGGCAGAACATCACGCTGCCGCTCGACCTTGCCGGTCGACGGCCGGACAAGCACCGGCTGGCAACCTTGATCGATTCTCTCGGCCTGTCGGACCGTCTTGATCATCGGCCGAGCGAGTTGTCCGGTGGCCAGCAGCAGCGGGTCGCCATCGCCCGTGCATTGATCACCGCGCCGGAGGTGGTGTTCGCCGACGAACCGACCGGCTCGCTGGACTCCCGGACTGCGGCCGCACTGTTGGCGTTCCTGAGACGGTCGGTCGCCGAGTTGGGCCAAACGATCGTGATGGTCACCCACGATCCGATCGCCGCGTCGTACGCCGATCGGGCCCTGTTGCTCAGCGACGGCCGGATCACCTCAAGCATCGAGCAACCGACGACCGACAGCGTGCTCGCCGCGATGAAGCAGCTGGACGCCTGATGCCACGGTCGACCGCGATGATCAGACTCGCCGGCAGCCAGGTCCGCCGCCATCCGGGACGGATCGTCGCCGTGCTGTTGGCCGTGATGATCAGCGTCGGGTACCTGACAGGAACGCTCGGTTTCATGGCCACCGAGACCCACGCCGTGGCCGCCGCGGTCACCGCCCGGACCGCCGACGCCGATGTCGTGGTGACCGCCGAGGACGGGACCGCCTCTGCCCTGCGGAAGCCACTGGCAGCGGTCCGGCGAACCCCGGGTGTCCGGACCGCCGAGATCAGTTACCGGAGCCACGGACTGATCAACCAGGCGTCTCCGATCGCCGTGCAATCCCTGCCGCACGCCTCGCGGCTGGCCTGGGCGACGCTGGACAGCGGACGGTGGCCGACCGATGATCACCAGATCGCCCTCGGACAGACCGCCGCCCGGCAACAGAACGTCGGCATCGGCGACACGGTGAAGATCGATCTGGGCGACGGACCACGGAAAATGGTTGTCACCGGGATCACCGACGAATCCCGATCGCTGTTCTCCGGGCAGGTGCAGAACGGGTTCGTCGTGCCAGGATTCCTCACCGACCTGAAGGAGGTCGGCGGTGATCTGTTGATCATCGGCAACCGGGACACGACGCCGGATCGGTTGGCCGGTGACCTGTCGCAGCGCCTCGGCAGAGGCCTCACCGTGACGACCTCCGAGGCGTACGGCCAGGAGCAGGTGCGTGACCTCGCGCAGGGTGCCGATGTGTTCCGCAACCTCTTGCTGATCTTCGGCGCCATCGCACTTCTGGTCGGCGCGATCCTGATCGTGAACACCTTCCTCATCCTGCTGGCACAGCGGCGCCGCCAGGTCGGGCTGCTCCGGGCGGTCGGCGCCACCGGTGGACAGGTGCGGCGCAGCATGCTGTTGGAGGCCGTGATCACCGGAGTGATCGGGTCGGCGCTGGGCGTGATGCTGGGGGTCGGTGTCACCGCGGTGGCGTCGGCGATCTCCGGTTCGCTGGCAGCCGGGCTGATCATCCCGACGACGGTGGCACCGGCTGCTCTGGTCGGCGTACTGGTCACGGCGTTGGCCGCGCTGGGTCCGGCGGCCAGGGCCATTCGAGTCAGCCCGCTGGACGCGCTGCGGCCGGTCGCCGACGCCGCGACGGATCGACGGATCTCCGTCCTGACGGCCATCCCGTCGCTGCTGGTCGCCGCGGCCGGTGCCGCACTGATCGGCTACGGACTACACAACCCGAGCAACGCGTTGCTGTTGTGTGTGGCCGGATCGGCGGTGCTGGCGGTCGGGATCCTGATCGGGGTCAAGCTCTACTTCCCCGCCCTGCTGCGACTGCTCGGCCAGGTGACCCGGCCGCTGGGTCCCGTCGGTCGCCTGGCCACCAGCAACACGGTTCGCAACCCCGGACGGGCTGCCGCGACCGGTGCCGCGCTGATGCTGGCCACCGGGTTGATCGTCACGTTGCAGGTCGGCGCGGCCAGTGTCAAGCAGTCGACCAACCTGATGCTCGACCAGCACTATCCGGTCGACGTCACGCTGACCTCGGACACCGCCTTGCCCTCCGGTGTCGCGGGCCGCGTCGCCGACATCCCGGGGATTGCTGCGACCGCCCCGGTGCGCAGCGCGACGGTCTCGGTGATCACCACCCACCCGGAGAAGTACCGATTGCGGATGACCGCCGGTGACACCATCAGTTCGGTGATCAATCCCGGCGCCGGGAGCCTGCCGACCGACCGGGTGTTGATGGATGCCTTCATCGCCGGCAACCTCGGCCTGCATCCCGGAGACACGATCACCCTTCGTCACGGCTCCTGGACCAGGAAGGTCACCGTGCAGCCCAGTCGGATCGCCGCCGACGGCGCGCTGGTGGTGCCGCCGGCTCTGCTGGCCGCCGCGGCGCCGAGGGCGCCGATCACCGGCGTCTGGGCCAAGGCAGATCCGTCCGCGAACGTCGTCGCGATCAATTCGGCGCTGACCAAGATCACCAAGGATCATCCGCAACTTGCCCTCAGCGGCTCGCTGACCAACAAGGCCTCCTACGTCCAACTGCTCGACACGCTGCTCACGGTCGCCACCGTGCTGCTCGGCGTCGCCGTGCTGATCGCACTGATCGGCGTCGGGAACACCCTCGGACTGTCGGTGATCGAGCGCAGTCGGGAGTCGGCGTTGTTGCGTGCGCTGGGGCTGCAGCGCGGTCAGCTGCGGCTGATGCTGGGTATCGAGGCCGTGTTGCTGGCCGTGGCGGGCGCCGTGGTCGGCGTCGCCGCAGGCGGCTTCTTCGGCTGGATCGGCACCGCGGCGATCGGCCGGGAACTTCAGTACCCGACCGTGGTCTTCGCCATGTCCGTTCCGCAGACCGTGCTGGTCGGCGCAGTGGCCATCGTCGCCGGCGTGCTGGCATCGATCCTGCCCGGTCGACGTGCGGCTCGATCGGCGCCGATCGAGGCCCTGGCCGAGGCCTGAGCGTCCTTGTCGTACGGATCAGCCGCGGTCGATCCGTACCGTCTGGACCCGGGGTGGATTCTGCGGCGTCAGCGAGATCTCGCAGCGCAGCGAACCGTTCCGCCCCGGGATCGTCCACGCCAGTTGTGCCGGGGCCCGGCCGATCGGTGCGGATTTGATCAAGGGCAGCGGTTCGTCAGCGGGTTCGACCTCGGCGACCAGGGCGGCCCAGCGGGTACGGCGCCGGTCCAGGTCATCGTCAAGCGGGACGTTGTCGGCGAACAGCTGTTCGGCGAGTTGGTCATCCCACTCTCGGAGGAGTCGCTCCACGCCGAGCCGGGCAGCCTTGGTCTCCGGCCACAGGTCCGGCTCGTCGTCGGGGACGGCCAGCTCGTCGAGGATGGTACGCAGCGCCCGGCTGACCGGCCCCGCGGGTTGACTGTAGGTGCCGTTCTCCAGTCCGATGACGCCGATCCCACTGGCAGCATGCCAGCGCATGTGAGCGCCGAATCCGGGGTAGCCGCCGGAGTGGCCGATGATCGCGCCGTGCAGGTCAGACTCCTCGACGACCAGTCCCATGCCGTAGCCCGCGCGGCCACCGGGACCGGACGGGATCGGCGTGTGGATCGACTGCATCAGTCGGCGACTGAGGTGGCCGAGCGGTTGGCCGTGATCATCGGTGTTGGTGAACGCCGCGGCCAACCACCCCACCCAGCGGGCCAGGGCTCGTGGTGTCGCGAACACGCCGCCGATCGGTGAGAACGCGCCGGGGGCGGAGAACGGCAGTGGTGTCCACGTGTCGTCGATCCGGCGGTGGCCGACCGCAACACCGTCCGGCGCGGCGACGTCCGCGTCGTAGCCGATGCCGTCCAGTCCCAAGGGGGTGATCAACTCATCGGTGACCGTGGCGACGTAGTCACCACCCGCTGCCTGCTCGATCACCTGTCCCAGCAGGGCGAAGCCGAGATTGGAGTACTCGTAACGCTCCCCCGGTCGGGCGGTGAACCGGATCCCCGGAGCCAGCAAGGCCGCGAACTGATCACCAGTGAGCGATTCCTGACGGTCGGCCCAGGGATCATCGGTCGGCAGCCCGGCCGACATGGTCACCAGTTGCCGCAGCGTCGGCGGGCCCACCGGGTGTCCGTCCGGACCGATCAGCGGGCCTGTCTTCACGTACCGGCTGATCGGGTCGTCCAACGACACCAGACCCCGCTCGACCATGATCAGCAACGTAGCGGCGGTGAAGCTCTTGGTGCACGAGGCGATCCGGTAGGCGGTGTCGATCGTCGGTGGACGACCGGAACCGGCATCGCCGAATCCATTGGCGAAGGAGATTCCCGACGGGGCGAAGACGGCGTAGATCGTCGACGGCGTGATCCCCCGGTCGACCCGATCGGCGAACAGGGCGTCAACAGCAGCGTGGGTCAGAGCGACGCGATCGGTGTCATGGCGCACAGCCCGTACGCTATCGCCGGCCGACCCGGCCGGATCGGCCCGGGTCGGTCAGCCGTATGCCTGTTCGACCGCGGCACTCGCGATCGAACAAACGACCTTGAAGGTGGTCATCGCGTCGGTCATCGTCGGGGCGTCGTAGCCCACCGACCTCGGACCGAGTTGATCAACGGTCGGGATGATGGCGGTGGCATCGGCAAGTTGCACGGCGTCGAAGTCGATCTCGATCCGGTGGGCCGCGCTGACCGGAGTGGTCCTGCCGACCCGGGTTGCGGCGCGGCGGGCCGCCTCACGTTGCAGTTCGGCTGTACGGACCGGCGACAGGCAGACCGCGGCGTACCGGCTGACGTACTCCTTGACCGCCACCCCGACCGCGTCCGGTGCGTAATCCAGGCCGTCGCCACACGTCCGGTCATCCCCGGTGATCATGATCACCGGAACGCCGTATTCGGCTGCCAGTGCGGCATTCAGTCTGCCCTCGGAAGCGATGACACCGTCCAGCCGGACCTGGGTGATCGAGTTCGCCAGATAGGTGTGCGCAAGGATGCCACGTTCCCCGGCAGCGGCGTGGTAACCGACGAAGGCGACCCCGTCGACGTCCTCACCGTCGATGCCCTCCATCATGCCGAGCCGCTTGTGCCGACCGGTGAGCATCCGCACCCGGCCGTCGAGTTCCTCGAGGACGAGATTGCGCATCGTTGAGTGCGCCTCATTGACCAGGACGTCGATGCCGGCGTCGAGGAGTCCGACGGCGGTGGCGTTGACGTCGGCGGTGAAAAGATGCCGGAAGCGGTGCCATTCGTCGGTACGCGGCACCACATCTCCGGGATGGGTCACCCCGGTCGCACCCTCCATGTCCGCGGAGATCAACACCACCATGATCACATAGCTCCCAGGTCAGCAGTCCGGTCAACCGAGGCTATCGGGTGCGGCTCGGCCGCCAGCACACCGAGGGGGTCTTCGACACCGCAGGAGGTGCACTGCGCCGCAGTGACCGGGCCGGGCTGTCGGCATCGTCGGCATGGTCCCGTGATCGGCAGGAGATCAGACTCGGCGGGGACGATCCGGCCCTGTCCGTCGATCTCCTGCACCACACCGTCGGGACGGACCGCCAGGGCCAGCGGGCGGCCGGAATCGGTGACGTCGAGCCGGACCGGGCGTCCAAGGGTGATGGCGACCGCAGCGCAGCGGGCGATCATGCCGGTGCGCAGGATCTCGGCCGACGCCGCCCAACAGGGGTGCAGGACGTTGTTGATCACCAGGGTGCCGTCGGTCTCGCTGTCGATGGTGGCGGTGATCCGTGGCCAGCCGACAACCGGTTCGACGCCACCGGCCCGGTCCCTTCCCGGGATCATCACAACCCTCGGGCCACCGCCGCGGCAGCGGCGAGCCAGGCGCGTTGTGTCTCGGGTTTGAGCGATCCGTAGCGGAGCAACCCGTCCACCATCGCCGGATCGAACGGGATGGTCACGGTGGCTCGGGTCAGTGCCTGATAGCCGGCGGCCACCCGGGCGAGGTCGGCCGGCCTGGCCGTCGGGTCGGCCTGACTGACGACCGCGACCGAGGATCTGGCCAACCCAGCCGAGTGCTCGTCGCGGTCGGCCAGCGCCTCCAGCAGCAGTGCGCCCGCCTCGGCATGATCATCGCGGGTTGTCGTCGCCACGACAAGTTGATCGGAAAGATCGATCATCCGCAGCCACATCGGATCGGACTCGTCGTTGCCGCTGTCGATGAAGATCAACCGGTAGTACTTGCCGAGGACGGAGTGGATCGCGTCGACGTCCTCCGGATCCAGCCGCTGCAGGTGCGCCAGCACCATCGGCTTGGACCGCAGCACGTCGTACCGGTCCCGGCTCTGATGGTGGACGTAGTGGGCAAGGTCGGCGGACTGGGCCTGGGTGCCGAGCAGCCGCGGGATCTCCGGCAGCAGATCGTGCAGCGACGCTTCGTGCTGTCCCTGTTCGGTGCGCCAGCCCAGGGTGCCGCGGGTCTGGTTGTTGTCCCAGGCCACCACACCGGCACCGCCGAACCGGGCGAACACGGCCGCCAGCAGGATGGTCGCCGGAGATTTGCCCGCCCCGCCCTTGCCGTTGACGATGGCGATCGTTCGCGGTCCGGGCCAGTGCTGGCTGACGGCCTGGACGTCGGATCGCTCGGCCCGCTCGGCCTCGTTCGGTGCCACCTTGATTCCGACCTTGCCAAGGAAGCCGCGGAAGCCCCGGGATGCAGGCTCCTCGATCTGTTCGCGGGTCAGGAACGACTGCCTCGGTTGCGGTGCCGGTGGCACCTGTCCTGGGGATTGCAGTGCTCCGGGCGCCTGTATCGCACCGGGCTGCTGTAGCCCCCGGGCAGGTTGGGCCGGTTGGCCGAAGGTTCGTGCCAGCGGCCTGTCCGTGGGCACCGGGCGCGGTCCCGGCTCGGCGGTCGGCTGCGGTGGGTCCGCTGATGGCGGTGCGACGGTGGTGTTGGGATCGGCCGATATCGCAGGATCCTGGTCCGGCCACGGCCCGGTCGGGGCGGCACCGACGTGCAACGGTACGTGCTCATCACCCGGCACCGCCGGGATATCCTGGCCCTGCGCTGCCTGCCCTGCCGGACGCTGATGATCATCGGCGGTTGCATGATCAACAGCCGCGCGGTGGCCGGCAGCCACCGTTTCACCGGACGGCGGAAGTCCAGGATCGAAGTCGGTGAGGTCGGCCGGACGATCAGTGGGCGTCGGAACCGATGCCGCTGGCTCGGTGCCACCGCCGACCCTGCCGGTCGGCGCGGGAGGCTCGGTGACGGCTCGTCGACCGGGCCGCGGTTGATCATCTTCGTCGGCGGTGACGGCACCGTCCGGGTGCACGATCAGCGGCCAATAGCCGTCCGGGCCACTTGTGCTGACCCGAACGGGGCGTCCCAACCGCCCGGCGATGTCGGTGACATTGCGGATGATCGCCACCCGAACCTCTTCCAGGTTGCCGGCTGCGATCGACTCTGCAGCACCGTCGACGATCACCTCGCCGGTGCCGTCCTCGCGGGCCACGGCCTCGATCCGTGGCCAGGTCGGAACGGTCTCTGGCGTACTCATCGATGCTGTCTCCTTGCCGATGGGGGTCAGGGCCGAGGGGGTCAGGTGGTAGCCGATGAACGGTATCCCCGGGCGCCCGAGGACCGTCATTGGATCGTATAGCCGCTGACGGCCCAGACTTGACCCGTGCCCGCCCGTTCCAGCACGACGATGTAAGTCCCGAGCGGTTCGGGGAAGCTCGTCCAGCCGTCCGACCCATGATCCATGCAGACGGGGGTCACTGCCCGTACCGCCCGATGGTCGACGGTCGGCGGACTCTCACCGATTCCGCCGATCTCGGCCCGTACCGTGGTCCAGCCATGATGCTCGACCAGTCGGGTCCACCGCTCGCCCGGTGCGCTCAGCGGTTGTCCGGCCAGCAACCGGGACCGCAGCGCGGGTGTGGCGAAGGCGGCTGCACGGCGCACCGCGTCGTTGGGTCGCCGGTCCAACCGGGTGTCCCACAGCTGGAGGCGTACGACGAAGGCCGCTGCGACGGCATCGACTCGGTGTCGATCAACGGTGCGCAGCGCCGGCGTCACCCCCGAGGGCTGCCCGTCGGAAGGTTCGGCGGGACCGGGCCGGCCGCGGCCATCGTCGGATCCGCGGCAGGTGATCCGGGCGGGGACCGGGGCGGCGATGCGGTCGGGTGCGCCGGGGCTGCGCAACCGGTGATCAGCAGGGCGGCACCGATCGTCAGCGCAGTACCGAATCTGCGGCTCATCCCCCGGTCACCCGCATCACGACCGGTTCGGCGTCCCGGTAGTAGCTCGTCGTGTAGTCGGCCCGCACGATGTCGTCCTCCGGGTCGGGATGGGGATGCGACGCGTGGATCATCAGATGATCACTGAGGATCAGCCCGACATGATCGGGTAGCGCGCCGCCCTCGATGTGGAAATAGACGAGATCGCCGCGCCGCCTGTCCTGCCACGCCACGTGTCGAAGTAACGGCGAACCCACCTGCTGGAAAGTGGTCCGCGGCAGGTCGACGCCTGCTGCGTGCCACGCATGCCGCATCAGGCTGGAGCAATCCCAGGCGTCCGGCCCGTCGGCGCCGAAGACGTACCGATCATGATCTTCGGCTTCGGCCGCAGCGATCGCTGTCTCGAGCCGGCCGCTCTCCGGCGGCGGTCCGGCACCGGCGAACCGCTTCCGAGTTGCCAGGATGATCTTGATGTAGTCCCGGGTCTCGGGGATCGCCGGAACTCCGTGCGACATCAACACCGCCCCCGGACCGGCGTTGTAGCCGGCCAGCGCAAGGCTGACGACGTCACCGTTCACCCTGCCCTGAGCGATCCAGGATCTGATCATGCCGACCAGCCTGCACAGGTAGTCGGCCTGGCTGCCGATCGCATCAGCGGCATTCCAGACATCGGCCACACCGTCACCGCTGTGGTCGGTTCCCCAGCTGTGCCAGGTCGCCGGCATGAACTGCGCTATCCCCTGAGCGCCGACCGGTGAGACTGCTCTGACGTCGAAGCCCGATTCATGCTGCAACTGCGCCGCAATCAGCGGTGCGGTGATCTCCGGGCAGCGGGTCCCGGCCCGGCTGACGAATCGTTCGTAACCCCCGGGCACGCTCCCGGGGAGCAGAACTCCTGCCCCCGTATGCGAATCCTCACCGACCGCACCGAACACGATCAACCCGAGCACCAGCATCAACATCACCAGCGGTGCGCAGATCACCGCGACGACGGCGGCGACCTTCGCACTGATCATGAACCACCTCCCCGCGGTCCGTCACGTGTCGCGGATGCTCCACGTCGTACCGGCGATCATGGCGTTCCCAGCCCGGAGGTCCGGCCAATTGTCCACAGATAGCAGTTATCCACAGATCCTGGCGTCCGACGGCTGCTCAGCCCCACCGGCGGTCGCTGACGTGCTGAGCTTCCGATGCGACATCCGAATCGTCGAGAGGTCCCATCCGATGTCCCAGGAGCCCAATCCGTGGGTGTCACGGCGGCGGCGCAGCCGTCCGGTCCGGGTGTGCGTGCCAGCCGGCTGCTGCCGCCCGCGACCGGCCCGGTGGAGCCGCAGCGGGATGTTCCGGCGCCCGGTGTCGGCGATCGGCTGCCCAGCAGGTCCCATCCACGGCCGGCGCAACTCTGGGTGTTGGGCACACACGGCGGCGCCGGAGAGTCGACACTCGCGTCCCTGTCCCCGACCTGGGCAGCGGCCCGGCACGCCTGGCCCGTGGTCCGCGACTCGGTTCCTGCCTCGGTTCTGCTGGTCGCCCGATCACATCTTCGGGGATTGCGGTCGGCGCAGGCTGCCGCGCGGCAGTGGGCCTCCGGGCTTGTCCCGCAGGCCGATCTGGTCGGCCTGGTGGTGATCGCCGACGCTCCCGGGCGGCTTCCCCGATCGCTGCAGGATCTCACCCGGCTGATCGGCGGAGGAGTCCCGCGCCTGTGGCAGCTGCCGTGGATCGAGAGCTGGCGGGTCGGTGATCCCGGTGATCTTTCCCGCGGCGATCTTCCCCGACCCGTTCGTCGAATGATCGACGAACTCGACCGCTTCGCACCACCGGTGAAGAGAACACCGGCAACAGAAAGGAGAACCGATGATGCACGCAGGGCTCATCGCGACGCTGACCCACTGGGTGGCACTGATCCCGCTCGACATCCCCAACCCGAAGGCACAGATGCCGGAAGGTCTGGACGGCTTCACAACGATCCTGGGCTGGGCCAAATGGGTCGCGCTCGCGGTCTGCGTCCTTGGGCTCATCGCGGCCGGCGCCATGATGGCGATCAACGCGCGCCGGGGCGAGGGCGGTGAACACGTCGGCCGGATCGGCATGGCCCTGGGCGGGGTGATCGTGATCTCTGCTGCCGGATCACTGGTCGGCTTCCTCTCCTGACCCGACACCGGTTTCCGGTCCTCAGCACAGGCAGGTGACATTCGGATGGCGGTCGACTCCGCGACACGAGGCCCGAGGACGTACGGCAACTGGCGACGTCCGACGTCCCCAGGTCTGCTCGGTCTCGGTTCGATGGGTACGGCGCTGTTGCTGGGCGGTTTGATCATGGTGGTCTTCACCGTCATGATCGCCGGCGTTGTCCCTGCGGCGATCATGGGTTTCGGGTTGGCGGTTGTCCTGCTGTTGTTGCTGACCAAGGACGGACACGGCAAGAGTCTGATCTCTCGGGGCGCGGCTCGGATCGGCTGGGCGGCCGCCCGGTCCAAGGGCAGCCAGCTGTACCGCTCCGGACCACTCGGCCGCACCCTGTGGGGTACGAACCAACTGCCCGGGCTGGCAGCCCCGACGCGGCTGAGCGAACACACCGATTCCTATGGCCGACGGTTCGCAATGATTCACACGCCCGCGAGCGGCAGCTACTCGATCGTGATCGGTACCGAACCGGACGGTGCCGCGCTGGTCGACCAGGAACAGATCGACCTCTGGGTCGCCGAATGGGGGCACTGGCTGGCAGGTCTGGGCGACGAGACGGGACTCGAGGCGGCTGCGGTGACGATCGAGACCGCGCCGGACTCGGGCACGCGATTGCGCCGCGAGGTCGAACTGCAGCTCGATCCCGCCGCGCCGCCGTTCGCCAGGGCGGTGCTCGCCGAGGCGGTGGACAGCTACCCGGCCGGGTCGTCGACGGTGAAGGCCTATGTTGCGATCACCTTCTCGGCCCTGAGCAGGGCGGGCGGCAAGAAGCGCGGCGCCGAGGAGATGGGCCGCGAGATCGCCGCGCGGATGGCTGGATTCACCGGCGGCCTGCAGGCGACCGGCGCCGGAGCGGCACACCCGCTCTCGGCACAAGAACTGTGCGAAACGATCCGGATCGCGTACGACCCCGCTTCGGCCTTGCTGATCGACGAGGCCCATGCCATCGGTGATCCGCCGGAGCTCCTCTGGACCGACGTCGGGCCAACGGCGACGCAGGCGTCGTGGGATGGCTACCGGCACGACGGTGCCTACTCCTGCACCTGGGCGATGACACAGGCTCCGCGTGGCAGCGTGCAGTCCGGCGTCCTGGCGCGGCTGCTCGCCCCGCACCGGGACATCGCGCGCAAGCGGGTGACCCTGCTCTATCGCCCGATCGACGCCGCCCGAGCGGCGGCGATGGTCGAGGCCGATCTGCGGGCCGCGGAGTTCCGGCAGACCTCTTCGGCGAAACCGGCCGCCCGCGACGTCCTGGCAGTGCGGTCGGCGGCCGCCACGGCAAGCGAGGAGGCGGCCGGAGCCGGGCTGGTCAACTTCGGCATGTTGGTCACCGCCACCGTGCTCGACAGTTCCCGCGCCGCGGACGCCCGAGCCGCGATCGACAACCTGTCCGCAGCGGCTCGGGTCAGGCTCCGGCCGGTCTACGGCAGCCAGGACAGCGCCTTCGCCGCGGCGCTGCCGCTCGGCCTGGTGCTCGCCAAGCACCTGCGGGTGCCCAGTGAAGTGAGGGACAAGTTCTGATGATGGGGACGAGGCAGCGCGGGTCGAAGGAACGCAAGCCGACGCGGCTCCGCCCGTTACGGCCGCCGATGCGCGGCTGGCTGGGCCGGGGCCGCGGGGAATCCACCTATCTCCAGGCACCGGACGAATGGCGCGGAACGACAGTCCAGGTCTGCGGTTTGTGGCCGTACGCGATCGGTACCGGAACGCCGATGGTCGGAGTTCCGCTCGGTCGACACATCCACACCGGTGCGACGCTGTGCTGCGATCCCATCGCCTGGTTCCAACGGGCGAAGTTGATCAGCAATCCCAGTGCCTTCGTGCTCGGAAAGCCGGGCCTCGGCAAGTCGACCTGTGTTCGGCGGATGGCGACCGGACTGTCGGGCTACGGGGTGATGCCCTTGGTGCTTGGCGATCTCAAGCCCGACTACGTCGCCCTGATCCGGGCGCTCGGTGGTCAGGTGATCACGCTCGGCCGCGGTCGGGGGCATCTCAACGTGCTGGATCCCGGCGAGGCGACCGAAGCGGCGCACCGACTGGAGTCACGGGGCTACCGGCGGGAAGCCGCGCAGGTGCTGGCCGACGCACACGGTCGCCGGCAGACGATGGTTTCGGCGTTGCTGTCGATCATGCGATCTGCCCCGCCCAGTGACCGGGAGGAGACGATCATCGATCGGGCGTTGCGGGTGCTCGACGCCCGGCACCCCGGCGTACCGGTCCTCGGCGATCTGCTTCGGGTGATCAAGGATGGCCCCGACGAAGTCAGATCGGTCGCCCTCGACCGCGGCGATCATCGGCGCTACCAGGACATCACCGAGAATCTCGAGGCGTCGCTGATCGGCCTGACCAGCGGCGGACGACTCGGGGAGACCTTCTCCCGGCAGACCACCAGCCCGATGCGCCGGGACACGCCGATGGTCTACGACGTCTCGGCCGTCGATGACTCGGAGCTGGATCTCCAGGCGGCCACGTTGCTGGCCTGTTGGTCGGCGGGCTTCGGCACGGTCAACGTCGCCAATGCGCTGGCCGATGCCGGACTCGAGCCGCGCAGGCACTA
Organism: Microlunatus sp. Gsoil 973; assembly: GCF_009707365.1. Classification (GTDB taxonomy): domain Bacteria; phylum Actinomycetota; class Actinomycetes; order Propionibacteriales; family Propionibacteriaceae; genus Microlunatus. The sequence continues at coordinate 3,674,707 of NZ_CP046122.1, forward strand.
CTTCGTGATCTTGGACGAACTGTGGCGCGCATTGCGCGCCGGCCGCGGGATGGTTGATCGGGTCGATGCGCTGACCCGGTTGAACCGGCAGCGCGGCGTCGGGATGGCCATGATCAGTCACACGATGAGCGACCTGCTGGCGCTGCCCGCCGAGGAGGACCGGATGAAGGCCAAAGGTTTCGTCGAACGGTCCGGCATGGTCATCTGCGGTGGCCTGCCATCGGCCGAGATGCCGCAGCTGACCTCGGCAGTGCCCTTCTCGTTCACCGAGCAGCAGATGTTGATCGGCTGGCAGGACCCGCCGGCATGGGATCCTGCCACCGGCCGGGAGACCGACCCGCCGGGACGCGGAAAGTTCCTGATCAAGGTCGGCGGTCGGCCGGGTATCCCGATCAGTGTGCAGTTGACCAGCGTCGAGCGCGGAATCCACGACACCAACCGGTTGTGGCACGAGCAGAGCCGGATCAGCGCTGATCGGCAGGAGGAGTCGTGAGCCGGCCAAGCAACCGCCGCCGCGATCCGGGCGGGTTGTCGGCCGAGTTGCTTCTGCTGTTGGCCGGTATCGCGCTGGTGGCCGGGACGACCTTGCTGATCAACGTCGGAGTGCGGTTGGGCAACGTCATCGACGGTGGCCGCACCCGGTTGCCCGCCGATCCGTTGGAGCTCCTCTTTGCGACGATCATCGGCGACCTCCCCTGGCCCGCAGCCGCAACGCCGGTGCTCATCGCCGCGTCAGTGCTCCTGCTCGGGACGGTGATCCTGGTGTGGCGGCTGGTCCATCGGTTCAGGCAGATCGGCAGCCGGGTCGACAGGACGGCGACGGTCCTCGGCCGTGGCAAGGAGGTGGAAAGTCTCAGCGAGCGGTCCGCCCTCCGCACCGCAGCCCGCCTCGGTGTGGTCGGTTCACCAGGAGTGCTGATCGGCCGCACCGTCCAGGGCGACCGCCCGCTGTACGGCTCATGGGAGGACATGCACATCGACATCTCCGGGCCGCGGAGTGGCAAGACGACCAGCCGGGCCATCCCCGCGATCCTCGACGCGCCGGGCGCTGTGCTGGTCACCTCCAACAAGCGTGATGTCGTCGACGCCACCCGGGATCTGCGGGCGAAAACCGCTCCGGTGTGGATCTTCGATCCGCAGTCGATCGCGGGTGAGGAACCGACCTGGTGGTGGGATCCCCTGAGTTATGTCACCGACGAGGTCAAGGCGTCCCGGCTGGCCGAACACTTCGCCGCCGGCACTCGTGACCCGGGTGCACGCACCGACGCATTCTTCGATCCGGCCGGACAGGATCTGCTCGCCGGGCTGCTGCTTGCGGCGGCCCTCGACCGGCGGCCGATCACCCAGGTCTACGCCTGGGTCACCCGGCCGACCGACGAGACGCCGGTGGACATCCTGCGTGGCCGCGGCTACACGTTGACCGCCGACCAGGTGGCCGGCGTGGTCACCGCCCCGGAGCGCCAACGTGGCGGCATCTACGGCACCGCGCAGCAGATGGCGACCTGCCTGACCAACCGGTCCGTCGCCCGCTGGATCACCCCACCGACCGAGACATCGACCTGGCGTCCGCACTTCGACCCGACCGCATTCGTCAGCTCCTCAGCAACGCTCTATTCGCTGTCCAAGGAGGGACGCGGGACGGCCGGGCCACTGGTCACCGCGCTCACGGTTGCAGTTGTCGAGGCTGCCGAGGAGGCGGCCGCCCGATCACCGGCCGGCCGGCTGCCCACACCGATGCTCGGGGTGCTCGACGAGGCCGCCAACGTCTGCCGCTGGAAGGATCTGCCGGACCTCTACAGCCACTACGGATCACGCGGCATCGTGCTGATGACGATCCTGCAGTCCTGGTCCCAGGGTGTCGACGTCTGGGGCGAGTCCGGGATGAAGAAGCTGTGGAGCGCTGCGAACATCAAGATCTACGGCGGCGGCGTGTCCGAGGCCCAGTTCCTGGAGGACCTGTCCCGGCTGATCGGCGACTACGACCGGCTCGCCTCCTCCACCTCAAGCAGCCGAGGGCAGAAGACGGTCTCCCAGCAACTCCAGCGGGAGCGCATCCTCGACGTCGCCGATCTGGCCGCCATGCCGAAGGGCCGGGCCCTGGTCCTGGCATCCGGGGCGCGACCGACCCTGATCAGGACTCTGCCGTGGATGTCCCGCCCGTACGCCGACCGGGTGCGGGCCTGCATCGCCACCCACGATCCGCGATCCCCGCGCACCGTCGACGGTCCGTTCTCCTCGACGGCGCCGTCGTCGATGGCCACCCTGTCCGCGACGGACCTGATGCAGGAGACGAAGAGATGACCGATCTGCTCGACCCGGCACCGCGCGACGCTCAGCCCTACGACGTGGACGATTTCGGCACCGAGGCGGAGGTCACGCTCTACTACGGCAACGTCGACGAGTTCGTCCGGGACTTCCTGCGGCACATGTACAAGCGGCGGGTCGACGGCCGCAACCGGGTGTGGTCGGCCCGCTGGTGGAGTTACGGCGAGGCGATCGCTCGACTGGAGGCACTGTGGCGCTCCTGGGAGTATCTGCGACAGGACCCGTCGACCGGGATGAGCGTCTGGTGGCGTGATCACGCCGACTATCACATGCCGGTCCTGTTGGACCCGGACGGAGTCTTCGCCGACACCGCCGACGACCCGGCCAACACCAACCGGCGGGGTGAGCCGTTGCCCTATGCAGCACCGCCGGAGGGAATGTTCCCCGACGTCCGGTCGCGGCCGCTCTGATGCCCAGGCCGCGCACCTGATTGAAATTGACACGATCTTGAGGAAATGTCCGTGTTGGACATGTCCGATTTCGGACATCCGGTGCTAGCGTATCGATTGGGAGAGAGCCATGGACCTCCTACCCGGGGCCCATGGTGACCATTGGGGGATGTGACCTGTGACGCCCTAGGACGTTGCACGTCGATGGTTGTCCGTGCCAGACGCCATCGACCGCCGGTGACATCTGATGCGATGGCCGCCCAGCCGAAGCCGTGGGGGATTCGGCTGGGCGGTCATCGTCAGTCCGGGCCAGTCAATTCCAAGTGCTCTCGCCGCTGTCGGCCGGCCGCCCCCTGGACAGCCGGCCGAAGCTCCTTGCGCCGAACGAACACCGCCTGGTACGCCGCCTCGTCCAGCAGCCCGTCCTCCAAGGCCTTACCCAATTCGTGCAGTGACTCGACGTGGCTGTCCACAGCCATCCGACCGCCGTGCTCGCTCCCGGACGACTCCGGCCAGCGGCTGAGCTGGTCGATCAACTCGTCCCTGCTGAGTTCTCCCGCCGTGAAACGCTGCGCGATCTCGTACACGCTGGCCCCGGAGAACCCGGCGGGCGGATCGGCGATCTTGGCGGCCGACTTGAGCGCCGAGCTGATCGACGGCTGGGTCAGGCCGAGCGCCCTGGCCAGATCTGCCTGCGTCATCCCGGAGGCAAGGCGGCGGAGCCCTCGGAGATAGTCCAGCCGATCCACGATGTGCCTGTGTCGCAACCGGCGGAGGACCACCAGCGGTGGATCCCCTGAAGTGGCCCTGCTCGTCGAGCTGCTGGGCGGCGACTCGGCCACCGTCGCCTCCTCCCGGTTGGGCACCGCACCTTTGATCTCCGACGCCGGCCAACATAACCGCCGGAAGGACCACATCCGGCTGCGTCCGCGGGCAGTCACCGGGCGGACTCAGGATGCTGCAGCCGCCAGGTAGCGACGATTGACCATCGCCTGCACGCGGTTGCTGACCGTGCTGCCGAGTCGGGCCAGCAACCAGGCGTTGCGGGAGAAGGCCCGGAGATTGAAGACCACCCGGTCATCATCGGTGAGTTCCACGTCGAACCGTTCCTCCCCTGTCTCCGGATGGCCGGGCAGAGTCCCGTACGCAAAGGCGGCTCGCCGGTCGTCGGTGATCAGATACACGACCCGGCACCTGGTGTCGATCTTGACCGGACCCAGCGGGAGCGTGGCGATCAGGATGGCGCCCTGCCGCACCTGTGGGTCGGATACCTGCAGTGCCAGACCGGATTCGGAATGGATCTGCCAGGTCAGCAGCCGGTCGGAGACCTCCAGGAAGCGCTGCCGACCGTGACCGACGTCGATCCGCGCCTCGAGCCGGCGGTACCCGCGAGGGAGTTGATCTTGACGGGTGGCGCCGACCTCGGGATAGCTGAACGGTGTCGTCGTGAACCGGTCGGCGAGGGACTCGACGACGCGGAGCTGTGAATCGGGCATCGGAACCCCACTTTGCGTCATCAATCGGTGAATCAGCTCGACTGTATCGTTGAGCCGTGCTGAAAGCCGCTCCGCATGCCAGCAGGTGCGGTCTCCACCGATCCGGCACGGCGGGACCATGAGCACCCATGATCACGGCGCCGGGACGGCGCAGAACCGGACGCGTCTGACGGTCGCCTTCGCGATCACCGCGGTGATCCTGGTCGCGGAGATCATCGGCGCGGCAGTCACCGGATCGCTGGCACTGATCGTCGATGCCGGCCACCTGTTGACCGACGCCGGCGGACTGGCTGTCGCACTCCTGGCGGCGAACCTGATGGTCAGACCGGCCACTGATCGGCGGACCTGGGGCTATCAACGGGCCGAGGTGATCGCCGCCACCGCCCAGGCGGCGGTGCTCTTCACCGTCGGCCTGTTCGTGTTGGTCGAGGGCATCCGTCGGTTGCTGTCGCCGCCGGAGATCCCGTCGGGCAGCCTGCTGGTGTTCGGCATCGTCGGCCTGCTCGGCAATCTGGTCTCCATCGCCGTCCTGTCCGCTGGCCGGTCCGCCAACTTCAATCTGAGGGCGGCGTTCCTCGAGGTGCTCAACGACGCCCTCGGATCGGCCGGTGTGATCGTCGCCGCGATCGTGATCACCCTGACAGGCTGGCAGCGTGCCGACTCGGTCGCCGCCCTGCTGATCGGTGCGCTGATCCTGCCGCGCGCGTTCACGCTGATGCGCGAGACGATCAATGTGCTGATGGAAGCCACCCCTCCGGATCTGGACCTGGAGGTCGTCCGGCAGCATCTGCTCGGCGTTGATCACGTACGCGAGGTGCACGACCTGCACGCCTCCCAGATCTCTTCCGGGCTGCCGGTCCTGACGGCGCACCTGGTCCTGGACCAGGAGTGCTTCTCCGACGGTCACACACCACAGATCCTTGATCAACTGCAGGAGTGTGTGGCGCGGCACTTCGCGATCAGTGTGGAACATTCCACCTTCCAACTGGAGCCGGACACCCACCAACGCCACGAGCACGTGCCGCACGCCTGAGCCTCGGCCGGCGTCGCTGGACGCGGGCACACGGACGCCGTGGTCCGGGTCGGAACTGCGCCCATCACGCAGGTGCCAAAGGTCCCTATGACCATCGGGCCCGATGGACAAGGCTCTCAGCGACGGCGGTTAACCGACGGGAGACGACGTTGGCTTCGACGGCAGCATCGGGAACGGCGGGGGCCGTGGTCCTCAGACACGCCGCGATCCAGGCGACCTACGCCCCGTCGGTCTACAACACCCAACCCTGGATCCTGCGGCTGACCCCCGACGACCTCGCCGTGCACGCCGATCCGGGCCGATGGCTGATGTCCCTTGACCGTATGGGTCGCCAACTGTTGATCAGCTGTGGCTGTGCGTTGTTCAACGTCCGTACCTCGGTGGCCGCGGACGGCTGGCAGGCTGACATCCGGCGTACTCCGGCCAACCTTCCCGACGAGACCTTGATCGCGACGGCCACCGTGTCCTCAACCGGGACCGGGGTAGCAGATCCGGTGCTGGCCGAGCTCAATCCGTGGGTCCAGGCCGGGCCCGACGACTCCGTCCGACGGAGCCCGGCCGACCCGATGTACCTCAGCGAACGGCTCCGTGCTGCGGCAGTGGCCTCCGGCGCGGAGCTGATCCCGGCCACCGGGCCGACGAGTCGGACGGCACTGCAGCAGGCGATCGACCACGCCGAGCAGGTGTACCGGCCGGATCAGGATGCGCGGACTGCCCGGTGGTCCTCGGCGGGAGTACTCGGGTCATCGGAATGGAGCAACAGCCCGGTCCAGTCGGAGGCGTACCTGCTCACCTCGGTGCTCGTCACTCCGGGTGACGCTGCTGAGGACTGGATCACCGCCGGCGAGGCCATGCAACGCATGTTGCTGGAGCTGGCCCGTTCCGGGTATGCCGCCGACCTCTGCCTGCCCGCGATCGAGGTAGCCGCCGTCCGCGCCCGGATCCAGGACATCATCGGCAGCGCCGCGTCCCCGCAGGCCGTGTTGCAGATCGGTCCGGCGGATCAGGCGTCGCCGACCCCGCAACGGCGGTTACTGCTCGACGTCATCAGGGAATCCGCCGATTGATGCGACCGGGCGCAGCTGTGGTCCGACTGCTGCGTCCTCGCCCGCTGATCACCAATGCGACTCGGGTCGGATCGAGTCGAACAGATGTTGCATCGCCACGTGCCCTGATTGGACCATTGCCGGCTCATGGGTCATCGGTATGCCGGCTACTCCCACGGAGTACGGCAGGCTCGGCGACCACCGTGGGTGTACCGCCACAGCCCGCAGTGTGGCTCCGGTCCGGCGCGCATAGTCGGCCGCCCATTGCAGTGCAGCCTCGGACTGAACTGACTGATCGATTCCGACAACGACGGTTTCTCTGGTCATCTGCCGACCTCCTTGTGGCTTGCCGACCATCAGAACTGCCAGCACCAGCGTTGTCCCGGCGGTTTCCCCGCACCAGCGGCGATGGTCCTCTGGCCAGCTCCGAAAGTCCCCGAAGGGACCGGGACATTCGCCCACAGATCGCACGTGACCGCTGAGTGGGCAGTGAGAAATTGACCGTCGCACGGAAACGCTGCCGCGCGTACCGTGTCGGGTATGGGTGGTGAGGGTGACTCGGGGTACCAGCTGAACTTCCCTGACGCGCCCAAGCTCGAGCTCGACGAGCTGATCGACCAGCTGGTCAGCCGAGCGGAGAGCGTCAGGCGGGCGCAGGGCCGACTGAGGAACCTGCTGCGTGCAACCCAGTCCGTTAGCGGCGACCTGTCGCTGGAACGGATCCTGCGGCGCATCATCGAGTCCGCCAGGGAGCTCGTCGGTAGCCGCTATGCCGCGCTTGGTGTGATCGGGAATGATCATCACTTGGAGCAGTTCATCTATGTCGGGATCGACGACCAGTCGGCGACAAAGATCGGGCACCTGCCCGAAGGCAAGGGATTGCTCGGAGCGCTGATCAGTGATCCGCGGCCAATTCGACTCGACCGGATGAGTGACGATCCGAGGTCGGCGGGTTTCCCAGCGGATCATCCGCCCATGGAATCCTTCCTCGGGGTGCCGATCAGGATCCGGGACGAGGTCTACGGGAATCTCTACTTGACCGACAGCGTCAACGGACGGTTCAGCGCAGAAGACGAAGAACTCCTCAGTGCGCTGGCCTCGGCCGCCGGAACAGCCATCAACAACGCTCGGCTGTATCGCGAGGCCCAACAGGAACACCGCTGGTCCGAGGCGTCCGCGGAGGTGCAGGCACAGTTGCTCAGTAGCACCGGCGAAGACCCCCTGCGGACCATCGCGCGACGAGCGATTGATGTGTCCGGATCCGATCTGGTGACCGTCAGCCTGGTCGACCCGACCGATGAAGCCGTGATGGTCGAAGCAGCGTTCGGCCAGGGCGCCGAGGATCTGCTCGGTCGTCGGTTCCCGTTGAACGAGACGATCGCCAGTCAGGTGATCGAGTCCGGAGAGCCACTGCTGCTGGACAATCCACTGGCTGGTGGTCCGCTGCCCATTGCGAATCTGGCTTTGATCATGGACGCTGGACCGCTCATCGTCGTCCCGCTGCGGGACGAGGAGCGGACCAGGGGTGCGCTCACACTGATCCGGCGGCGAGGCCGGACCGGATTCACCGACGCAGACGTTCGGATGGCCAGCGGCTTCGCCGCCCATGCCAGCGTGGCGTTGCAGTTGGCCGATGCCCGGGAGTTCGCCGAGCAGATGGTGATGTTGGAGGAACGCGACAGAATCGCCCGGGATCTTCATGATCATGTGATTCAGGAACTGTTCTCTGTCGGCCTGGGGCTGGAGAGCATCGCCGGACATCTCGAGGGATCACCGGACGTCGCCAGGCGGATCATCGGAAAGGTTGACGAGATCGACCGGGCGATCCGGCGGATCCGCACCAGCATCTTCACACTGCAGGGCGGGCTCATCTCGACGCCCGGGGAGGCGTTGCGGAACCGGATCCTCCAGATTGCCGGTGAGGTCACACCGCTGCTCGGCTTCGCTCCGGCCGTCTCGTTCACCGGGCTCGTGGATTCCGTGGTCGACGCGTCACTCCTGGACGACGTGATCGCCTGCGTCCGGGAGTCGCTGACCAATGTGAGGCGTCACGCCCACGCGTCCTCCGTGTCGATCGACGTCCAGTTGAAGGGGACGAAGCTGACCATCCGGGTGGCCGACGACGGTATCGGCATGCCGAAGGACCCCGAGCGCCGAAGCGGCGTCGCCAACCTGGCCACCCGTGCGGAAAAGCGTGGCGGTTCGCTGCGGATCACTTCGCGCGACGGCGGTGGAACGCTGCTCGAGTGGACGGCGTCGGTCAATGGGCGCAGCTGAGCGATACAGGTCGGCACGTCGTCAGCGGTTTGCCTGAAGAACCGTAGAAGCCGTCGCGCTCGGGCCGAGGTGAGCGTCCTGCGGCGCAGGAACAATGACCACGGGTACCGTCGCGGTCTCGGCGCAGTAGGCGGCGACCGGCGACCCAGGTCGGTGCGGGGCCATATGGTGTCGGCCGATGACCAGCAACTGGGCGTTCTCCGCGGCCCGCACCAGTTCCGGACCCGGCTCCCCGATCAACTGTGTCAGCGTCCAGCCCGATTCCGGATGGGAGGAGGAGAACTCGAGGTCGATGGTGCGTCGTGCCTGCGCACTCCAGTCGAGTTTGACGTCCGGAACCGACACTTCCGTCGGCTGCGAATCCTTGGCCGGATGCACGCAGACGACACTCAGCCGTGCGCCGGTGCGGCGGGCATAGTCACTCGCCCACCGAAAGGCAGCCCGGGATGCCGGCGTCGTGGTCAACCCCACCACCACCGACCCATGGAACCGGGCGCTGGTCTCCTTCGCTGACAACGATTGATCCATAACCGCAGCCTGACCCGCCTGGTTCCGTCCTGCTACAGACGTTGGGCCGCCCACCCCGGGACCAAGTTCCTCTGTGAGCCACAGAGAAGCACGCAGATGTGCCCTGACATTGGTCCCGGGTCCCCGGGGACCTGTGGACCTAGCACGACGGGCGGCGCACAAGAAGACTTGGTGATCAATGGCACCGACACGGAGTTGATCATGACGCACATCACTGTAGGGATCGATGGCTCGACCGGCAGCACCCGAGCACTCGAGTGGGCTGCCGCGGAGAGTTCGTTGACCGGCTGCGATCTGGAGATCGTGCACGCTGTCGACCTCCCCAGGACCGGCGGCATCTTCACCAACACAGCGATCGGCGACAAGGCGATCACGGAGATGTCGAGGTTCAGCCAGGACCTGCTGGACATTGCCGCCCGGCGGGCAGCCGAGGTGGCTCCCGACGTCCGGATGTGGACCCGTACCGAGGTCGGCTCACCGGCCGCCGTGCTGTCCGCCGCCTCAAGTGATGCCGAAGCGGTCGTCGTTGGCAGCCGAGGGCTCGGTGCGTTCGAGAGCTTTATCGGCTCGGTCAGCGTCAGGGTGGCCACCCGGGCGGGCTGCCCGGTGTTCGTGATCCCCGACCAGGACACAGAACCGAGTCGCGGCGGACCCATCGTGGTGGGCGTCGACGACTCGGAGTACGGCGCGGCGGCGCTGCGGTTCGCGTTGCAGGAGGCGCTGCTCCGCAAAACCTCGATCCGTGCGGTCACGGCCTACCAGTTACCGATGGTCAGTGTCCCGCTGCAACCCGGCGTGATGACCAGCTTCGAGCAGGACGAACACGAGCGGGCGCTGGCGACGATCGAGAAGTTGCTCGACCAGGTGCGCACCGACGAGACCAACGACGTCAAGACGGAGTCCGCGGTCGTACAGGGTCCGACGGTCGAGGGGATCCTGGCCCACGCCAACGACGCACAACTGATTGTTGTGGGTTCGCACGGCCGGGGCATGGTACGTCGTCTGCTGCTGGGATCAGTGAGCCGCCGGCTGCTGTACGAGACGGACCGCCCGGTTGCCGTCGTCGATCTGCCGCACTGACCAACTGGCGGTGATCACGGGAGGGTTTGAGAACCGGTGCGACGTGCCGGGCGGGCGGTCAGGGGTCGCCCGCCCGGCAGACGCAACACCGCCGATGATCACGACCGGATCGGGGCCGGTGAACGGGTAGCCCGGCCAACAGTTCACCCGATATACGCACGCGGGTGAGGGCTGATGGTCTTACGGGCTTCGTCAACCCGCCCTCGATCGCCGGTCACCGACCATGTCTGGCCCCGGTCAGCTGGTGATCGCCTTGGATTCCCGCTGTTCGGACAGGACCTGGATCTTGCGGGGCCTGGCCTTCTCCGACACCGGGATCCGGATCCGGAGTACGCCGTCGGTGTAGGACGCGGAGATCTGGTCCAGGTCAAGGTTGTCGCCGAGGATCAGCTGCCGGCTGAACACGCCACGCGGCCGCTCGGCGGCGATCTGTTCGCCGGGCATCTCCGAGACCGGTCGTTCGGCCCCGATGGTCAACACGTTGCGTTCGACGTCGAGATCGATCGACTCCGGGTCGATCCCCGGCAGATCGAACTCGACGTGGAAGGTGTC